>JBBKWB010000099.1:0-6082 GCA_037968755.1 Woeseia sp.
ATCATTTCATCTAACCAATGATGGAATCGTTCCGCGTCTTCTATTATTTCTCGGTACTCCGCATAGGTTACTGACAGAATCACACGCGGATTTGCTTGGGCTACTTTTCTTTGTTCTTTACTATACTTTCGTTGAGGCATATTGACTTCTTGGTTTGCAGACCTTTTTAGTCAATTTTGCCTCATTTTTTCTAAACCACAGAATTTCCTAGAACTAATAGTATATTATGTTGAAAGACCCTGTATGCGGTAAACGTATGAATCGCAGCAAAGCGCACATCATTATTGAATATGAGGGTATTGCCTATTCCCTTTGTTGCCCAAAATGCCTGGCAGAATTTGAACGTGCGCCAGAAGCGTATGCCCAACCGGAAGTAGGGAAGAGGTCAAAAAAGGCAAACGCCAACGGCACCGGCGCCCACAGTCCTGAGTGATGTATGGGCCAAACGGCGCTGTCGTCAGGCTGCCCGCTGTGTTACGATCTCAAGATCAACCCCGTGGCCATAAGGAAGCATAAACAGATGCAGTACGGAATGATTGGATTAGGAAGAATGGGGGCTAATATGGCCCGCCGCCTATTGCGCGGCGGGCACGAAGTCGTCGTCAGCAACCGCAGCCCGGAACCGGTTGAACAACTCGAATAGTCAAGCCGCTCCGCAACGCGCCGATTGGTGAAACCATGAACAGTAAGAAACTAAGCGTCGATGCCGAGTTGGAAAAGCTGCAGCACGACTCATTCAACTACTTTTTATATGAGACGAATCCAGCCAATGGGCTGGTGATCGACAAGACCGAAGCAGATTGGCCTGCCAGTATTGCCGCCACCGGTTTCGCGCTGGCATCTTATCCGGTGGCTGTCGAGCGCGGATTCATGTCGCGCGCCGCGGCGGCAGAACGAACATTGACGACGCTGCGTTTTTTCTGGAACAGTCCGCAAGGTCCTGAACCCGACGCGACCGGCCACCGGGGCTTTTACTACCATTTTCTCGATATGCAGACCGGCCGGCGTGCCTGGCAATGCGAACTGTCGACGATAGACAGCGCGTTTCTGCTGGCCGGCGCGTTGACGGCAGGAATGTACTTTGAGGCAGATACGGCCGACGAGCATGAGATCCGCACCCTTGCCGACGCGCTCTATCGCCGTGCAGATTGGCAGTGGGCGCAAGACGGCGGCGCAACAGTCACACACGGCTGGAAGGCCGAAAGCGGATTTCTCAAGTACCGTTGGGAAGGCTACGACGAAGCGCTGCTGTTGTATATCCTGGGACTGGGTTCGCCGACTTATCCGCTGCCCAGGAGCGCCTATGCGGCGTGGGCTGCCACCTACCGCTGGGAACAGTGCTATGGGTATGATTATCTATATGCCGGACCGCTTTTCACACACCAGCTCTCTCATATCTGGGTCGACTTTCGTGATATCCAGGATGCCTTCATGCGTGCCAAGGGTAGTGACTATTTCGAGAACAGTCGGCGCGCGACCTATGTGCAACGTGAGTACGCCATCGACAACCCGCTCAAGTTCGTGCATTATGGCAGGCATTGTTGGGGACTGACCGCGAGCGAAGGTCCCGGTCCGGACACTATCAACGTAGTCGGCATCGAGCGCCAGTTCTTCGATTACGCGGCGCGCGGTGTGCCCTACGGGCCCGACGACGGCACTATCGCGCCGTGGGTCGTGGTGGCCTCGCTGCCATTCGCGCCCGAGATTGTGCTTCCCGTTCTCAATTACTGCATTCATGACCTCAAATTAACAGAGTCTAACCGCTACGGCTTCAAGGCATCCTTCAATCCGACCTACCCTGTTGCCTCCGGCAATCCCCACGGCTGGGTATCGCCGTGGCATTTTGGGCTTAATGAAGGGCCGACTATTTTGATGATCGAAAATTATCGTACAGGGTTATTGTGGCGGTTGATGCGAAACTGCCCCTACATCGTCGGCGGCTTGCGGCGAGCGGGTTTTAGAGGAGGCTGGATCATGAGGTCTGTCGAGAGCATTTCGTCAGATCTAAACCAGTCACGATGAACGCATGAAACAGGTCTCTTACAGACCTTAAAGGATTAAAACGAAAAATGAATACAAATGAACTGAAAGAAACACTACCGCTGTCGGCAGAAGAAGTACGACGCATGAATGCTTACTGGCACGCGGCGAACTATCTCTCCGTCGGGCAGATTTACCTGTACGACAATCCACTACTGCGCGAGCCGTTGAAGCTCGAACACGTCAAGCCCAGACTGCTCGGTCATTGGGGGACGACACCGGGGCTTAATTTTATCTATGTGCATCTCAATCGCCTCATCAAGTTGCATGATTTGAACGCGATCTATGTCGCCGGCCCGGGTCATGGTGGCCCCGGCCTTGTTGCCAATACCTATCTTGAAGGTACCTACAGCGAGTTCTATCCTGACATCTCGCAGGATGGCGAAGGCGTGCAGAAGCTCTTTAAACAATTCTCATTTCCCGGCGGCATCCCCAGCCATGTTGCTCCAGAAACGCCGGGCTCAATTAACGAAGGCGGCGAACTCGGTTACTCGCTGATGCACGCTTATGGTGCAGTCTTCGACAATCCAGACTTACTCGCAGTCTGCGTCGTCGGCGACGGCGAAGCGGAAACCGGACCGCTGGCGACCAGCTGGCATTCCAATAAGTTTCTTAATCCAGAGCGCGACGGCGTGGTACTACCGATTCTCCATTTGAACGGCTACAAAATTGCAAGCCCGACTGTGCTGGCGCGCATCAGCCACGATGAACTGGCGAGCCTTTTTGTCGGCTACGGCTACAAACCCTACTTCGTGGAGGGCGATGACCCCGAAACGATGCATCAGCTCATGGCGGCAACGCTCGATACCGTGATCGCAGAGATTCAGACGATTCAGAAAGATGCGCGCGAGAACGGCTTTTCGCATCGCCCGCAGTATCCAATGATTGTCTTGCGCTCCCCGAAAGGTTGGACAGGCCCGAAGTTCGTAGATGGCCTGCCGACTGAAAACTCATTTCGCTCGCATCAGGTTCCATTAGCAGAATTGGCAAGCAAGCCCGAACACTTGAAGATGCTTGAAGAATGGATGCGCAGTTATAAGCCCGAAGAACTCTTTGATGAGAACGGGAAATTGATAGCGGAGTTGGCTGAGTTAGCGCCGAAGGGCGATCGGCGGATGGGCGCTAATCCGCATGCCAACGGCGGGTTACTGCTCAAAGATTTGAAGCTGCCGGATTTCCGCGATTACGCCGTTGACGTTCCCAAACCGGGGACGGTCAATGCGGAAGCGACGCGCGTGATGGGACAATTCTTGCGCGATGTGATGAAGCGCAACGAAGACGCGCGGAATTTCCGCGTGATGGGACCGGACGAGACGAATTCAAACAGACTCAACGCCCTCTTTGAAGTGACCGACCGGGTTTCTACCGCCGCGATCCTGCCCAGCGATGATCACCTCTCACCGGATGGTCGTGTGATGGAGATTTTGAGCGAGCACATGTGTCAGGGCTGGCTCGAAGGATATCTCCTGACTGGGCGGCACGGCCTCTTCTCCTGCTACGAGGCGTTCATCCACATTATTGATTCGATGTTCAACCAGCACGCCAAGTGGTTGAAAGTCACCCGCCACATTCCGTGGCGGCGACCCATCGCTTCGCTCAACTACCTGCTGACCTCGCACGTTTGGCGACAGGATCACAACGGCTTCACCCATCAAGACCCCGGCTTTATTGATCATGTCATCAACAAAAAGGCGGAGGTCGTGCGCGTGTACTTGCCGCCCGATGCGAACACCCTGCTGTCCGTCACCGATCACTGTCTGCGGAGTCGCAACTATGTCAACGTCATCATTGCTGGAAAACAACCCGCGTTGCAATTTCTCGCGATGGAGTCCGCCATCAAGCACACCACCGCCGGGATTGGACTCTGGGACTGGGCGAGCAATGACGCGTACGTCGAACCGGATGTGGTGATAGCGTGCGCCGGAGACGTGCCAACTTTAGAGACGCTGGCGGCTGTGGATATCCTCCGCCAACATTTTCCCACATTGAAGATACGCGTCGTCAACGTCGTTGATTTAATGACGCTTCAGCCCGCGAGCGAGCATCCGCATGGGCTTTCTGACACGGACTTCGATTCCCTGTTTACGACGGACAAGCCGATTATCTTCGCCTTTCACGGGTATCCTTCGTTGATTCACCAACTGACCTATCGGCGGACGAATCACAAGAATCTTCATGTACGTGGATTTAAAGAGGAAGGAACAACCACTACACCGTTCGACATGGTCGTTCTAAACGACCTCGATCGTTTCCACCTTGTGATGGATGTGATTGACCGCGTACCGAAGCTTGAACGTATTGGCGCGCAAGTGAAGCAGGCGATGCGCGACAAGCGGCTTGAGCACAAGCAGTACATTCATGAACATGGCGAAGACATGCCGGAAATCCGCCATTGGAAGTGGCCGTATTAAGCCGGGGCCTCGTACCAGACCGAGAATATGGGGCCTGTTTCTCTCTGATCAACCGTCAGCATAGGAGTTTAATGACGTGAATATTCTTGTTCTCAATCCTGGCAGTTCCTCGTTGAAGTTCGGCTTGTATCAGATGCTCGATTTGAACGCAGCATCTGCCACAAGGGATTCTGCAACCGTATTGGTGAGCGGGAACATTGAGCCAATCAAGTCGCCGCGAGCCAAACTTACAATGTCTGCGGCGACCCGGGAGACCGTGAATGCGACGGTTGAGGCGAAGACGCCAGCTCAAGCTGTGGAACAGGCGATCCGTCGGCTTCTCGCCTACGCGGGTAAGAACAACCAAGCCGCTATGACGATTGATGTTGTGGGATGTCGCGTAGTGCATGGCGGGGCGCGTTTCGTGGAGCCTACGCGCGTGACCCCGTCCGTACTCGGCGAACTGCGTGCTTTGGGAGACTTGGCTCCGCTGCACAACCCGGTGGACGTGGCCGTGCTTGAGCAGGTGAAGCGCTCGCTGCCAGAGACTCCGCTGATGGCAGTATTTGACACAGCCTTTCACCGGACTCTGCCGCCAGTTGCCTATACCTACGCCTTACCTTCCGAACTATGCGCCCGCTATGGCTTGCGTCGCTATGGATTTCACGGCATTTCACACGCTTACGTGTCCCGGCAGCTGATTGGGTATCTGGGGCATGGCACGCAAGAAACGAAAATTGTTACTTGTCACCTGGGAAATGGCGCCAGTGTCTGCGCGGTAGCGGATGGTCAGAGTGTAGACATCAGCATGGGATTCACGCCGCTGGAAGGGTTGGTCATGGGTACACGCTCCGGCGATGTTGATCCCGGTCTCGTCTTGTACCTTATCCGCACAGGGGGCATGACGGCGAACGAAGTGGACAGTTTGCTTAATCGCGAAAGCGGACTGCGCGGTCTGTCAGGGTTAAGCGCAGATGTACGCGATCTGGAACAAGCGGCGCTGGATGGAAATGAGCAGGCGGAATTGGCGCTGGAGGTTTTCGCTTACCGCGCCCGCAAATACATCGGCGCGTATGCCGCTGCGTTGGGAGGATTGAATGCGGTTGCTTTCACCGGTGGCATCGGTGAGCATTCGGCCTCCATGCGAAGTCGAATCTGCCAGGGGTTGGCATTTCTAGGGCTTCGTTTAGAAGAGGCGCGTAACAAAACGGCAAATGGGCACACCGCAATGCAGATTAGCGCAAAGGGCAGTTCGGTAGAGACATGGGTAATCCCGACAGATGAAGAGCAGGAGATTGCACTGTCAACGGTTGAAAAATTTCGTGATCTTTGAAGTGCAGATCCCCCTTGGCCGGGCAGGTTTATGGGTTGAGCAGTTTCGAATTGGAGAGCCTGAACAGCTTTGCTCTCGCTCAGCATCTTCTCGAGGCTGGGGAGGCTGGATTATGATGTGAGCGCGCCCAAAATTTATAAACATTGTCCGAATTGAATATTTGGACGGGAAGGACAGTTATGGATACAGAGACTGGTATTAAAACGGAACGCGGGATTATCATTGTTACAGGCTCCAATGGAACGATTGGTGGTGCCGTTATGCGGCAGTTTGCCGGACGATTTGATGATATTGTCGGCTTCGACCGCAGGTCGCCCAA
>JBBKWB010000100.1:0-9062 GCA_037968755.1 Woeseia sp.
AACGCGTAAACGAATCCAGCTAAAAAAAATCGGAGACTGTGACTCGGTTATTGAATCGGGTCGCAGTCTCCAGTTGCCGTCGCTACAGGGGGTCTCCGTTGTTGTCGACTGCGTTCAGCAGGTTGTCGTCTGGGGCTTCCGATGACTCGGGAATCCAGGGCGCCAGGCAGGTGCGATCCAATGTGCAGGGGTCGGTTAGCGCTTCCATGAACGCGAATAATGGTGGCCCGTCTGACGGTGGGCTGAAGAACAGATCCGGGAATGTCAGGGTTGGATCAGTGCTGCGTTGTCGACCGACCTCCAGTAACGCCGCTTCGCTGTTGCTGACCGTGTTCGGGAACAAGGTCGCGCAATCGGGGTGCGTGGCGAACTGATCTATGTTGCAGACATCGTCATTCGGAAAAGTAGCTGCAAACGTGTCTTCAGGAATAAAGTAGTGCGCCGTCGCTGATTCGAACGAGAACGTACCGGTATGCCCGTACGGCGCGGTTGCCAGCAAGTTCAACAAGCTGGGTGTACGAAACATGTAGCGATGCTGAGCATCTCCCGTTTGTTGTTCACGACCGAAATCATCATCGCCTGCGCTGCCATCGCCTTTGCCGGGACCGGTTTGTGGAAAGCCAACAATAGTCGCGCGCTCGTCGGTAAAGAAATCGCCGCCATGGCAGGCACCGCAACCCAGACGCTCCTGCGCAGGATCGCCGAAGAACAGCAGAGCCCCTTGTTTTGCGGTTGCGCTTATCGCACTGAGGTTGCCTTCGACGTACGATTTCCAGGGCGTCTCGACAAAGATCATCGAACGCTGGTACTCGCCAATTGCGAGTGCGATGTTGTCGAACGTGATTAGCTGATCCGCTGGCAACGCACTCGCAAACGCTGTCTGAAATTCGTTTAGCCAGTTATTGTTCGCAAGCTCACCGGCTCCGTCACCGTAGTCACCAATACGTGCAGCAAGCCGGGCACGCAAAGTTTCCTCATCTGCACCCGGTAGAAAACTACCGCGCATTTCTTCGGGTACGGTCACTGGAAAGCGTGCTTGCGCTGCGACCAGGTTGCTGCCGGATGACACCAGCGGGTCGGCTACGTTGAGCGCCGATTCCGGCGTGCGTATGCCGGAGCCGGTGCCATTCTGCCCGGCCTCTTTGCCAATACTTTCTACCCGCGCATCCCAAAATAGCGCGGTGTCGTAGAGCCCGACATTGAATACCGTCTGCGAGTGTCGCCCGACATTCGGCAAACCATCCGCGCGACTGCGGCCAGGGCCAAGCACATCCGGATCAAGCGCACCCGTTCCGACCGGCAGGGCGAGTCCATCACCGCCGCCGAGTGCCGGGTGGTGACAAGAAGCACACGCCGTATCCATCTCACCGCTCAGGCTTTTGCTGAAGAACAACAGTTTGCCGAGCTGCGCGAGCGGGTCATTGATTGACGGTAAAGTGCGGCCAGCCGACGGATCACCCGTCAAGCTCTCGGCCGTGATCATCGTGCGTACCTGATCGTCGAGTGTGACGGTAACGGGCGGAGGCGGCGGCGACGTGCCGCCCCCGCCGCCACCACCACCACCGCCACAGCCATAAAGGCCGATCAGTGCCACGATGGAAATCGCCAGCACTCGTGCCGCTGGCTGTTTGTGTCCCGAAACTGTCCAATCTTGTCTAGTCGTCGCCATTGTCTCGCTCCTTCAATTTCCAGGTTGCCGGGGCGAAGTCGAGCTTCGCCTCGCAGAGGTTTAGAATGGCCAGTGCGGGAGCGGCGGGCATTGTCGGCCCGTGAATTACCCTGAATCAGCGTGAAATGACGTTGGAAACAGCAACATGTCGGCGACGGACACCCATACAAGCTATGCATTCGGGCCTTTTCGTCTGCATCCGGAGCAGCGCCAGCTCCTGCGTGCTGACGGCAGCAGCATTGCGCTGCGTGGCAAGGCGTTCGACCTGCTGTTGTACCTGCTTGAGCGCAACGGCGAGCTGATCAGCAAGTCCGATCTGCTCGAGGCACTCTGGCCTGGCATCGTCGTAGAAGAAAACAACCTGAACCAGGCGGTCTCGGCAGTGCGGCAGGCACTGGCCGACGATCCCAAGGCGCCGGACTACATCGCGACCATAAAGGGGCGTGGTTACCAGTTCGTCGCTGCGGTTACGGCCGGCGAGCCAGCAACTGCCGAGAGCGTGCCGGGGCAACAGAGCAAGCCGTTTTTTGCATATGTACTTGCACTGCTTGCGGTCGCGCTCGTAGCCGTTCCGATCCTGCTCTGGATGCGCGGCGAGCAGCAGCCGCTAGCCGCTGCAGCGGTTCTCGATAATTTTGCCGATGCCACGCTGTCACTGGCCACCGATTTTCCCGGCTCGCATTCCGAGCCCAGCCTGTCCCCCGACGGCCGCATGATGGCCTACGTCAGTGATGCCAGTGGTTCACCACAAATCTGGGTCAGGAATCTGCAGCGCGGCGATCCGCTCCAGCTAACGCATGCAGACTACCCGGCGAGTTCGCCAAGCTGGTCACCCGGGAATGACCAGATCCTGTTTACCCAGATCCAGGCTGCGGGTAAGTCCATCAACAGCGTGGGAACCTTGGGCAGCCCGACGTCAACGATGGTTATCGAAAACGCGACGGCGCCACATTATTCCAGCGGCACCAACGCGTTTGTGTATTCGAGAGGCAAAGACATCTGGTACGCCAGGAATGACGGCCGGGATCGCGAGAAAGTACTTGGCGTACCCGTCGAACAGGGTTTCGCCAGCCGCGAACCGGCGTTGTCTCCTGATGGCAAGTTGATTGCGTTTATTCACGCTGCGGAAGGACCGCTGGGGAACCTCTGGGTTATTCCATCGGCCGGAGGCGAAGCACGCCAGCTTACGACTCTTGAAACGAGCGGCGGTTATGCCGGCGCGCCGGAGTGGAGTCCTGACGGCATGAGCATCGTCTATAGCGTTGAGGCCGACATGGTCGGAAGCCAGCTCTGGCGCATTAACCTGGAATCGGGCGAAGCATCAGCCCTGACAACCGGCTCCGGCGGCGCCATTGACGCGTCGATCTCAAGCGACGGCATGCGCATGGCCTACACGGCGACGCGCACACTGTGGCAACTAACCCGTATACAACCGCAAACCGGCGAAACGTCGACAATTCATTCGAGCAGGGCGCCGATACTGCTGCCAATAGCTTCTGCAAACGGCGAGCAGATTGTGTACTTCACGCGCGGTCCGAAGGGCATGCACTTAGCATTGATCAATAATGACGGAAGCGAGCAGCGGCAGCTGACCTTCGACGACGCTGGACAAAATACTCTGCCTGCTTGGGGTGGAGATGGCGAGTCGATCCTCTATTATCGCGGCCGCGCTTTGCACCGCTTGAGCCTCGTGGACGGGTCAGACACTGAAGTGTTCGCGGACTTCCACTGGTCGACGCGGATCTGGGTCGCCGCCTTTGCAGAGCAAATCAGTTACCACACGGTCGACAGAGTATCTGGCACACGCCAGACGAGCATTCGTGAAGCCGGCGAAAGTACCGAGGTGCTGTTGCCGGTGCCTATTGAATCCGTGCAATGGTCAGCCGACGGTCGGGAGTTGCTGGGTTGGTTGCGCGAGACCGGGGAAATCTTGATTTGCGATCCGCTAGGGGCGGGTTGCAGAAAGCTGGAAGGCGTCGCGAACGGCATTTATGCATCGTATCCAAAATGGTCGAACGATGGCCTGCAGATTTATTACGTGCGTTCCGCGCTGGATAAAGACTGTTGCGCTTTATGGCGCATTAATGTGGACGGCAGCAACAACCAGCATATCGCTGACCTGGACGGTTTCGAAACGTCCAACAGCTACTACGGGATCGATGCGAACGGCGATATTTTTTACAACCATAAGGATCGCAGCACTGACGAGATATGGCTTGCAGAAACGGGCGGAACGGACACCGAATGAATGTGGAGAGTCAGCGGCACGCGTTGCTTTCTTGCAGGCTAAGGTGTTTGCAGTACAGAGTTATCGGCACTACCGCGCGGTAATCGCAGACGTATCTGCAGACCGGGCTCGAGGTTGGCAAGCATTAGCTCGCCCTGATGTTGCTCCACAACCGCTTTAACCAGCGACAGGCCGAGGCCGTTGCCCGGTTCGGAGCGGGCGCTGTCGAGGCGCACAAAACGTTGCTGAATCCGGTCGTGATCTTCAATTGGCACGCCTTTGCCCGAATCGCTAACCACTAAATCCAGGCCCCCATGGTATGCATCAATCACGATACGGATCTCGCCATTGTGGGGCGTGTACTTCAAAGCATTGTCCAACACGTTCGCGAACGCCTGGGTAAGTAACTCGCGATCACCGAACATCCTCGTATCAGCGATCGTGGTAATGGTCAGGCTAATATCTTTCTCGTCGGCAGCCGCCCGATACAGATCACAAACGCCATCGACGATTTCACCCAGGTCAACATCCGCAAACTCTGCTCGATACGCGCCTGACTCGATCCGTGCGATGCGCAACAGCGCGTTGAACGTTGCCAGCAACTGATCGGAATCCGCAACGCATTTCTCAATCTCCCCGGGGATCGCCGTGCTGCTACCGGCCAGAGTTTCCAGCCGGTTGCGCAGGCGAGTGAGCGGCGTTTTGAGATCATGCGCAATGCTGTCGCCGACGTGGCGCACGTTCTCCAGCAGGATCTCGATCTGCGATAACATGCTGTTGATGTTTGTGGCGAGGTCGTCGTATTCATCACGAGCGCCGCTGATGGGCACCCGCTCACTTAGATCGCCACTCATTATGCGGCGCGCAGTGCGATTAATAACCGCCACCCGCCGCTGCGCACTGACACTCATCAACACGCCACCGACGATAGCCAGCAGCAGCACAAAGCCAATGCCCCAGACGGCCGATCGTTCGAACACGGAATTCAACTGCGTCAGTTCACGCAGGTCACGGCCAACCAGCAAACGATACCGCCTGTCTACCGATAGCACGCTCGCGCGATAGCGCACCGCGGTGTTGTCACCCAGGCTCGTCTCGAATTCAATTTTGCCATCCGTGTTGGCAGCAACAGATGGCCAGCGTCGCAGGTTGCCTGTAATAGGCGTACCGCGCTCGTCAGCGAAAAGATAAATCGCGCCATAATCCGTGGATCGCCGTGCGCGTTCATTGAGGACATCGACCAGTCCGTTAACGCCGCGCCGCTCATACTGCTCCGCGAGCCCGCGAATTTCACTTTCTATAGTGGCATCGATCTGCCTGCTTACACCGCCGATCGTCGCCCAGTAAAGCACGCCAAACAGCACCAGTACCGAGACGAGGAATACCGTCGCATAGCTGATAGCAAGTTGAAACGCGCTGGTCCGCAATAGCATGCGCGGGTTGAAACTACTGTAGGAACTCATTGTTCAACTTCGATGCGATAGCCGGCGCCACGCACCGTGTGTAACAGAGCGGGTGCGAAGCCCTTGTCAATTTTTGCTCGCAGCCTGCTCATGTGCACATCAATCACATTCGTCTGCGGATCGAAATGATAGCCCCACACAGCCTCGAGCAGCATCGTCCGCGTGACGACCTGCCCGATATGCCGTAGTAAATACTCCAGGAGCTGGAATTCGCGTGGTTGCAGGTCAATGGTCTTGCCGCCGCGGGTTACCTGCCGACGCAGCAGGTCCATTTTCAGATCGGCAACTTCGAGTGTTGTCGATTCGCCATCGGCCGCTGCTGGCTGGCGTCGCAGTAACGCTTCAACACGCGCTTGCAATTCGGCAAACGCGAACGGTTTGATCAAATAATCATCGCCGCCTGCTTTGAGGCCTTCCACGCGGTCGGCAACTTCGTCCAGCGCGCTCAGGATCAGCACGGGGACGCGGATATCGGAAGCACGAATCGTGCGAATAATGGTCAGGCCATCAACGCCCGGCAACATCCTGTCGACAATAAGCAGGTCATAGGGCTCGGTGGTCGCGAGAAACAGACCATCTTTGCCGGTGTTGGCGAGATCAACTACATACCCCGCCTGCTCCATACCGTTTTTGATAAAGGAAGCGACGTCCTTGTCGTCTTCAACGATCAATACTCGCACGTCGCTTCCTGACCTGAGTTACGTGTGCATTCCCAGCTGCTTTGCGGTTGCCCGGTCCAGCTTGTAAATGCCGTCAATCCGATAGCGTATGCCATCCACGACAACGCTGTCGAACTTCTCGTAAATGCCACCCACTGATGATGTCACTCCAATCGAATTGGCGTAGCGCAGGCGCCGCGCTTCGTGCGACAGGTTGACGAGATACGGCCGGAACGGCGTCGCCCAGAGGATAATCGTGCTGTCATCCAGTCGCCGCCAGGAGTCGATACCGTTAAACAAGCTAATGTGCGATACACGCTCCAGGCCGTCATGGCCGACGTCTGCCTTGTCCGCTTTGGCGGCCAGGGCGGGCTGGCTCAGCGCAACCATCAGGGCCAGGATTCCAATGATCTTCTTCATAACACACCTCACTTACACGGTGGAACTTCACGAGCTAACTGTGTACGAGCCGCATGAATTCAAGCTGAATGACCCATGAAATTTTCGTAATGGTGCGATCCCCGGAAAACATTAATTATCTGTAATGTTCCCGAAAACCGCCGGTAATGAGCCAGGGGGTACCTTCTGTTGCATGACGCGACCAACGCGTCTTCGATTATCCGCAGTGACAGACAGGAGCTACATTGATGAATTCTTCAACCCTATACCCATCACGGACGGTGCGCTGGGCTGGCCTCATTGTGGCGATGTCCTTTCTGGCTATCGGCAGCATAGGTTTATCGACGAGTTCCGCCAGTGCCAGTCAGGACAAGCCGGCGGTGTTCGAATCGCCCGCGACTACCCGTTCGTTTGCTGATGTCGTGGAGATGGTTAGCCCATCAGTAGTGGCCATATCTGTTGACAAGAAAGTTGCGGCACGGCCAACAGCCGGCCTCCAGCGACGCGTTCCACGCGGCCAGGGTTCGCCGTTTGATGAATTTTTCGGAGAGTTCTTTGGCGGGCAGGGAATGCAAATGCCGGAACGTGCGGTGCAAGCGGTTGGGTCGGGGTTTGTCGTCGACCAGTCCGGCTACATCGTTACCAATAACCACGTCATCGAAGACGCCGGTTCTATCAGCATCGTGTTCCAGGACGGTCGCGAGTACGACGCAATCCTTGTTGGCACTGATCCAAAGACTGACCTTGCGCTGCTGAAGATTGAATCTGATGTAAACCTGCCCGCACTTTCTCTTGGCAACTCCGATACAGCGCGGGTTGGCGACTGGGTGCTGGCGATCGGTAACCCGTTCGGTCTTGGTGGCAGCGCAACGGCCGGCATTATTTCGGCGCGCGGACGCGATCTGCGCAACGGTCCTTACGACGACTACCTGCAAATCGATGCGCCCATCAACAGCGGTAACTCCGGCGGTCCGGTGTTCAACGCTGACGGCGAAGTTATCGGCGTGAACACGGCTATTTATTCACCCAACGGCGGCAACGTCGGAATCGGCTTCGCGATTCCATCGAAACAGGTACAGACGATTGTCGCTGAACTCAAAGATACCGGCACAGTTCGCCGTGGCTGGTTGGGTGTGCAGATCCAGGACATCGACAAAGAACTCGCAAGCAGCCTGGGACTGGACCATGACAATGGCGCACTGGTCGCCGACGTTGTCGATGACAGCCCGGCATCCAAAGCAGGCTTCCAGGTGGGCGATGTCATCATGGATTTCGACGGCAAAGAGATAACGACTGCCAAAAGCCTGAGTCTTGCAGTTGCGAATGCCGATGCTGCGACGAAAGTGCCGGTCAAAATCTTGCGCGACGGTAAACGCAAAACGTTGCGCGTAGAGCTCGGCGAAGCAGAGCAGGTTGTCGCCAGTCAGGACAACGGACACATGTCGCAGGATACGGTCGGCAAAGAACTCGGCCTGGCGTTGACGAACCTGACCGATAACGAGCGCGCACAACTGGGTTTGCCCGACGGTTATAAAGGTGTGCTCGTAAGCCAGGTGGACCCGGATGGCTCTGCCGCGAAGCAGGGTGTGCGCCCAGGCGATGTAATCGCACGAGTGGGTTCCGCCAGCGTACACAACGTAGATGACGCTAAAGCCGCCATCGCCAAAGCGAAGTCAGCCGGCGACTACACAGCACTACTGATCAGACGCCGCGACGGCCAGCAGTTCGTATCCGTCGCACTCTCCTAACGGCAAGCCTCCCCCTCTTGCCGTAGCAAACGGGTGACATGAATCCCCAATCTCTGTCGCCTTAACCTGGCCGGCGGCGCAAGCCGCCGGCCTTTTTTCCAGAGGTGTTTGAATGATTACGGTTGCGCGCCTGCAACTCATGTTGGCACTCTTCCCATTGGCGATTCTTGCCACGGCCTGTGATGCCACCGCGCCAGCCGACAATGTCGTGATTGAGGAAGACATCATCTCCGCCAACGATGCCACCCTGACGGAATGGGTGGTTGACGAGATCGTTCCTGTCCCAGCGCGCAAGCCCGATATCCTGGCTCCTGAACGCCCATCGACGAATCACATCTGGGTTCCGGGCGAATGGGCGCGCGAGGGCGAGGCGTGGGTTTGGCAAAAAGGTCGTTGGCGCGAGCCACCGGCGCAGGACGCGAGCTGGCTGGCCGGTCACTGGCGTTTCGAAGCGGACAGGTGGCACTGGATGCCGGGCCACTGGATTGTGTCGCGGCACCTGCATTTTTTTACAACGCCACTGAAAGCGCCCGCACCGTTAGTTGAAACCCGGCCGGATAAACCGTCTGATCACAACCACTGGATCGCAGGCCATTGGGATTGGGATGGTCACTGGTACTGGGCGCCCGGCCACTGGACAAGCAAGCCACAGCCCGACGCCGAATGGGTTGCCGGTCATTGGGAGCAATTCGGACTACGCGGCGGCTTTCGCTGGATCGGCGGGCACTGGCAACTCAAGTCATGAGAGGACCGTGCACGGCAGCGGCTTCAAGCCTACGATGCGCGCTTGATCGGCTGAAACGACATATAGGTTAACGAACGCCACAACCACTCCAGCGGTCCGAAGCGAAAGCGCTTTAGCCACCAATGCGATAGCAGCAACTGGAAGACGAGAAT
>JBBKWB010000101.1:0-23215 GCA_037968755.1 Woeseia sp.
GCATCAGTCTTCAAAGCCGTTTACATCGACAAGCGCGAACTCAAGTGTGCGTGTGTCGGTGGTAGCAGCAATGTGCCGCTCGGGTTCATTTCGCTGACCGAGAACTTGATGATGATCGCCATGGGCCTGTGGATGTGGATCAAATGACTTCGCCTTCGCGACGGCCCTTGTGACGTGGGCTACTGTGGAATTCCGCACGACTCTACTCCGTCATTTGCGCACAGCGTGAAATGTTGCTGGTCGGAGATACGGGGGTTAGGAGAATTACGAAGCCGTTTTGGCTGGCGCTCCTTAAGTATTGGCGGATAAATCTCTTGCGTGAGCGCCTTTTTGTAACAGGCGACAGAATAAAGAAAACGTAGCGATGAGACGGCATGCCAAGGTTCTTGGCGGCGTTTGACGGCAAAATGGAAGAGGGCGGGCCATCTAACTTACTGATTAAAAAGAAAACGGTTCGTGACATATATGCCTACGAACCGAGCGGTCGGGAGTTCGAATCTCTCCGGGCGCGCCAAACAACAAAGGGTCCCCAACGGGGGCCCTTTTTTGTTTGAGGTATCGACAAGGTTCGAACTCGTGTCGCCCGCAGGGCGACGTTCGACAAAACGCGCCAGCGTTTTGGACGCCGCAGGCGCCCCGCAGGGGTGAAGATCGCCCGAAGGCGATCTGAATCCAACTCTCCGGGCGCGCCAAACAACAGCCTATTTGGACACCCATAATAGCTTCCGATATTTCCAGAGTTCTTATGCAGATTTGCGATCGGCATTTGCGATATTTGTGCGTGTCCTAATTGTATCGCTGAAAGGCAATTGTGGGTGTCCTAACAATTGCGTTCAAATTCTTGAATCGAAAAGCGGCGAAAACTCACTAGAAATAATAGTTACAAACGAATTCTTGACCATGGTCACCGCGGCGACCACACTGATTTAGTTCCAAGCGAATGCCGATCAGGACTTGACATAATCACGACCACTTGTCGGCAAAAACAATCAAAACAGTATGAGGGGATTAGTTCCATGAATAAGAGTCTATTAGGCTTCCTGGCAACTGCGGGCGCAATGGTTATTGCACCGGTCGCATTTGCCGACGAAGCGGAAATCAAAAGCGCGACTGCTCAGGATAACGCCGATACGGTTGAAATCAGCAAGGACAACGCTCCGGCCATGAGCAATAGTCTGCGTGCCGTCCGGGACGAGAAGACCGGCAAATTACGAGCACCAAACCCTGCAGAACTTCGAAAAATGGAAGAAGCTGATGACGCGGCCAGCAAGGCACGAGGCGCTCCCAGCGCTGCCGCATCCGCGCCTGTCGTCAAGCGCCATTCCGATGGCATGCTTAGCGTCGAACTCGGTCCCGAATATCTCATGTCGTTGGAAGGCAAACGCAACGATGATGGCGTAATCGAGCGCTCGCACGACACCGAACTTAACGAAACAACCGTCGCAGACGACGAACTTCCAACGGAGTAGGCCAAAATGAATAACTATAAAATTGCGGCCGCTACGATCGCGCTGTGCGTATCCATGTCCGCCGGCGCGGCCGACATTGGAATTCTAAATGTCGACGCTCCGGGTATCGGATTTAATGACCCGACACCTGCTACACCTGTAGGCGGCAACGCTGGAAACACTGTCGGTGAGCAGCGTTTGATTGCCTACCGGCGGGCACTCGACTTATGGGGTGCAACTCTTAAGAGCGATGTCCCAATTCTTGTCCAGGGATCATTCGCCGGACTGAACTGTACCCCGACTGGCGGCACGCTTGCCCAGGCGGGCGCGACATTTATTTTCAGTGACTTTCCAGGCGCGCCGCTTGCCGGACACTGGTATGGCTCGGCAGTGGCGGATGCCATCTCCGGCATGGAACTTGCCGGTGCGGGTCTTCCCGACATTGTTGCCAATTTTAACGGCAATATCGGACAACCGAACTGCATCGCAGGTCCCGGTTGGTACTACGGACTGGACAACAACCCAGCCACGGGCCAGACCGATTTTCTAAACGTCTTCATGCACGAAGTGGCGCACGGCCTGGGTTTCCAGAACTTTGTCAATGAGGCCACGGGCGCGACAATTCAGGACATGCCGGATGTTTACATGGCCAATACACTGGATCTCCAGTTTGGCGAACTTTGGAACACGACGGTATTTGAGCCATCTGGGCAAACGTCGTTATTTATCCGGATTTCGGCAACTAACACAGGCAATGTGGTTTGGGCGGGTCCGAATGTGTCAGCCAATGCGGCGCAGGTACTCGGTGACTTCCAGGGCATTCGTGTGATTGGCACACTCAATCAGGACATTGTTTTCGGTACCGCCGGATTCGGTGCACCTGCAACGCCGGAGACCTTTGGTGGCGAGATCGTTATCGGTGACGACGGCGTCAATGTCGGCGGTGACGGTTGCGAGCCATTAGTCAATGATGTCGCTGGTAAGGTTGCTCTTGTCGATCGTGGAGCTTGCGCATTCACCGTCAAAGCGAAGAATGCACAAGACGCTGGAGCAACGGCCGTCATCATCGCTAACAACCAGGCAACCGGTGCGATCGGGCTGGGTGGTTCTGATCCGACCGTCACGATTGCCGCTATCAGCGTGTCTATTGAAGACGGTGCTGCCATAAAGGCCGCGTCACCGGGCGTTTCTATCGAGTTCTATATTGATCCGACGCGTCTTGCCGGCACCAACCAGAACCTGGTACGCCTGTATGCGCCTGCAGCAGTTGCGCTTGGCTCATCCATCTCGCACTACGACACAGTTGCTACGCCGAACCTGCTGATGGAACCATTCATCAACGGCGACTTGCGTGCTTCATCGAATCTCGACCTGACGCCTGCGTTGATGCAGGACATAGGATGGAATCTCGAGACACTCAAGATCAACAGTTGCGACACTGGCGTGGCAAATGCACTGGCCAATGGCGACCTCTTCAGCGTCAAAGTTGAAGCATGTGCCGCTGGCGCGACAAACCACGGCAAGTTTGTTAGCTGCGTCAGTAAGGCCGCGAACGACGCCAAGAAAGCTGGCCTTATTTCTGGTCAACAGAAAGGCGCCATAACGAGCTGCGCTGCGGGCAACTAGAATCCTCGCGTTCGTCAGTATCTAGAAACTATCAGCGGCTAAAGCTGCTGTGAAACCAGCCCGGGTAGCGAAAGCTGCCCGGGCTTTTTCATTTGGGGTGTTTCCGGCAGTGCAGCATTTTCACCTTGTTGTTCCAGAGTAGGGTCTGGCTAGTAAGAGCCAATTTGGAGCCAATTTGGAGAGCCAATTTGGACACCCATCATAGTTTGCGCCATTTCCAATGTTTTCATGCAGTTTCGCGACCGGTATTTGTGGGTGTCGTAACTGTGCTAACTGTGACTGATGGGTCAAAAAAAGAAGCGCCCCACCAATGAGGCGCTATTTGAAATCAAGACCCCAGAACAACCTGTTCAGCCAGAAAGCTGTATGTAATATAGGGAACGGTTACAGTGAGTTTTGACCCCGCCAGGCTGCCTGGCCACCCTTCTCCGTCAACGTGTACATCGGCATCCACGAAGATTAGATAAACAAGGCTTCGATTTACGTTCAGCGACGTGGACATGATCGGAGCCTGAATGTTGCTGTCGAAATCCAGATTGATCTCATCACGACGAGTTTCGTCCCACGAAAAAAACTCGGCCGCCGCGGTTGCGTTGATCGTGCCGGTTTCGCCAACAGTCTGGCTAGCTACATCTACGCCGTAGACCGTCAGGCCAACTTGCCCGAACGAGCGAACGTAATCGTCGGGTGTCAATGAGTTCGTCCACCATTGGTAAGAGTAGACCGGCGCAGCAGAGACAGTCAGCGTGCCTCGGCCGGGCGGATGAAAATAGATACCCACCGTTGTGTACATGCTGCCGCCGCTGCGGCCGCGCTCGATTGGCGTGACTGCGCTTAGGCTCATCGCCCCGGTTTGCCGTGTCGAGGTTGCCTCAAGTATCGCGTCGTTGCCGGCGAGCCGGCTCGGAATCACGATGTCATAGTCAAATGGAGGCACGACAGTCGCCCGAATTTGTCCGGGCAGCAGCGCATCGAAACCGCCTATGCGCCTTGGTATTGCCAGTTTCTGCTTCGCCAGGCGCTTATGTTCCGTCAGCAAACTGGAGAGAGCCTTGTCGACTTTCGGGCCAGTAGGCGGCTTCTCGGTGCCACCTTGGGCCCGCCGAAACTGGTTCATCAGCCGCGCTTGCTGAGTTGAAAGTTTGCGGCGCTGCGATGCTTCGGCGTCACGTACATTAATCAGGCAGTCCCGGACCTCACGGGCGGCCACGGGTTTGCCGCCCCGAATCCATTCGGCGCTATCGGCCCTGAGTGACTTACGTTTCTTTTTGCTAGCCATGTTCGTCTCCTGGAGATATGCAAGCAACGATGAAACCGGTGTATAAGTGCACCTTACGCGCTTCATTAATATAGTCGAATTTCAAGGCATTGTTTGTCGGAAGACTTGGCTTCGTAATGGCCAATCGAGCAATTCGATGGTTGTATGACCTGGTAACCGGTCATGTTAGTCATGCGTCGACGGTACTCGACTGAACACTGAACTATTATCGTATCAATGCGCTACTTTCGATGATGTGTCTGCGATGAAATTGGGAGTCCAAGCATTGAGAAGAACAACCTAAAGGATTCAAGGTTATGAAAAATATCCTAGTTCTACTAATGGCAGGCGTTCTCTTAGCATGCGGCACTCAGCGAGTGCTGGCAGATAATCATGTCCCCGAGAAGGCCGTGCTTATTACAGGAGCGAGTTCGGGCATTGGTCGCTTGACAGCTGAACGACTCGCCGGCGCCGGATACTTTGTCTACGCGGGTGCCCGGAAACAGAGCGACATGGATGCGCTCAATGCTATCGACAACATAAAAGCGCTCCGTCTCGACGTCACCGTACAAAAGGACATTGACGATGCGGTGGCGATCGTCAGTCGCGATGAGCGAGGGCTTTGGGGCTTAATCAACAATGCCGGAGTCAATCTGGAAGAACCATTGATTGAAGCAGACGAGACTACGCTGCAGTTCGTAATGGACGTAAACGTATACGGTGTATTCAGGGTTACCAAGGCATTTGCACCACTCATCATTGCCTCCAAAGGCAGGATCATCAACATAAGTTCAATTGGTGGAATCTTGTCCGGTGGATGGGTCGGGTTCGGGCCGTACACAATGAGTAAACACGCGATTGAAGGGTTCACCGACCAGCTCGCGTGGGAGATGGCCAAATTCGACGTTGCTGTAATCGGCATCGAACCAGGCAGCTTCAGTACTCGAATCGGCGAATCACGCTGCAAACTAATGCTCGCGCAAAAAGAGCAGCGGCGATACAAGTACTTTGCCGAAGAAATGGAAGCTCACCACAGCAATTGCGAACAAAGGCTTGAGGAAGATACGCCGAGCAACGCACCACCACCTGTATTGGTGGTTGACGCAATCGAACTCGCCTTATCCAGCGACAAGCCGAAGGAACATTATCTCGTCGTTAGCGATGCTTTTGAAGCTCAGTTGACAATTGGCAAGCTTATCGAGGAGTTGGTGCAGTTGAACGGGGATCACGCGTTCAGCATTGATCGAGAGGAAATCATTGAAATTCTCGATGCGGAAGAGGCTGTTCGAAAGGGAGAAAGGTCGCGAGGCATGCCGGGCGACCACTAGTAATGACATTCGACTTCTGGCTAATCAAACATTACAAGATTGAATCGTGCTGCAACGTCGAGGGTGAGAAAATCGCACGCGTCAGCTTGCTTGAAAATCTCGAGCGAATTCCGTTATTCTTTTCCTTCTGTTTGGATACTGCTTCGGCAGCATCCATCCTCCGTCGAGAGGCGCTGCAACGGTTCTTCATGCCGTCACGCTCGACGACAGGTTCGCGAAGTTAAGGGCGCCTCTATTCTTGGAGGTGTCCTGTAATGGCCGCATTTTCTGATGCTGCAACCGTCGGTCGCGTAGTGGGGTTGTGGCGCTATCCTGTAAAATCCATGGGCGCCGAAGCGCTGGTTGAAGCTAAAGTCACCTGGAACGGCCTGTCAGGCGATCGCCGCTGGGCATTCATTCAGGAAAACAAGGTGCGCAGCGGATTTCCCTGGCTCACACTTCGACAATGCCCAGGCATGAGTCGTTATTCCCCGTCTTTCACATACCCGCTCAAGCCGGATACATCGCCTACGGTCGTCAAGACTCCGACAGGCGCCATACTCGATGTAACAGATCCAGCTCTCGCTTTAGAACTTGCCGAAGGCGGCGCGCGCGTTATCAGGCAGAATCGCGGAATCTTCGATACCTTTCCACTCTCCCTCATCACAGCCCAGACCATTGCCAGGCTTAGCAAGATTGTCGGCGACCAACTCGATGTGCAAAGGTTTCGCCCGAACATCCTGGTGGACTGCGCCGATGACTCACCGTTTCAGGAAGACACATGGGTGGGGCGAATTCTGAATTTCGGTGGAGTGCGCATGCGCATTGACAAGCGCGACGGACGTTGCGCCGTGATCACCATCGATCCTGAGACGTCGGAGTGCAACCCATCGATTCTACGAGCCGTAGTGAAGGAACGTCAGGGTTGCCTCGGGGTATACGGAACTACGGTCGAGCCGGGTAGCATCACTGTGAACGACACAGTGTTGCTCGAGCCTCTGAACGGCAATTGAATAGGCGGCACGCATGCCGACAGGTCAGGCCCCAAGCTTACTGCTCGGCATGGTTTTGTCGTCCAGAGTTTATTCGCCGCTCGCTCCTGTTACAGTGCCGATTCTGACTTTCGCGACAGGCAATGATTGAAGAAATCGGCTGGTCATTTGCCCGCCACAGCGCAAGTTGGTAGAGCGGGATCTGCAGTCGTTTTGCAGCGCTGAAGCAGGGTAGTTACGTTCACACACGCAGCAAATCCTCGGCATTTGCCAGAACCACAGGAGCAGTACACGGTGTCAAACCCAATAGTTAAGTTTTTGAGTGTTGTCAGCGGGCTCTTGCTGGCGCTGTTAGCCCATCCGGCTGCCAGTCAAACTTATGACACCTCGTTACCGCCCGGCAACAACTTCGACAAGGCGCAATTTCGTCTGTGGATTCCAGAGGGGCTCGAGACGGTTAAAGCGATTCTGGTGTTAGTCCCCGGCTCGAATGGCGACGGCAGGAGCCAGGTCGAGACCGCGCTTTGGCAGGATTTCGCCGTTGAGCAGGATCTCGCGCTCGTTGGTCTGCACATGACGGACAAGATGCATGAAGACATGTTCATCGAGCACTACGTCAACGTTGCCGATGGTAGTGGCGATGCATTTTTAACCGCGCTGGGGCAGCTTGCTGAGCAATCAGGCCATAGAGAAGTGACCCATGCTCCATTGCTGTTATGGGGAATGTCAGCTGGCGGTGAGTTTAATTACGAATTTGCGTTGTGGCGTCCGGATCGGGTCGCTGCTTTCGTTGTTAACAAGGGCGGAGTCTACTATTCCGCTTTGGCACCTAAAGCCGCACGCCAAGTGCCGGGACTTTTCTTTGTTGGCACGGAAGACCTGGCATTTCGTAACGATATTGTTCGTGGCATCTATTCCATCAATCGTCGAGCGCATGCGCTATGGGCGCTCATCGAGCAAGCCGGCGTGGCGCACGAGGTCGCTGGCTCGGACGAAATCGCTGTCGCGTTCTATCGGGACGTATTGAAGCATCGTCTGCATGGCGACTCGCTGAAAGCCCTGAATATTGACGATGGTTTTTTCTGCGACCGCGAATCCATGCAATGCGTGCCCGCTGCCGGCGCCGAGGCACCTCGCAAACCCGTATCCTGGCTTGCAACGGATGCGTTGACTGGCGTCTGGAGAGAGGCCCATCTTGGTGTTGTGGAATAGCTCAACTTATTTGCTGGCGGTCACTGCAGTCAGGCTAGTGACGTTTTGCTGGAATCAACTGCCGTTGTCATCATCACTGCTGGCAGCGCTCCGGAGCGGGCCACACAAAGCATGCACTTATAGCGGTCATTTTCGCGCGGTGGCGAACGCATTTTGGTAGGATGCCCGCAGCGTCCGCCACCCGAATAAGGACAACATGGCAGATCCAACCGACCGGCTTAGCGAACTGAAAATCGACCGCAATGCGGTACCCGCAGCAGGCGGTAATCGCAAGTGGGTAATCATACTTGCAGTTCTGATAATCGCGGCAGCTGCGGCATGGTTCGTTATGCGCCCAGGCCATGGCGCAGTCCTCGTTACTACCGAAGTTGCCCGCAAGCCACCAAGCGTCGCGGCCGCGAGCAGCGTTCTCGATGCCTCGGGCTACGTCACCGCGCGACGCGAAGCAACGGTCTCGTCAGAAATAACCGGTAAGGTCTCGGAAGTGCTGGTGGAAGAAGGCATGCGGGTTGAAGAAGGCCAAATTGTAGCGCGCCTCGAGGATGCGACGCAGAAAGCCCAGCTCGCGCTCGCGAAAGCACAGTTTAATGCTGCGAAAGCGGCACTCCTGGAAACAGAAGCACAATTGCGCGCAGCAAAGCTGGAACGGGATCGACTGCGTGAAATGGCCAGTCGACAACTGACCAGCACCTCGAGCGTCGACGGTGCTGAAGCCAACTACGATGCTTTGGCTGCGCGCCTTGAAGCAGGCAAGGAAAACGTAGAAGTATCCTCACGCAGCGTGGCGCTCGTCGCCGACACACTGGACAAGATGACCATTCGCGCGCCGTTCGCTGGCATGGTGGTATCCAAGAATGCACAGCCTGGCGAAATGATTTCTCCCGTCTCGGCAGGCGGTGGTTTTACCCGCACCGGTATATGTACGATTGTCGATATGGATTCGCTGGAGATCGAAGTCGACGTCAACGAGGCATATATTCAGCGCGTGAAAAGCGGGCAGCGGGTCAGTGCTACCCTGGACGCGTATCCGGATTGGCAAATTCCGGCCGAAGTGATCGCCATCGTGCCAACCGCAGACCGGCAGAAGGCGACCGTGCGGGTGCGTATCGGCTTTCTGGAGCGCGATGAACGGGTATTGCGGGACATGGGGGCGAAAGTTGCATTTCTTGGAAGCGATGCGCCGAACGAGCCGCGCGATGAGATCAAAGGCGTAATGATCACGGGTGACGCTGTGCAGCAGGATGATCGCGGCAGTTTTGTCTGGCGGGTCAGTAATAATGCAGTTGAGCGCCGCAGCGTGAGTTTGGGCGGCAACCCTGACAGGGATCGCGTTCTGGTAGTTGATGGCCTGACGGCGGGCGATACTATCGTGCTCACGGCGCCAACGCCGTTGAGCCCGGGGCAAAGCGTAAAAACAAACTAACCGCCTGCGGTTGGATGACAAAGACGAGGTAAATGATGACCGACACACTCGCAAGTCTTAAGGGCGTAAGCCGCGTTTACCACAAGGGCAAAGAACGCGTTGACGTATTACACGAGCTCAACCTGGATATTCCGGAAGGTGAGTTCCTTGCATTGATGGGGCCGTCCGGGTCCGGCAAGACTACTTTGCTGAACTTGCTGGGCGGCCTGGACAAGGCGACAGCGGGCAGCGTTATGGTGGGCGGCGCAGAATTAACGACGATGTCGAATCGCAAGCTTTCAGACTGGCGCGCACACAACGTAGGCTTCATTTTCCAGTTCTACAATCTGTTGCCTGTCTTAACAGCGCGCAAGAACGTTGAACTGCCATTGCTACTGACCAACCTCGGCAGCGGCGAGCGCCGCAAACGGGCCGAACTCGCTCTGGATATTGTAGGTCTTGCCGATCGTGCCTCGCACTATCCGCGCGAACTCTCCGGTGGTCAGGAACAGCGTGTCGCGATTGCGCGTGCGATTGTCTCAGATCCAAAGCTGTTGTTATGCGACGAGCCAACGGGTGATCTGGATCGCGCCACTGCAGACGAGATCCTGCGCCTGCTGCAGAAGCTGAACAGCGACCACGGAAAGACCATTGTGATGGTCACCCATGATGCCCAGGCGGCGGAATACGCTAAACGCTTGTTGCACGTTGATAAGGGCAAGCTTGAAGCGCGAGCCACGGCATGAAATACCTGGGGCTCATCTGGCGCAATGCCTGGCGCAAGAAAATACGTACTTCACTGACGATACTGTCGGTGCTGGTCGCGTTTCTGCTATTCGCTTTGCTCAGCGCGATCGGCTATGCGTTCAAATCCGGGGCAGATGTCGCGGCGGCCGAACGGCTGGTGGTTATTAACAGGATTTCGCTGATCAACCCGCTGCCGATCAGCTACCAGTCGCGCATCGCGTCAACTCCCGGTGTTGAGTCGGTAACTCATGCCAGTTGGTTCGGCGGTTACTACCAGGAACCAAGAAACCAGTTCGCCCAGTTCCCGACTGTTGCGGGCGACTACTTCGCCATGTATCCGGAACTCAATATTCCCGAGGAGCAACTGGAGGCGTTTGCCAAGAATCGCACCGGCGCAGTGGTGGGACATGAGCTGGCTACCCAGTTTGGCTGGAAGGTTGGCGACCGGATTCCAATCCAGGCGACGATCTGGACCAAAGCTGATGGTGGTCGCACCTGGGAGTTTGATCTTGAGGGCATCTTCCGGAACGAAGACCCGCGCGGCAGTACCGCATTCATGTTGTTCAACTACGATTATTTCGAAGAAGCACGCGCTTTCGGCAAGGGCACTGTTGGCTGGTACATCCTGCGAGTTGAGCCTGGCGCCAACCCGGTGGAGATTGCCAACGCCATAGACGAGCAGTTCGCGAATTCTCCCAGTGAAACGGATACCAGCACCGAGGCAGCATTTGCCGCATCGTTTGCCAAGCAGTTCGGCAATATCGCGTTGATCGTGACCATGATTCTTGGCGCGGTGTTTTTTACTTTGCTGCTGGTATCAGGCAATACGATGTCGCAGTCGGTACGTGAACGTATCTCCGAACTTGCGGTCCTGAAGACACTCGGTTTCAGCGACCGTTCTGTTCTCGGTATCGTGCTATCGGAATCGATCCTGATCATGTTTATCGGCGGTATCCTTGGACTCGGTATCGGCTGGCTGCTGGTGCAGGGAATGGCACAACAAATGGGCGCATTCCTGCCGGGTGTTTACCTGTCGCCACTATCGATGCTCGTTGCGTTGTCCATTATGATTGGAGCTGGCGTTCTCGCCGGCGTATTTCCCGCTGTCAAAGCCATGCGACTTTCCATCGTTGATGCACTGGCACGTGGTTAGGACTATTTGAAATGAAATCAATCAATCAGATCATTGCCGTCACCGCGCTGAATATTCGCAACCTGCCACAGAGGATCGGCGGCTCGCTGGTCGCGGTCGTTGGTGTCGCTGCGGTAGTCCTCGTTTTTGCCGCAGTCTTATCGATGGCCAAGGGTTTTGAGCGCACCATGGTCAACGCGGGTTCGACAGATACCGCCATCGTCATGCGCAGCGGCTCGACCGCGGAGTTGAACAGCGGATTGTCGAATGAGCAGGTACTCATCGTGACCAACTCCGAGGGCATCATGCGCGATGGCGACGAGCCCGTGGCATCCGCCGAGTTATATGTTGTCGTCGATATTCGCAAGAAAGGCACTAACGATGATGCCAACGTGCCGCTCCGCGGCGTGCAAGCAGGCGCGTTCGACGTTCGTAAGAACATCAGCCTGGCGGAAGGTCGCATGTTTGAAACCGGCAAGAATGAGTTTATCGTAGGCCGCGCCGCGCAGAGCGAATTTGCCGGTCTGGACGTTGGCTCCGAGATTCGTTTCGGCCAGATCAACTGGCAGGTTGTTGGTGTATTCGAAGCCGACGGCAGCGTCTCAGAATCGGAACTGTGGACCGACGTACGCGTGTTACAGGACGTCTACCGACGCGGTAACAGCTTCCAGTCCGTGCGGGTCAAACTCGAGAATGAGGCAGCATTAAAAGGCCTGCAGGAATCCTTAGCAGCGGATCCGCGCATTGATGCCGATGTCATGACCGAGCGCGATTACTACTCCGGCCAGGCGCAGGGGCTCAGCCAGTTCATCAAAATGGTTGGCTACCCGCTGACCATCCTGATGGCAATCGGTGCCGTATTCGGCGCACTGAATTCGATGTACGCGTCCGTAACCGTACGCGGTAAAGAAATTGCGACTTTACGCGCGCTTGGCTTTGGCCCGATGCCGGTGCTGTTCTCGACCATAATCGAGTCGACATTACTGGCGCTGACTGGTGGCATTATCGGCGGCGGGCTCGCTTTCGTCGTATTCAACGGCTTCCGGGTATCTACTCTGAACGGCGCCAGTTTCAGCCAGGTCGTATTCGATTTTGCCGTGACGCCGGATCTGCTGTGGCAAGGGCTTATTGCTGCCTTGATCATCGGCCTTGTTGGTGGTTTTTTCCCTGCCATCCGTGCGGCGCGCTTACCCGTCGCCCAGGCGTTGCGCGAACTCTGATATTCGTTCAGGTTGCGAGCCTGGATTGCCGCTGGAATTCCGCTGGAATTCCGCTTGTTTTGACGTGTCCTGACTGGATCGAATAACGCTGCTTCGCGATTGATCAATCCAGTACCTGTATGTGACTCGTGCGCCAATCGGTTCGGTCGTACTGCTGACGCCTTCGCTGCGAGGGTTGTTGCGCCCGCTTTCTGCGTTAATCTCCTGTATATTCGCGCCGATGAACGACGTCGCTATTGCTGAGCGCCCAAAGGGCCGCTCAATCCAACCGTTACGAACCCTCTGGCCGTTTATTCGCCCTTATCGCATGACCCTGGTGGCTGCGCTGTTTGCGTTGCTGCTTGCTGCCGCTGCATTGCTGGGTCTGCCGATTGCTCTGCGATTCCTTATCGATCAAGGCTTTGTTAATGCCGATGTTGGCACTGTTAACCGCTACTTCGGATGGTTTTTCGTTGTCGCTCTGGCCTTCGGCGTATTTTCGGCCTTGCGCTACTACCTTGTGGTTTGGCTTGGTGAACGGGTTGTCGCCGACATTCGCAATGCGGTGTTTGAGCGCGTTATTCGTATGGATGCGACGTTCTTCGAAGTCACCCGCACTGGCGAAGTATTGTCTCGGCTGACGACCGACACTACCTTGGTGCAGGCGATTGCCGGCGCTGGAATTTCCATTGCTCTCCGCTCGATTCTGAACGTTATCGGTGGTCTTGCGATGCTGGTGTGGACGAGCCCGCGACTGACCTCGGTCATCCTGCTGTCAATTCCTATTGTCATCGTGCCGTTGATAGCTGTCGGTCGACGAATCCGCAAACTGTCCGTTGATGCACAAACACGGATCGCCGATTCAAGCGCGCTTGCTGACGAGTCGTTGAATGCAGTGCAAACCGTACAGGCGTACACGCTGGAGCCAACACAGATTCGTCGGTTCCGCGAGGCCATCGCCGAAAGCTTCGTTGCTGCGATCCGTCGTATCCGAGCCCGTGCGCTGTTAACGGCGCTCGGTGTCACGTTGATCTTCAGTGCCATGACGCTCGTGTTGTGGCTAGGCTCTCGCTCGGTGATTGACGGCACCATGAGCGGCGGCGAACTGGCACAGTTCCTCACTTTTGCGGCAATCGTTGGCAGTTCGGCAGCGGCATTGTCGGAACTGTGGGGCGAAATCCAGCGTGCGTCCGGCGCAATGGAGCGGCTGGCGGAATTGTTGGCGATGGACTCATCGATTGCGGCGCCGGATAAGCCACAATTATTGCCATCGCCGTGTCGTGGTGAAATTCGTTTCGACAACGTGACGTTCAGTTATCCGTCGCGGCCAGAGAGTCCGTCGTCCGTGAACATCGATCTGGACGTGAGTGCAGGTGAGACCCTCGCGTTGGTCGGGCCTTCCGGTGCCGGCAAGAGCACCCTGTTCCAGTTACTGCTGCGCTTCTATGATCCGCAAGAAGGTAGAGTGTTATTGGACGGTATCGATATTCGCGATGTCGATCCGGAATTGCTGCGGGGTCAGATCGGTCTCGTGCCGCAGGACACGGTGTTGTTTGGCGCAAGCGCCATGGAAAACATTCGCTATGGCAGGCCCGCCGCTAGTGATGCCGATGTAATGGCCGCAGCCAAAGCGGCAGCAGCCGATGAATTCATCCAACGTCTGCCCGAAGGTTATGATTCGTTTCTTGGTGAACGTGGCTTGCGCCTCTCCGGGGGGCAACGGCAACGCGTTGCTATCGCACGGGCCATACTAAAGAACCCGCCCGTGCTGCTGCTCGATGAGGCAACCAGTTCACTGGACGCCGAAAGCGAACGCCTGGTGCAGGAGGCATTGGGTAGATTGATGCAGGATCGCACAACAATAGTCATTGCACATCGCCTGGCGACGGTGCAGAACGCAGATCGAATAATCGTAATGGATGACTCTCGAATCGTTGCGAGTGGCACGCACGACAGCCTGGTCCGCGATAATCCGCTGTACGCGAAGTTGGCCGCTCTGCAGTTCGGGATCTAATTTCTTGATCTCAACGGTTGCGGGTTCTGCGTAGAAATAGACTAATGTGCCAGCCGTTTTGCCGACCACGATTTGCGCAATCTGCCTTGTGCTACTGGCAGTTGGGTCGCGAGACAGTTTTCCAGTCTGGCGCCAGGAACCACCGCATTGCGTTCCGTCTTGCTACTCGCAGCTTCAATTGTGACGCGAGCCCGGGCATCGCTGGCCTGATTGACTATTATTCTTAGGCGCTGAGTAGTCTCGTCTTGTTCCGGCGTAGATACATATTTCTAGGAATGTATGGCCGCAAGTCGAAAAAATCTGTTCTTCGCAATTCGCGTGACGATCCTGCTCTTGCTGCTGGTATTGGCAGCACTTGGCTGGCACTTTGTTCGTGACCTTGGTGGGCCAACACAAATAATTCCCGAATTGCTGAGGGTGCACCTTGAGCGTGAGTCGGCATCCGCAGATGCCGCGCAGGCTCGGATAAATGCGGCCATCGCCGTACTGTCTGCCCGTGAACAAGGCGTGGACGCCAAAGTGGCGGCGGCCCGCAAACTTGCCGAGACCGGTCTCGAACGCAAGAAATCCTATGTTGCGAACGGACTGTCGCTCGATTACGGGTACATCGGCGCTCAAGTCAGAATCGCGAATAATGACAATACCGATCTCCACGCAGCGGCGAGTGTGCTGGTAACTGCACTCCGCTCCGAGAATGAACGGTTGCGACTTGAAGCGAGCTTCGCGCTGTCCAATCTGCAGCTGGCTGAGCAACACGCCAACCTGGTGGCCGAGCTGCGTCGTTCGCTGCAGAATGAATTCAGTGTCGCGATCAAGACCTATCTTGCATCGACGCTGGGCGACATCGCGGCACCCGCGGCGCCTGCGCGTGATGAACTGACCTTCTTGTTGTTTGAAGACGATCCTAAGTTGCTGGCAAGCGCAGCGCGAGCATTTGCACGCATTGGCCCGGATGCGTACGGCTTGCGAGCCGAAGAGCGCCTGAATGTTTTGCTTGGGCATACATCTGCACGGGTGCGGGCAAACGGTGCCGAGGCCCTGGGTGCTATTGGTGCGTTGAGCGAGGACACCAATTCAGCGTTGCGTATCGCCCTGAGCGATAGCGACGCCTACGTAAGGGTAGCCGCTGCTCTTGGTCTCGCGGACCTGGCGTGGACAGACAGCGATGTGACCAACGCCCTGTCAGAAGGTTTCTCACTGGCACCAAGAACCACGATATTCGTAGAAGACGTTGCGCTAATGTTTGAAACCAGAGCGCGCATTGAAGCCTACTTCGCCAGTCTTGGTACAGTCCCGGATTTACTCGTTCCAGAATTGCTGGCCATGGCCAGGCAGACCCAGGATATTTTCGACAAAGAGAAGCTGGTCGCCATGCTGGCGAACACGGATGAATTCTCGCCCGTCCGGGTCGATGCGCTGCTCGACTTGTTGCAAGACCCGAAGTTCGGTGTCTATTACGCGGCCGTAGATGGGCTGGTCGCGATGGGTCCCGCCGTATTACCGCAACTTGAGCCGCTGCTCACTCATCAACGACCACAGGTTCGTACCCTGGCAGAAGAAGTCGTTCGCAAGCTGAGGCCGCCGGTGCTGAAATCAGCGCCTGTGGCAAACGATGAGATGATTCCCTCATTCAATGCGGCAACGGATTCCTTTCACCGTCAGGAAATCGCAGTCGAGATGGCGGAATCCGGCGATCCTACGATGCTGCAGTTCCTGCTCGACAACAGGGATGTCCGCGTTTTGAATGGCCCGGTTTACAGTGTCGTAGTCAACCAGCTGGTTGCAAACCTCCGCCAATATCAATTCAGCGCAACACATGATCAGGCTGCTAAACGCCTCGCGCTGCAGTCTCTCGGCTATCTCGGCGTGCTGAATGAGGCGCAACTGGCCGAGTTTCTGCTGATCTCCGAGGACCCGAAGATCGGCGACCAAGTGCGGGATATCTGGTACGAAATCAAGCGCAATACGCCGCGGCCTCCGAATTCAAACGTACAAAATTCGGGAGGCAAGCCATGAACCTGCAGCGTCTGATTAGTCGATTGTCATGGATTGTCGGCACTGTCGCCGTACTCTACTTCGTCGTTGGCGGCATTTATGTTTATCTGGAAAGCCAACGCGAAGAAACCTGGCATGAAAAGGCGGTGGCCAACGCCGGCGATCAGAGTATGCAGGACTGGCTGGATAGCAAAGGAAGCCAGCCAGTAGCTGAATGGTTTTTGATTGACGAGAAAAAGCATACCTACATCGTTCGCTTTTTTGATGACCGACGTTTTGTCTCGGCAGTCTTCAATCGACGTGTCTCTGGCATTGATAACCCGCAAGCCGCCGGTCAGGCAACACGATTTGAGACGGGCACGTTAAGTTCCGCAGAATGGCGGTCTCTACAGTCATCGCTCGAAACGATGTTCACGAACAGGGATGAGTTCTTCGAGCGTAGTCACCGGAAAGCGGGTGATGTGACGTTGGCGTACTCGCACAATAAAGCGGCGCCGATGCGGTTTCGGCTTAACTCTTCCGAGTATCAGCAATGGCCGTCTTACTTTCAAGAGTTTGACGAACAGTTGTTCGCGGTATTGGAATCAAAGACCGTCAAACCGAAACACGGCTACGCTACCGCAACGCCTGCAATCGTTTATGGTGAAGATGATATAGCCAGCCTGGCCAGGATGTTGCGATCCGATCAAGTGGTTGCATATGCCAGCATAGTTTCGCGCATGGTCGCATCAGGTGAACCTGCCCGGGCTCCACTGCTGGAAACACTGGAGTCAGGTGAAGCGGGGAGATACTTACCGATCGACCGCTACATCGCCGTTATAGATGGTCTGGCAGAACTGGATGATCGCGGCGCCGGTTACGAGTTGATCAAAAAGATTGCCGATACCCCGGCAAGCTTGCCTGGCCGCAAGAAATTGCAGGCGCATGCGGAAGCTGTCGCCGGCGCGCAGGAAGTGGCTGTGCACATTGAGCAGACCTGGGCACGACCGGTAATCCGCGAAGCACGTTTCCGATCCAGCACGCTCAGCGCGAGTGAAGCGGAAGCCGTGGCAACCGCGCTGGGGCAAATAGACCTAAGGCTGGAAGCCCGTAAAGCGGAAGGCAAAGCGACGCTAATCGGTATCGGCGAGCCGGCATTGCCCGCTGTACTGAAGCAGCTAAGAATGGATCAGGCACGCAATCGATTCAACAATGATCTGTTCGATGTCCTTGCCGAAGTTGGCGGCAGCGATGCATTCGTCTATGCCATTCGCGAGAATGGCATGCCCCCGACAGCGGCCATTCGACCGCTGGAGAGAATCGGCGACAAGGGTGTACCGGGCCTGCTAATGCTGATGGAATCGTCGGACAAAGCCGCGCGGCAGCTGGCTTATCACAGCCTCGTGGATGACGCGTATGCCACGTACTCGGCGCAGTACATCGCATCGTTGCGTCGAAATCTGAATCTATATCGAGCATCTTCGTCAGCAGCTGTGCGCACTCTGCATGGTGGGGCTGCAGTCAACTTGATTGCGCTATTGAAAAAGTATTCCGCATCGGACGGACCAACTATGGATGTCCTGCTCGAAGCCGCCATTGATACTGCCCAGTCGGACAATACAAGAATCAAGGCGTTGAACGTGCTCGCTACTGTGACGCCACTGGCGCGTGCTGCTGAAACGAAACTGCATCCACTGTCTATGGATGAAAGCCGGGACGTCCGTAACGCGGTGTTGGCCGTACTGACGCCCGCAGCGCTGCGTCGGTAAACGTTAAAAACTGCTGCGAGTTTTATTGCAGCGCCTGGTACACCAGTGTGTGAAAACGCTCGTCAATATCGGAGTTGAGAGGGCGCCCCTGAGACATGAAGACGGCGAGCAACTTTTCAGCCGGGTCGATCCAGTACGACGTATAAAATGCACCGCCCCACGCGTAGGCACCGACCGATCCCAATTCGCCCTTCTTGCCCAAGTCGTTGGTGACTGAGAAGCCCAGGCTAATTTCAGGTTCGCCGTCATCATCCAGGTCAATTCGCGGTGTACGCAACAGCTCGACGGATTTGCGGCTCAAAATACGAACCTCGTCCAGCTCCCCTTGATTGAGCAGCATCTGCAGAAACCGGGCGTAGTCCCGGGCTGTAGACGACATACCGGCGCCACCCGAAAAATAGGTCTTTGCGCCGCTGATGGGATAGCTCAGGTCATCAAGAGCGATGTCTGCTGCGACTTCGTGCGCGCTAACCAGGCCGCGCTCTTCGTCGTATGCATACAGGCTCGCCAGCCGATTGGCTTTTTCCACTGGCAGGTAAAATGCCGTGTCCGGCATCCGCAGCGGGTCGGTTATGTGCTCCGCGATAAACCGATCGAGGGGTTGTCCTGACACGACCTGGATCAGGTATCCCAGCAGGTCGGTACTTAGACCGTAATTAAAGCGACTGCCGGGTTCGAACAGCAAAGGTTGTTTGGCGAGCAGCTGCATTTGATCGGCGAGGGTCAAAGCTTTGATCGTCAGTCCGTCGATGATGCCTGCATCGACATACGACTTTTGCAACGGTCCCGGAATAAACGGGTAGGCGATACCGGAGGTATGCGTCAACAGGTCGATAATTCGAATCGGGTTCTTCGCCACCTCTGTTCGCGCAATCGTACCGTCGTCGTTGAATTCGGCGACTACCTGCATTTCGGCGAAGTCCGGCAAATACTTTGCAACCGGGTCGTTGAGCTGGAAATGGCCCTGCTCGTAGAGAATCATTACGCCAACGGTCGTGATGGCTTTGGTCATCGACGCGATCCGGAATATCGTCTCGGTGGTCATAGGCGTGCGCATGTGCACGTCCGCATTCCCGAAGGCCTTGTGATAGACCACATTGCCATTGCGCGCGATCAACGCAACAGCGCCTGGAATTTTGCCCGCCGAAATTTCATTGTTGATTGCGAAGTCTATTCTTTGAACACGATCTTGCAACAAGGATTGCTGCGCCATGATCGGTGGCGCCGCAGCGCAGGCTGCGAGGGCAAGGACGACAAGCGGAACCATGGAGAAACGCGACTTCATTCCGATATTCACTCTTGGCAGGACGACAGATTTGCCATCATACCGAAATGAACGGCATCAAGGGGTCGCTTAAGGGGTATGCGTAGCGGCTGAGTTGCCCGGGTTGCGTTATCCCGCGTAGCCGAACAGGTTTTGCTCGATAATTTTAGAGGCGACGGCAGCCGGAACCTGTTTTTTCCAGTCATTGTCGCCGTCGCCAATCATACTGAGGACTTTGGGCGAATGTATGTCGAGGTAGGCGTCGCAAATGCCATCAAGCGACAGCAAAGCGCCGCGCTGCCGCAGGTAATCAAACAGGTGCCGCAGGTCTGCTGGCAAGTTGACACTGTCCAGGTTGTCGATAGTGCCGCTGTCCTGGTTCTTCAGTGGGTAGACCAATAACTTTAGTTGCTGCCGGAATAGACGTCCGAGCCCTTCAAGAATGCCTCCGTCCAGGTCGGTGTAATACTGTTCGTCAAACAGGCTGCGTAACGTGGCGAGACCGAGCGCCAGTCCGATGGGTGCACTGGTGTATCGTGACAAGTAGGCGGCCAGCCGATGGTACTCGCGAAAATCCGAGATCATGACGGTGCAGCCGGTTGTTGCGGCGACCTCGGCGCGGCTGACAAAGTCCTCAAGGCAGACGTCGCTATCTTCCTTGAGGTTATGCATCGAAATTTCGAGAACAGGCAATACATCTTCCGAAGCGATATTGTGCTCGGCTGAAAACTGGCGCAGCGAGCATTGCAACATATCAACGTTCACATGGGTGACCGGCCGGAAGCGGCCGCGCTGTACCAGTAACGCACGCTTTCGCAAAGCTTCCGAGGGCTGCAGTACCTCACCATTAGCGGCAAACATTGCCGCACCGGTCAGGCCAAGTTCGACGAGCCGCAACGTCATAACGCGATTGTCCACCTTGGCGAACGCCGGCCCGCGCATATCGATCATGTCTATCTCAACACGTTCGGCCGACAGATTGTCGGTAAGACTCGCAATCAGGTCGCGGGGCTCCGCGTGTGATGCGAATGCGCTGTGAATCAGATTTACGCCAACCACACCAATGGCTTCTTGTTGCGCGGCATTGTTGTCGTCGAGCATGCGTACATGGATGACGATCCGGCTGTCGTCAGCTCGTGACTCGGCCTGAAAGCGAATGCCCATCCAGGCATGGCACTCATTGGTGCCATGATAGTTTCGCGCTGACACCGTGTCGGCGAACGTGAAGAACTGGCTGTCGTTGCCGCGCGCCGGATCGAGCCGTTGTCGCGTCAGAGTTTGCTCGTACTCGAGCATGGCCTCCAATCGTTCCCGGCTCACGTAGCGACTGCAGTCGCCGTAGATCGCATCGCTGACCTGCATGTCGTAGGCCGAAATGCTCTTGGAAATTGTGCCTGCCGCACCGCCGGCCTGGAAAAACCAGCGCACTACTTCCTGTCCGGCGCCAATCTCTGCGAAGGTGCCGTAGCGCCCGCTATCGAGGTTGATCTCCAGCGCCTTTTCGAGCGTAGAGAGCTTATAGGGAGGTGCTGTGCTCATGGTATAGCCGTAGTCCTGTCGTCGAATCCCTCTGGTTATCGGCTCATGAGGGTGATTCTTTAGCTGCAGATCGATTTCCCGTGGTTGCGGATTAGCGGCGATACGGGGCATTTAACGGTGATTCCGCTTGCGCTGACAGGTATGATCCAGCCCCCGGGACAGCACCCCGGTACTACGCCTCCAGGAACCCTCATGTCCGAATCAACCACCAAAACTGTCACGTTTCGCGAGCTCGGTCTGCCCGCGCCGTTGCAGGCGGCGCTTGATGAGGTCGGCTATGAGATGCCCTCACCCATTCAGGCAGAGGCGATTCCGTATCTCCTCGAAGGCCTTGATCTACTAGGTCATGCACCAACCGGTACTGGCAAGACAGCAGCGTTTGCCTTGCCGTTGTTGGCGCGTATCGACCTCTCGGCAAAACATGTCCAGGTTCTTACCCTAACGCCAACCCGCGAACTGGCGATTCAGGTCGCGGAGGCTTTCCAGCGCTACGCCTCCCACATGCGAGGATTTCATGTGCTGCCAATTTACGGCGGCCAGGAATACGGTGGTCAGATCCGGCAACTGAAACGCGGAGTGAATGTTGTTGTGGGCACGCCGGGCAGGGTCATGGACCACATGCGCAAAGGCACGCTCAAGATAAACAACCTGCAGGCGTTAGTGCTGGATGAAGCTGATGAGATGTTGCGCATGGGCTTTATCGATGACGTCGAGTGGATTCTTGAGCAGACTCCGCCGCATCGGCAGATGGCACTGTTTTCTGCAACGATGCCGCGTGAAGTAGAACGCATAGCGCGTCGCCACCTGACAAATCCAAAGGAAGTCTCGATCAAGGCGCGTACTGCAACCGCCGAGACTATTCGCCAGCGTTTCTGGATGGTCGGCGGCTTGCACAAACTGGATGCATTGACACGTATTCTCGAAGTAGAAAAATTTGACGGCATTCTGATTTTTGTGCGCACCAAACTGGCGACCGTGGAGCTGGCTGAACGTCTGGAAGCGCGCGGCTACGCGGTGGCCGCGATGAATGGCGACATGGCGCAGAACCATCGGGAGCAAATGGTCGAGCGCCTTAAGAAGGGCTCGCTGGACATACTGGTCGCAACGGATGTAGTAGCGCGCGGACTGGATGTTGATCGCATCAGCCATGTCATCAATTACGATATTCCCTACGACACCGAGGCTTACATTCACCGTATTGGCCGCACGGGGCGTGCTGGTCGCAAGGGCGACGCTATCCTGTTCGTAGCACCGCGCGAGCGTCGCATGTTGTATGCCATCGAAAAGGCAACACGACAAAAGATAGAACAGCTTGAATTGCCTTCGACGGAGATCGTAAACAACAAGCGCGTCGCTGATTTCAAACAAAAGATTACCGACACTTTGGCGGCTGGCGAACTGGCCTTCATGCAGAGTCTTGTGGAGCAGTACGAGAGTGAGCACGACGTGCCCGCGCGCGATATTGCTGCGGCGCTTGCGCAAATCTCTGTCGGCGATCGGCCGCTGCTAATGAAGCCCGACCCGGAGCGTTCGGCTCGCAAGCACGAAGGCAAAAAACACCAGGATCGAGAGCGTCCCAAGCGCAGCCGCATGGATAAACCACTTGGCAAGGACAGGGAGCGGTTTCGGATTGAAGTCGGACATGTCCACGGCGTGAAACCGGGCAACATCGTTGGAGCGATTGCGAATGAAGCCGGGCTCGATGGCGAACACATCGGTGCGATCGAAATTTGCGAAGATCACAGCATTGTGGACTTGCCCGTCGGCATGCCGGCGGAGGTATACAAAGATTTACAGAAAGCCAGGGTCTGCGGCCAGGCATTGCAGCTATCGAAACTGGGGCAAGCCGGCAGCGCAAGCGGCAAAAAGCGAAAGTTTTCGGCAGGCAAGAAAGCATCGGGTGACGGAAAGCACAAGAACACTCCAGAACATCGTAAGAATAAGTCTAAAAGTCCAGGCAAGGCGCAAAGTGCAGGGTCGTCGAAAGCAGCTGGCGGCGCAAAAAGTAAGGGCAAACCGAAGCACGCGACTGCGGCATCGGGTAGTGGCAAGACAAAGGCTCCCAAACGAGCTTCAGCAAAAAGAAAGTAGGCGCGCACGCCTCTGCAATCGCGCTATTCGAACAACGGATTAAATAAAGCCGTGTAGTCGCTATAGTCAGCAGGCTATATCTCGCAATCACTGGCGCCGAATATCTTTGCTTGTTGTTGATCGCAACCGAGTGTCGAACTGGTTAATATCGTGACAGCAGAAATATCGGCGAATGCGGGACCAGAGCGAATGCGTTGAATTTGCGAGAAGATGGTAGTCGCTCAGGGGTAGGCACTGAACC
>JBBKWB010000102.1:0-9288 GCA_037968755.1 Woeseia sp.
TGCTGAGGCAGCGCCGCCGTCGCGCGCGCCCAGATCCATGCGGCACCGGACTCGCTGTGCAGCAGCCACGCGCCCACCGCCACGAGGCTGACCAGCAGCGCCGCCATTGTAATGAACAGTGCCCGTGCAGTGCGCTTGATCACAGTAGCGGCGATCCCATCGTAAAGTGTATCCGCCATGGTCGACCGTCGATATCGAGCCCTCGTGCTACGTCGACGCGCACGGCACCGGCAATCGAATACCAGCGCACGCCGAAGCCGACACCTTTGCGCAGGTTGGCCTCATCCCAGTCATTAAACGCATTGCCAATGTCGGCGAACGCCGCTACAGACCAGGTCGGGTTGAGCAGCATTTCAATTTCGGCGCTTGCGGTCACGATATTATTCGAACCAATATCGTTGTTGCTTAGCTCTTCGAAACCGTAGCCACGAACACTATTGCTGCCGCCTGCTTTGAAGCGATAACTATCAGGTAACTGGGTGACGGAAAGCGAGAACGGGTCGCCGTTCACTGAACTGCTCAGCTCCCGAACCTCGGCGTCGCTGTAGCCCACCTCGCCGCGCAATAACAGCTTCCAGCGCTCGCCATACAGATAGCTGCGCCTGCTCGACAAATAGATCTGGCTGAACTCGCGCGCGGAGCCCCAGGACTCATTTGCGGTGAATACCCAGGCACGGTCGCGATGTCCCTCCATTGCGAACCCTTTGCCTCTGACGGCCGGCCAGTCCCAATCCATGCCTATAGCGAGCGTGCTCACGGTATTCCGGAACAGTCCGCCGAATCGAGGATCATCCGACAAGGCAATCACCTCAGGCTCGGCATCCCCGCCCGGGCGATAGTCGAACGACTCACGCAGGAAATCGACGAACACTGTTTCTGATATTTGCTGGAAGCCCTGCTTGCGATCGCGCACCAGCAAGCGGCCGAAGCGAGCATTGATGTCCTGAACCTGGCCATTTGCCAGTGTTACGAAACCCTCGTCATCGGATTTACGTTTGAATTCGAGATCCTGGTTTTCTGAGCGTATGCCGCCGCTTGCAACCCAGAATTGGCGGCGCTCCGTGCGCCTTGGAATGCGGTAGTCCGCACGCACCGAGAATTCGTCGTCGATTTGTCGGTAGCCGGTACCAAGATCGAGCCGGTCACCTTTGGTCGAGAGACGATGCCGGCTCCACAGCCCCTGCAAGCGAACCCCGGTATCCGTGCCAAATCCAAGCGTGCCCTGGTACGTGTTCTTGGTATCGCTTTGCAGGCGTGCGCGCAGATTTACGATGGGGGGCATCTGTTCGAACTGACGTTCTTCGCGAACTTCAATATCGGTGAAATAGCCGGTACGCCACAGGTCGAGTCGAAACTGTTCGAGCAACTCAGCGTTGTAGGGCTCGCCAGGCTCGAAACGCGCCACGTTCTCCAGCACCCATGGCTTCAGAATATTCTGATCAAAAATGACCTCACCAAAAAGTACCTGCGGTCCGCTGTCGAATACAAGATCGAGACTCGCCGAGTTCCGCGCAAGGTCCACCGCAATTTTCTGTTCAGTGAATTGTGCGAGCAGAAAGCCCTCAGCCTCGGCGGTAGCCAGCGCGGCTTTTTTCTGCTCTTCCCACTGCAGCTGATTGAGCACAGCGCCGACTGGCAGCGGCCATTCGCGTCGCCACTCGCGTAGCTCGCCGTTCTGCATGCCAGCGCCCTGCAAGAGTATGTTTGCAGCGGTAACCCGCAACGGTTCGCCTGCGCGAATCTGGACGCGCATGCGCCAGTTACTATCGTTCTGCGGAATCAGGGTCGTGGTGATTTCCGGCTTGTAGTAGCCATAGGGCTTCAGCGCGTCACGCACGCGCTCTTCGGCGTCAGCACTGAGCTCATCGAAGCGGCCGGCCGAAATCCGGGTGCTGCCGGTGAATCCGAAACGGTCGAGATGCAGGCGGACGTTGCCCAACATGGGTTCCGAAACGCCACTGACCACATAGGTCAGGCCTTCCGCCCATGCTGACGTTGGCAGCGCAAAAAGCAGACACAACGCCAGCCTACGCAGATTGGTGCGAAACACGCGCAAAATTGATTTAGTCACTCCAGAAGGGCCAAGCATTGTAATAGGACTGCCCGGTGCGGTGGCTAGTTTCGCTGCATAGCGCTCTAATTTCACCCACTGCCGCCCAGCGGCAGGATCGTCCCGGGCTTGGGGCAGGCCTGGGACGAGCGCTCGAGTTCACGATTTGCAGTTGATTTAACATCATACAGCCCATTTGGGCGGTGCAAATTGACAGCCTCCGGGGCCCGTGCCACGATCCCCAGACAATTGAAAAAGGCACACCTTTCGAAAGGAAGGGTCGCAAAGCTACCGGTCTAAGGGGAAACCTAGGACAGCGGAGTCGCCAATCTCGTCGAGCGCAGCGCGTTCATCGGCCACCTCCTGTTTTCCGCTTCCTGCACGTACTGCCGAATGCCTTTGCGTCCGCAACATTCGTTGCGTGCCGCGAGGAGTGATTCATGGTGGCAAATATCCTTCGCAAGTCCGGCGCGTTTCGTATTCGCGGTCAGGCAAAGCCCTGCACCGTCCAACCGCGCAATGAGCGCGAGCTGTTTCGTTGCCTGGCACCGTCCGCCAATTATTTGCCGCCGTTTCGGCCACGCGGCGCAGCCAGCGCATCGACCGATTGCAGTTCGGCGATTGCCGGTACGGTAATCGATCTGACCGCACTGAACAGCATTCGCGATATCGACTTGCAGAACTTTACGGTGACGGTGCAGCCGGGTGTCAGAATTCGTGAGCTCGCGACGCGGCTGGCGACCCAGGGCCTGGAACTTGAAGGCAGTCACGACCTGATGGATCGCACCGTCGGCGGAGCCGTAGCGAGCGGCTGCATCGGCCCGGCTATCGGCGACGACGGCGGCTTGTTCGCTTCACAGCTGCAGAGTGCCAAAGTGTTGATGCCGAGCGGCGCGCCACTGGAAGTAGGACCGGAGAAGGCCAGCTTGCTAAGTGCGATGCGACTCAGCTACGGGATGCTTGGCATCTTGCACGAACTGACCTTGCGGGTACGGCCGATACGACCGTTTCTTGCCAGCCACCGGCGTACCACTACCGCCGAATTCGCTGTTATTGCCGAGAAAATCGCCCGCAGCAACGCCGGTGTACGTTTTTATCTCATGCCGTTTCGCGATCGGGTCTACCTTGATATTCGGCGCTACGATGCCGAGACGGATGAAGGCGGCAAGTTGGCCTGGCGCATCAAAGACTGGGGCGAGAGCACGGTGTTGCCGAGTGTTTTCAAATCACTGCGACACATCGTGCCGGTATCCGGCATGCGCTACCGCTTGATGGACGAAATCAGCAGTGTCACCCAGGGTCTTGTTAACAATCGCCTCGTGAAACAAGGCAGCAATTCGGCAGAGCAGTCGGCAGGTGCGCACGCACAGCGCCTGAACTATTCGACCTGGCTGTTCCCGGCAGCGGATTTTTCGATCGTCGTGCAGGCGTATCGGGAATTTTGTCTCGCCGTGCATGCAGCCAGCGGTTTTCGTTGCGACATGCCAACCGTCGGCTTTCGCCTCCGCCGCGACACGTCTGCATTACTGTCGCCCATGTTTGACGAGTCGATGATCGCGTTACGTGCGATCTCAACACAGTCAGTTGGCTGGGAAGACTTCGCCATCGACTTCGCGGAATTCGCCCAACACTGGGGCGGCGTACCCCTGTTCAACCAGTCCCGCAGCCTGTCGCAGGACTACGCGCGACAATTATTCGGGGAGCGTTTGTCGTTCTTCCGAAAGATTCGCCGCCGCCTTGATCCGGATGACCGCATGATGAATCCGTTCCTGTCGCAGTACTTTCTCTAGCCCTGGGCACAGTGCCAGGCGTATAGCCCGGCCACCCTGCGGACATAAGTCCGCCGCCACCTTCATCCAAATCGCGCGCTCGCGCATCTTATGTACAGCAAGCCCGATTACCGGGGGGCGCGGCTGAAATTCAGCCGCGCGTCGCACGGCGCCATTGCGCTTGGGCTTTATAGTGTTATACTCAACTACAACACCATACTACCTGTGAGGCGGGACCGATGAGAGTTTCAATGACAGCCGCGCTGTTGGCGGCTCTGGCGCTGAGCGCCTGCGGCGCGGAACAGACGGCAGAATCCGGTGAGAATGCAGAGCCGGCACAGGCAATCCCCGTTGAGGTCGCGACGGCCAGTCGCGAAGACATTTATTCAACTTACTCCGGTACCGCCGCTGTCGAAGCCCTGGAAGAAGCGACCGTCATTGCGAAAGTAGGCGGCGAGATTCGCGAGATCCTGGTCGAAGAAGGCGACGAGGTACGCGCCGGGCAGGTGCTGGCACGCCTGGATGGCGACCGGCTGCGGCTGACGAAATCGCAGGCAGAGGCCAACCTGCAAAAATTGCAACGGGACTACCAGCGCAACCTGGATCTTAAAGATCGCAGCCTGATCAGTGCTGGCGATTTCGACAAGATCCAGTATGAGATGGATGCATTGGAAGCCAGCTTCAAACTCGCCAGCCTCGAACTTAGCTATACCGAAATACGTGCACCGATTAATGGCATCGTTGCCCAGCGCCTGGTCAAGACCGGCAATACAATTGAAATGAATTCCGCGCTGTTCGAGATCACAAGCCTTGACCCGCTGGTGACCTATTTGCATGTGCCCGAGCGGGAATACCGGAGGATGTCCAGCGGCATGCCGGCAGCACTGCAGATTGACGCTCTTGGCGGCGATCGCTTTGAAGCCAGCATTGCCCGCATCAGCCCGGTCGTGGACCCGTCCACCGGTACCTTCAAGATTACGATAGAAGTCAGCGACGCCAGTCGCCGATTGAAGCCGGGTATGTTCGCCCGCATCGCTATTGTCTCTGACATGCATGCCGCCGCCCTGCAGATTCCGCGCAGCGCGCTCGTCAATGATGTGGACGAGGCCGCGGTATTCGTTGTTGACGGCGATACCGCCAGCCGACGACTCGTGCGCACCGGTTTTAGCGCCAACGGCAAAGTCGAAATTCTCGACGGACTGCAAGGTGACGAAAATATCGTCGTCGTCGGTCAGGCGGGTCTGCGTGAGGGCTCGCGGGTGCAGGTCATTAACGCCGACGACCAGGCCAGGACCGTAGCCGCATCCGAACGCGACGCTCACGAACCCGGCTGACAGGAGTCGCATAATGCGCCGTCTGATTGAAATCGCGACCCGGCGTCGGGTAACCATCGTCATGTTCACTGTCGCGATCGCCCTGTTCGGGCTGGTCTCGTTGTCGCGACTCAACGTCAATCTGTTACCGGATATTTCCTACCCAACCATTACCATTCGTACCGAATTGACGGGAGCAGCGCCCGTTGAGATCGAGAGTCTGCTCAGCAAACCGATCGAAGAAGCGTCCGGAGTAATTCGCAACGTGCGCCTGGTGCGTTCCGTATCACGCTCCGGGCAGTCCGATGTCACCCTGGAATTTCTCTGGGGCACGGACATGAACATTGCCGGAGTCGATGTACGCGAGAAGATCGACATCCTCGAATTGCCGCTGGAAGCCAGCCGACCCTTGTTGCTGCGTTTTGATCCGTCCAGCGAGCCCATCATGCGACTTGGCCTGCTACGGAAAAAAGACGCTGTCGCGACCACTGGCAATGCCGAAACCAATCTGAAAGTACTGCGGCGGCTCGCAGAGGATCGCATCAAGAACGAGCTCGAAGCAGTAGAAGGTACCGCTGCGGTGAAAGTCTCGGGCGGCCTTGAAGATGAAATCCAGATTCAGGTCGATCAGCAAAAGCTATCCCAACTCGGCATCAGCATTGCCGAAATCGCAAACAGGCTGCGCGCCGAGAATGTAAACCTCTCGGGCGGCCGTCTCGAGGAAGGCAGCCAGCGCTTCCTGGTACGCACCATCAATGAGTTTACGACCGTCGAGCAGTTTGCTGATGCGATCGTTGCCAACGTATCCGGCACGCCTGTTTACCTGCGTGACGTTGCCACAGTAACGCGCGGCCACAAAGAGCGCGAAGCGATCACCCGCATTGACGGCCGGGAGTCGGTCGAACTCGCTATCTACAAGGAAGGCGATGCCAATACGGTGCAGGTTGCACGACGGATTTCGCAGCGCCTTGACCGGGTTCGCGAATCGCTGCCTGCCGAGCTCGAACTCACGCTCGTTTACGACCAATCCACGTTCATCGCAGCCGCTATCAAACAGGTTACCTCTGCCGCCATCATCGGCGGGTTACTGGCGATCGTCGTGCTGTTTGGCTTCCTTCGCGATGCGCGGGCAACTGCCATTATTGCGGTTGCGATTCCAGTCTCGGTCATCGGCACATTCCTGTTGATGTACAGCAACAAGGTTTCTCTCAACATCATGTCCCTGGGTGGCATAGCCCTAGCGGTGGGCATGCTCGTGGACAACGCGATTGTCGTTCTGGAAAATATCGTCCGCAAACGCGAGCAAGGCCTGAACCTGCAACAAGCGGCTATTGATGGCACCGCCGAAGTCTCCGGCGCCGTCATTGCTGCCACACTGACGACTGTTGCCGTGTTCTTTCCGATGGTGTTCATCAGCGGTATCGCCGGTCAGCTGTTTCGCGACCAGGCTATGACGGTCACCTTCGCGTTGCTGTTTTCACTGCTTGTTGCTCTGACCTTGATTCCGATGCTGGCAGCCCTGTCACCCGGTAGCCGCTACTCTGCCGGCGACGACGACTCGCCGGCCGGCTGGTTCACGCGCGCACTGGCCTTTTTAATTCGTGGCGTTGGGTTCGGCTTCGCATTGCTCGGCAAGCTTACGCGACTGCTGCTCTGGCTACCCTGCACTATCCTTGATCGTTTCTACAAACTCGCCGCCAGAGTGTATGAGCCACTGCTCGACTGGTCGCTACGTCATCGCGGCGTGGTAATCGCCGGGGCACTGGCGACTTTTGCCGCTACGTTACTGCTCATTCCTCGCCTGGGCAGCGAATTAATTCCGCAATTGTCACAAGGCGAATTCAACCTGCAACTCAGGCTGGCACCGGGCGCGCCACTGGCGGAAACCGACCGGGTCATCATGGCCGCGCAAGTAGCGGCCGCAGGGATAAGCGACATCGGCATGACCTGGTCCGTAGCGGGCACCGGCAATCGACTCGACGCCAACCCGGTGGATGCCGGCGAGCACAGCGGCACCTTGAGCGTTCGCCTGAATCCGGGGGCCGGCAGGGAGTCAGAAGAACGGGTCATGGCAGACTTGCGCGAGCAGGTCGCGCGCATACCGGGCGTGCAGTATGAATTCAGCCGGCCGTCGCTAATGAATTTCGCCAGCCCACTGCAAATCGAAATTGCTGGTTACGACCTCTCTGGACTTGAACGTGTCAGCAATGCCGTCGTCCAGGGACTCGGGCAATCCGCTCGTTTTACCGATATCCGCACCAGCTTCGAACAGGGCAATCCCGAGATTCAGATCGAGTTTGACCAGGAACGAGCTGCAAGGCTTGGCCTGGCAGTACGGGACATCGCGGACCGTGTAGTTGCGAACGTGCGCGGCGAAATAGCAACCCGCTATACCTGGCGGGACCGGAAGATCGATGTCCTGGTACGTAGCGTCGATACCCAAAATTCAAGCATTGATGATATCCGCAGCCTCGTGATCAATCCGTCGTCCAGCCGGCCGGTTACGCTTGATGCCGTCGCCGACATCAAAGTTGCGCACGGTCCTGCAGAGGTTCGTCGGGTTGCACAAGAACGGGTAGCCATTGTCAGCGCAAACATTGTTTACGGCGACCTTGGTGCTGCGGCGATCGAGGCCCAAAATATGATCGACCGAATCAGCATGCCAGCGGGTCTGCTTGCCAGCGTCGCCGGACAGAATGAGGAAAAAGCCGAGTCATTCAGGTCGATGCAGTTCGCACTGGCATTGGCCATTTTCCTTGTCTACCTGGTTATGGCCTCGCAGTTCGAATCTTTGATTCACCCTTTTGTCATTCTGTTCACCATTCCGTTGGCGCTCGTCGGCGCCATCCTGGCGCTGTTCATCACTGGCACAACAGTCAACGTGGTAGCGCTGATTGGCGTGATCATGCTTGCGGGAATAGTGGTCAACAACGCGATCGTACTTGTTGACCTCATCAACCAACTGCAATCCGAGGGCAAGGCCCGCATGGCTGCCATCCGCGAAGCAGGCCGAACCCGACTGCGGCCGATCCTTATGACCACTCTGACTACGGCGCTCGGTCTACTACCCATGGCGTTGGGTGTCGGCGAAGGTGCCGAAATTCGGGCACCGATGGCTATCACCGTAATCGGCGGCTTGCTGACCTCGACATTGTTAACGCTGCTCGTTATTCCGGTCGTGTATTCGCTGCTGGACCGCAAGCCGTGGCCAACAGCGAACGCTGCGGGCGATTTACTGACAGAGAACCGCTAACGCGATGAATCACACTGAGCTCGCAATACGTCGCCCGGTCACTACTGTCGTTGTATTCGTCGCGCTGGCCCTGACCGGCCTGATCGCATCGCGGCTGTTGCCGCTGGAAAAATTCCCGGACATCGAGTTTCCCGGAATTTTTGTACAGATCCCCTATGCGGGATCGACGCCAGAAGAAGTTGAACGACTGATCACGCGGCCTGTTGAAGAGGCACTGGCGACGTTGTCGGGCGTTGAACGCATGTCATCGGAATCAACGGACAGCATGGCACAGATATTCCTGCAGTTCGGTTGGGACGAAAGCATGGGCGTGAAAGGCATCGAGGCCCGCGCGAAAGTGGATGGCGTTCGTCACCTATTGCCAAAGGACCTGCGCCGGGTGCTGGTATTTACCGGTTCGCTGGGCGATCAGCCGATTCTTCAGCTGCGTATCGCCAGCGACCGCGATCTATCAGACAGCTACGACATGCTCGATCGGGTTCTCAAGCGGCGCATCGAGCGAGTGCCCGGCGTATCCCGGGTTGCATTGCATGGCGTCGAGCGACGCGAAGTACGTATCCTGCTGCAGGCTGATCGTGTGGCGGCACATGGCGTCAATATTGACGAGCTGCGCCACCTGCTCGAACGCAGCAATTTTGCCGTAAGTGCCGGGCGTATTTCTGACGGCGGCCAGCGTTTCAGTGTTCGTCCACGCGGCGAGTTCACTTCGGTCGAGCAAATCGCGAACCTCGTCATCGATGGTGCGAACTTGCGCCTGCGCGATGTCGCAGAAGTCACCTTGCAGAATCCAGAGCGAGACTACGGCCGTCACCTGGATCGCAACTATGCAATCGGCGTCGAAATCAGTAAGGCGACAGGTGCCAACATGGTGGAGGTCACCGACCGGGTAATGGAAGAAGCCCG
>JBBKWB010000103.1:0-10332 GCA_037968755.1 Woeseia sp.
GGCAGCCGCGGCGAGAATTTTCTCGCGCGTGAGGGCGCCACCACCACCTTTGATCAATTGCCTGTGTTTGGTTGCCTCGTCGGCACCGTCAATGTAGAGGTCGATGTCGCCAACATCATTCAAGGTCGAAACTTCAAAGCCCAGTTCTTGCAGCCGTGCCGTGGTGGCAACTGAGCTGGAAACCACTGCTTCGATCTTGTCGTTCAGCGAGGGCAGGAAGTCGATCAGGCAGTTTACGGTCGAGCCCGTACCAACACCCAGCACGACGCCGGTATCTATGTAGTCAAGTGCCGCTTTGGCCACACTCATCTTTTTTGCTGTCTGATCCATCGTATGTTCGCCGCAAGTCCTAGGTCAGTGTACCGACTCTGCTGAATGGGCAATTGTTGCTCATATTGCTGGGCGGGCAGCTTATCCCATTGTCTGGAATTTGGCTATGAACCCGGTCACTGAAATCACCGGTCCCACAACGAAATATGCCCGCAAATGCGGGCATATTCCTTGATCTGGAAGAAGACCATTGGCTGGTCGTTTCAGCTCAGGTCGTTTGCGACCTTTTGTGAAGCGGTAGCCGTTCTTCCATGCTTCCTATTTCTTCTTGGAAGCCTTTTTGCGGGTTTTCCGCTTAGCCTTTTTTCTAGTGGCCTTTTTCTTAGCTTTCTTCTTTACCTTGCGCTTAGCTTTCTTCTTAGCCTTTTTCTTGGCTTTCTTCTTTACTTTACGTTTGGCCTTTTTCTTGGCCTTTTTCTTAGCTTTCTTCTTAGCCTTTTTCTTGGCTTTCTTTTTAGCTTTCTTCTTTACTTTACGCTTAGCCTTTTTCTTGGCTTTCTTTTTGGTCTTCTTCTTGGTTTTCCGTTTAGCTACTTTCTTTTTAGCTTTTTTCTTTGCTTTCTTCTTGGTCTTGCGCTTGGCGACTTTTTTCTTCGCCGTCTTACGTTTCGCGACTTTCTTCTTCGTTACTTTACGCTTCGTAGCGGTCTTCCGCTTTGAAGCTTTTTTCCTTGACTTCTTTTTGGTAGCCATCATTTTCTCCGTGTCGGGTACCCGGAGCTGAGTATATACAACAAAACTAAAAAATCCAGCGAGTTAAGTGAACCCGTTCACACTGTGCGGTGATCGTGTCTCGACCAATTTTGAGCGAGATTTGCGCATCCCATCTGCATTAAGTGCAGTCGACGTTCAATTTCGAATTCTGATGAGCTGTCGGCGTGAAATTTCATGACCGTTACGTTGGTCGCGTTGGCCAATCGGCAGCGCCACGAAAAATCACTCGAAGTTGGCCGCGAAGCGCTAAGTAAGGTGGAGAGATTGCAGATTTACGCTGTGCAAAGTGTTCCAAAGTATTTGTAGGCGAGAGTGTCTGATCAGGAAAAAGTTACCTAAAACTAATAACTTGGGTGCGCAATTTCAACTGCGAATCGTGTTGCCGCGTGCTGTTGACGGTTGAACAAGTTAGTAGTCGCATGTCTGCGACAGTTTGCATCGCGTGGATTGAAATCGTTCTGCGAATGCGTGCAAGTGCAAGTGGAACCAGGCGTCATGAAAGAAATTCGCATACTGCTTTGCAACTGTTTGAAACCTGAATGCCGAGTGCTAAGAAATGCCGTGCTGTGCTGTTGCACGGATGTTCGAGGGAACATTCGCGTTGCGAACCGGATGCGACGGTAATCGCGGATTTTGGAATTTTTGCGCAAGTTTGCGCAATTGTGCGGCTTCTGTTGCTTATTGGCGTGCAGAGAAGAGGCGCCTCCCGCCTGTGCCGTTACCGGTCGTCGCTCTCGAACCGGAGCAACAGGTGGGGTCAGCCGTGACAGCACCAGGCTATCCACCGAAGTGGTTATGCACACATGCTGCCGACAGTGCACGACCCCGAGGTAGATAGTTAGGGTCGAGGGGTTTCCAGAACGGTATCGAACACCGCAGGAGACGCCATACCTTGTCTGCGAGTAGCTAGCTGTAGCCGAGATTACCTAAAGTTCAAGTTGCTGACTGCTACCCAGTGCCGATTCTACACGATCGGCGATTAACTTGATTCGTTGTCCGAAATCGCCTTCAAGGTTCTGGTCACGCGCTTGCGCTTGCAGTAGTTCGTGCGCCATGTTCAATGCCGCCATGACGGCTATGCGGTCCAATCCAACGACTTTGCCGCTTTCGCGAATTTCTCGCATTTTCTTGTCCAGTACTTCCGCGGAGTCCAACAGGTCGGTGCGCTCGCTCGCAGGGCAAGACACCTTGTATTCCTTTTCCAGGATTCGCACGCTGACTTGTGCATACATTTCGCTCATCTAAGGTACTCCGGTGCTAATTTCGAAAAGGCCTGCGAGAGTCCGCATTGGCACCAGCAAGTGTGCCCGACAGTGTGACTGCGGTTCGGCTCGCGCTCAGCCGTTTTGTTCCATGGCCTTGAGGCGGCCGATCATGGCTTCCACTCGCGCCCGAACCTGCTCATTCTTTTGCAGCAAAGTGGCGCGTTCAGCGGTCAGTGTGTCCTGGCGCTGTTTCAGTGTTCGATTCTCGTCCTGCAAGGTGTCACAGACTGTGACCAGCGCATCTACGCGCTGTTCCAGTCGTTTCAGTTCTTGCTCAAACTTTGCGGTCACATTCTCAGCCATTTCGGCAATATAGAGCTGCCGGGGTGCAGAATCAATCGCGATCATGGCAGGACGGCGCTTTCCGTGGGATCATTCGGCCGCAACCACTGGCAGGCATTGATCGAAAATTATGGAACAACGCATTGACTATGACGAACTGGACGCCGCACTGCGCCGTTGCGGTTCCACCTGGGACGTGGCAACGGTTCACGGTTTACTGTGCAGTCGGCTGGCTGCCGAAGGCGCAGAAGCGGGGCAGGGATGGCTTTTGCAGGTGCTCGAGGGCGTAGACAACAGTCACGCGCAGCGCCCGGAATGTGAGGAGCTGCTGGACTCCGTCTATGCCAGCAGTTATCGGCAACTCGAGGAACGCCAGTCCGGGTTCTTACTGTTACTGCCCGAAGACGATACGCCGGCGACAGTACGCACGGCGGCGCTTGCGCATTGGTGTGAAGGATTCCTGCACGGCCTGGTTTCCGGCCAGCGCGACGAAGCAGTACGCGAAGTCTTGTCAAAAGAACCGCTCGCAGACCTGATCAAGGATCTGTTGCAAATAACCCGAGCGGACGCCGAGGAAGATGCTGACGATGATGACACCGAGGCAGCCTATGTCGAATTGGTTGAATACGTCCGGGTTGCGGCCCAGCTGGCTTACGAACAGCTGTCCGATGTACGCAACGGCGAGCCCGCGGCGGATGACAGCGCCGACAGACTTCACTGATAATTACTCCTGTCGAGGTTTTCCAGGCCGCTAATGAACCCCAAAGAATTTGCCCGGCGCCGTAACCAGCTAATGCGAATGGTTGGCGAAGATGGTGTCGCAATCCTGCCAAGCGCGCCGGTGCGGACTCGCAGCCGCGACGTTGCGTACCGTTATCGGCAAGATAGCGATTTCTACTACCTCAGCGGGTTCGACGAGCCGGATTCTGTTGCTGTCCTCGCTCCTGGGCGTGAGAGCGGCGAATTCCTGCTGTTCTGTCGGGAGCGGAATCGTGACAAAGAGCGCTGGGACGGCTATCGCGCGGGTCCCGAAGGCGCGGTTGAGCGATTTGGCGCAGACGACGCGTTTCCCATCGACGATATCGACGACATCCTGCCCGGAATCATTGAGTCGCGCAGTCGGGTCTATTACACGATGGGCGCCTATTCCGAGTTTGATAGCTGTGTTGCGGAATGGGTGAAATCATTGCGGTCCAGGGGCTCGTCAGGGGCGCACACGCCGCACGAATTCGTGGCTCTCGATCACCTGTTGCACGATATGCGCCTGTACAAGAGTCGCATGGAAATCTCAGCCATGCGGCGGTCAGCGAAAGTGGCCTGCAATGCCCATCGGCGCGCGATGCAAACAGTGCGCGCCGGAATGCATGAGTACGAATTGGAGGCGGAGTATATCCACGAATTCCGCTGCGCCAATGCCCGCTACTCGTATAACCCTATTGTAGGTGGCGGTGCCAACGGCTGTATCTTGCACTACGTCGACAACAGCGCGCCGCTGCAGGACGGCGACCTTGTGTTAATTGACGCCGGCTGTGAGCTCGATTATTACGCGTCCGACATCACCCGGACGTTTCCGGTCAATGGCCGTTTCACGCCGGAGCAGCGTGCTATCTACGATATCGTCCACGAGGCCCAGCTGGCCGCGATTGCTAAAACCTGTGTCGGCAATCAGTGGAATGATCCGCATGATGCGGCCGTTCGGGTCATTACCCGGGGCCTGAAGAAACTGGGCCTTTTGGAGGGTTCGCTGGCTCAGCTGGTGCGCGACGAGGCGTACCGCGAATTTTTCATGCACCGGACCGGCCACTGGATCGGCATGGACGTTCACGATGTTGGCGACTACAAGGTAGGCGAGGAATGGCGCATGTTGGAAGCCGGCATGGTAACCACAGTTGAGCCAGGAATTTACCTTTCGAATGCCGTCGCTAAGCGCTGGCGCAATATCGGAGTGCGCATTGAAGACGATGTTGCGGTGACTCGAAGCGGGCCCGATGTCCTGAGCAAATCCGTACCGACAGCAGCGGACGAAATCGAAAAACTGATGGCCGCGGCGTGAACGAGACGACCGACTACGACATCATCATAGCCGGCGGAGGCATGATCGGCGTGAGTCTTGCGCTGGCCCTCGCACCACTCGGCTTGCGGGTCGCGGTCGTCGAAGCCGTCGCCCGCACAGCGGAGCAACAGCCCAGTTTTGACGACCGCTCGACCGCCTTGTCGCGCAGCAGCCAGCGTACCTTCGAGGCTTTGGGGTTATGGCCGGCTATTGTTGCGGCATCTACTCCTATACAACGTATCCATGTTTCTGATCGCGGACGCTTCGGTTTTTCGCACATCGATGCGGCGGAGCAGCAGGTGGAGGCGCTGGGCTACGTTGTTATCAACCGTGTCCTGGGCGCCGTATTACAAGATTCGATGCAGCGCGCAGACAACACAGACTTTCTGTGTCCTGCGCGCATTAGTGCGACCTCACACAAAACAGACCGTATCGAGGTCACTGTTGAATCAGGCGGCGCAACGCAGCAGCTGTCAGCCAGCCTGCTGGTTGCAGCAGATGGAGCGCGCTCGGCTGTTCGCGAGATGCTGGGCATTGGCGCGCAGTTCGTCGACTACGGGCAACATGCTGTGGTCGGTAACTTGTTGAGCGAAAAACCGCATCAACATTGCGCGTACGAGCGTTTCACTGACGATGGGCCACTGGCAATCCTGCCGGTCGGCGACGACCGTGTTGCGTTCGTCTGGACCCTGCCGCCTGACGATGCTGATGCGGTCATGCAGTTGGATGACCAGGCATTTACTGCCCGGCTGCAAGACGCGTTCGGCTATCGACTTGGCGCCTTCTCCAAAACAGGGCGTCGCGCGCGCTACCCGTTGACGATGAGTAAGGCAAATAGTCTGACCGCGACACGCGGAGTACTGGTAGGCAATGCAGCACACGGTCTGCACCCGGTGGCGGCGCAAGGCTTTAACCTCGGCCTGCGCGATGTCGCCGCGCTCGCTGATTGTATTGCAGACTGTATCGCCGACAGCGACTGCGAAGTGGCAGCGCCCGATCCGGGCTCGCAAGCTGTGCTGGAGCGCTACGCTGAATGGCGGCGCACGGACCAGCAAAAGTTGGTGCGGTTTACCGACAGTCTGGTGCGATTGTTTGGCAGCCGCCGTCGTTCCCTGAAAATACTGCGCGACGTCGGCATGCTCGGCTTCGACCTGGTTCCCGGTGTGCGCAGCTTGTTCGCAAAGCACACTATGGGCCTGGCAGGCCGATTACCGCGCCTGTCCCGCGGTGTGCCTTTGGAGTGAAAGAGCGTCACGACATTGTGATCGTCGGTGCCGGCGTTGCAGGATTGACCCTGGCGGCATTGCTGTCCCGATCGAGCGCAGGCGAGCAGGCGCGGATCAGCTTGCTGGACACGCAGTCGCCAGCGCGCTTCAGCGTCGATGAACCGATCGGTCTGCGCGTGTCAGCAATGTCGGTTGGCTCGCTTGCATTGTTGGCATCACTTGGGATCGACGATGCGCAGCTCGCTACACGCGTTTGCCCGTACCGCGACATGCGAGTTTGGGATGCAGATGGAGATCCATACGGCCCAGCGGCCGTGCGTTTTTCAGCTGCCGAGTTTGCGTTGCCGCAGCTCGGCGTAATTGCCGAAGACAAATTGCTGCGCCATTGCCTTTTGAACGCACTGGCTGATACTGACGTGCAACAGCTCTACGGTTCGGGCATCGCCGCCATCGAACGATCGGGCGGTCGCCAGTCACTGACTTTGGAAAACGGCGAATCGCTAAGTGCGACTTTGATCGTCGGAGCTGATGGTGCCAGGTCGACGGTGCGTGAGCTGGCGGGCATCGCGGTGGATGGCTGGCAATACTCGCAAGCCGCGTTGGTCACACACGCGACTTGCAGCGCGCATCACCAGCACACCGCCTGGCAGCGATTCATGTCGACAGGTCCGCTCGCGTTGCTGCCACTACTGGATGGCCGCGTGTCAATCGTTTGGTCGACGACGCCTGAGCTCGCACGGCAGATGGTGAACGGAGATCCCGAAGAATTGTCGAGCGCCTTGACGGCGGCAAGCGACCATGTGCTGGGTGACCTCGAAGTCGATGCGGCCTGTGCCAGCTTTCCGCTACAGGCACAGCATGCCCATCACTATGCACAGCCAGGAATTGCATTGATCGGAGATGCTGCGCATACGGTACATCCGCTGGCGGGGCAGGGAGCGAATCTCGGGCTGGCCGATGCAGCCGTCCTGGCGAACGTGTTGGCAGAGGCTATGGCGGACGGTCAGTTCCCGGGCGATTTGCCGGTATTACGGCGTTACGAACGAGCACGGCGCGGTGCGAATGGCAGCATGTTGCGATTCATTGATGGTCTGAGCCACTTGTTTCAGGCAGACAGTCGCTGGGTTGAGAGCCTGCGAGGTACGGGCATGCAATTGTTTGAGCACAGCGGAGTGATGAAACGCCGTGCCATGCGGACGGCGCTCGGTCTCGATACGATCTCGCCGGGCCTGATAAGGTAGCGCTGATCGAAATTGCCTGTGCTGCATGGTCGTTTTATCGTTAGACTCAGCATAGCAACGGCCTACCGGCCGGTCCGCTGCCGGGCAAGCAAGTTGGCAAGACACTGCTGCCCGGATTCACTCTCGTGGGGGATTGCGTTGATCGAATGTTTGGCAAACGCGCTGAGTAAGCAGCGATGACGCGGCGCTATGTCATCGTCCTGGCGGCACTGCTCACTGTCCTCGGCGTAGCGACGTTTGCCTACAAGTGGCAAGTGCTGGGCTTCCCCTTGAGTGACGAACAGCAAACTCCGACCTGGATCATTGAAACGTCAATTCATTTTGATAGCGGGCCGGGCTCGATCAAGGTCAATCTGCAGATTCCAACGTTAACTCCGGGTTTTGAACGGCTGGACGATTACGCGGTGTCCAAAGATTACGGCTTCGGTGTCAATTACGTTGGTACAGGTCGTGAGGCGCAGTGGACGGTTCGGCGTGCGCGCGGACCGCAAACGCTGTACTACCGCATTGTTGTCTTCGAAAACCCGAATGCGAACCAGTCGGATATCACGCCGCCGTTTCCGCTGCCGCCGGTTATCAACGAACCGCTCAAGACTGCAGTAGATGTCGTTGTCCAGGAGGTTCGCGAACACTCCGCGGATGTTGCATCGTTCACCTCGGAGTTGCTGCGGCTCGCCAACGATCCGTCGCCAAACCCGAACATCGAGCTGCTCCTGGCAGATGCAAGATCACGCGCTGATTTCGTCCAGCGAATGACAACGGTGCTGGCGGCGGAGCGTATTCCGGCGCGGATGATTCGCGGCATCGAGCTCTCGGACCAGCAGCGCGAAGCAGAAGTTATTCCGTGGTTGGAAATTCATGACGGCGACCGCTGGCGGCATTTCAATCCAGCCACCGGTAAGGAAATGTTGCCAGATCGCTACCTGATCTGGTGGCGCGGCAGTGAGCCACTGGTCGGTATTGAAGGCGGCAACAATGTCGATGTTGGCTTTGCCGTGCAGAAGTATTACCTCGATACGATGGACATTGCCAAGAAGCGCGCGGTCAAGGACGAGGCACTACTGGTCGATTTCTCGTTATTCAGTCTGCCCATCAAGACGCAAGCGGTTTACAGCGTGATCCTGATGATTCCGCTAGGTGCATTTATTGTTGTGCTCATGCGCAACGTGATTGGCGTGACGACGTTCGGCACCTTCATGCCGGTTTTGATCGCATTGTCATTCCGTGAGACTCAGTTGATCCGTGGCATCCTGCTATTTGGTTTGCTCGTCGCTTTAGGACTGAGTATTCGCTTTCTGCTTGAACGGCTGCGCTTGTTGTTAGTGCCGCGATTGTCGGCAGTATTGACGATCGTGGTATTGCTGATGTTGTTCATCAGTATCCTGTCGCACAAGCTCGGCATAGAAACCGGTTTGTCGGTAGCCCTGTTCCCGATGGTCATTATCGCTATGACTATTGAGCGCATGTCGGTGCTCTGGGAAGAGCGCGGGCCCGCCGATGCGATGCGCAGTGCAGCGGGCAGTCTGTTTGTCGCGGTCGTTGCGTATGCGTGTATGGGGCTCGACTGGCTTGAGCATGCGATCTTTACGTTTCCGGAGTTATTGCTGGTTGTGCTGGCGGCATTGCTGTTGCTTGGTCGTTACACCGGCTATCGGCTAACTGAGCTGAAACGCTTTAAAGTACTCGCGGACTAACGCGATGTTTGGAATGGCAAAAAAACTGGCGGCGGCGGGAGTGCTCGGACTCAACGAGCGCAATGCCGACCTGATTATGCGGCTTAATCCGCGCCACCTTTATCCGCGGGTTGACGACAAAGCGCTGACCAAGAAACTGGCGCTGGAAGCTGGCATGGCCGTACCCGACCTGTACGGCATAATCCACAACCAGGGTGAAGTGCGCAATTTCCTCGATATCGTTGCAGACCATGACAGTTTCGTCATCAAGCCGGCGAATGGCAGCGGCGGCGATGGCATCGTCGTCATCAGCGGCCGAAGCAAACGCAAGCGCGACAACTTTCGGCTGGGCAATGGGCTGCTGGTCAGCTCTGAAGACCTCGAACATCACATTTCAAATGTTGTCGGCGGCCAGTACAGCCTGACCGGCAATCCCGACACGGCGATGATCGAGTATTGCGTTCAATTTGATCCGCTGTTCGGTGACGTCAGCTACCAGGGTGTGCCGGATATTCGCGTCATTGTGTATCGAGGCTACCCGGTGATGGCCATGGTGCGGCTGCCGACGCGAGTGTCCGATGGCAAAGCAAACCTGCACCAGGGTGCCGTTGGCGCAGGCATCGACATTGCGACTGGCTGTACGTTGCACGGCGTTTTACAGAACAATGTGGTTGAGGAACACCCTGACACTGGAGCGCTGATTGCGGCTCTGCAAATACCCCGCTGGGATTTCATTTTGGAGTCGTCCGCCCGCGGTATGGAAGTCAGCGGCCTCGGCTATCTCGGCGTGGATATCGTCATCGACCGAAACCTCGGGCCCCTCATGCTGGAAATGAATGCGCGGCCCGGCCTGAATATTCAGATTGCCAATCGCGCTGGCCTGTCGAAGCGCATTCAGCGCATCGACGAATTGTACAACCCCGACGACCAGCCAAAGAAACGTGCAGAAATTGCGCGTCGCGAATTCAAAGCGGCGCCTCTGGCATTCGAGCCGCGCACGGCGCACGCATAACCGCGGTTCGACCCCCGGTTTTTCCAGTTTTTATTGGTCACCACTGAACGCGGCGAATACCTGTGCCTCTGTTAGCTGCTGGTGTGTGCCGGCGAACTGGTACCCCTTCGGCTTATGGTCAACGAACACCTCTACATTGAGCTTGAATACAGCAGGGTCATCGAATGCGCCTACGCACAAATGGTAGGCATCGGCGGGTTTCAGATAGTAGAAAAGGTTGCTGCCGCAAATTCCGCAAAAACCGCGTTGCGCCCATTCAGATGATTCGTAGCGCCGCAGGTTTGGTTCGCCTTCAAAACGCACTGCACCGGCATCGGCCGCGAACACAGGCCCGCCAGCCCAATGCCGGCACATGCTGCAGTGGCAGGCATGGTGATCAGTGTCAACGTCATCGGCGCTGAAACGAACGGCGCCACAAAGGCAGCCGCCGCTAAGAGAAGAACTTTTGCTCATGCATCACTCCTTTTCGAGGTTAGGGGAGGTTAGGGGACAGACCACGGTTTTCGATAACCGGCAATTGCGGGGACTGACTACAG
>JBBKWB010000104.1:0-8571 GCA_037968755.1 Woeseia sp.
GTTTTATGTGTGGGGGCGCTCGTTTTGCTCGCATGGGGCATCGGCGTACTCCCGGAAAGCCGTACTAAAGATCAATCCTCACCGGGCGGAGGAGATTTTGCCGACTTGGGCGGGAGGATTGCCATGTGAGAGTAGGACACCGCCAGGCTTTTAGTTAGAACGCCGCAGCCATTAGGTTGCGGCGTTTTTTTTGCAGGGAGACCCCACGATTGCTTATGTGTGGGGTTGCTCGCCTGGAGCATCTTGCCATTCTTGTTGCGGATCTCTCATGAAATCAAATCCGCTGACGGGCATAGTACAATCCCTTTCCTCCCAACACTGATGCTGATCGATCGAAGTACGGTCGGTCTTTGCAGGCATCGCTCAAGGCAAGGCCGCATTCATGCGTGAAACCAGAGAACAGCTAAAGCAATTTCTGACTGAATGGCTTATCGCCCGGCTACCGGACTATGCGGATCTGGCCTTTGTCCTGATTGTGTTTCTCTGGATTTCTACAGTAGCTCTCGTAATCCACTTGATTCTGCATCGTGTGGCCCTGAAATGGGTCGAACAACATGCAAACAGCATGCGCCATTCGAAGTATCAGTGGCGGGAGACGCTGCTTCGCGAGAAATTCTACAGTCGAATAGTCCTGATGTTTCAGGGGTTGATCGTCAAGTTGCAGGCAGGCGTTTGGCTGGACAGCGACACCTTTTCAATGTCGTTGGTCGATACTGGTACCCAGGTCTGGGTAGTGCTGTTCGGCACACTTTCTCTGTTCGCACTGTTGAACGCATTCTCTGCCATTCTTCGGCGTAGCCCGGCGACCAGCCAGCTGCCAATCACGGGGCTCCTGCAAGGCGGGAAACTCATCATTACCATCCTGTCGGCCTTGCTCATACTTGCAATGTTGATGGGTACCTCTCCGCTATTGCTATTAAGCGGTTTGGGGGCAGTTTCCGCGGTGCTGATGCTTGTCTTCAAAGATCCTCTTCTTGGATTGGCGGCAGGCTTTCAGCTGTCTGCAAACAACATGCTTTCTGTCGGCGACTGGCTTGAAATGCCGCAGTATGATGCTGACGGCGACGTCATCGACATCGGCTTGACGACGGTGAAAGTTCAAAACTGGGACAAGACCGTGACCAGCGTCCCTACGTATGCATTGATTTCCGAGTCATTCAAGAACTGGCGCGGAATGTCCGAAGCAGGCGGGCGTCGCATCAAGCGCAGCTTCTTTGTTGATACCAAGAGCATCTGCTTTTTGACAGACGAACTACTGGGCAGAATGAAGCGAATCCAAATTCTTGCACCCTACCTCGAGGCTCGCTCCAGCGAAGTGAGTTCTTACAACTCGCAGCAAAATGCCGATTCGTCATCGCCAGTCAATGGCAGGCACCTGACCAACATCGGTACATTCCGCGCTTACCTGACGGCGTATCTGAGGGCTCACCCCGGTATCCATCAGGGCATGACATTAATGGTACGACAGGGCGCGCCAGGTGCGACCGGTCTCCCCTTGGAATTGTACGCATTCACGAATACGACGGACTGGGTTGAGTACGAACGCATTCAGGCAGATATCTTCGACCACTTGTTCGCAGTGTTACCCGAATTCGAATTACGTGCACATGAAGCACCGACTGGCCACGACATGCGCGGCATGGCCGACAACTTTGCACGTGCCGGAAGCCAGAAGGACAAACTGGAGGGATGACATCGGATTTGGTCCAATTGCCAGTAGCGGCGCCTTGCGTCGGAGGCCATGATCGGGTCCATCAGCATCTTTTCACGGCCAGTTGAAATATTCCTCATTAACCAATCTGAGTGTGCCAGCTTTGCCGAGCACATTGACTGTCTTACGCTTGCACCGAGTGTTCAGACTTATTGAGGTACGAGCTCCCGGTACAGAGCCATGGTTTTTTCCACCGTATCTTCGTTGCGAAAATGCTTGGCGATTCGATCTCGTGCTGCCAAGCCCATTTGCTTGCGCAGACCCGGGTCACGATAGAGTGTCGTGAAAGCGCGCGCGAGCGCGTCGGGATCAAACACAGGCACCAGCATGCCGCTTTGCCCGTCCACAATCAGTTCCGGGCTGCCGCCACTGTCGGTAACGACAGGCGGCACCGCGTAGGCCATCGCTTCAATAACAGAGCGTGGCAGGCCTTCGCGTTTAGTCGAGGCAAGGCAAAATACGTCGCTGGCGGCGCTAATACTGGGTGCGTCTGAGCGGTAACCCGGGCGATGAATTCGCTCTTTTGCCGGGCTACGCGCTATTCGCTCGTCCAGTCGTTTTGCCGACATATTGCCGACAAGGAGCAGATGCGCGGGAATGTCGGCTGGCATTTTCTCCATCGCTTCGACGAGCACCTCAATGCCTTTGCGTGGCCGGTAATTGGCAACGCAGGTGATCACAAATGCATTTTCAGACAGGCCGAGTTCAACGAGGTTTGCCGGTTTGGCGTCGTACCATTCGAGCCGATGGCCTTTATGAATGGTAACCGGGCGGTGTTGCGGCATCCGCAGGAACGCCGGTTGCATATGCAGGAAATGCTGGCGGATCGCCTCACACACGCAAATGATCCGATCGATTCGCGGGTTCAGATAGCGCATCCAGGACATCGGGTCCAGAAAGCTGACCGCGCCGACAATGCCGCGGTAAGCGATTACTTTGATGTCACGTCCCTTTACGGCCCGCAACACATTGGTAATCGCCTTGTTGTTGAAGGTATGCACGATATCGTAGCCGCCGCGATCGAGTTCCGCGCGGAGCTTCTTGATGCCATCTTTGTCGAAATTTTTTCGCAGTGGCAAATCGAAGATTGGCACACCGGCGTCGCTCAGGCGGGCACAGTTGGGGCTTTCTGACTGACAGCTAACCGTTATCGCAATGCCCGCACGGTGCATGCCAATAAATGATTCGATAGTCGGACGGTCACTGTCATCGACGATCGCCAGTACGCGGATCGTCATCGTGCCGTCCGTTGCTGATCATATGGGCTCATGGGCTTGCTGGTTCCGGAGGCCGGGGTCGGCGACTGCGGACGATTCTACGCGATAGCCGTCGGCAGGTCGCGCCGTCGGAAGACTGCAGCAGCATGCTAGAATCGCGCCCTGGAACGAGGCTCTGGAGGCCCGCGTGTTAAATCAATGCAGGCTATGTGGAAGCAGTGATTTGCGGCTGTGTATGAGCGACGGGCGGCATAGTGATTTGCACTATTACCAGTGCGGTCAATGCACACTCTGGAATTATGACATCAGTCTCGGCATGGATCAGACCCAGTACACTGAACGCTACGTCAGCCCGCTAGACCCCGAGTACAAGTCCAATATTGATGTGGGGCAAAGCTGGCGTTTTCTGAAATCCCACCTCGGGACGCCGGGCACGATTATGGATATTGGCTGTGGCAACGGCTGCTTGCTGCACCTCGCGCGCGAGGCGGGCTGGCAGGTTCGCGGTATGGAATTATCGCCTGCAGCCGCTGGGGCGATCCGTTCCGACCAGGGCATTGACGTAACGGTGTCAAATTTCCTCGAGTACGACAACCCAGACAACGAACGATACGACGTCGTGGTGTTGCGGCACGTGCTCGAACACTTGCCGGACTCCGTGCTGGCGATGAACAAGATAGGCGCCTTGTTGAAGCCCGGCGGCCTGGCTTTGCTGGAGTTTCCGAATACCCGATCGTTCAGCTACGCTATGAAACGATTTCTGAAGAATCGTGGCCTGCGAAATCGTAAGTACTCAGCCGACTGGCGGCCCGGCCATTGCAACGAATTTTGCAGACAGAGTTTTGAGGTGCTGCTGGACAAGACCGGCTTCGAACTGGTCGTCTGGCAAACCTATTCGTCCAAGCCAATCGCGGATAGGCTGTACCGGCTGTTTCCGGTTGCCAGCAAAGCCCGCGCCCTGGTCCGACTCAAAGGCTGAATAACCTGGCGACTGCCGGAAACCAATTACCACATCAGGCGTCCAAGAGTGGGCGTTCTCAAAGTAGGCCGAATCAGCGAAAATTCACGGCGTCGATTGTTCCTGCTGAAATGGCAATTCCAGCTCACATTGCCTAAGGTAGCAGCAGGCGCTCGCCGCATTCATCACAACAGAAACCAGGTACTAATCATTACCATGACCGCACATTCCCGCGCGACCAGACCCCTGCTCAGCGCAACACTTTTGCTTTCAATTCTTGGTGCTCCGGCTGTCGCTGAAGATACGCTCGATGAGATTATTGTATCGGCTACCCGTCTCGAAACATCGGTGCGGGATGCCGCCCGATCGGTGTCTATCGTCGAGAAAGATCGCATCCAGAATGGTACCCAGCAGCTCGGTCTGGATGAGGCGCTGGCTGGCGTGCCCGGTCTGTACATGCAAAATCGCTACAACTTCGCCCAGGATCTGCGTATTTCCCTGCGTGGCTTTGGAGCGCGCTCAAGCTTCGGTGTCCGCGGCGTCAAGATTGTTATTGACGGTATTCCGGAAACCTTGCCGGATGGGCAGGCACAGGTCGACAGTATTGACCTCGGTTCAGCGCAGCGCATTGAAGTCCTGCGTGGACCAGCTTCGGCCCTGTACGGCAATTCGTCAGGTGGCGTAATCGCAATCGAAAGTGAACTTGGCGAAGGACCACGATTTATCGAGGCCAGTCTCGGTGCTGGCGAACTCGGCTACAGCCGCCTCGGTATCAAGACCGGCGGCCAGGCTGGCGATATCGACTATCTCTTCAACTTAACCAGTCAGGATATCGACGGTTGGCGTGAACAATCGGATTCGCGCAGCCGTATGCTGAACGGAAAATTAGGAATTCCGTTCGGAACTAACGAGCGCCTGCAGGTATCGATGAATATCAGCGACCAGCCAACGGCCGACGATCCCGGTGGTATTAATGCGGCGCAGGCAGCAGCGGATCCGCGTTCGGCGCGCGATGCGAACCTGCAATACGACTCTGGCGAATCGATGGAACAGCAGCGGATCGGCTTCGTTTATGAGCGCGAGCGCGATGCGGGCATACTCACACTGCGCAACTATTACCTATGGCGTGATTTCGCCAACAAGCTGCCGTTCGGCGGCGGTGGCATCGTCGAATTTGACCGCTTTGTTTATGGCTTGGGTGCTCAGTATGAACTGACCGGCAAGCTGCCGGAGAATTTTGACCTGGCATTCGGCGTCGATTTTGACCGGCAAGATGACGATCGGCGTCGCTTCGATAACAATGATGGCAGCTACGGGGCCATGTCGTTCGAACAACGCGAAGAGGTCGCCAGCAATGCAATCTACCTGCGTACCCAGTACGAAATTGATGATCGCTGGGCACTGAGTGCCGGGTTGCGCTATGACGAGATCAAATTTGACATCAGTGATCGCTTCCTCGCTGACGGCGATGATTCCGGCGAGCTTGATTTCGACCAGCTAAGTCCGTCTTTCGGAGTTACTGCCGACCAGGATCGATACGTTGTGTTTGCGTCGTGGAGCAGCTCTTTCGAAACGCCAACCACTACAGAGCTTGCCAACCCCGATGACAGCGGCGGCTTTAATCCATTGCTGAAACCACAACGCGCCGATAATTTCGAGATTGGCTTCAAGACGGGTAATGAGCAGCTGTTCTTTGAATTGGCGGTGTTTCAGATCGATGTTGAAGATGAGCTCGTGCCCTTCGAACTCGCTGCATTTCCCGGCCGAACCTTTTACGTCAATGCGGGGCGCTCCGACAGGCGCGGAATCGAAACTGCTGTTTCCTGGAAACATGACAGCGGCTTCGCCGTCGACGCCTCTTACACCTGGTCAGACTTTACTTACGACCAGTTTACCGATGACAGCGGCACAGATTTCTCTGGCAAGTCGCTGCCGGGATTGCCTGAGCAATTCGCTTACCTCGGGCTAAGCTACAAAACCCAGTCGGGACTCGCCGTCGCACTGGATACGTCTTACTCCGGCGAGTTGTTCGCCAACGACGCCAATACAGCGCGAGTGGATGCGTACACGGTATCCAACCTGCGCTTGTACAGCGAGTACGAGATCGGGCGCTGGCAGTTGCGGCCCTACGTTGGTATCAACAATCTGTTTGATGAACGGTACAACAGCAACATAAGAATCAACGCTTTCGGTGCACGTTATTTTGAGCCTGCGCCAGACCGCAATGTATACGTTGGAGTAACAGCGAACTTTCAGCCTGGCGGCCGCTGATAACGATACCGATAATTGCCGCGAATTAAATGAGGGAAGGTCATGCGTAGAACCTGCATGAGCGGGCTGCTGGTAATGTTAGTGGCATGCAGTCCATCGTCGGAACAGAACGGTCATCCAGTGGCCGATATGCTGCTGATCAACGGCAATGTTCGAACGGTCGATGATTCCCGGCCGCAGGCGCAAGCCATCGCGACGCGCGGTGATCGCATCGTTGCAGTCGGTAGCAACGACGCGCTCCAGGAATGGCGCGGGTCATCTACGGAAGTTATTGATCTAAAAGGTAAAACAGCGATTCCCGGATTCATCGAGGGGCATGGGCATTACACCTCTTTCGGCGAGTCGCTAATGACGCTCGACTTCCGTCATGCCGCGAGTTTTGACGACATCGTGGCCATGGTCGCGAACGCAGCAAAAGAAACACCCGCTGGTGAGTGGATTACGGGTCGCGGCTGGCACCAGGACAAGTGGCAGGTGCGGCCGTCGCCCTCGGTGGAGGGCCTGCCGCTGCACGACAAGCTTAGTGCGGCCACACCGGATCATCCGGTCATGTTGATTCATACCAGCGGACACGCGGTTTTTGTAAACCAGAAAGCGATGACGCTGGTCGAGCTGGATGGCAAAACCGCGCCGCCTGACGGTGGCGAAATCGTGCTGACTGAAGATGGCAGGCCCATCGGCATGATGCGTGAGTCGGCACAAGATATATTCCGCGCCGCGTTCGCTAATCATCAGGCGTTGCGGTCCCCGGAGATTATCGAAGCCGAAATGCGGCGCAAGGCGAAGCTGGCTGGTGAGGAATCGCTACGCCACGGCATCACATCATTTCAGGATCTTGGTACACGTTTCACCGAAGTTGATCTTCTGCGGCGCATGGCAGACGAGGGCGCATTGCCGGTACGGCTGTGGATGGCATTTGAAGAACAAGCCGCAGATATGGAAGACAGGCTCGCCGATTACCGGATGATCGGCTACGCAAATAACTTTCTCACCGTACGCGCAATTGGTGAAAAGGTATTGGACGGCGCGTTGGGCACGCACGGCGGCTGGCTGCTTGAGCCGTACACGGATTTACCACGCAGCCATGGCCTGAATGTCGTACCCATTGAGGAAATTGAACATTCCGCACGACTGGCTATGAAATACGACTACCAGCTGGCCATACAAGGAATTGGAGATCGCGCCTATCGCGAGCTACTGAACATTTATGAAGCCGAGTTCGCGCGTAACCCCGACAAAACTGATCTGCGCTGGCGAATCGAACATGCGCAGGTCATTCACCCTGTCGAGGTTGAGCGTACGGTGCGGCTGGATGTTATCCCTGCCGTCCAAGGTATTTTCGCCTGCTCTGACGGACCCTGGGTCGAGGAGCGACTGGGGCCGGAAAGGACTGCCGAGCGTGGCTATATTTTCAATACGCTTTATGAAGCCGGGCTGGTTCCCACCAACGGAACTGATCCACCGGTTGATGAAATAGATCCTATCGCCAGCTACCATTGCTCCGTCACGCGGCAACTGCCTGACGGCAGCTATTTCCAGCGAGACGAAGTGTACTCACGGGAAGTAGCGCTGTATTCCTACACAATGGGCAACGCGATCGCGGCCTTCGAAGAAGGCATCAAGGGTTCGATCACGCCTGGCAAGCTTGCCGACATCACGATTCTGTCGCAAGACCTGGTGACCATTCCTGATGACGAAATTATGGACACCGAGATCGTCATGACTATCCTTGGTGGCAAAGTTGTTTATCGGGATGGCGAACTGCTTCGTTAGCGTTCTCCGCGCCAATAAAATCGGTGACAATAAAAAAGGCTTCGCCGTTACCGGCGAAGCCTTTTTCAGTTCGGGACAAGTCCCTGGGCGATTTAGTCGTCAGTGCGGGCGAGAATAATCTCGATCTCAACGAGCATGCCGTCGCCAGCAAGTCCGGCAACCTGTACGGCTGAGCGTGCCGGAAGGTTTGGCTGGTCAGCTGTACCAAAGTATTTCGTGTAAGCGCGCATGAACCCTGCGAAGTCCATCTTGCCGCCCATTTCCTCGTCACCAACAATGAATACAGTCATCTTGACGGTATCGCCGAAGTCGAGGCCAAGATTTTTCAGAGAGTCTTCCATGCGCTTGAACACGCTCAGAGACTGGGCTTCAGTATCGCCCCAGAATTCACGACTGCCGCGCTCGGCATCCGGATTGGCCGGGCCCGGAACGGTGCCGCTGTGATAGACAATGGTTGTGTCAGCGGAGGTTTCTACAGCCTGCGCTATCGGAAATGTAGAGTTGTTTGGCAGCGGGTGACGGACAACGTCGCCGGCATTGGCGCATGCGCCAGCCATCAGCAGGAGACCTGCGAGTACGGAGTGCTTCATGGTTTTGCTCTTCCTTAACAAGTGATTAGTATGCGGTGCGTTATTTCTGCA
>JBBKWB010000105.1:0-57691 GCA_037968755.1 Woeseia sp.
TGATGCCCTGTCCGAAATGGAGATCACGCGCCTGATGCGTGGGCGTGCGGCGCGTGATGGCTCGCCGTTGTGTTTCATCGGCGCCGGTGCCTACGAGCATCACATTCCTAGCGTAGTCTGGGATATCGCGACGCGCGGTGAGTTTTACAGTGCCTACACGCCCTACCAGGCGGAAGCCAGCCAGGGCACGTTGCAGACGATTTACGAATTCCAGTCGATGATTACGGCGCTGACCGGTCTCTATGCGAGCAATGCATCGTTGTACGACGGCGCCTCGGCGTTGGCCGAAGCGGCATTGATGGCCGTGCGTAGCAATCGCCGGTCAAAATCACGCCGCGTATTGCTGGCATCAGGTGTGAATCGGACTTACCGCAAGGTCGCGGCAGCAATTGCCGGCAGCCAGGGCCTCGTGTTCGACGAACTGCCGCTCGATGCGCAATCTGGCATCAGCGATCTTGGCGGACTGACAAGCGATGCCGATGCGCCGGTTGCGGTTGTCATCCAGCAGCCGTCGTTCTTTGGCACATTGGAAGATGTCGACCGCATTACTGACTGGGCACATGCGCAGGGTGCGCTGGTAATAGCCGTCGTAAACCCGACGTCGCTGGCACTACTGAAAGCGCCTGCGCAATGGGGTGAAGCCGGTGCCGATATCGCTTGCGGCGAAGGCCAGCCACTGGGCGTGCCACTATCTTCAGGCGGCCCGTATTTCGGTTTCATGGCCTGCACGGACAAACTTGTGCGTCAGATGCCCGGACGTATTGTTGGTCGCACCACGGACCTGGATGGTAAGCCCGGCTTTACGTTGACGCTGCAGGCGCGCGAGCAGCATATTCGCCGCTCGAAAGCGACCTCAAACATCTGCACCAACCAGGGTTTGATGGTGACGGCCGCGACCATTTATCTGTCACTGCTGGGCCATGGTGGCCTGCAACAGGTAGCGCTGCGCTCCGAACAGCGCACACGGGAATTGGTCGACCGGCTGATCGCAATAGACGGTGTCAGTCGCTTGTTCGCCGGCCCGCATTTTCATGAAACTGCCGTGGTATTGCCGCGTCCGGTTGGCGACATCCTTACAGGACTGGCAGACGAGGGAATTCTCGGTGGCTTTGATCTTTCGATCGACTACCCCGAGCTCGGTAACGCCTTACTGGTCTGTGCTACCGAAACCAAGACCGATGCTGATCTGGACGCCTACGCGTCTGCATTGGCGCGACAGCTGAATCAATAACGGGGACTAGTTCAATGACAAGCATTACGTTCAAGGGCAGTAGCTACAAGATCGCTGGCGAATTACCGTCGGTTGGCAGTCGCGCGCCGGATTTGTCACTGGTCAATACCGATTTATGCGATCAGACGCTTGCCAACTGGATGGGCAAGCGCAAGGTGCTGAATATTTTTCCGAGCATTGATACGCCGATTTGTGCGAAATCCGTAATCGCATTCGACAAGTTGTCGGCAGAGCACGAAGACATTGCAATGCTAATGATCTCTTACGACTTGCCGTTTGCGCATCAGCGTTTTGCGAAGGAGCAAGGATTGCAACGTGTGGTCGGTCTGTCCGCAATCCGTCACGCCGGTTTTGGTGAAAACTACGGCATTCAGATTGTCGACGGGCCTTTCGCAGGAATGTTTGCACGCGGTGTTGTCGTGCTCGATGAGAACAATACGGTCGTACACAGTGAGTTGGTTGAGGACCTTATGAACGAACCTGATTACGCCGCAGCGCTGTCCGCGCTCGGTATTGAAGCCAATATGGACCTGGTCTGCGACTGACCGCCGGAACCTGACGATGACCGAAGCCCTGATATTCGAAAAATCCCGTAGCGGCCGCCGCGCCTTTGCGCAAGCACCGAGTGATGCCGCCGCCAGTGCGATACCTGCGGCATTTCTGCGCGCTGATAAACCCTGCTTGCCGGAGGTCTCGGAGTTGCAGGTGGTGCGACATTTCACGCGCTTGTCGCAACTGAATTTTTCCATCGACACGCATTTTTATCCGCTCGGCTCGTGCACGATGAAATACAATCCGCGCGCGTGCAATTCGATCGCGTTGTTGCCGGGTTTCGCCGGTCGGCATCCGCTTGGTCCTGACAGTCACGGTCAGGGTTTCATGGAGTCGATGTTTGAGCTGCAGGAAATGCTCAAGGGCGTGACGGGAATGCAGGCGGTTTCGCTGACGCCGATGGCAGGCGCGCAGGGCGAACTCGCCGGCGTCGCCATGATTCAGGCTTATCACATGGCGCGCGGCGATACCGAACGGACGGAAATCATTGTGCCTGATGCGGCGCACGGTACCAATCCAGCTACTGCGACGATGTGCGGGTGCACCGTTCGTGAGTTGCCCACCGACGCTGATGGTGACATCGATATCGACGCGCTGAAGTCGGCTGTCGGCCCGAAAACAGCAGGCATCATGCTGACCAATCCGTCGACATTGGGTGTGTTCGAACGGCGCATCATGCAAGTTGCGAAAATCGTTCACGATGCGGGCGGTCTGCTGTATTACGACGGCGCCAACCTCAACGCGATTCTCGGCAAAGTGCGTCCCGGTGACATGGGCTTTGACGTGATACATATGAACCTGCACAAGACGTTCTCGACGCCGCACGGTGGCGGCGGTCCGGGTTCCGGCGCGGTTGGCGTTGGCAAGCGCTTGCAGCCCTTTATGCCACTGCCCGTGGTGGGGAAGGAATCAGACCACTATCGCTGGCTGACAGAAAAGGACCTACCGCAAAGCATCGGTCGACTGTCCGGCTTCATGGGTAATGCGGGGGTGCTGTTGCGTGCCTACGTCTACATGCGCATGGTTGGCCGTGACGGCATGCGCCGGATCGCAGAGTTTGCCACTCTGAATGCGAACTACCTGCAGGCCAGGTTGAAGGCCGAAGGATTCCGCCTTGCCTATCCGAACCGGCGGGCGAGCCACGAGTTCATTATTACGCTTAAGAACGAGGCGAAGACCTTGCAGCTGACCGCCATGGATATCGCCAAGGCGCTGTTGGACCACGGCTTCCATGCGCCGACCACCTACTTTCCGTTGCTGGTTCCGGAGTGCCTGCTGATCGAGCCGACGGAAACAGAGAGCCGCGAGGCCCTGGATCGATTTGTCGAAGCGATGGTTGCAATCGTCGCCGAGGCGCGTGCGGAACCGGGTAAACATAAGAACGCGCCGTTCACGATGCCCGTACGCCGCCTTGACGACGTAAAGGCAGCGCGCCAGCTGGATCTCGCCTGGCAGCCGGACTAGCGCGCTTGGCGCTGCCCGGACGGGTGGCGTGACGTTTCGGCATATTTACTGTTTCCGTGTATTGTCAGGGAACCGCAGCTCCGCGCCGCAGTCCAGACTACAGGGCTGTATTGAAGTCCATTCTTAACTTTGATGAGTATTTATGCTGAAGCAACACATTACGGCAATTGCAGTACTTCTTGTGCTGCCCGGTTTAGTCCAGAGCGAGGAAGCCGAATGGGTCGGGACGCTGGAACGCATTTCATCAGGGGTCGTATCAATACGCGTTGACAGTACCCGCGCGTTTGACACCGAATGGAACTCGTCGTCGCAAGCGACCGGCTTTGTTGTTGATGCAAAGAACGGACTTATACTGACCAATCGCCACGTAGTGACCCCAGGGCCGGTAGTGGCTGAAGCGGTATTCCTGAATAACGAAGAAGTGCGGCTTACGCCGGTTTACCGGGATCCGGTGCACGATTTCGGTTTTTTTCGCTATAACCCTGCGGACCTGAAATACATTGAACCAGCGGAACTGCCCCTGGTGCCGGGCGCTGCCGGCATTGGCCGCGAGATCCGCGTCATTGGTAACGATGCCGGTGAGCAGCTTTCGATATTGGCGGGCACAATCGCGCGACTGGATCGCCGGGCACCCGAGTACGGACGCGGCAAGTACAACGACTTCAATACATTCTATTTCCAGGCGGCCTCCGGCACGTCAGGCGGCTCCTCGGGTTCGCCAGTGATCAACATTGACGGTGAGGTTGTGGCGCTGAACGCCGGCGCGAACAATGCCGCAGCCAGCAGTTTTTTTCTGCCACTGGATCGTATCGAACGTGCCATGCGCTTGCTGCAAGAGGGTAAACCGGTAACTCGCGGCACTCTGCAAACGATGTTTGTACGGCAAACCTACGATGAACTGGCGCGCCTCGGTCTGAACAGTGAAACAGAATCGCTGGTGCGCAAGCACGATCCGGCACAGACTGGCATGTTAACCGTGCAACAGGTTATTCCGGGCTCGCCTGCTGAAGGCCATCTTGAACCCGGCGACATCCTGTTGCGGGTCGATGGCGAACTGACCACGGAATTTGTACCACTGGCGGCCATACTCGATTCAGAAGTGGGTCAGGAAGTGGAACTGCAACTGGAACGCGGCGGGCGCAAAGTAACCGAGACTTTGCCAGTTACAGATTTGCACAGCATTACGCCTGACGAGTTCCTCGAGTTTGGTGATGCCGTGGTCAACAATCTTTCTTACCAGCAAGCACGTCACTACAACCGATCGATTGATGGCGTCTACGTTGCCAACCCTGGCTACGTACTGGCGCGCGCCGCGATACCGCGCGGCGCCATTATTACGGAAGTCGGTGGCGAGGAAGTCGGCAATATCAGCAGCTTCGAAAAAGTACTGGATGGTCTTGGTGATCGTGATCGGACCACCGTTCGTTTTATGACCATCGAAGATCCGCGCAACAGCATTGTGCGTTCCATCGAGATGGACAGGACCTGGTTTCCAGCCCGGCGTTGCGCGCGCGATGACCAAACAGGCTTGTGGCCGTGCCGGGACCTGAGCCCCGGTCCAAGCAAGTCAGCGCCAGTTGCCGGCAGTACTCAGTTTCCAGTGCAAAGTGATCCGCGCGTCGCCGCTATTGCGCCATCACTGGTGATGGTCAACTTTGATCTGCCGTACACCGTGTCAGGTGTTGCGGACCGTCATTACTACGGTACAGGACTCATTGTTGATGTTGCACAGGGCCTGGTGCTGGTCGATCGCAATACGGTTCCGGTGGCGATGGGCGACGTTACGATAACGTTTGCCGGGTCTCTTGAGGTGCGCGGTAAAGTTGAGTTCATTCATCCGCTGCATAACCTGGCCGTGGTCTCCTACGACCCGAAACTGATCGGTGATACGCCTGTTCGTGCTGCGAAATTTGACCTAAGCCAACTGGAAGCCGGCGACAAAGTGTGGGTCGTTGGTTTGAAAGCCAATCATCAGCTTGCGCACCAGGAAAGCACAGTGGCGTCGGTCGACCCCCTGATCATGCCGTTGTCGCGCACCATGCGTTTTCGTGACAGCAACCTGGAAGGGATATCCCTGGTGACGGCACCCGGCGACTTCGACGGCGTACTGGTGAACAAGCGCGGTGCAGTATTGGCGGTCTGGTCCAGTTTCTCGTTCCAGAGCGGCGGTGAGTCCGGGCAATTCAATCGCGGCGTCAACAGTGCGCTGGTAGCGGAGCTACTGGATGTCGTACGCGCAGGTAAGCAAATTTATTCACTGGAAGCGGAAGTCTTGTATTCACCCTTGTTCGCTGCACGCAAACTTGGGCTGGACGAGAGCTGGCTACGCAAGCTGGAGAAACACGATCCGCAGGGTCGTCACGCGTTAAGCGTGCAACGTATTGTTGCTGGCTCACCGGCCGCGGCACAGTTGCGCAATGGCGACATGCTGCTTGCTGTGGACGGGAAAGTAGTGACGTCGTTCCACGAACTGGAACGCGCCGTGCAAAAACCAACGGTCAACGTGACTGTCTGGCGTGACGGTGCAGCACTGGAATTACCGATCGCGACGGTCGCACTTGATGGTATCGGCATAGATCGTGCTGTGTCCTGGGCCGGTGCGCTGTTGCAAGACCCGCACAGGGCGATGGCGGCACAACGCGGTATCGAACCGCACGGCGTCTACGTCGCGTTCTTCAGCTATGGCTCACCGTCAACGCGTTATGGCTTATGGGCGGGACGCCGTATCGTGGCTATCGACAATACGGAAACGCCCGATCTACAGGCGTTTGTCGACGCAGTCAGCGGCAAGCAAGACCGCGCATCGGTGCGACTGAAAACCGTGACCTGGAATGGCGCCGTAGAAGTCATCACGTTGAAGCTCGACAATCAGTACTGGCCAACCTATGAGATCCGGCGCACGGATAGTGGCTGGTTACGAGCATCCATCGGCTGATCGAGGCGCAGTATGCAGCGACTTTTCAATCCCCTGATTGGCCTGATCGCACTGTTGCTGGCCTGCACGGTATCGGCGCAGGCCCTTTACAAATACAGGGGTCCGGACGGCGAATGGATTTTCACGGATCGCGAGCCAGCCGCGGAAGTCGATGTAGAAGTACGCGATCTGCCTGTGAATGTCAGCGACGGTACCGTTTCGCTGGCACGACATACGGCTGACGGCCGGGACCGCCTGTTAGCAAGCAACACCCTGCACACGCCGGTGCAGCTCTTACTGTTACCGGCAGCCAGCGATGGCCGGCCAGCGGGCAAACCGCTGGAATGGTTATTGCCACCGCTCAGTCAGACAGAACTGCAGTCATACGACGTGGCGACATCCGAGGCGGTGCCAGAGCCGCGCTATGTCTGGCTCCCCGGTGACCCCGCATCCAGGCACGAGCCCGATACGCCGTATCGCGCCCCGTATCCTGTCGCAGTCAGCCATTCAGTGTCACAGGCGTGGCCCGACATGCGCACCCACACAACGTCTGACAGCTTCCACGCGATCGATATCGCCATGCCGATAGGCAGCAATGTGCATGCAGCTCGCAGCGGCATTGTTATTCAGGTCGCCTCCACTAATTATCGCAGCAGCGATACGCTCGACAGCGAAGCCTCAGCAGCAAACATCGTGCGCATACTGCACGATGACGGCACATTCGCGATCTACGCACACCTCAACTGGAATTCCATTCGGGTACGTCCCGGGCAGCGGGTCGCGCGTGGCCAGTACATCGCGGATTCCGGCAACACGGGTTTCTCAAGTGGACCGCATTTGCATTTTGTAGTGGTCCGTAATGCCGGTATGCGCATAGTGTCTGTGCCAGTCGAATTCGCAACAGCAAGCAGCGAGACGATCAGTCCCGTGACCGGGATGCAGCTAACGGCGTACTAGGAGTCCGCGCGACGTAGGCGAACGTACGCGGTCACGAACGCTGTCTGTCCTGGGGCCGCGCACCGAGTAGCGATGTTGCAACCGCGGCGGTGGATTGCGGGGTTCCGCACATTGCTAAAGTGCGCTGCAGAACTACGCGCCGGAAAGCTGCTTCGCGAGCGCGGGCCAGTTGTCGATGGGCAGAGAACAGCTGGTACCTTTGCAAACATACGCGAGCGTCTTGTTGGTTTCCGCCTTGCGTCCGGCCAGTGCGCCGGGCAAGCCCTTTTCGCCGGCTGGAATTGCGTATACCAACCGCCGGGGTGCGAATAGTTTGGCTGCGGCATCGCGCCACTCATTGAGTTCTGCTGGTTCTCCACGAATTACGACAATGTCAGGGTGCTCAAGGTATTCGTCCAGAGCATTGAGCAAACTCACGTGACCGTGAGGGTATTGCAGGACGGCATTCCAGGCGTACAGAAGTGTCTTCTCAGCGGCATCGAGATAACGCGTTTCGCCCAGCAGGAAGCCGAGCCGTTGCAACGCGAAGGCAGCAATTCCGGCACCGGCGGGCAGCGCTTCGTCGGCAATGGGTTTGGGTCGGTGCATCAGTTGCTCGTGATCATTGGCGGTGAACCAGAAGCCGCCAAGGTCTGCGTCGTAGAAGTGCTCCAGCAGTAACTCTGCAAGTTCGATGGCAAACGCGAGATCAGCCGTTCTCCAGTCATTCTGCAAGAGCTCCAGCAAGCCATCGAGCATGAAGGCATGATCATCGAGGTATGCAGGGAAGCGCGCCCGGCCGTCTTTGAAACTGGCAAGCAGGCGTCCGTCGACCATCAGTCGTTGGCGAACAAAGTCGCTTGCTTGCTGTGCCGCGACAGTGAGGTCCGGGCGCTCCAATGCTCGCCCTGCAATAGCGAATCCCCGAATGGCAAGCGCGTTCCAGGACGCGAGCTGTTTGTCGTCCTGCGCTGGTGGGATACGTTGCTGGCGTACCTTGAGCAAGGTCTGGCGAGCGGACTCAAGGGTCGTAGCAAGATCAATTTGGGTGCAGCCCAACTCGGTGGCCAGCGCATCGCGGTCTTCCTGAACGGTCAGATGCCAACTGCCTTCAAAATTAGCGTCCTTGTCGAGGCCATAATAGCGGGCGAAGGCGGGGTAGGCGTCGTCCGGAATCAAGTTGCGTACTTCATCCGGTGTCCAAACGTAATAGCGACCTTCTTCGCCTTCCGAATCGGCATCAAGGCTTGAATAAAAACCGCCATCCGGCGCTCGCATCCTGCGCAATAGCCAGTCGGCAATCTCATTGGCAATGTGGCGGAACTCCGGTTCGCCGGTCGCGAGTGCCGTCTGCGCATACACGGCCAGCAGGGGACCATTGTCGTAAAGCATTTTCTCGAAATGTGGAATTTGCCAGTAGCGATCCACGGAATAACGGCAAAAACCGCCGCCGAGATGATCGCGAATTCCGCCGTCGGCCATGCGCTTGAGAGTCAGGGAGACGAGAAATAATGCGTCTACGTCGGGTTCCGGAGCTTGTGCGCTGGCGCGCCAGTGACGCAGCAGGCGTTCAAGTATTGCCGGATGCGGAAACTTCGGTGCGCCACCAAGCCCGCCGTATTCGCGATCAAACTGGCTCTCGAATTTCTCTCGCGCAGCACTGATCGGTGCTGCATTAAGCGCGCCTGGCAACGCGCTGGATGCGGGCTCGAGCTGCGCGAAGATTTCATCCAGCTGTGCACCCTGCTTGGCAACGTCGTCGCTTTGTTCGGTGTAGAACATCGTGACGCGCTGCATTAGTTCGCTAAACGCCGGCATGCCATAACGCGCTTCTTTCGGAAAGTAAGTGCCGCCGAAGAATGGTTTCTGGTCATCGGGGTTTATGAACATGGTCAGCGGCCAGCCGCCCGGGCGTTGTGTCAGCAAGTGATGCGCTGTCTGGTAGATGCGATCGATATCCGGTCGCTCTTCGCGATCAACTTTGACATTCACGAACATCGCGTTCATCTGTTCCGCGGTTGCCGGGTCTTCGAATGACTCATGCGCCATGACATGACACCAGTGACAGGCGGAATAGCCGATCGACAGCAATATTGGGCAGCCCCGTTCGCGCGCAGCGGCGAGTGCTTCTTCGCCCCACGGATACCAGTCGACCGGATTGTCGGCGTGCTGCAACAGGTAAGGGCTGGTTTCCTGGGCGAGGCGATTTTTCGGCGTCGGTGTGCTCATGGAAGGGTGGTCAGTCGGCTGCGGTCAATAACGCGCCACTATACCGGAAAGCACCCCGGCCGCTGGACTCACGCTACGCCTTTAGGCAAGCTGCCCCCCATGCTGAATTATCCGGAAATCGACCCGATCCTGTTCTCGATCGGCTTCGTCAAAATACGCTGGTACGGACTGATGTACGTGCTGGGTTTCGTCTTCGCCTGGTGGCTGGCGCGGCGCCGTGCGGAGCAGCCCTGGGCGCCTATCAAACCGCAGCAAGTCGACGATCTGATCTTCTACGGCATGCTCGGTGTCATTGTCGGTGGTCGTCTTGGCTATTGCCTGGTTTACGGCTGGGACAGTCTGCTCAGCGATCCACTGTATATATTCAAAATTACCGAGGGGGGCATGTCGTTTCACGGTGGCCTCGCCGGCGTGATGACCGCGATGTGGCTGTACGGTCGCAAATTGGGCCGGCGCATCTGGGAGATGACCGATTTCGTCTCGCCGATCGCGCCGCTGGGTCTCGCATTCGGCCGAATTGGTAATTTCATCAATGGCGAATTGTGGGGCAAACCGACGGATGTGCCGTGGAGCTTCAACGTCAATGGCCAGGCATTACACGCCTCACAACTCTACGAGGCGCTGCTGGAAGGCTTTGTCCTGTTTGCGATTGTCTGGCTGTACTCGGCGAAACAACGACCCTATCGCGCGATCTCGGGTGTGTTTCTTGTGGGCTATGGCGTCTTCCGCTTCTTTATCGAGTTTTACCGTGTACCCGACGCGCACCTGGACTACCTGGCGCTGGGCTGGGTTACCATGGGGCAGATTTTGTCGCTGCCAATGATTGCACTGGGCGCTGTGTTACTTGCGCTGGCAGCACGGGACTCCAGAGTCGAGAGCAAAACCTGAGATGCAGCAATACCTGTCCATGATGCGCGATGTGCGCGACAACGGCACGCAGAAGGGCGATAGAACCGGCACCGGCACCCTGAGCCGCTTCGGCTTGCAGATGCGCTTTAATCTTGCTGATGGTTTCCCGTTGGTGACCACCAAGAAGTTGCATTTGCGCTCCATCATTCACGAGTTGCTTTGGTTCCTGAGCGGCGATTCCAATATTCGCTACCTGCAGGATAATGGCGTCTCGATCTGGAACGATTGGGCAGACGAGAACGGCGAGCTTGGGCCGGTTTACGGCGTGCAATGGCGTAGCTGGCCAACCGCGGACGGCAAGTCTGTCGATCAGATCGCCGAGATCATCGAAATGCTCCGCAGCAACCCGGATTCACGGCGAATTATCGTCAACGCCTGGAATGTTGCCGAGATCCAGAACATGGCGCTGCCGCCGTGTCATTGCCTGTTCCAGTTCTATGTTGCCGATGGCCGCTTGTCCTGCCAGCTGTACCAGCGCAGCGCTGATATTTTTCTGGGCGTGCCGTTCAATATTGCCTCGTACGCGTTGCTTACTCACATGGTGGCGCAACAGGCGGATCTTCAGGTTGGTGACTTTGTTTGGACGGGAGGTGACTGCCACCTGTACCTCAATCACCTGGAGCAAGCTGACGAGCAGCTAAACCGACAGCCGCTGCCGCTTCCGCGGTTAGCGATCAAGCGCCGCCCGGACAGCATTTTCGACTATCGCTTTGAGGACTTCGAGATCCTTAACTATCAGTCGCACCCGCATATCAAAGCTGCTGTCGCTGTCTGAGCATGTCGGTATCCATCATTGTCGCGGCAGCGACGAACAATGTTATAGGCATAAACGGTGAGCTGCCCTGGCGTTTGTCAGCGGACTTGAAGCGTTTTAAAGCCATCACGATGGGCAAGCCCATTGTGATGGGTCGTTTGACCCACGAGTCGATCGGCACAGCGCTGCCGGGCCGGCTCAATATCGTCATCAGTCGACAACCGGGGTACCGGGCGGCGGGTTGCGAAGTGGTTGAGTCACCGGACGCAGCGCTGGCAGCCGCGAATGATGCCGAGGAGATCATGGTTATCGGCGGCGGGCGTATCTATGAGGAGATGCTGCCACTCGCTGATCGCATCTATCTGACTCGGGTTCACGCGAACCCGGACGGAGACGCATTTTTTCCTGATCTGGATCCAGCCGAATGGCGCATCATCGAACGCGAAGATTTTGCTGCGGATTCAGCGCGGCCGATTGGCTACAGTTACGAAATAATGGAGAGAATTCCGCACAGACGGAAGGTCGCGGCAGAGTAATTGCTCGCCGTCGCCAAGCTATCGTTAGCTATCGATTACATCACTCACGGGGCGCAATTCACTGCGAATCAACTCTTCCGCAGCATCGAGATCGATTTCTTCGATAGCGGTGGCCCCGTTGCTGATTCGCTGCAACAGCGCCTGTTGCAGTACACCGCGTTGTTGGGCGACGGCGTAGGGGATTTCCGGATGAAACATCACCATTGAATAACGCGCGATGAAACGCCCGGGCATCCGTCGCTCAAACTCGAAGGCCAGCTTCTTGTACAAGACAAACTTTGGGTCGCGTACCCGATCACGCATTTCGACATAATTGTCGAGCGCCATATCCGCGATGGCATTGCCGTTCGCCCATTGTTGCTGTTCGAAGGCACTGAAGGCGCCGGACCAGTCGCTTGTGCGCTCCAGCGCCGCAGCCAGCAACACGCAGTCTTCGAATGCCAGGTTCATGCCTTGCCCATGAAAGGGCACGATGGCGTGGGCCGCATCGCCTATTAACAGCAGTTTCCTGTCATGCCAGTGCTGGCAACGGACGGTGCCGAGTATGCCAACCGGATTTGCTGCAAACTCAGATTGAAAATTGGGCAGCAACGGCAGGATGTCGGCGAATTCCCGCCGAAAAAACGTCTCAATGGCCGCTGGCGAATCCAGGCTGGCGAACGAAACCGCTCCCTCATTCGGCAGAAACAGGGTCAGGGTGAAGTCACCAGCGGGGTTCGGTAATGCGATCAACATGAAGCCGCCGCGCGGCCAGATATGCAGAGCATCGGAGGCGATCTGGAAGCTGCCATCAGCGCCAGCTGATAAGTTGAGTTCTTTGTAGCCGTGACCAAGCAGTTCTTCGCGTGGTGCGATGACGCTGTCGGCGGTATAGGCGCGGCGTACAACAGATCCGGCGCCATCCGCAGCGATCAGTGGCCCATCCGGCAATTCACCTGACTGACCGTTGCGCTCGTCGCGAATGACCAGCGCTTGCGATTGCGTATCAAATGATTCGGCCGTGCGGTTAAAGTAGATTTTTACGCCGTGTTCGTCTTCGGCCCGATTCAGCAACAGGCGATTCAGTTCCGCACGCGAAACGGAATAAATCTGTTCGTGGTCGTGCGCACCGTAGGCCTGCATTTCCGTGCTGCCATCAGGGTGGTGCAGCATACGACCGCGCATCGGCACAAGCATGGGTTCGACGGCATCGTAAACACCGGCGTGTTGCAAGGCGCGAATGCCTCGTGCGGCAAGTGCGAGGTTGATAGAGCGGCCGGCGCGCGTCCTGGTTGTGCGTGGATCCGCCTGGCGTTCCCACAATGTGATCTCATGCCCACGACGCGCGAGCATCACCGACAACAAGCTGCCGCAGAGTCCGGCGCCCAGGATATTCACAGCGTCATTTTTCATTCAGAAAATGCCAGTTTGAGTCGCTGCACAAACTCGAACACATCAGCAAAACTGTTGTACAGCGGCACCGGAGCCGCACGGATGACGTCCGGGTCGCGCCAGTCAGTAACGACGTTCAGTGTCTGCAGACGCTTATAAATCGCGCGTGCGTCAACCTGTGGGTCACGGACTTGCAACGACATCTGGCAGCCACGCGCGGCCGCCGGCGTGATGGAGACTACGCGCTCGGCAAATTCCGTATTGAGAAGGAACTCGAGAAAAGCAGTCAACGTCACGGACTTCGCACGCAGTGCATCGATACCCGCTTCCTGAAACATCTGCAGCGACGCAAGTACCGGTGCAAGAGCGAGTATAGGTGGATTGCTTAGTTGCCAAAGCTCCGCTGTGTCGGCGGCGTCAAACTCCCGCTCCATCCTGAAGCGACTTTCTTCGCGATTACCCCACCAGCCGAGCAGGGTCTTCGAAGCGTCGCCACCAAGATGCCGCTCATGTACGAACGCCCCGGCAACCGCGCCCGGACCACCGTTTAGATACTTGTAGTGGCACCAGGCGGCGAAGTCCGGAGCCCAGTCATGCAGTGCCAGTGGAACATTGCCAATCGCGTGTGCGAGATCCAGCCCGACATTGCAACCGACGTCATGCGCCATCCGGCAAATAGTCGCCATATCGAGGACCTGACCGTTGTAGTACTGCACGCCAGGCAACAGCAGCAATGCGAGCTCATCGCGATTCGCATTGACAAGTTGTTGCAGATCCTCGAACCACAGTTGTTGATCATCCCGCGGTTGCCATTCAAGCAGGTCCGCGCGCGGGTCGTGACCGTGGAAGCGCAGCTGTGATTCCACGGCGTAGCGGTCCGACGGGAAGGCGCTGGATTCGATAAGAATCTTGCGACGCCGACCCGCAGGCCGATAGAAGCTGGCCATCAACAGGTGCAGATTGACGGTAAGCGTATTCATCGCCACCACTTCGGCGGGCAGCGCACCGCAGAGTTCGGCTAATCCTGCAGTTGCCTGGCGGTGATACGGCAGCCAGGGCCGACGGGCTTCGAAATGTCCTTCGACACCATAGGTGGCCCAATCGTCAAGCTCCTGCTGCACGGATTCGGCGGCCCTGGTCGATTGCAGACCAAGGGAATTGCCACACAGATAGATGCAGTCGCGACCGTCCTTGGCGGCCGGGAAATGAAATTCCTCGCGAAACGAGCGTAGCGGGTCAGCAGCATCGAGCGCGTGCGCGAACGCCAGACTGTTTTCAAAACCCGGCACGACTAGTTGGCCTCGAACTGCGCGCGCGACAGGTTCAGCCAGCGCAGGGCCGAATCAGCGAGTAGCCAGTTACGGGTCGCGTCAGACATCGTCATGGACTCGATCAGTTCGCCGGGATGATGTTCACCCAATGGGAAAGGGTAGTCGCTCCCCAACGCGATACTGTCGGCACCCATCAGCTCGATCATGTACTGCAACATTGCTGGCTCATGCACCAGGGAATCAACGTAGAAACGACCCAGGTACTCGCGCGGATTTCGTTCGTTGTTGGTGGCAACAATATCCGGGCGAACGTTAAAGCCATGCTCCAGTCTGCCAATCAAACCGGGAAACGCGCCGCCGCCGTGAGCGAAGGCAACGCGCAGTTTCGGCAGGCGCTCGAATACCCCGCCGAATATGAACGAACAGATCGATAGCGCTGTTTCCGCCGGCATGCCTACGAGCCACGGCATCCAGTACAGGCCCATACGGTCGCGCCCGAGCATTTGCCAGGGATGGACGAATACGGCAGCGCCGAGGTCAGCGGCGGCTTCCAGTATCGGAAATATACGTTCGTCGTCGAGATTCCAGCCATTGACGTGCGAACCGATCTGGATGCCCGCCAATCCTGACTGCAGGCAACGCTCAATTTCGCGCACGGCCAGGTCGGCATCCTGCATTGGCACCGTGCCGAGTCCGACAAAGCGCTGTGGGTATTCGTCAACCAGGCCCGCGATGTGATCATTCAGTATCTTGCTAAGGTCGAGCGCGTCTGCGGCTTTCGCCCAGTAGCTAAACATCACCGGTACGGTGGAGAGCACCTGCACATCCACAGCGCAGGAATCGCAGTCGCGCAGGCGCGTTGGCGCGTCCCAGCAATTGGCCTCAATGTCGCGGAAGTGTTTGCCATCGACCAGCATGCGGGCGCAGCCGGGTCCGTGATGCTCGAGTTGCACAAAGCCACCGTAGCCATAGCGCTCGCGCAGGTCCGGCCAGTTCTCAGGCAGGATATGCGTGTGGATGTCGATCTTCAGCATGGGCTAGCGATTGTCCGGCGCCGGCATCAGCGTGTCGCATTTATCGCAACGGCGGTTTTCTTCAGAGCGGTAGAAGCGATCGAAGATCGGTGGCAACTGGCCGACGATGTCACTAACGTAAACGTATTCTTCGTACAGCTTGTGGTTGCAGTTATCGCAAAACCACATGAAGCCATCCAATTCATGTGGCAGTCGCTTGCGCTCTATAACCAGGCCGACCGTATCCGCAAAACGCTGAGGCGAATGTGGCACGCGCGGTGGTAACAGCAATATCTCGCCTTCACCAATAGGAATGTCGACTCGTTCGCCATCCTGAATAGTTTGCAACAACATGTCGCCTTCGAGCTGGTAGAAAAATTCAGGCCCTTCGTCGTGATGAAAATCCTTACGTGAATTCGGCCCGCCAACCACCATGACGATGAAATCGTCTTCTTCGAAAACCTGCTGGTTACAAACAGGCGGCTTGAGGAGATGACGGTGTTCGTCAATCCAGCGGCGAAAGTTAAAGGCAAGTAGCGAACGCATGAGCAGGAATCCGTGTCAGTCGCGACTAGCTGCGATGCATTTCATCTCGATCGCAATCGGGCCGGGCAGGCGGCTGACTTCCACAGTGGTACGGGTAGGCCCGTTCGCGTCGAAATAAGTCGCGTAAATACGATTGTAGGTTTCAAAATCGCGGCGGATATCGGTCAGAAATACAGTGATATCGATGAGGTCGGACCAATCGGCGCCAGCGTCTTCCAGTACCGCTCTGACATTGCTGAAGACCGCGTGTACCTGTGCTTCCAGATCGTAAGACGCGACGTCGCCGGACGAGTCCAGTTCGACACCGGCAACTGCGCCGCCACCCGGCGGCCGCGGACCGATACCTGATAGAAACAAAAAGCCTCCAGCACGCCGCGCGTGCGGATAGGCGCCAAGTGGGGCGGGCGCTCGAGCAGATTTGATATTGTCGGTCATGCGTACTCCTGACGGGCGACAAAGCAGGCGTGATCTGTGTCACTGGTTTGCAGTGTACTCTGCCATTGCTGTGCACAACACCGCATCTTGACCTCAGGAGCAGTTCACTTTACGAACCTTGCTTTTCTTGTCGAGGCGTACTGCAGTGAGCTGTCGACCCCAGACACAGCCGGTATCGACAGAGACCAGGTCGTCTTCGACCAACAGCCCGAGCGCTGACCAGTGACCAAATACGATGCGCGTACCGGCCCACTTCGCATTGGCCGCGTCGAACCATGGAAGTAGCCCTTTGCGCGCCGCATCCGGCGGTCCGTTGTGACTAAAATCAAGGCGCCCCTTGCTATCCAGCATGCGCACGCGGGTCAGGCAGTTGACGATGAAGCGCAGGCGATCGGAGCCTTCAAGTTTACCGGACCACTTGTCCGGCGTGTTGCCGTACATCTTCTTCAGAAACGAGTGGTAGTTGTCTTGCTGCAACGCAGCTTCAACTTCTGCGGCGCGTTTCAGGGTTTTCTTTACAGTCCATTGTGGCGGCAGACCGGCGTGCACCATCAACGTGTTCAAATCCGGACAGTAGTGCGCGAGCGGCTTGCAGCGCAGCCAGTCCAGCAATTCGTCGCAGTCATCAGCTGCCAGGATTTTCCACAGTGAATCAAAGCGATCGTTCTTTACGCCAATGTCGTTGGCGAGCGCCAGCAGGTGCAGGTCGTGATTGCCCAGTACCAGTTTTACTTCGTCGCCGAGTGACTTGACGAAACGCAGCGTCTTCAGCGATTTTGGACCGCGGTTGACGAGGTCGCCGGTGAGCCAGATATGATCGGTGGCAGGATCAAATGCGATCTTGTCGAGTAACCTGCGGAACGGGTCGTAACAGCCCTGCAAATCACCAATTGCATAAACCGCCAACGGCCCGATTCACTCGCTCAATGCAAGACGCCCGGTACCGCGAGCGTGAACGGCGGAATCGGCGCATAAAAATCAGAACCGTTGTCCGCTTTCATCAGGTAACGACCTTGCATGGCACCAACCGGTGTTTCAAGGACAGCGCCACTTGAGTAACGAAATGATTCGCCAGGATTAAGATGCGGTTGCTCGCCAACCACGCCATCGCCGCTGACTTCCTGGACTTTGCCATTGGCATCGGTAATGACCCAGTGCCGGCTAAGCAGGCGAGCGGCAACTTCGCTGTTATTAGCGATCGTAATCGTGTACGCGAAGACGTAGCGGCCGACGTCCGGCTCTGACTGGTCGTCGATATAGTCAGTGGCCACTTCTATCCTTATGTCATAGGGCTCGTTGCTGGTCATGATGGAAGGCGGCTGCTCTGGTTGGGCGTGGCGGTATTCTACATGACTGCGATCAGCAGGAGTGTGACCTGATTCGGCGCTGGCGTGTCGCGCTGGCGGCCATTCTGGGCTCAGGTTCGGCAACGGGATGTGCCGTCAGCTCAATGCTTGCAAGCCATTGAAAATGGAAGCAATGCGAGTTCGCACACGTCACCTTGCGTTGTCGAGTGCCACGGCGGGTGTTTTCAGCAAACCGCTAGTCGAGTGAATTGGCCAGGTCCACCCAGGCGGAAATCGCTACCTGCTCCGGACGCGCGCCGGGGTCAATGCCGGCAGCCTGCAACAGTTCTGCGCCCGCCAGTGTGCGCAGCGAATTGCGTATGGTCTTGCGCCGCTGGCTGAAGGCCTGTGCGACCAGTTTGGCGAGTTGCGTGTGATCCTGAATGTTGAACGTCCCGCTTGGCAATGGCGCAAGCCGGACCACCGCCGACATTACTTTTGGCGGCGGTTCAAAGGCCGTTGGGGGTACGTCGAACAAATCCACCACTTGCAAGGCGCAGCCCAGCATGACGGTCAGGCGGCCAAACTCCCGGCCACCCGGCGTTGCCGCCATGCGCGCGACCACTTCTTTCTGCAGCATGAAATGCATGTCGCGTATCTGCGGAAGGCTATCGAGCAAATGGAACAGCAATGGCGTCGATATATTGTAGGGCAGGTTGCCGACAATTCTCAGGTCGCTACCCAGTGACGCGAAGTCGAAACGCAACGCGTCCGCCTCGTGGACGGTGACGTGCGAATCATCCTGGTAACGCTGTCGCAATCGCTCGGCAAGATCGCGGTCGAATTCCACAACATGCAAATGACCAGAGAGGCGGGCGAGTGGGGTAGTAATGGCGCCTTCGCCGGGGCCGATTTCAACCAGTACCTCATCCGCAGCGGGCGCAATGGCGTTGACTATGTCGCCGATGACGCCGGGGTCGTGCAGAAAATGCTGACCAAAGCGCTTGCGTGGCCTGTGCATACTCAAGCCGTCAGTTGCAACGCGAGCTCGACTGCAGCAAGCATGCTGCCTGCATCGGCGCGGCCGCTACCGGCAAGATCGAGTGCGGTGCCATGGTCGACTGAAGTCCGCACGATCGGTAAGCCCAGGGTTACGTTGATGGCATGGCCGAAGCCGGCGTATTTCAAAACGGGCAAGCCCTGGTCGTGATACATGGCGAGTATGGCATCGGCATGACCGCCGGCAGGTGTGAAGGCTGTATCGGCTGGCAACGGGCCGCGCAGCCGCATTCCGCGCGCCTGACAGCGCTTGATAACGGGCAAGATAACGTCATTGTCCTCGTGACCAAGGTGGCCACCCTCGCCAGCATGCGGATTCAAACCGCAGACAATAATTTCGGGATTATCGATGCGAAATTTCTGTTGCAGATCACGGTGCAATACATCAATAACCGCCTGCAGTCGTGGTTGGGTGATGTATCCCGGAACAGCAGACAAGGGCATGTGGGTACTCGCCAGTGCGACGCGCAAGCTTTTGGCTACCAGCAACATCACGGGCATTGGCGTGTCCGTCAGTTCAGCGAGGAACTCAGTGTGTCCACTGAAGGCGATGCCTGCGTCGTTGATCGTACTTTTTTGCAGTGGTGCGGTAACGATGCCGCGGAATTGTCCCTGTTGGCAACCAGCAACCGCCAGCCGCAATCCGTCCAGCAATGTGCTGGCGTTGGCGGTGTCCGGCGTGCCGCGAACCTGCGAATTAGGTAATGCTTGCGGGATGATCGAGAGCGGCGCCGGACCGGCAACGGGTGGCTTGCCGAACTCCGAAAGGGTCAAGGGCAACGACAGCATCTCGGCACGCGCGCGGAGCAACTGTGGGTCGCCAATAACAACGACATTTGCTGCAAAGGCACTATGCGCCAGCGCGACACAAAGATCAGGACCGATCCCCGCCGGCTCGCCGGCGGTTACCGCGAGCGGCTTATCAAGCATGCCAGGCACCGTCAGCGCGAACTGAGCTGGAACCAGACTTGCCCACTAGATGCGTGTATCGACGTACGCTTCATCGCGGATACGCCGCAGCCACAATTCGGACTCGTTGGCCAATTTACTGTTGCGCACACGCTGCAGACAATTATTTTCTTTCAACTCTTCTGTGTTGTCGTAGGTGCGCTTGCCCAGCAGTTCCAGCACATGCCAGCCGAAGCGCGAGCGAAATGGATCGGTAACTTCACCGACGGTCGCATTGCGCGCCGCTTCCTCGAATTCCGGAACAAACGTTCCCGGGCCCATCCAGCCCATGTCACCGCCGTCCGCTGCAGATCCCGGATCGTCTGACATCAGCTTCGCGAGTTCGTCAAAGTTCTCGCCGTTGCGAATGCGTTCGGCGGCGTCATCCAGGCGCTGCTTTGCCGTCTGATCGTCAATCAATTCGTTGGTCGAGATCAGGATATGGCGGACGTGCATTTGTTCGATTTCACTTTTCTGAATTGCGCTGCGCAATTCATTAATCTTAACGAGGTGATAGCCGCTGACGGCACGCATAGGTGCGGAGTATTCGCCTTGCTGCAGAGTGCCAACGACGTCCGAGAACAAGGTCGGTAGCTGGTCGCCTTTACGCCAGCCCAGAGCGCCGCCTTCAAGTCCTGTCTCGCTGTCGGAGTAGCGAACTGCCATTTCACCGAAATCAGCGCCATCTTGAAGCTGCTGATAGACATCTTTCGCTTTCTTCTCTGCGGCTGCGAACTGTTCCGCCGTGGCAGACTCCGGCACGGATACCAGGATGTGCGAGAGGTTGTATTCGGAATTGCCGACGAGATTGTTTTCGAGGTCGGCGACGCACTGTTGAATTTCCCGCGGCGCAACCGAGATGCGTCCGATCACGTCAATTTGACGCAACTGTTCCATCGTCATTTGCTTGCGGATTTCGCGTCGATAAGCGGCATAGTCTATGCCGTCAGCCGCCATTATGTCGGGCAGGCGCTCAAACGGAATGCCGTTCTCCTGGGCGAGACGGGCGAGCGCGGCGTTCACCATCTGGTCGGATATCTGGATACCGAAACGTTGCGCCCGCTGTAACTGGATTTGTTCAATGACGAGCCGCTCGAGGACCTGTTCCTGCAGTACTTCCTCGGGGGGAAGTTGCAGCCCTTCCTCTGCGGCGCGCTTACGAATACCGTCGGTTTGGTCGCGCAGCTCGCTTTTCAGCACAACGCCCTCATTCACGACGGCGGCAATTCCATCGAGCAAGCTGCCCGTCGGGGTGGCGCTCTCAGCCGGCGTGTCGGTACCTTGCGCAGCACAGGGCAGGCTGGTGGACAGGAGCGCAGCAATAGCAATCAAGTGTTTGAAATTAGTCATATTTTTACGAGTTCTGAGATCTGTTCATGCGGCCCGGCCGGGTCGCGTTATTGAGCGTCTGACGTATAGCCAAGAATACCACGTTCAAGTAACTTGTCGGCCGCCGTACCCACGCTGGTCATGCCCTTCAACACCAGTTGCAGACCGATGGATGAGTCGCGGGTTCCGTCGCGGGTCGAAATGTGCCGTCTTGAAACCAGCCTGAGACCCCAGCAGCAGGATTCATATTCGAGGCCGTAGAACTGTTCCAGCGCCTTGTCATCGCGCAGCGAGTAGTTGTAGCGGCCGACGAAACGCCAGTTTTGTGCTATCGGCCACGACCAGGAAATATCGCCTTGTTCCAGTGAGTCGCGACGAAAGCGGTAAGAAAAATTCAGCACCCGGTCCGATGCCGGACGATACTGCAGTCGTGCTTCCGATTGCGTGGTCGCGTCCTTACCCGGGCCCCACTGGTGGCCGATGTCGAAATTCAGGTTGTCGTACAGCAGAAAGCGCATTTCGGCGATGTAATCCGATGACTCAGTTGCATCGATAACCTGGTTCGGCAAACGCACGCCCTGACTGCTGAGGTAACGAGCCTGGCCGATCGTCGCGGACACCAGTTCCTCACCTGTGCTGGAGTTGAGGATACGCGAGGTGATGCCGACACTAAGCTGGTCGGTATCGGCAATGCGGTCCGCACCGAGGAAGCGATTGGGGCGGTACAACTGCACCAGGTTCAGATCCGGAGAAATCGTATCGAACACAGGCAGGCCATCTTGATCGCGGAACGGGATATGCACGTACAACAGTCGCGGTTCCAGCGTCTGGATCAGGTTGCTGCCGGCGCTGAGCTTGCGCTCAAGAATCATGCCTGTATCGATACTGGCAATCGGCAAGGTACGACTGGCGTCATCCTCTTGCCCGATAGTCGTGTTATCGAGGCTGTAGCGGGTATGCCGCACGCTGAGCGCGGGATTGACGAACCAGCCGGCGCGTTCGAGCGGCCACTCAACTTGCGGTGCAGCGTCCAGGCGCCAGCCGGTTGCGCCGACGTCGCGATCGAAGTAGACGAGTTCACTGTCGACGCTGTAACGAAGGCCCAACGTTTGCTCTGGCCAGTAGCCGCGCAAGCGTAATTGCGGCAGCCGCCGGTACGGTTTGTCCTCAGCGGCTATGGCGTCATCTATGGTCTGGTAGTCCTGTACGCGGCCGAGGAAAGACAAGTGCTCGCCAAAGAAATCAAAACTGAGGGCGCGATTCAGGTGAGTTGTGCTTGATGCACTGAGACTGCCGCCAAGGTCTTCGAAAAACTGGCTGTCGGATACCTGGCGAAAATTGATACGGTTGCGCCAGCCATTGCCAAACTGCGTCTTGTGCTGGTAGGACAACAAATGTCGGCTGTCACCGAACAAGGCATCGTCGGCCAGGTACTCCAGTTGCGCGATACCCTCGTTGCGTTGGGTCAGGTAACGAAATTCGTTACCCAGCTGCAGCCCACGGTCGGTCAGCAAGCGCGGTGTAAGGGTTGCGTCGTAGTTGTTCGAAATATTCCAGTACCACGGCACACTGAGTTCATTGCCGCTACGTCCTGCACTGCCGACCTCGGGCGTCAACAAGCCGGTCTTGCGAGCATCACCCAGCGGAAAAGACAGCCAGGGCGAATACAGGATTGGCACTCCCTGGAAGCGCAATTTGACGTTACGGGCGGTGCCCGTGCCACTGTTCGTGTCCAGATCGATATCGGCTGCTTGCAACAACCAGTCGTTCGAACCCGGCGGACAGGTTGTGTAGCTCACTTCGTCCAGTCCCAGCGTGCCCTCCTGACTGATAGCGATCTTACGTGCCGAACCACGGGAGTTGCCGGTACCCAACTGAAAACTGGCACCGTTAAAAACAATCTGGCCAGTCGCGTATGAAAATTCCGCGGAGTCACTGCTAATCAATGTATTCGGATCACGGTATTCGACATTGCCGTTCAGCAACAGCGCGACCTTGTCGGGGTCGTACAGCGCAGTATCCGCACCGGCTGAGCGCTCGCCGCTGCGCACCCGTACCCCGCCTGACATCGAGGCGCGTGGCCGGGCGCCCATTGTCGCCTCGATCGCGCCGGCCTCAAAGATGATGGACTGGTCCGTGCTATCGCTTGCCGCGGGCAACAGAGCCAGCTGGCTCGCATTGAGATCAGGCGTCACACAGAGCTGCGATTGCTGTGCCGCGGCGGGCGGCGAAGCAAACTGCAGCATCGATACGACAAAAAGAGTCAGGTATTTAAGCAAGTGATGGAAGCTCGAGCGAGGCCAAACGGAGTAATCGCGAACCGGGACAATATGTTACCGATAATATATGTCAACCCGTATGACGATTTGGTACCTTCGCACAGGTCTTCGGGGCCTGCAATGCGCGGTTGCCCGATGAAATCGCAACGACGAGGTTAATTATTTTGGCAGGCAACAGTGATGCAAGGATGGAGGCACTCACCGACTGGCTCAGGCAGGGCGCCGGGTTGCAGGTCCGGGACCTGTGCAGCGCATCCAACGATGCCAGCTTTCGACGCTATTTCCGGGTATTCACGGCAGACGGACAGTATGTCGTCATGGACGCGCCGCCGGATCTTGAAGACAGCGAGCCGTTCGTGCGGATTGCCGGCTGGCTGGGCAAAATTGGCCTGAACAGCCCGCGGGTCCTGGCGGCAGACCTGAAATCGGGATTCCTGCTACTGACCGACCTGGGTGAACGGCCGTACCTGGACGCGCTGCAGGCAAGACCAGCCGACGCCGACGAGTTATACGGGGACGCGCTGCAATCGCTCGATACCTTGCAGCAGGCCGGTGCTACCTATCAAACGCAATTGCCACCGTACAACTCTGCGCTGCTGGGAGCAGAACTGGCGCTGTTTCACGACTGGCTCTGCGCTACACATCTGCAACTCGAATTCAGTTCGGCGGATGCGCATGCCTGGCAAGCAACATGTGATTACCTGATCGAAACCGCGCTGGCGCAACCCCGGGTGTTTGTTCATCGGGACTATCACTCGCGCAACCTGATGCGTTGCGATATCGGCAATCCCGGCATCCTTGATTTTCAGGATGCGGTAAACGGGCCAGTCACTTACGATCTCGTTTCCCTGCTGAAAGACTGTTACATCCGCTGGCCGGACGCGCAGGTGCAGGCGTGGGCGTTGCGCTACTACGCGACAGCTAAAGCACGCCTGCCTGCAGGGTTTGATGAAATTGCTTTCATGCGCGCATTCGAGTTGATGGGCGTTCAACGCCATCTGAAAGCAGCCGGGATTTTCGCGCGACTCCATCATCGCGATGGCAAGGCTGGCTACCTGGCCGATATTCCCCGCACGCTCGGATATATCGTGGACATCGCAGGGCAGCACGGAGAACTCGACTTCCTCGGCGCGCTGCTCCGCGAACGTTGCTTGCCGGCATTGCAGGCTGCTGCGTGATTGCAATGTTGCTGGCCGCAGGTCGCGGCGAACGCTTGCGACCGCTTACCGATCACTTACCGAAAGCGTTGGTTGAGGTTAACGGCAGGAGCCTGCTTGAACGGCATTTGCAACAACTGGCCGCAGCCGGTGTGACGACGGTCGTTATCAACACCGGCTGGCACGGCGACCAGATTAGCGAGCGCATTGGTGGTGGTAGCCGGTACGGTCTGCAAGTTATCTACAGTCCCGAGTACGACAAGCCACTGGAAACAGGCGGTGGCATCCTGCGCGCATTGCCGCTGCTGGGACAGCAGCCGTTTTGGGTAATTAATGCCGATATCGTGACTGACTGGCAATTGCCCCCGGTTGCGTTGCCGGACGAGATGCTCGGCCATCTCGTATTAGTACCCAACCCGGAGTATCGCGATAACGGTGATTTTGACCTCTGCGCCGGGCGAGTACGGAATCAGCGTGTTGCGCCTTTTACGTACAGCGGTATTGCCCGCTATGCGCCAGCGTTCTTCAAAGACTGTCAAGCCGGCCGCTTCGGCATGGCACCGCTACTGCAACAGGCGGCAGATCGTGGCGAGTTAAGCGGCGAGGTGCACAGCGGATTGTGGGCCGACGTCGGTACGGCCTCGCGCCTGGCCGCCGTCAGCGCGCTGCTTCAGCGTGAAGCCAGTGACGAGGTGTAGTGCAGGTCCCGATCGCTCATTGCGAGTTCCGCGAGAAAATGACGCAGCAGGCGCTGGGTTAGTTCCGGTAGCGCTTCGCTTACTCCGAGTTGCCGCAGGTTCACCATTTCAAGCCCTTCGTAGCCGCACGGGTTAATTCGTGAAAACGGTTCGAGGTCTGCGTCGATATTCACGGCCATACCGTGGTAGCTCGCACCCCGACGGATACGCAATCCAACGCTGGCAAGCTTGCGATCAGCAACGTAAACGCCTGGCGCATTCGCACGGCATTCGGCATCAATGTTGAATTCCGCGGCGAGCCGGATGATCGCGCGTTCCAGTGCGGTGACCAGCGGGCGCACGCCAATGCCTGCACGGCGAATGTCGATCAGTGGGTACACCATCAGCTGCCCCGGGCCGTGGTAGGTAACCTGGCCGCCACGATCAATTTGCACGACCGGGATATTGCCAGGTGCGAGCAGGTGTTCGCGCCTGGCGTTCAGGCCAAGGGTAAAAACAGGCGGGTGCTCCGTGAACCAGAGCTCATCCGGCGTATCGGGACCGCGTGTATCGGTAAAGTCCTGCATTGCACGCCACAAAGGTTCGTAGGCTTGCCGTGACAGCGTACGCACCAGCAGTGGCGCTGGGGCATCGATTGCGATTTTTGCACTCACAATGCGACCAGGACATCGTCGTGCGCACTTAGGTCCATGTATATAGCGTCAAGCTGTTGTTGGCTCTCTGCATTGATGGTTACGGTGACCGACACAAAACGACCATTGCGGCTCGGTGCATTGCGTATAGCCTCGTCAGCAACCGGGCCCGCGTGCTTTTCGACGATGCTGCGTGCAGCCGAATGGAATTCGCTGTTGTCCCTCCCCATCATCTTGATCGGGAACTCGCACGGGAATTCCAGCAGTGATTCATTATTGTCACTCATCGCTGTTGCCTCGCCGCAGGTATTACTCGAACCAGAGCTGCACGCTATCTTTCGCACGCTGCCACAAAGAGCCCATAGGGTTTGCGGCTAGCGCCCGCAACGGTTCTTTCAGCAGTTCATTGCCGTCAAGGCTGACCTGCAATTCGGCGACCGGTTGCCCCTGGGCAATAGGCGCCATCAACAGTGCAGGAATATTCAAAACGGATTTCAATTCATTGTAGCTGCCGCGTGGCGCTGTGACGTAGAGGTCTTCTGCGAGTCCGAGTGCAGAAAACTGATTCTCGGATTTCCAGATACGTGCGTTCGCCACTTCTTCGCCTGCGCGAAACAGGAGTCGTGTTTCGAAGAAACGGAATCCGTAATTCAGCAACGCCTGGCTGCCGTCGACGCGTGCTTTGGCGCTGGCGGTGCCGAGGACGACGGAGATGAGGCGCATGCCGTCACGTTCCGCCGACGACACCAGGCAATAGCCGGCATCGTCCGTGTGGCCTGTTTTCATGCCATCGACACTGCTGTCGCGCCAGAGCAATGAATTGCGATTGGGTTGCGTAATTTCATTGAACGTAAATTCGCGCACGGAGTACCACTTGTAGTACTCCGGGAAGTCATGGACGATCGCGCGCGCCAGCGTTGCCATGTCACGTGCCGTTGTGTAGTGATTCTCATCCGGCAGACCGGTGACATTGCGAAACTGGCTGGCGCGCATACCGAGTTGCGCGGCATAGCGGTTCATCACTTCGGCGAATACTGATTCCGTGCCGCCGACATGTTCCGCCAGCGCGACGCTCGCATCGTTGCCGGACTGCACAATCATGCCCAGAATCAGGTCCTTCACCGACACCCGTTTGCCGACTTCGATAAACATACGCGAGCCGGGCGTACGCCAGGCTTTTTCGCTGATCGTGACCTGGTCGTCGAGGCGCAGTTGTTCTTCCTGCAATGCCCTGAATACGGCGTAGGCCGTCATCAATTTAGTCAGGCTTGCGGGTGCGAGGCGTTCGTCGGGATTCAGCGACGCCACCTCGTGTCCCGTCTGGAAGTCGATCACGTGATAACTCTTGGCGCCGATAACCGGTGGCGCGGGCACGGGCATTGCAGCGTTTGCTGCGAGTGCAGCAAGAATCAGGCTAAAACCAAGGAGATTTCGAAGTAGGGCAGGCATAGTATCGGTCGCGGATTGCTTAAAGCCGCGTATTGTAACGTCAGACGCGCGGTAACAACACGGCTCTGTTGCCGGGGCCTACTCGGTAACGATATGCGAATCCGATATGCCCATCTTTTCAAGCCGGGCAACGACTGAGTCGTACTGGCCGACGTCGGCAATAGGTCCAATTCGGACACGGTACAGCGCCGGATTGCCGCCCTCATCGCGGTGTACGAACGCATTGTCGATGCCCTGGCCCTGCAACATCTGGTGACGCCGCTCAGCATTAGCGCGTTCACCGAACGCGCCTACCTGCACATAGACCTTGCTCTCGCCGACAGGCGGGCTAGCCAGCTCCGGCATATCCGCATGCCCGCTTGATGGCGGCGCGTCGAAGCTGATCGCGGTAACTTCAACGAGGCTGGTGCCGTCGTTGATCATGTCGAGTTTGCGGGCCGCAGCATACGAAAGATCGATGATGCGGTTGTCGATGAACGGCCCGCGGTCATTAACCTTTACGACCACGCTGCGATTGTTACTGAGATTGCGAACGCGTACATAGGTCGGCAGCGGAAGCGTCTTATGCGCCGCCGTCAGTTGATGCATGTCGTAGGGTTCCTGACTGGACGTCAGCCGACCGTGAAACTTTTTGCCGTACCAGGATGCGACGCCGCGCTGCTGGTAACCATGACTGCTATCAAGAACCTGGTAGGGCTTGCCGTACACTTCGTAAATCGGGCCATTGCCATAACGACTGCGTGGTTCGGCGCGTGGCACCGGATCGTCGGGCAAAGACGGTGGAATCGCGGAACCGGAACGCGGGCCGCTGTCGCGGACAGGACCTGTACTGCAGGCGCCGAGTAGCGCGAGTGTTAGCAGAGCGGCATAAAAATTCCGATCAGGCCTCGTCACGTTCTACCGCCGCAGCAATTTCCTGGCCCAGTTGGTGCACAGCAAGCGCATACATGACGCTACGGTTGTAGCGGGTAATTACGAAGAAGTTGTGAAAACCCACCCAGTATTCGTCTCCGTCAGCGCCTTCAAGCTTTAACAAGGCGCTGTCGGCATTAATATCCTGATTGGTCGCAAACAGCACGCCGCCCTTACTCAACGAGGCGACGGTATCCTCTGCTTTCAACGTGTTCTTGGGCTCTGCGCCCTTCCATTGCTCGCTTAGCGTAGCGCGCGCGACGACTTCCTGGTCGTGTTGCCAGCCGTGGCGCACAAAGTAATTGGCAACGCTGCCCATCACATCGGCCCAGTTGCCCCAGATATCCCGCTTGCCATCGGCGCTCGAATCCACCGCGTATGCGCGGAAGCTGCTGGGCATGAACTGCGGCGCACCCATGGCGCCGGCGTAGGACCCCGTTGCTGCTGCCGCATCCATCTCTTCCTCGCGTATCAGCAACAGGAATTGCTCGAGTTCACGGCGAAAAAATTTGGCTCGCGGCGGGTAGTCAAAAGCGAGCGTGGACAACGCATCCAGCACCCGGTAGTTACCCGTGATGCGGCCGAAATACGTTTCGACGCCGATGATGCCAACGATAATCTCGCAGGACACGCCGGTCTCGCTGCTAATGCGTTGCAAAGTGTCTGCATGTTCGCGCCAGAAATCGGCACCCGCATTGATGCGCTGCTCGGTCATGAAAATCTTGCGATAACCTTCCCAGTTCAGGGTCCGTTCCGCCGGGCGACTAATCGCTTTGATAATGGATTCCTGACTTTCAGCAGCCGCCAGGATGGATTGCAGGTTGGCGCGGTCGTAGTCGTGTTCTGCCACCATTTCATCAATGAAAGCCCGTATCTCGGCGCGTTCAGTGTCAATGGCCAGAGCATCGGTGCTGGCGCACACAAGTAGTGCGGCCAGTATCAGCCTGAATTCTGTGTTAATTGGGTTACCTCAGTGGGGCAATAATTTACGGTGCGTGTGAATAGACATGAGAATACCGAAACCGGCCATGAGCGTCACCATGGACGTACCGCCAAAACTGACCAGCGGCAAGGGAACGCCGACCACCGGTACCAGTCCTGTGACCATCGCCGTATTCACGAAAACGTAGACAAAAAAGGTGAGGCTGATGCTGCCAGCCAATAGCCTCGTGTAAGAATCGCGTGCCTGCATCGCAATGTACATGCCGCGGCCAACAATAAACATGTACAGGCCGAGCAAGCTAAGCACGCCCAGCAGCCCGAGCTCTTCACCCATAACGGCGAAGATGAAATCGGTGTCGCGTTCCGGGAGAAATTCGAGTTGCGCCTGGCTGCCGTTGGTCCAGCCCTTGCCAAACAGTCCGCCCGAGCCAATGGCAATCTTCGACTGGATAATATTGTAACCCGCGCCCAGTGGATCGGAATCGGGGTTGAGTAAGGTCAGCACCCGTTGCCGCTGGTAGTCCTGCATGTAATTCCACAACACCATTGCGCCCGGGATGGACAACAGCCCCAGGACGACCATGAGTTTAATGGACAAACCGGCCAGGACCAGCACCAGAAATCCGGAAGCGCCGATCAATAGCGCTGTACCCAGGTCCGGCTGCTTCGCAATCATGAATGCCGGCAGCACTATCAATATGCCAATTATCAGCAGATGGCCCGCCCGCGGCGGCAACGTTCGCTCGTGCAGAAACCATGCGGCCATCATTGGCACCGCGAGCTTCATGATTTCCGAAGGTTGAAAGCGGATGCCAATATCCAGCCAGCGTTGCGCGCCCTGGCCAACTTCGCCGAGCAGCAGCACTAATGACAGCAGTGCGAGGCCGAGCAGGTAGCCCCAGGGTGACCAGCGGCGCAACAGGTCCGGCGGCATCTGCGCCATGACAAACATGGCGGCAAGCGCAACGCCCACGCGTACGCACTGCGAAATCCACAGGTCCATGTTCGCGCCGACAGCGCTGTACAACACGACGAGCCCGAAGCCCGCAGTCACCAGCAGTCCGCCGAGTAACGGGCCATCGATGTGCAGGCTGCGCATCAGGCGTGCCATGTCGCCAAGCGGCGCCGCCTTGCGCTCAATCAGGCGCTGGGTGTCACTAAAGCGCATTGTCGGCGTATCCGAGGTATTGATCCATGATCTGGCGGGCGATGGGTGCTGCAATTCGAGAGCCGCTACTGCCATTCTCCACGATGACCGCGACCGCAATCTGCGGCTCATCAACTGGCGCGAAGGCTATGAACAGGGCGTGGTCTCGAAGTCGCTCACTTATTTCGTCTTCGTCGTATTCTTCTTCTTGCGCTACGGAAAACACCTGTGCTGTACCACTCTTGCCTGCCATGCTGTACGGCGCGCCCCTGCCTGTTGCGCGTGCAGTGCCGTTTTCGCCCTGCATTACGTCGTGCATCGCGTTGAGAATGCTGTCCCAGTAAATGTCGTTGTCAATTTCAACCCGGGCCTGTTGTTCAATCGGGATATCGTTGCGTTCGCCGGTCAAGGGATTCTCGATAGCAGTAACGAGGTGCGGTCGAAAACGCTGGCCGCGCATAGCCAGGGTGGCTGTCGAATTGGCGAGCTGCAATGGCGTTGCCAGCATGTAGCCCTGGCCGATCGATGCGATGACGGTCTCACCCGGGAACCACACCTGGTCGGCCCGCGTGCTGAACGCGCCGCGTTTCCATTCACGCGATGGCACAAGGCCGGCCAACTCACCTACCATGTCGACACCCGTTGCTGCACCGAGTCCAAACGCTGTCAGATAGTCGTGCATGACATCGATACCGATGTCACGGCTGATTTCGTAGAAGTACACGTCACAGGACTCCGTAATAGCGTTATGCAAGTCCATGTCGCCGTGGCCCTCCGGGCGCCAGTCCCGGTAGCGATGCGTGCTGCCTGGCAGTGTGTAGAAACCAAGACACATTGTGCGCCGCCTGAGATTGGTGGCGCCGGTTTCCAGTGCTGCGAGTGCCAGCATCGGCTTGATGGTTGAGCCAGGCGGATACTTGCCGCGTACAGCGCGATTGAACAGCGGTTGATTCGGATCGGTTTGCAGCGTGCGAAACTCACTGGACGACATGCCGAGCGCAAATGCATTCGGGTCGAATGCCGGTGCGCTGACGAGCGCCAGGATCTCACCATTGCGCGGGTCGATTGCGACGATAGAGCCGCGCCGACCTTCCAGGGCGCGACTGGCCGCCAACTGCAAGTCAACATCAATGCTGAGGTGCAGGTTCAGGCCGGGCTGCGGGGACTCGCCCTCGACCAGCGCTTGCGACAATTCGCGCGAATCAGCGGGAACCTGGCGGCCACGGGCATTGGTTACGATCTGGCGATGTCCGGGCGCGCCGTGCAGGCGATCCTCATTGAAGTATTCAACTCCGGTCTTGCCGGTATGTGAGGTACCGGCATAGGCGGTGCCATCGAGGCGGTTCAAGTCATTGGTCGAAATTGCACCGACATAGCCAATGGCGTGCGCAACACTTGCGCCATACGGGTAATGGCGCACCAGGCGCGGCCGAAAATCGACGCCGGGAAAGCGTGGCCTCTGTACTGCAAAATTTGATATATCGTCTTCGCTCATGCGCACACTCAAGGTAACCGGCTTGAAGCGCGGGCCGCGACGGCTAAGGTCCTTGAAGCGCGGAATGTCTTCCGCATCGATGAGCCCAAGCGTCGCAAGGCGCGTGAGCGTCTCATCGATGTCACGTACTTGCTCGGGTACCAGTTCAAGCTGGTAGGCGGGCAGGTTCTCCGCCAGCACCCGGCCCTTGCGGTCAAAGATCAGGCCACGAGTCGGCGGAATCGCTTCAAGCCGAATGCGATTGCCGTGAGACTGCTCTGCGAAGTGTTCGTGGTCGAATATCTGCAACTGCACCAGGCGCGATATGACGGTGCCCAACAGCAAGACTGCCACTACAGCTGAGACCACCACGCGGCCAACAAACATGCGGCGCTCCGAGTGATGATCTTTGATGGGCGAGATCAGATCCATGAATGTGCTGCCTACGCGCTGCGACGACGATAATTAACGGCGCCAAACAACCAGTAGACCAGTGGCCACAGCAGGGTTCCCGAAACTACAGGTCCCCAGAATGTGGCGGCCGGCGAACTGATGCCGGCTACGCCGTTTACCCAGAACAGGATGAACTGGTAGAGACCGATCAGGGCCGCCACGGTCAAGGTCATCTGTGAGAGCGGAAACACTCGCAACAGCAGGTGAAAGCGTACAGTCAGGAAAACGATAGCGGACAGCGCCAGCGCATGCTGGCCGAGCAGTGTGCCTTGGGCGACATCCAGGATCAGGCCGGTAACCCAGGCACTGCCCACGCTGTAGTTGCGCGGCAATGCCATAGACCAATATATAAGTGTCAGGAGTACCCAGTCAGGCCGAAAGGCCTTTGCGGCGTCCGGCAGCGGCGCGATCGCGAGCATCATCGCGATGATCAGGGTCAGCACCACAGGCAAGCGGCGCGCGTTACGTTGCTCAGCCATCGTTGTCCGGACTCTCGGTGCTGACCTGTGCCGACCAGATCAGCATGATTTCCCGTACCTGATTAAGGGCGGCGGTTGGGCGCGCAGCGACTCGCGCGAACGGTTCCTGCGGTACGCGTTCGACCGATTCCACTACCGCGACCGGATAGCCTGGCGGAAATACACCGCCGAGGCCGGAGGTTACCAGCAAGTCACCTACTTCAATGTCGGCGTTGTTCGGCAAGTATTGCAACTCGAGGCGATCGTATTCGCCGGTGCCAAAAGCGATGGTGCGCAAGCCCGTGCGATTGACCTCGACCGGGATGGCGTGATCTGGATCACTGATCAACAGGGCTTGCGATGACAGCAAACCGGTTTCGATAACCTGGCCGACCACACCATCTGCATCGACCAGCGCCTGGCCGTCATAAACATCATCCTGTTGGCCCTTGTCGATGACAATGGCATGTCGATACGGGTTGCTGCTGACAGACATGATCTCGGCAACCCGAACCCGGTCGGTAACCCTGGGCGTTGCTTCCAGCATGGCGCGCAGCCTGGCGTTCTCGGATTCCAGTGCGGCATAGCGTTGCAGGCGCGCATGCGTGAGCAATCGTTCCGCGCTCAAGCGGCTGTTTTCGAGTAGCAATTCGTTACGACTGGAGGTTGTGGTCTGTAGCCAGTTCCAGGTGGAAACCGGCGCGTCTACGAGTACCCGCAAGGGGTAGACCGTCGCACTGATCGCTTTGCGCACCGCATCCAGATGCTGTTCCCGGTGATCGACGACCATTAACAGGATGGACAGGCCCGCCAGCAATAACCAGCGCAAACCCAGCGCGGGTGTTCTGCTGGAGCGATGCTGGCTGTCGGAACGGGCAGAAACCATCAGCGCGATCCGTCAGTGGTCAGCCGCCGGGCTGCAGTAGGGGGTGCTGCACGGCGGGCGAAGTACCGCGCTGCATACACTTAGTCCAGGCCGAAAACGGCCGGACCCTGTTCGTCGATCAGCTCGATGACCCGGCCACCACCGCGCGCTACGCAAGTTAGTGGGTCATCAGCGATGATGACGGGCAAGCCGGTCTCTTCCATTAGCAACTTGTCCAGTTCGCGCAGCATGGCACCGCCGCCTGTCAGGACGATGCCGCGTTCGGCGACGTCAGCGCCGAGCTCAGGCGGCGTTTGTTCCAGCGCTTCCTTGACGGCACCGACGATGCCTTGCAGTGGTTCCTGCAATGCTTCAAGAATTTCATTGCTGTTCAAGGTGAAGCTGCGCGGGACGCCCTCGGACAGATTGCGGCCTTTGACCGATATCTCCAGGACTTCCTGGCCGGGAAACGCCGAGCCGATTTCATGCTTGATGCGTTCGGCAGTGGCTTCGCCAATCAGGATGCCGTAGTTGCGACGCACATAATTCGTAATCGCCTCGTCGAAGCGATCGCCGCCGATGCGCACCGATGCCGCGTAGACGATGCCGTTCAGCGAAATAACCGCGACCTCTGACGTACCACCACCGATATCCAGCACCATGGAGCCGCGTGCCTCGTGCACCGGCATGCCGGCACCGATTGCAGCCGCCATGGGCTCAGGAATCAGGTGTACCTTGCGGGCGCCGGCGCCTTCGGCGGACTCCCGGATGGCGCGTCGCTCAACCTGGGTCGAGCCGTACGGCACGCAGATCAGGACCCGCGGGCTGGGGCGGAAATAGCGGGTGCCATGCGCCTTGCGGATAAAATGCTGCAGCATTTTCTCGGTAACGGTGAAATCGGCAATAACGCCGTCTTTCAGCGGGCGGATAGCCGTTATATTGCCCGGAGTACGGCCAAGCATGTTCTTTGCTTCCATGCCCACGGCTTCTACGACCCGGCCGCCACGGCCGCTGTCCTCGCGAATCGCGACTACCGAGGGTTCATTAAGCACAATGCCGTGTCCGCGGGAGTAGATGAGCGTGTTGGCAGTCCCGAGATCGATCGACAAATCGTTCGAGAAATAACCTAAAATGTTCTTCAGCATGCTGGGGGAGGGTCCCGCGACTCAAATCAACTTTGTAATCTAACAATGCGCAGGACATTGAGCAAGACGGCATGTATTATTGCCGCCGCCCGAAAACCACCGCGCTGCCGCACAGTAAAATTCCGAGGTCCTCCGTTGTCACTCAGTAAAGATCAGGTACAGCACATCGCGACTCTGGCGCGACTCCGACTGGCCGATGATGAGGTTGGCGATGTCGTCGACAAATTGTCGCGAATCGTTGATTTTGTTGACCAGCTACAGGCTGCCGCGACAGACGGGGTAGTGCCCATGGCGCATCCGCTCAACCAGGGCCAGCGTCTGCGCGCAGACGTGGTCACCGAGCGTGATGAACGGGAGCGGTTTCAGGCCAATGCGCCAGCTGTTCAGGACGGTCTGTATCTCGTCCCGAAAGTCATTGAATAATCATGAGTAGCGACGGCTGCGCACTGCATACGCGCACTTTAACCGAACTCGCAGCGGGTCTCGCTGACCGCGAATTCAGTTCGCGGGAGCTCACCGAAGCCCTGCTGGGTCGCATCAACGATCTTGGCGACAAGCTGAATGCATTCATCACGCTTACAGCGGACGAGGCGCTGCAGGCTGCCGACCATGCAGACAAACAAATTGCAAGCAACTCGGCGGGTCCGTTGACCGGTTTGCCGATTGTTCACAAGGATATTTTTTGTGCGCGCGGTATTCGCACGACCAGCGGTTCGCGGATGCTGGAAAATTTTGTATCGCCCTACGACGCAACAATTGTCGAACGGCTGAACCAGGCGGGCGTGGTAACCCTGGCTAAGACGAACATGGACGAGTTCGCAATGGGCTCGTCAAATGAAACAAGTTACTTCGGTCCGGTATTGAATCCCTGGGATCACACGCGCTCTCCGGGTGGTTCGTCGGGCGGTTCGGCAGCGGCCGTTGCAGCGCGCCTTGCGCCGGCAGCAACAGGGACGGATACCGGCGGTTCCATTCGTCAACCTGCCGCGTTGACCGGCACGATCGGATTGAAGCCAACCTACGGCCGGGTCTCGCGCTACGGCATGATCGCTTTTGCTTCCAGCCTGGATCAGGCAGGGGTTATAACCCGGTCTGCGGCCGATGCAGCGATGCTTTTGCAGGTCATGGCAGGATTCGACGAGCGGGATTCAACGTCAGTCGATCACCCGGTGCCGGATTACAGTGCCGCGCTGGAGCAGCCACTCAAAGGCAAGCGCATCGGTATCGTGCGGCAACATTTCGATGCAGGTCTCGACCCCAGTAATGCAAAGCAAGTGAGAGCTGCGATTGCAGTGCTGGAAGCACAGGGCGCGATAATCAAAGAAGTCGATTTGCCCAACCTGGATCTTTCTGTGCCGACCTACTACGTCGTAGCGCCAGCCGAATGTTCATCCAATATGTCACGCTTTGACGGCGTCCGTTTCGGACATCGTGCAAAAGACCCCGCAGATCTGTTTGACTTGTATTGTCGTAGTCGTAGCGAAGGTTTCGGTGCCGAAGTTCAGCGCCGAATCATGACAGGTACTTACGTATTGTCGGCCGGTTACTACGATGCCTATTATTTGCAGGCACAGAAAGTTCGCCAGTTGATTGCCGAAGATTTTCGCAAAGCGTTCGCCGACGTCGATGTCATAGCGGGTCCGACATCGCCGACACCCGCATTCGCATTGGGTGACAAAACCGACGATCCCATAACGATGTACCTGAACGATATTTATACGATCGGCGCAAACCTCGCGGGCTTGCCTGCCATTTCTGTGCCCTGCGGTAGCGTCGATAATTTACCGGTTGGCCTGCACCTGGTAGGGCCGCATTTTGCGGAAGAGCAACTGCTCAATTGCGCGCACCGTTACGCCATGGCCACTGACTGGCATACGCGATGCCCGGAGGCCTACCGGTGAGCACTGCATGGGAAGTGGTTATTGGGCTGGAAATCCACACTCAGCTCGCTACTCGCAGCAAGATTTTTTCGGGCGCCGCGACGGCCTACGGTGCCGCGGCCAATACCCAGGCCAGCCTCATCGACTTGGGCTATCCGGGAGTGCTGCCGGTGCTGAACGTCGAAGTTGTGCAGATGGCTTGCAAGTTTGGTCTTGCTGTTGGCTCAACGATCGCGCCGCGATCGGTATTTGCGCGCAAGAATTATTTCTATCCTGATCTTCCCAAGGGTTACCAGATCAGCCAGTACGAGTTGCCCATTGTCGAGGGCGGCGAGCTCATGATTCGCGCTGACGATGGTAGTGAAAAACGCATTGGCATAACCCGCGCGCACCTCGAGGAAGATGCGGGCAAGTCGATTCACGAGGGCCTCGGCGATTCGTCAGGCATCGATCTGAATCGCGCCGGCACGCCGCTGCTCGAGATTGTGTCAGAGCCTGATTTGCGTTCAGCTCGGGAAGCCGTTGAGTACATGCGCAAGATTCATTCGATCGTCCGCTACCTCGAAATTTCCGACGGCAACATGCAGGAAGGCTCGTTCCGTTGCGACGCCAACGTTTCCGTTCGGCCGCTGGGTCAGAAGGAATTGGGAACGCGCGCGGAACTGAAGAACCTCAATTCTTTCCGCTTCGTCGAGAAAGCGATCAACCTCGAAGTTGAACGCCAGATTGAGCTGCTGGAAGACGGCGGTGAGGTGGTGCAGGAGACGCGCCTTTATGATTCAGACAAGCACGAGACCCGTGCCATGCGCAGCAAGGAAGAAGCGAATGACTATCGCTACTTTCCGGATCCTGATCTGCTGCCGGTAGAGATCGACGCCGCATTTATCGACAGTATTCGCAAGGCGTTGCCCGAGTTGCCGCAGGCCAAACAGGCGCGCTTTATTAAGGAGTACGGCGTCAAGCCAGCCGATGCCGAGGTGCTGACGCAGAGCAGGGCTATGGCTGATTACTTTGAATCGGCCGCCGCGGCCGCCGGTGGCAGTGCTCAGCAGGCAGCGAACTGGGTGGTCGGCGAGTTATCGGCCGCGCTCAATCGAGACGGTGTGGATATTGCAGCACAGCCGGTAACAGCAACGGCACTTGGCGGCTTGTTGCAACGAATTGATGACAACACGATTTCTGGAAAGATAGCCAAAGAAGTATTCGATGCGATGTGGCAGGGCGAGGGCAGCGCTGACGAAATCATTGCGGCGCGTGGCTTGAAACAGATAACCGATACGTCCGCGATCGACGGCATAGTCGACGCAGTCATCAAAGCAAATCCGGCGCAGGTTGCAGATTACAAAGCCGGCAAGGTCAAGATTATTGGCTATCTTGTAGGCCAGGTAATGAAAGAGTCGCGTGGCAAAGCCAACCCGGGTCAAGTTAACGAATCCCTCAAGCGCAAGCTCGACCTATCCTGATCTCCTGGCACCGTTTGCATGCCCGCTAGCGACATAGTTATTCCGTTCATGTTCGAGAAATTGCCGGTGCGCGGCGCGCTGGTGCAATTGCAATCCGCGTGGCAGCGTATGCATGACGGGCGTAACTACCCAGCACCGGTGCTTGAAGTGCTCGGCCATGCGGCTGCCGCGGGTGCGCTCATTGCGCAGAGCCTTAAATTCGAGGGCAATGCTACGTTACAAATCAGCGGCGATGGGCCGGTGTCGATGCTCGTCATGCAGTGCAGCAGTCAACTTGAATTGCGCGGGATGGCGCATGCCGAGGACGGCATAGCCGAACTTAGCTACCGCGAGATGCTGGCACACGCGCAATGTGCCATTACCGTGGACGGCAAGGACATTGAACGACCCTACCAGGGAATCGTCGAGGTAAGTGGCGACTCTCTGGCCGACAGTCTCGAGAGCTATTTCGAGCGTTCTGCGCAGATTGCGAGTCACCTTGCGCTCGTCAGTGACCGGGGCGTTGCCGGCGGCCTGCTGCTGCAGCAAATGCCAAACACCAACGAACTTGATGATGACGACTGGCGCCGGCTGGGCATGCTTGCCGCGACGCTGCGTCCGCAGGATCTTGCTGAGGGCGTTGGCGTGGGCTTGTTGGGGCAGTTGTTTGCTGAAGACGATTTGCGCGTGTTTGGCAGCCGGGATGCGGTATTTCGTTGTCGCTGTACGCAGGAACGTACCGAAGACGTGCTGCGGATGCTCGGTGAGGAAGAGGCGCAAAGCGCTATCGACGCGGATGGGCAGCTCGACGTCACCTGTGAATACTGTGGACGTCGCCGTCATTTCGACGCCGTCGATATCAAGCGGCTGTTCGCGGCGCCCCCCGGGCCGTCGTCGGGGCGCGTCCACTAGTTCTCTCGCTGTTCTGTGAGCCAGTCGTTCCCAGTCAGAAAAGCCTGTGATAGACTCCTTCGCCAATACATATAAAGATATTCTTATATTTGCATTATGTTGGATCGAACCGAACAATTGCTTAGCCAGCTGAAGGCCGCCGCGGACCCGGTTCGTTTGCGGCTGCTGGCATTGTGCCGCCACGGCGAGTGCAGCGTGTCCGAATTGACAGGGGTATTGGGCCTCAGCCAGCCGCGCGTCTCGCAGCAGCTCAAATTGTTATGCGATGCCGCATTGATGGAACGCTTCCGGGATGGTCAGCGCGTTTACTATCGCTGGCCGACCGCGGGCGCGAATGCCGGGCAACGGCGCCAACTCCTGCGCCTGCTCCCTGACGACGAACCGCAATTTGCTGTCGACGTATCGCGATTGCGTGAATTGCGCAACCACGATCTTGATGTCAGTGGACCCGGCATCGAGGCGGTCGGTGACCGTGCACTGCATCGCGCAATCATGGATCTCACTGTGACCGCACCGATTGGCGATCTGCTGGATATCGGCTGTGGCCGCGGTGGCCTCCTGAAGTTGTTATCGAGCCGGGCCAATCGCGCAGTCGGCGTCGACATCGACTCCAGTGCACGGATTCTGGCGCGCAGCGAATTGTTGCTCGCTGGCCTCCGCAATTGCAGCTTGCGCAAAGGCGATATGTATCGCCTGCCGTTCGATGTGCACAGTTTTGACACCATCATTCTTGACGATGTTTTGAGTGCTGCCGAGCGGCCACAAGACGCGTTGCAGGAAGCGGTACGCATGTTGCGCGACGGTGGCCGCCTGTTGCTTTTGCAGCGCATCAGCGCCAACGACTCTGCGCAGCAGCAATTGCAGCTTGCTCGCTGGTGTGCCGACGCGGGTTTGCGTCTTGCCCCGGCGCGGCTGATTCCGCGTGACCAGCCAGTGTGGCTGCTCGCGGTCGCCTGTCCGGCACAATTTGATTTAGGAAACGTAGCGGCCGCGTAAACGCGGCCTTTGCAGGAATGTATACATGACAGCATCCCAAACTGGCAACGGCACTTTGCCGCGTGTCTCATTCGAGTTCTTCCCACCCGCTACGGAACAGATGGAGCAAACGCTCTGGGCATCGATTCAACGCCTCTCCGTATTGGCACCGCACTTTGTATCGGTCACTTACGGCGCAGATGGTTCGACGCGGGAACGCACGCACGCGGCCGTCGCACGTATCCTGACTGACACAAAGCTTCGTGCCGCACCGCACCTGACCTGCATCGGCGCGAGCCGCGATGAGATAGATGACATTGCGCGCGAGTACTGGGACATGGGCGTCCGTCACCTGGTGGCGTTGCGCGGCGATGCGCCGAAAGGCTGCGAGCGTTACGAGCCACGGGCGGATGGCTATGCCTACGCATCGGATCTCGTTGCCGGGCTGCGCAAGGTGGCGGACTTTGATATCTCGGTTGCGGCTTATCCTGAAGTGCATCCGGAGGCGCCGAACGAAGAGTTCGACCTCGATAATCTCAAACGCAAACTGGACGCGGGCGCGACCCGCGCCATAACCCAGTTCTTCTTCGACGGTGATTGCTACCTGCGTTTTCGTGATCGATGCGCAGCCGCAGGCATTGATTCGCAGCTGGTTCCCGGAATATTGCCTATTACTCGTTTTCCGCAATTGCAACGCTTTGCCGAGATGTGTGGCGCGTCGGTGCCGGACTGGCTGCACGAGCGATTCACCGGCCTGGACGACGATGCGGAAACACGCCAGATGATTGCTGCCAGTGTTGCCATTGAACAGGTACGCCTGCTGCGTACCCAGGGCATCAACGAATTTCATTTTTACACGCTCAACCGCTCGGAGTTGACGTTTGCCATTTGCCACGCGCTGGGCGTTCGGCCGAGCCAGGCTGCGGCCTGAAGGAATATCGATGAACAGAGAACAACGAATCGCCACATTCAAGGCCGACCTTAAGCAGCGCATACTCTTGCTGGACGGCGCAATGGGCACGATGATCCAGCGGCTCAAACTTGGCGAAGACGACTTTCGCGGCGAGCAGTATCGCGACTGGCACCGCGACCTGAAAGGCAATAACGATTTGCTTACGATTACCCGGCCGGACGTAATTCGCGACATCCACCTGGAATTTCTCGAGGCCGGCGCCGACATTATCGAAACCAACACCTTCAACTCCAATGCGCCGTCGATGGGCGACTACGGCATGGAATCACTTGTACCGGAATTGAATCTCGCCGCTGCGCGCTTGGCGCGCAGCTGTGCTGACGACGTTGCAGCGAAAAGCGGAATTCCACGCTACGTTGCCGGTGTGCTCGGACCGACCAATCGCACAGCGTCGCTTTCACCGGACGTGAATGATCCGGGCTTTCGCAATATTCGCTTTGCCGGTCTTGCCGACACCTATTTGATTGCAGCGCGCTCGCTGATCGAAGGTGGCGCGGACTTCCTGATGATCGAAACGATCTTCGATACGTTGAATGCGAAAGCAGCAATATTTGCCGTTCGGCGTGCTTTTGAAGACAGCGGAATTACCTTACCGGTCATGATCTCGGGCACGATTACTGACGCATCGGGTCGCACGCTGTCGGGGCAAACTACAGAAGCGTTCTGGAATTCCGTGCGGCACGCGAATCCATTTATGATCGGCTTGAACTGTGCGCTGGGCGCAAGTGACATGCGGCCATACATTGCGGAACTGTCGCGTATTGCGGATACCGGCGTCAGCGCGCATCCGAACGCGGGCCTGCCAAACGAGTTTGGCGAATACGATGAGACCGCTGATGAAATGGCCGAGGTCATGCGCGAATTTGTCGAGTCTGGTCTGGTAAACCTGATCGGTGGTTGTTGCGGCACGACACCTGAACATATCGCGGCGTTACGCCAGGTTGTAGACGGCGCTGCAGCACGCGAGATTCCCGAGCTGCCGGTCCGCTGTCGCTTGTCCGGTCTTGAGCCTGTGACCCTCGGGCCCGATGACTTGTTCGTCAACGTCGGCGAACGCACCAATGTAACCGGCTCCGCAGCGTTCAGGCGCCTGATCGAGGCGGACGACTACGCCGCTGCGCTTGATGTCGCCCGGCAGCAGGTGGACAACGGCGCCCAGATCATCGACATCAACATGGACGAGGGCATGCTCGATTCCGAGCAGGCCATGGTGACGTTTCTCGACCTGATCGCCGCCGAACCGGACGTGTCGCGCGTGCCGGTCATGATCGATTCTTCCAAATGGTCGGTCATCGAGGCGGGCCTGCGCTGTGTGCAGGGCAAATGCGTAGTTAACTCAATCAGTATGAAAGAAGGCGAGGAAGCATTTATCCAGCAGGCGAAGCTGGTGCGTGATTACGGTGCGGCGGTCATCGTGATGGCATTCGATGAGCAGGGCCAGGCCGATAGTGTGGAACGCAAAGTGGCGATCTGCGAAAAGAGCTACAAAATCCTGACGGAGAAAGTTGGCTTCGATCCGGCAGATATTATTTTTGATCCCAATATCTTCGCAGTCGCAACTGGCATTGATGAGCACAACAGTTACGGCAAAGACTTTATCGACGCGACCCGGCTGATCAAACAAAAGTTGCCGCACGCCATGATCAGTGGTGGCGTGAGTAATGTTTCGTTCTCTTTTCGTGGCAACAACATCGTCCGCGAAGCTATTCACTCGGTGTTCCTGTACCACGCCATCAAGGCCGGCATGGACATGGGTATTGTGAATGCCGGGCAGCTCGCAATCTACGAAGACTTGCCGAAGAACCTGCGCAAGGCGGTCGAAGATGTCATCTTGAATCGCGACCCGGGTGCGACCGAGCGCCTGTTGGAAATCGCTGAGGAGTATCGCGGCCAGGCGTCGGGTATAAAGCGCGACACCCTCGATCTCAGCTGGCGGGAACTACCCATTGAGAAACGACTGGAGCACGCGCTGGTCAAGGGCATTGACCAGTACGTTATTGAAGACACTGAGGAGGCGCGGCTTGCCGCTACCCGTCCATTGGACGTCATTGAAGGCCCGCTGATGGCGGGCATGAACGTGGTCGGTGATCTGTTCGGCGACGGCAAGATGTTCCTGCCGCAGGTCGTCAAGTCGGCACGGGTAATGAAAAAAGCGGTTGGCCATCTTATCCCCTTTATCGAGGAGGAAAAAGGTGGGGTGCGCGAAACCAACGGCAAAATTGTCATGGCGACCGTCAAAGGCGACGTACATGACATTGGCAAAAATATTGTCGGCGTGGTCTTGCAATGCAATAACTTCGAAGTGATTGATCTGGGCGTCATGGTCTCTTGCGAGAAAATTCTCGATACGGCGCGCAGGGAGGGGGCGCAGATTATCGGCCTGTCCGGCCTGATTACGCCGTCACTTGATGAAATGGTCAACGTCGCGCGTGAAATGCAGCGACAGAAATTCGAATTGCCACTACTCATCGGTGGCGCGACGACGTCACCGGCACATACCGCAGTCAAGATCGAACCGAATTACGAAGGCCCGGTGATTTACGTCAAGGACGCGTCACGTTCAGTGGGTGTTGCCCAGGCGCTGGTGAAAGCCGACAGCCGTGCAGCACTGGCGAAGAAGGTTCGCGACGACAATGCAAAACGGCGCGAACGTCACGCTGGTAACCAGAAGCAGGCGCCTGCATTGTCACTTGCCCGCGCTCGCGAGAATCGACATCGCTGCGACTGGCAAAATTACACGCCGCCGACTCCGGCGTTTACCGGCAGGCGAGTGCTGAAGAATATTGACCTGGCAATGTTGCGTGACTACATCGACTGGATGCCGTTCTTCAACGCGTGGGAGTTTCACGGCAAGTTTCCAGCGATTCTGGAGGACGCCACGGTGGGTGAGGCGGCGAGTTCACTGTTCGCCGATGCCAACAACATGCTGGATCGCATCATTGACGAAAAGTGGCTTGAGGCCCGCGCCGTGTTCGGCTTCTTCCCGGCCAATTCTGTTGATGCTGACGATGTGCGTGTTTTCGCGGACGATCGCAGCGCTGAATACATGCGGCTTTGCCATGTTCGGCAGCAAAAGACCAAACCGCGGGGCAAGAGCAACGACTGCCTTGCAGATTTTATCGCGCCGCACGACAGCGGCTTGCAGGATCACATCGGAGCTTTTGCTTTAACGGCCGGTATTGGCATTGACGAGCACGTGCAACGCTTCGAGGCGGACCTCGACGACTACTCCAGCATTGTGCTGAAAGCACTCGCAGACCGCCTTGCCGAGGCGCTTGCAGAGTACTTGCACGAGCGCGTGCGTACCGAGCACTGGGCGTATTCCGGCGACGAAGTGCTGTCGAAAAAAGAGCTCATCGATGAACAGTATCGCGGCATCCGGCCGGCGCCGGGTTATCCGGCATGCCCGGATCACACGGAGAAAGCCAAGCTTTGGGAGTTGCTTAACGTTGAAGACGAAATTGGTCTGCGCCTGACGGAATCATTCGCGATGTACCCCACAGCGGCCGTAAGCGGCTTTTACTTTTCGCATCCCGATTCGCGTTACTTTGCCGTAGGCAAGGTTGGCAGGGATCAGATCGAGTCGCTTGCAAAGCGCAAGGGCTGGCCGCTGGCCGACGTTGAGCGCTGGCTGGCGCCGAATCTCGGTTACGAGCCGTCAGCAGCAGATGCTGCATGAGCGCTGAACGCAAAAGATCAGCGCTCAGCGCAGCGGCTACCTAGTCGCTTACGCGAACGTCGGTAATCCTGATTGCTTCTAACGGCACGTCCTGTTGGCCGGCTTTGCTGCCTGTATCCTGGGCTGCGATGATGTCAACGACATCCATGCCCGCGACGACCTGGGCAAATACCGCATAGGCATTGCTGAAGTCGCGGCCATTGTGATCGAGGAATTCGTTGTCGCGCAGATTGACGAAAAACTGTGAGGTCGCGCTGTCTACTGCCGCGGTGCGGGCCATGGCGAGTGTGCCGCGCAGGTTCTTCTTGCCGTTGTCGGCTTCGTTCTTGATCTGTTCGTGGGTGGCTTTGCGTTGCATGTCTTCGGTCAAGCCGCCGCCCTGAATCATGAAGTTCGGAATGACGCGATGAAAAATCGTGTCATTGAAAAAACCTTCTTCAACATAACGCAGGAAGTTCGCGCAGCTTATTGGTGCTGCTTCGTCAAACAATTCGACAACAATGTCGCCGTGATTCGTGGCAATAGTGATCATTAGCTCTTGAGATGTAGTTTCGAGGAGCCACTGTTTATCACAGTTAGTGCTGCTTGTCGTCCGCGACAGGCTTGTATGGCTCAACGGATTCACTCTCCCGCGTGAACACCTGGTGGTTGCCAGGCAACCAGTTTTGACCGCCGTCTGTTGTGCGCTCCATGCGTGATTCGAAGCCAGTATCAGTTACGTTGTAACGGGTAAAGCGAAGCTGCAAGGTACCGCCACCGTCCGTCCTGATCGTTTGCGTATAGCGGGTACTGCCCCCCAGTTCGCCCGTCATCACCCACAAGCGCCCGTCGGCACCGACTGCGACCATCTCGATTACCGCATCGCTTTCGCGAACATAGAAAAGAATCGCGGACGATTGTTGCAAATCGGGAATATGGTTTTTGCCGCTGATCACCTTGTCTTCGACGACCCAGGAGAAGTCATAGGTGCCTGGAACAGAGCGCGCAATACTGCCGTCGTCATTCAGGAATTCGGTAATAACCTGCCATTTGCCAATTGAACTGCGTAGTTCCGCGACAGAATGCGCGAGTGGTGTATTCGCAGGCTCCTCTGCAGCGCTCGCAACTACTGCGAGTGCGCTTAGCATCAATGACCCTGCAAGTATTGTTAGCCGCATGATTTTCCCCGGTTTAGCTGAGTTCGAAGCAGAGGCCGCGTGGGAGTTCCCTCGCTACTGTTTATCCTGGACGCGTCGCGATAGTCACGCGGGGCAGTCCGGCCAGGTCTTTGACGTTGCGAACAGCGGTCCAACCGTGATCCTGCAGGATGGCAGCCACCGCATCCGCCTGCGTGGAACCGTGTTCGAGCAGTAGGCTGGCGCGCTCGGCCGCGATCTGTATGGCCGCGCCGGCAATCGCGCGAATATCGTCAAGGCCATCGGCACCGGCAGCTAAAGCGGAACGCGGCTCGTGTGCTAACTGCAGCAACGCGGAATCATCGTCAGCGATGTACGGCGGATTCGAAACAATCACATCGAAAAGCCGTCCTTGAACCGGGTTCGTCCAGCGACCCTCGGCAAACTCGATATTGGCGACATCAAGCTGGCGCGCGTTCAGTGCTGCCACGGCAAGTGCATCGCTGCTGATGTCCGTCGCCGTAACCGCGCACAACGGTCGTTCCCGGGCGATTGCGAGTGCGATCGCGCCGCTGCCGGTGCCCAGGTCCAGGATCCGGTACTCGGCACGGCGTGGAATCTGGCCAAGGGCCTGCTCGACCAGAATCTCGGTATCAGGTCGCGGCACGAGGGTAGCCGGTGTGACCATCAACTCCATAGACCAGAATTCCTTTACGCCGCAGATATAGGCGAGCGGCTCGCCGTCAAGGCGGCGTTCCAGTGTTAACTCGAGGCGGCCTATCGCGTCAGCATCAAGTTCTTCATCAGCGTGCGCAAACAGATAGCTGCGCGGCATGTCGATTGCGCGACACAGCAGCAGCTCCGCATCCAGGCGCGCGCTGTCGCTGATGCCTTGCAACCGTTCGCTCGCGGCATCGAGAACGGCGCCTATGGTTGTTGGCGCAGTCATCGGGCTGGCTCATGGGATCGCGCTTCAAGTACTATGGCCGCCATTCCGGGCCTTGCGAACAGTTCCAATGAACGTTTACTCCAATATTCTCGATATGGTCGGCAAGACGCCGATGCTGGAAATCACCAAGCTTGATACTGGCTTGTGCCGCTTGTTTCTGAAGCTCGAATTAATGAATCCTGCCGGCTCGATCAAAGATCGCATCGGGATGTCGATGATAGAACAAGCCGAGCAGCGTGGGGACATTAAGCCGGGCGACACAATAGTCGAAGCAACGGCGGGCAATACCGGCCTCGGCCTGGCTCTGGTCGCGCGGCAGAAAGGTTATCAGCTAATACTTGTCTTGCCGGACAAGATGAGCCAGGAGAAAATTTTCAACCTGCGAGCGATGGGCGCAGAAGTAGTACTGACCCGGTCGGATGTAGCCAAAGGTCATCCCGAGTACTACCAGGATCTGGGTCAGCGCATCGCCGACGAGAAAGGCGCCTACTTCATCAACCAGTTCGGCAACCCGGATAATCCGCTGGCGCATGAGAACACCACTGCGCCCGAGATTTTCGAGCAGATGGAGGGCAATGTCGATGCGATAGTAGTTGGCGTGGGGTCCAGCGGCACGGTTAGTGGTCTCAGCCGTTATCTCGCCAAACACGCACCGCATGTCGACATCATTCTCGCGGATCCCGTCGGGTCCATCCTGGCTGATTACATCAACAAGGGTGAACTGAATGAAAAGAATGCGGGTTGGCTGGTGGAAGGCATTGGCGAAGATTTTATTCCGTCGATTGCCGATTTCAGCCAGGTAAAAAAGGCCTACAGCATCAGCGACGCCGATTCATTTCACTTCGCGCGCGAGCTGTTGCAGCAGGAGGGTCTGCTCGCGGGCTCGTCCTCCGGCACCTTGCTCTGCGCTGCGCTGCGCTATTGCCAGGAACAGACTGAACCCAAGCGGGTCGTCAGCTTCGCCTGCGATACGGGCAACAAGTACTTATCGAAATTGTTCAATGATTTCTGGATGGAAGACCAGGGATTTATCAAGCGCGAACAGTTCGGCGACCTACGTGATCTCGTGGGCCGCCCGCACGGAGAACGCGCGACGATTACTGTCGGCGCCGACGACGCTCTGACTACCGCGCACAATCGACTACGAAACGCAGGATTTTCACAGCTGCCGGTAATGGAGGAGGGGCGCCTCGTCGGTGTGCTTACGGAGGACGACATCATTCGCTACGTCTTCGGAAAGCCCGACCTGATGAACAGCAAAGTTCGCGATGCAATGCAAACGGCCTATATCCAGCTTGCCAAAGAAAGCAGCATCAATAACCTGGTGGCCATGTTGCACGTACAGCCCTGCGCGGCGGTAGTAGACGGCGACGACTTCTACGGATTGATTACCCGTGCGGATGTGCTGAATTACCTGCGCCTGCAGGTCTGATCCAGGCGACCGATTTTTTCCGGGCGGCTGGCTGCGCAATCGTCCAGGGCCGCTCTTGTTTCAGCATTCGCCCGTCTTATCCGCTGGCAACGCAAGGATCGAGCGCGAAATGACGGGCTACTGTTGTGGGCAGGCATTGCCGCAGCGCGGACCGCGCCGGGTACCGGATTAGTCGCCCAACGCTGCGAGCTGCTCTGCCTGGTATTCATTGATCAACGGATCAATTACCTGATCGAGATCGCCTTCGAGAAATTCGGCCAGCTTATACAGCGTGAGGTTAATTCTGTGGTCGGTTACCCGGCCCTGCGGATAGTTGTATGTGCGGATTCGTTCTGAGCGATCGCCGCTGCCGACCAGCAGCTTGCGCTGTTCTGCCTGGGCAGATTGCTGTTCCTGCTGCTCCGCATCAAGCAAACGCGCCTGCAACAGCGACATGGCGCGGGCACGGTTTTTGTGTTGTGAGCGTTCGTCCTGGCATTCAACGACGATGCCGCTAGGCAAATGCGTCACCCGTACAGCGGAGTCCGTCTTGTTGACGTGCTGGCCGCCTGCGCCGGATGCGCGGTAGGTGTCAATGCGCAAGTCGGCCGGATTGATATCCACTTCTTCGATTTCGTCAGGTTCCGGTAATACCGCAACCGTGCACGCCGATGTATGAATTCGCCCTTGCGATTCCGTGGCGGGCACTCGCTGCACGCGGTGCGCACCGGATTCGAACTTCAAACGCGCAAATATTCCGCTGCCGCTGATTCGGCAGATGATTTCTTTGTAACCACCGTGTTCACCGTCACGTGCACTGATAATCTCCAGCGGCCAACGATTGGCTTCAGCGTAGCGCGTGTACATGCGATGCAGGTCGCCGGCGAAAATGGCGGCTTCGTCTCCACCGGTGCCGGCTCGAATCTCCAGGTAGATGTTGCTGTCGTCGTGCGGATCCGGAGGGATTAGCGATTTCTGTAATTCGGCGATCAACACGTCGCGGCGTTCACCAAGGCTGTCCAACTCGTCCTGGCCCATTTCGCGAATTTCCGGATCGCTGTCGTTGCTCATCTCTACCGCGCCGCGCAGGTCGGACTCCAGGGTCTCGTATTCGCGAAACAGCGCCACGACGGGTTCAAGACGCGAATACTCGCGCGACAAGTCGCGAAATCGATTCTGGTTAGCGATGGTGTCCGGATCGGCGAGCAGCCCGGACAGCTCTTCAAAGCGGTCGCGGGTGCTTTCCAGATTGTTGCGTATTGATGCTTTCAACGCCGTTCAGTCCTTGTCTTCTTTTATGTCGAACAACGCACGTGCCGCTTCAAGAAATGCATCGTCCTCTTCTTCGCTGGCTTTGCGCAGACGGACGCTGGGCGAGTGCAGCAGTTTCTTCATCAACGCCGCGGTTGCGTATTCGATCACTTCCATGCTGTCGACGCCTTTCTGCAGACGCCGCCGTGCCTGTGCCAGTACATCGCGCCGGGCCGCATCGCCCTGGTCACGCAGTGCGGAAATTAACGGAGCGACTTGCTTGCCGCGTTCGATCTCGAGGTATCGGCGAGATTCTTCCTGCAGGATTCGCTCGGCGTCATGTGCTGCGGCTTCGCGATTGCTCTGACCCTCGACAATGACCTTGTCGAGATCATCAATGGTGTAGAGGTACACATCATCAAGTTCGCCGATTGCAGCTTCGAGGTCGCGGGGCACGGCAATATCGACGGCGAATACTGGTCGCCGCTTGCGGGCGCGGATCGCGGCACGCATTTCGGCAAGCGTGACGATTGGCTCAGGGCTTGCGGTCGAACTGATCAGTATGTCGGCTTCTGGCAGGGTGCCCGCCAGCTCCGACAAGGGCAGAGCGAAGCCACCGAACTCGCTGGCGAGATCCTGGGCGCGGGTCACGTCGCGATTGGCCACAAATAAACGGCCGATACCTTTCGCGTGCAAGTGTTGCGCAACCAGCCGGATGGTCGCACCGGCGCCAATCAACAGGGCCGTGTGTTTGGAAAAGCCGGAGAAGAACTGGTCGGCGAGGTTGACCGCCGCGTAGGCGACGGACACCGGGCTGCCGCCAATCTTGGTATCGGTGCGAACCTTCTTGGCAACCGAAAACGTGTGCCGAAATACCCTTCCGAGTTCCCTCTGGACGCTGCCAGCGCCCTCCGCAATGCGGTAGGCCTCCTTGAGCTGGCCGAGTATCTGCGGTTCGCCGAGAACCATGGAATCCAGTCCACAGGCGACGCGAAACAGGTGGCGAATGGCGTCATCGCCATCCCGGCTGAACAGGGATGCGGCTGCCTGATCATCCAGCTGCTGGTCGCGACATAGCCACTCACCGACCGCGGCGAGGCCAGCGTCGCTTGCCTCGAGGTAGAATTCGGTCCGGTTGCAGGTGGACATAACAATCGCTTCAGCCACGCCATCGAGCCCAAGTATGGCGCGCAGTGCCCGTCCCGCCTCGGCGTCTGCGTAAACTACCTGCTCACGAATTTCCACAGGTGCCGTGTTATGGTTCAGGCCGAGTATTTTAAGGGGCATTGCGAGTGCTGAGCGATCAGGTAGAAAACAGCTCGTATGATAAGCGAACTGATCGCGCAGTTCCTTGTCTGTGTTGTAGAGCTGCTTGAGATATCGTGGGCCAGCGTCAAGCGACGCCGGCCCTTTTTACGGACTAATCTTCTACCCTTTATGGCGCAAACCCTTAAATCCGCACGTTGGCATTGGGCTGTACCGATGGTTCTGCTGCTTGCTGCCTGTGCTACCGAACCCGTTCCGGAATCGAATCGCGATGCTGTCAATGCGCATATTCGTGCCGCCGAAATCTCGCTGCAGAAGCATCAGTACAAGAATGCTGCTGCGGAGTACCGGCGTGCCGCCAATCTGAGCGGCAGCCCGGAGACGGCGCGCCAGGCTACCCGCGTAGCCTTTACCTACGGTTTTAACGACGACGCTCTCAAAGCCGCATTGCGTTGGACCGAACTTGACGAAAACAGCGACGAGGCCTTGCTCTACGTTGCGCAACTGCAGCTGCGTGCGGGCGATCTGAAGGCGTCACGGCGCAGCTTCCAGACTTTGCTTGAGCGCGGCAAGGAACCGCTGGACGAGCGCTTGCTGGCGCTGCTGCCAATCCTGACGCGCGAAGACCCGGACGATGCATTTTGGCTCATCAGCCAGTTGGCCAAGCCGCTGCGCGATTCAGCGTCGGCCCATTACGCGGTGGGTGTCCTGGCATTGCAGGCTGGTGATCATGAAGCGGCGAGCGAGCGCGCGAATAAGGCAATGGCGATTTCACCTGATTGGGTGAAGCCAAAATTGCTGTTTGCGCGCGCGCTGTTATTAGCTGGCAACGAAGCCGAGGCAGTGCAATTTGCGGCCAAGATCGTCGGTGATGATCCTGACCCGGATCCGGAGGCGCGCCTCGAACTGGCCATCATGTACATGTCTGCCGGCAACGATGACGATGCCTTGAGCCAGGTGAACCAGATACTGCTGGAACAGCCATCGCGCACGGACGCACTGCGACTCATGGCGATCATCAACTTCCGCCAGGAAAACCTCGACGCGGCGCGCGCCGACTTCCAGGACCTACTCAGCAGTGGTCAGTACACCACCGATGCGCTGTACTACCTGGCACGAATCGCCGATTACAGTGGTGAAGCTGAACGCGCGCTGGCGCTGTATTCGCAGGTCATCAGTGGGCCGAACGCTATTCTGTCACAGCGCCGTGCCAGTGGCATTATCGCGCGCAGCGGGGATTTGGAGGCGGCACTGGATCACTTGCAACGCTTCGGTGAAACACACCCGAATTTCGCGGTCGACATGATCCTTGCCAAGGCACAACTCCTGTCCTCCGAGCAGCAATATGAGCGTGCCCTGGAGATCTACGACCGGGTGGCTTCCTATCGACCGGACAGCGAAGCTGCCGTTCTGGGCCGCGGCGAAGTCATGCTGAAGGTCGGTCGCTACGAAGAGGCAATAGAAGACTATCGCCGGGCCGTGCGTCGCTGGCCGGACAATGCCAATGCTCTCAATGCCCTGGGATATACGCTGACGTATTACAGTGATGACTACGGTGAAGCGGCCCGGCTGATCAAGAAAGCGCTGCGGCTTCGACCGAAAAGTGCGGCGATCATCGACAGTCACGGTTGGGTTCTGTTTCGGCTCGGCAAGCATGAAGAAGCGCTGGCAGAACTGCAGCGCGCGTGGTCGATGATCAAGGATCCAGAAGTCGGTGCGCATCTTGTTGAAGTACTGTGGACACTTGGCCGTATAGACGAGGCACGCGCCATACTGGAGGAATCCGAAACCTTCGAAGCGGACAATCCCATGCTAGAAGATATTCGGAGACGGGCATTTGCGAATGAGGATTAGCCGTTCGACGTGCTTGCTGGGAATCACGGCACTGCTTGTTGGCTGTGTGACCCCGTCGAGTCGCGAATTGCCGCCGCTCAGCGACTGGGAGGTACGCCAGCAGGTACTGGGCGATATTTCGAGCTGGGGATTCGCCGGTCGCATCGCGGTCAGCGATGGCAACGACGGCTTTAATGGCAATTTGCACTGGGAACAACGCCGCGAGTACTTCGATGCCCGCCTGAGTGGCCCGCTGGGCGCCGGTTCAGTACGAATCAGCGGCGACACCGATACGATCAAGGTTACTGACAGTGACGGCATGGTGACGGAGCTGGCAGATGCTGAACGTGCGCTGCAACGAGTCTACGGCTGGGATATACCGCTGGCGAGTCTGCGTTACTGGGCGCTGGGCATCCCGGATCCGGCGACACCCTCTGAAACCCGGTTTGCCGCGGATAACAGCCTGAGCGGCTTACAGCAAAGTGGCTGGCAGGTATCAATCGACCAGTATCGGGAAAGTGCAGGTCAGATCATGCCGCGCCGAATTACCGCAGTGAGTGACGCGACCCGCGTGCGTCTTGTGGTTGATCGCTGGACGTTTCACTAAGCGCTCCAGGCCAAATGTTGCTTCGATCGGTCTATTTTCCTGTTTGATATCAACGACTGGCAAGCCACAGCGCCGCTGTTGCCGAGTAGTGCCGCTACTGCAAGTCGTCAGCAACACCGGCAACAACAAACTACTGCAAATTGGAAACTGCGTTGACACTCGCGGTGGTGCGTTTCACAATTGCGCGCGACAGAAATGCCGGACAACACGCTGCGCCTTTGCAGTCAGTCGGCAATGCAACTGGGGTGTAGCCAAGTGGTAAGGCAGCGGGTTTTGATCCCGTCATGCGCAGGTTCGAATCCTGCCACCCCAGCCATTTTCCGTAACGCGCCTGCGGCGCGACCTGAAGGCTGACACGCAAATGGGAGCAGTGACCTTGGATCCGGCATCAATGGCGATATTTTCAGGGAATGCGCACCCTGAATTGGCAAATGAGATCGCCCGGGTACTGCACGTACCGTTGGCCAAAGCCCAGGTCGGCCGCTTCAGTGACGGCGAGATGAACGTCGAGATCCTGGAAAACATCCGCGGCCGCGAAACCTTCATTATTCAACCGACATGCCCGCCGACCGCCGAAAACCTGATGGAACTGCTGGTCATGGTCGACGCCTGCAAGCGCGCCTCAGCCGCGCGCATCACCGCCGTCGTGCCGTATTTCGGATTTGCCCGCCAGGACAGGCGGCCGCGCGCATCGCGAGTGCCGATTACCGCTAAGTTGGTGGCCAAACTGATGGGCACTGCCGGTATTGATCGGGTGCTCACTGTTGACCTGCATGCGGACCAGATCCAGGGATTTTTCGATATCGCCGTTGATAACGTCTATGCGTCGCCTGTTTTGCTTGGTGATGTCTGGAAGCAAAAATACGAGAACATGGTCGTGGTATCGCCAGACGTAGGCGGCGTAGTACGTGCACGAGCACTGGCCAAACGCCTCGACGATGCCGATCTGGTCATTATCGACAAACGCCGTTCGAAGGCGAATCAGTCGGAAGTTATGAACATCATCGGTGAAGTGAAGGGCAAGGTTTGTGTCCTGATCGATGACATGATCGATACGGCAGGCACATTGTGTAATGCAGGCGCTGCCTTGAAAGCGCACGGCGCAAGCCGGGTTGTGGCTTACATCACCCATGCCGTGCTGTCCGGGCCAGCGGTATCCCGCATCAGCGAATCGCAGATTGATGAGATCGTGGTGACCGACACGATTCCGCTGAATGCAGAAGCAAGAGCCTGCAGCAAGATTCGCCAGCTCTCGACGGCCGAGCTGCTCGCTGAAACCATGCGCCGTATCAGCGACGAGGAATCGGTCAGCTCACTGTACGTCGACTGAGTCTGCGCCCGCCTGGCGGCCCGATCCTGTGCTTGCTGGCCTACCGGCCTTGGGCTATGATGCGCGCCCCTGCCTGGACTGGTCGCGGTCCTGGCATTTTTCCGACATCAGAAATGATGTTAAAAAACAATTAGTTATGGAGATTCCCCATGAGTCAGGATTTTGACCTGATTGCGGAACTTCGCCTCGATCAGGGCAAAGGTGCGAGCCGCCGCCTGCGTCACGAAGGCAAAGTACCCGCGATTATCTACGGAGCCGGCCGTCCGCCGCGCGCATTGTCGTTCGACCAGAACAAGGTTCTTCACGAGATGGAGAGCGAGTCGTTCTATTCGAGCATCCTGAACATCAAGGTTGGCAACAAGAGCCAGGCCGCCATCCTCAAGGATGTGCAGCGCCACCCGGCCAAGCGCCAGGTGTTGCATCTTGATTTGCAACGCATTGTTGAAGACGAAGAGATTCGCATGAACGTGCCGGTGCACGTGCTTGGCGAAGACGTGGCGCCTGGTGTTAAAGCTGGCGGTACCGTTTCGAAGCTCATGACAGAAATTGAAGTGACCTGCCTGCCGAAATACCTGCCGGAATACTTCGAGATCGACATCTCCACGATGGAGATCGACGAAATGCTGCACTTGTCCGATGTCAAAGTGCCGGAAGGTGTCGAAATCGTCGAGCTGTCTCACGGCGAAGGCCACGACCAGCCGATCGTTTCGATCAGCGTCGTCAAGGCGGCGCCGGTCGAGGAAGAGGACGAAGGCGAAGAGGCTTCTGCCGAAGTGCCTGTGGTTGGTGACGAGGACGAGGACGAGTCGAAAGACGACTGAGTCTAGTGATCGAGCACGACCTGAAAAAGGCCGCCCGCGAGCGGCCTTTTTCTTGCCACCTCGCTTTCGGCTACCATTGTCTATTGCTCGCCCGGATTGAGAACGCGTCAACGGATTCCGCATGACAACGCATATTTCCATCATCGCCGGATTAGGTAATCCGGAAGGCCGCTACGAACGTACCTTGCACAACGCTGGCTTCTGGTTCGCGGATGAACTCGTGAGCTCGCTGGGCGAATCGTTTCGTATGGAAAAGCGTTTTGATGCGGAAACCTGCAAAGTGCGGATCAATGGCGAAGAGATCTGGGTCGTCAAGCCGCAAAGCTATATGAACCTGAGTGGCGGCCCGATCCGCGGCATGCTCGATTATTATCGACTCGACGCGAGTAATCTGTTGGTGGCGCACGATGAGATTGATTTACCGCCCGGCACGGTACGCCTGAAGAAGGGTGGCGGACACGGCGGTCACAATGGCTTGCGCGATATTATTCGGCACTGCGGTGCCGAGTTCATGCGCCTGCGGCTGGGTGTGGGACATCCCGGCGACAAGAGCCAGGTAACCAACTACGTGCTTAAACGTGCGGACAGTGATGTTGAAAGAGATATCCAGGGCAACATTGCAGAGTCAATTGACGTCTTGCCGCTGCTAGTGGAATCGGGGCTGAACGCCGCTATGAAAAAACTGCATACAAAAAAGGATACAAACCCCGCCAATGGCAATTAAATGTGGCATCGTCGGTTTGCCTAATGTTGGCAAGTCCACGCTATTCAATGCGCTGACCGCTGCTGAAATCGCGGCTGAAAACTACCCGTTTTGCACGATTGAGCCGAACGTTGGCGTCGTGCCTGTGCCGGATTCGCGGCTTGCTGTGCTTGCCGGAATTGTTGATCCGGAACGAGTGCTGCCAACGACCATGGAGTTCGTTGACATCGCCGGCCTGGTTGCAGGTGCATCAACCGGTGAAGGGCTAGGGAATAAATTCCTCGCCAATATTCGTGAGACCAACGCTATCGCGCACGTTGTGCGTTGTTTTGAAAACGACGACGTGACCCACGTGGCTGGAAAAATCGATCCGCTGGACGACATCGATACGATCAACACCGAGTTGGCGCTGGCTGACCTTGAGTCTGTTGAGAAACAGTTATACAAAGCCGAGAAAAATGCGAAGGCCAATGAGAAGTCGGCAGTTGCTTATCGCGATCTGCTGCGAAAAGTAAAAGCGCACCTGGACGCGGGGTTGCAACTGCGAACTCTCGATCTCGATGACAAGGAACGCCTCGGTCTGCGTGATCTGCACCTGATCACGGCGAAGCCCGTGATGTACATCGCCAATGTTGACGAGAGCGGTTTCGAAAACAACCCGCATCTCGATGTGGTGAAGAAGCTGGCCGAGAGTGAGGGTGCACAAGTGGTCGCGATTTGCGCTGCTATTGAAGCAGAGATCGCGCAGCTGGAAGATGCGGACAAAGCCGACTTTCTGGCTGACCTCGGACTTAAAGAGCCTGGTCTCGACCGGGTAATTCGCAGCGGCTATGCATTGCTTGGATTACAAACGTTTTTCACAGCGGGTAAGAAAGAAGTTCGTGCATGGACCACGCGGGTTGGCGCCACTGCACCGAATGCGGCCGGTGAGATTCACACCGATTTCGAGAAAGGTTTTATTCGCGCTGAAGTGATGGCCTATGACGACTTCGTCGCCGGCAATGGCGAGCAGGGCGCGAAGGAAGCGGGCAAGCTGCGTCTCGAAGGCAAGGAATACATCGTGCGTGAAGGCGACATCATGCACTTCCGCTTCAATGTCTGAGCACGGCTAGTGTAGAGCCTGTCAGTGACCCTGGTTATTCATCTTCGCGAAGATTGACGCGGGGAAACTTGATGTGAAATACAATGCCGGCCGCGCGCACTGCGAAGCCGGCGACCACGCCAATAACAAGCGCGACGGATTCCGGCGCTTCGGCGCGCACTGCAAGTATGTAAGCGATCGATGCAACGAATGCTGCAGTGGCGTAAACCTCACCGGACAGTACGAGAGGGATTTCATTGCAAATGATGTCGCGGATCATGCCGCCGATAACTGCAGTGGTGACGCCCATCATGATAGCGATGAACACGGTTACGCCGGCGTCGAGCGCGATCTCCGTCCCGAGCACGGCAAACAGGGCGAGGCCCGCGGCGTCCATCCAGACGAGCATGGTGAGTCGGAAGCCTGGCCGATCCGCGAAGAAATAGACACCGACGGCGGCCAGGACGGCGACAGCCACATAACTGTTGTCCTCGATCCAGAACACGGGGAAGCGGCCAAGCACGATATCGCGCAAGGTGCCGCCACCGACCGCGGGCATAAGCGCCAGCACTGAAAACCCAAAGATATCCATGTTGGCGCGCGATGCAGCAAGCGCGCCACTGATGGCGAATACGGCGGTGCCGATCATTTCCAGCACGAAAAGCGGTTCGATGGTCATACGGCGTGAGATATCGCGGGAACAGGGTGGTGGCATTATAGGCGGCATTGCACCCGGACCGCAGTGCTTGACAGAGACCGGGCCCCATCGGACAATCTGCGCCCTCGCGGCCCCGTGCGGCCGACCATAAGTCTCCGGTGATGTAGCTCAGTTGGTTAGAGCGGTGGACTCATAACCCGCAGGTCGGTGGTTCAAATCCACCCATCACCACCAATAACAGAAGGGTGTTAACCGGTCACATGGTTTACACCTTGTTCCGGACACATGGTTAACACTTTGTCCGGCATGAACGGTGAGGGACCGGGTTCCACCCGGTCCCTTTCTTTATCGAAGTATCCTAAATCATATTCCAGGAAGCTGACCAGCCAGATCTGGTTATCGACCTCACGT
>JBBKWB010000106.1:0-6699 GCA_037968755.1 Woeseia sp.
GGATATTGATTTTGAGTACCTGCAACTGACAGTGCGCGATGGCAAAGGCTCCAAAGACCGGCGCACAATTCTGTCCCAGTCACTTGTGCCTCACCTGATGCAGCACCTCGAGTGGGTTCGGGACATTCATCAGCGAGACATCAGAAACAAGCGCGCCGGCGTGTCTCTGCCTTATGCTATCGATCGCAAGAACCCCAATGCGGCAAGGGAATGGAGCTGGCAGTACGTCTTTCCGTCCAGTACGTACTCGTTCATACACGGCACCACTGGCGAACGGCGACATCACGCTCATCCCGCCAATCTTGCGCGTGCCGTAAAGATTGCCGTTTCCGACTCGCAAATCAGTAAGCGCGCTACCTGTCACACGTTTCGGCACTCGTTCGCCACTCACCTGCTCGAGGCGGGCTACGACATTCGGACAGTGCAGGAGTTACTCGGGCATGCCAGCGTCAAGACTACGATGATCTATACCCACGTGCTCAAGCGAGGCGGTAAAGCGGTGCGGAGCCCGGCCGATTTCCTGATTACACCAATCGACTAGCCCAGCCTGCGTATCCCCACCGCATGCCGAATCTCATCAAGAAACGGTACCGAGAGTGCATGGGCGCGTTCGGCACCCTTCAAGAGTTCCTGCTCCACGATCGCCGGGTCATCGATCAACCGTTTGTATTCTTCTCGTGCCGGCTTGATGTGCTCGTTAATGAACTCGAACAACAGTTGCTTCATCTCGCCCCACGCAATTCCCTCTGCGTAACGCTTTTCAACTTCACGTACTTCGTCTGCTGAGGCGAATGCCTTGTAGATATCGAACAGGGTTGAGCCTTCTGTTTCTTTCGGCTCACCGGGTTCGAGGCTGTTGGTCTTGATCTTCATGATCAGCTTGCGGAGTTTTTTCTCTTCCGCAAACAACGGGATCGTATTGTTGTAGCTCTTCGACATCTTGCGGCCATCGAGCCCTGCCAGGGTTGCGGTATTGCCGTCTATCTCCGCTTCCGGCAGCACCAGCAGATCACCGTAGTGGTGGTTAAAGCGGCCTGCGATATCGCGCGCCATCTCAACGTGCTGCTTCTGGTCACGGCCTACCGGTACCTTGGTTGCCTTGAACATCAGTATGTCCGCCGCCATCAGGATCGGGTAGCTGTACAGCGCCATTGTCACGCCTTTATCCGGATCCTTGCTGCCACCCTCTTCGTTCGCCTGCACCACCGCCTTGTACGAGTGTGCCCGATTCATCAGGCCCTTCGCCGTCATGCTGGTCAGTATCCAGGTGAGCTGCGGAATCTCGTGGATATCCGATTGGCGATAGAACACGGCGTTTTTCGTATCCAGCCCCAGCGCCAGCCACGAGGCTGCTATTTCGAGAGTCGACGTCGCAATCTTTGCCGGGTCTTCCGCTTTTGCCAGCGCATGCAGATCCGCCAGAAAATAGAAATTCTTCTTGGCCGGGTCTTTGCTTGCCGCGATACCCGGGCGAATGGCGCCCACGTAATTGCCGATATGGGGTGTGCCGGTCGTCGTGATACCGGTGAGGTAAATTTCCTGAGTCATGAATTAATAGCCGGCCGCCTGCCCGTCTTTACGTGATTCCGATGCGCCGTAGTACACGCGCTCTTTTGCATCCCACATGATCGCCTGGTAGCCGCCGTAATCGCCCTGGCGCTCCGCAACGTTGTGGCCCATCTTCCGTAGCCGTTCGCGAACCGTTTCACTAATGCCGCTTTCGAGGTACAGCGTGCCACCATCCGTCATCACCTCGTCTGTCGGTTGTGACGAACCGGTATGCCGGATGCGCGCCGCATCGCCCGCTTCCTGCAGGTTCATGCCGAAGTCGATCATGTTCACGAGTATCTGTGCATGACCCTGCGGCTGTATCGAGCCGCCCATCACGCCGAGCGTCATGAACGGCTCGCCGTCTTTCATTACGAATGCAGGGATAATCGTATGAAACGGCCGTTTGCCCGGCTCAAACGCGTTCGCGTGCTCCGGGTCGAGGCTGAACAACGCGCCACGGTTCTGCAGCATGAAGCCGAGGTCGCCCGGTGTCATGCCTGAGCCCAGGCCGCCGTAGTTGCTCTGGATCAGCGAGATCATGTTGCCGTCCTTGTCCGCGACGGTCATGTAAATCGTATCACCGTGCTCCAGCCGGATGTCGCCGGCCGGGTACGCCTTCGCCGCCTGCGTTGGCGAAATCAGCTTGCGGCGCTCGCGCGCGTAGTCCTTCGAAATCAGCTGCTCGATCGGCGCGTTGTAGAACTCCGGGTCCGCGTAGTATTTTGCGCGGTCCTCGTACACCACCTTTTTCGCTTCAACAAACGTGTGGATGTACTCCGCACTGCCGAAACCCATCGCCGCGAGGTCGTAAGTCTCAAGTATGTTCAGCAACTGCAGCGCCGCGATACCCTGCCCATTCGGCGGCAGCTCGTAGACGTCATAGCCGCGGTAGTTCGTCGATACCGGCGTCACCCACTCAGAGGTGTGTGCCGCCATGTCGTCGTAGCTCAGGAAACCGCCGTGCTCCTGCATGTAGGAACCGATCGTGCGGGCGATCTCGCCTTTGTAAAACGCGTCCCGGCCGCCGCTCGCAATCTGCCGGTAGGTATCGGCCAGCCGCGGGTTGCGAAAAATCTCGCCCTTCCTCGGCGCGCGGCCGTTCGGCATGTAGGTCTCCGCCACGCCGGCGTACTCAGCGCGGCTCTTGACCCCGCCTTCCCACAGCCAGGCAATCAGCTCGGTCACCGGGAAGCCGTTCTCCGCGTAGTCGATGGCCGGTGCCAGCAGGTCTTTCATCGGCAGGCGGCCGAATTTGCCGTGCAACTCGTACCAGCCGTCCACCGCGCCCGGCACGCTCACCGTCAGCGGCCCGAGGTACGGCAGTTCCGTCAGCCCTTCGCTTTTCAGGTGCGCGAGCGACAGGCTTTGCGGCGACCGGCCCGAGGCATTGAGGCCGCTCATTTCGCCCCTTTTGGCATCCCATACGATCGCAAACAGATCACCACCAATACCGCAGCCTGTCGGCTCCACGAGCCCCAGTACCGCATTGGCGGCGATGGCGGCATCCACCGCGCTGCCACCTGCTTTGAGCACGTCCAGCGCAACCTGGGTTGCCAGCGGTTGGCTCGTTGCGGCCATGCCATGCGGTGCAATGACCTCAGACCGCGATGCAAACGGCGCGCCGCTGACCCGGTCGTATCCATGGGAACCCGTGCTCATCATCAATAATCCTGCAAGCCACATCCAGCGACGCATAGCCATAGCCACCCCCCGGTGTATCGCCGACTGAGCGCGCCCGAGGGCCGCGTCCGGTCGATCAAAAGAGCCCTGAATGATGCCTAGGTTGGCGAGCGAATGAAACTGCGCCCGGGGCTCCGGGTCGGCATAGCGCTGTGCCGTCAGGCTGTCACTACGGACTCGCCGAACGCAGCGCCGTGCGGGTATGATGAGGCCATGACAAATTACGCTGAATCCGGCGCGTCACTCGGCGCGCACTATCCCGCCCACGTTCAGACATTGCAGGCCCGCCACGACCGGGCGCTCGATGTCTCAGGAGCGAGTCACGCCGTCATTTTTTCCGGCGCGCCCATGCTGCGGTTTCTCGACGACAACTACCTGCCGTTCGTTGCCAACCCGCATATTGCATCCTGGCTGCCTCTGGGCGCGACGCCGCACTGCTACCTGGTTTACACACCGGGCGAAACGCCGATACTGATCTACTTCCAGGAAAAGGATTACTGGCATGCGCCGCCGGCCGAGCCTGCAGGCTTCTGGACAGAGCACTTCGATGTTCGTGTGGTTCACGAACTGGACGATATCGCGGCACACCTGCCAACAGCGCGCGGTAAATGCATCCTGATTGGCGAGATTACGGACAAGTCGCAGGCGTTTGGTATTGAGCGGGTGAACCCGACTTCTGCCATGAATTTCCTGCACTTTGCACGTGCGCGCAAAACGGACTACGAACTCGATTGCCTGCGTGCCGCCTCCCGCCGCGGCGCCTGTGGCCACCGCGCCGCTGAACGCGCCTTTCGCGAGGGCAAATCCGAGTTCGACATTCATCTGGACTATTGCCGCGCGGTCGGTCACACCGAAAAAGAACTGCCCTACGGCAATATCATCGCGCTCAATTCAAACGGCGCGATCCTGCATTACCAGCACCAGTCGCGGGACGTGCCAGCCGAGCTGCACTCGTTCCTGATCGATGCCGGCGCCACTGTGCACGGTTACGCGTCCGACATTACGCGCACCTATGCCAACGGCGATGCCGAGTACGCCGACTTGATTGCGCGCATGGACGTCCTACAACAAGAGCTCGTCAACGGCGTTCGTGCTGGCGTCAGTTTTGCCGAGTTGCATATTGAAACGCACCGGAAGATCGCAGCATTGTTGAGCGAGCTCGATTTTGTTACCGGCAGCACGGATGCACTTATCGAAAGTGGTGTCACCGCAGCGTTCTACCCACATGGCCTCGGTCATTTCCTTGGTCTGCAGGTTCACGATGTCGGCGGCTTCATGGCCGATGAGCAAGGCAATACGATCGATCGTCCCAGCGGCCACCCGTTCCTGCGGCTAACCCGCACGCTGGAAGAAGACCAGGTGCTCACGATAGAACCAGGTCTGTACGCCATCGATATGTTGCAAAAGAATCTTGTAGGCACGCCTGCGCACAAAATGGTCAACGCGGAACGGGTTGCCTGGCTGAGCCGCTTCGGCGGAATTCGAGTTGAAGACAATGTGCGCGTGCTGGCGAATGGCCAGGAAAATATGACGCGCGACGCGTTTGCCAGCGTGCACTGAGGCCAAACGATCCAGGTTGTCGCCCTGGCGAACTGCCTCAGTTCAGGGCGCTAGTTCGTCCATGTTGGCGGCCAGTGCGAAATCCTTCTCGCTGATACCCTTCGCTTCGTGCGTCGTGAGCTGCACGATTACCTTGTTGTAGACGTTGAACCACTCAGGGTGGTGATTCGACTTTTCCGCGATAATCGCCGCACGGGTCATGAAACCAAACGCATCTACAAAATTCGCGAAGTGATATTCGCGCGTCAGTTTCCCATCCTGCAATGACCATCCCGGGAGGTCGCGCAGACGCTCCTGAATAACGGCATCGTCCAGTTTCTTAGTCATGCATGACTCCGAGATTAGCTGGGCATTCGCCAGCGTAAGGATAGGCAAGTGAATTGCTCTTCATTCACTGCTTCCGATTTCGAATAAAACATTTATCGACGCACGGTTAAATAATTGAGGTTCGGCTCGGCTATAGCCTGCCCGAAATCATTCGGACGTTGCGCGTAACTTTTCCCTGAGTTGTCGCTTTACGCGTCGGCCGCGTCGCTCCATTGTCGGCCGTATTAACCGACCCAGCGCGGGGAACAGGTAGATCATGTGAGTTAACAGTCCACTCACGGGCGGCATTGAGCGTTCGCGTTTCTCGTTCACCGCCAGTTTCAGAATCTCTTCCGCAACCTGCTCCGCCGTACTCAGCGGTTGCGAAAACGTAATATCCGCGACGCTGTCGATGTTGTCCATGATGAAACCGGTATCGATAGGGCCCGGCGAGACTACCGCCAGCTTGATGCCTGCTTCCGCCACTTCCTCTGCCAACGCGAACGTAAAGGCACGCAGCGCAAATTTTGTGGCCGAATAGGTCGCTGCGTTCGCCAGCGGCGTACGGCCCGCAAGCGATGCTACATTGACAATCGCCCCGCCACCGGCTTTCTCAATATACGGGATGGCTGCACGGCTCAGTAATATTGGCGCTTTCAGATTCACATCAACCATGCGCGCCAGATCTTCCGGCGTCTGCCGCATGACCGGTCCGCGCGCGTGAAAGCCGGCGTTATTGATCAGGTAGTGAATCGTCTCGAATTCGTATTCGGCTTTCTTGAAGAGGTTCAGGCAGGCATCGGCGTCGCAAACATCCATCGCCGCGGTCAGTACACGCGTCGTGCTGCGCAGCTCGTCTGCCATGACATCGAGGTTTTTCTTATTGCGCGCCACCAGCACCAGGTTCGCGCCCGCGCTTGCAAAGCGTCGCGCTACTGCAGCGCCCACGCCAGCTGTGCCACCGGTGACGATGACAGTCTTATTTGCAAACGGATTGGTATCTTCCACGCGCAGAGTCTACCCAATTTTCCGAGTGGAAATGCTTTGCGAAAGAAAAAAGTGCTGATTGTGGCGTTCTACGCCGCCTGCCACTGTACTGGACAGACCGTTTCAGCATTGGATTTGGGAGTAGCGGTCAGCCGGTGGCGACCCGTTGCAGAATCAAAAACCGACGTAGCTGACCAGCTTGCGCCACCAGGAAGATTCCCAGCCGTACACTTCCAGCTGCTCAGGATTGAAGCTGGACTCTGGCAGTGCCACTGAGGGCGCGATCTCTTCATTGGCCGCAACATCATCAGGACGCAAATCGAGTTTGCCGCGACGCCTGTCGCCGCTGTTGGTCAGGCCATCAACTGCAAGGCTCAGATACGGCAGCACTTCATCATCAACAATGTCTTCGAGGAAGACAGCGTCGGGATCGAACGCGTCTTTGCCCAACACCGTGCATTCTGAAAAATCTTTTTCCATCCCGCTGACCCTGCCACACCGATTCAGTCGAGACAGCTTAGCGAAGCCCTGCGCGGGATGCTGTGAGTCGTTTCACACCCGTGGTCCGAATACGCCTTTCTTTTTATTTTCAATTACTTGGGTAACTCCGGAATC
>JBBKWB010000107.1:0-3066 GCA_037968755.1 Woeseia sp.
GCTGGCCGAAGCCGACCCGATCGCCTGCATCGCGGTATTGACCCAGCTCGATGCCGAGCCACTGAACGGCTGGCTGCAGCGCCTGGATCCCGAAGTGGCCAAAGAGCTGCGCGATCTGCTGGCCTATCCCGACGATTGCGCCGGCCGCCTGATGGACCCGCGCGTCAGTGCGCTGCGCGGCGGCATGACGGTGGCCGAGGCGATCGAGCGCCTGCGAATGATCCGGCGCAGCGGCCTGCGCGAACTGTTTGTCATCGACGACGAAGGCCGCCTGGTCGGCCGCGTCGAAATCCAGGACATGGTGCTTGCCGAACGCGAGCTGCCGCTGTCCGACATCACGCGGCCGATCGTCGCCTTTGTCAATGACCTCGACCCGCGCGAAGAGGTTGTCGAAGTCCTGCAGAACCACCCGATCACCACCCTGCCGGTGGTCAACGTCGCCGGCCGCTTCATAGGCGTGATCCGGCAAGCCGAACTGGTCGCCGCCGTCGAAGAAGAAACCAGCCTCGACATCCTGACCATGGTCGGCGCGAGCCCCGACGAACGCGCACTGAGTTCACCGCTGTTCGCCGTCAAGAAACGCCTGCCCTGGCTGCAGATCAACCTGCTCACCGCCTTTCTGGCCGCCGCCGTGGTCAGCATGTTCGAAGGCATCATCGGCCAGTTCACCGCACTGGCCGTGCTGCTGCCAGTCGTCGCCGGCCAGTCCGGCAACGCCGGTGCCCAGGCCCTGGCCGTCACCATGCGCGGCCTGATGCTGCGCGAAATCAGCCTGCGGCATTGGCGCTCGGTGATGTTCAAGGAAGCGTTCACCGGGCTGTTCAACGGCATTGCTGTTGCCTTCACCACCGGGATCGGGGTTTATGTCTGGAGCCGATCGTTGGCGCTGGTTGGGGTGATCACGCTGGCGATGGTGATTTCGATGCTGGCGGCTGGCTTGGCTGGGGCGCTGGTGCCGATGTTGTTGCGGCGGATTGGGCAGGATCCGGCTACGGCGTCGTCGATCATCTTGACGACTGTTACTGACGTGGTCGGGTTTTTCTCGTTTTTGGGGATTGCTACCTTGTTTGTGCCGTTGTTGGAGGCGACGGTGAAGTGAACGGGGTACGTGACTGTCGTCGCTGTTCTAGATTTAATTTGCAACGTTCTGCACCACGACGCGATGGCGTTTGTCCGTCAGACGATTTTTTAGCTCCACTATTCCAGATTGCATTGCTTGGGTGTGCTGAAGGGCACGTTGCGAAAATCATTTGCGATGCAACCCGTGAATGTGGGGTTGCAATAAGCGGAATCGGCAACCTACATTTGGTCGATTGATTGACGTCGGCCCTTGCGAACACATATGCGCGATCAGACAGAGTTGCTAAACGAGTGGTACCAGCGCATTGCAGTCACGCAGCGCGCGCACTACCTTTCCGCCGAGCACTTTGGCGCGCGGAAGTACTGGCTGGGGGTTCCTGCTGTGATTCTGTCGACACTTGTCGGTACGTCAGTCTTCGCTACATTGCAAGTGCAGCCCGAATTGTGGTTGCAGGTTGCCGTTGGCCTCGCAAGCGTTGTCGCCGCTGTCTTGACCAGTCTGCAAACTCTAATGGGGTACTCAGAGCGCGCCGAAAAGCATAGATTTTCGGGAGCACGGTATGGAGGGCTCGGTAGAGAGTTAGAGCATCTGCTCGCTTCGCGCACTGAATGGGCACCAGAGACTATCTCAGAATTGAGAAAAAGAATCGATGACCTTGCTCTGGAGTCCCCGAACAATCCTCGGCCAATTTATAGTAGAGCAGGAGCCGAAGCGCTCGAATCATCAAGAACGTGACGGCTGACCCATCCGTTTAAACCCACAGCCCCCGTTGTACCGGCGTCTGCGGCTCAACTCAAACGTTGCTTTCAATAATCGCAAAACCATAATGCCCACCGCTCAATCGACTTCGGGGGCGCTTCGTACGAAGAACATCAAGGTAAAAGCCTGCGCCGTTGAGCCTAAGGGGCGCGTAATCTGGAAGGCTGTGAATTCCTCCTTCTTCCTTTGGATTCTCTCTACACTTTTTGTGTCGTTCGGAACGTGGCAGTACACTTTGTGGAATGACGAACGCCAGCAAGCATTGTCGAAAGCCACGACTATTAAAAGGCTGGACTTAGAGATCCAGGAAAGACTGCATGGCGCTGCAAATCGCCTAGTTGCGAAGTCTGTCAATGACGCTACTGCTTTAGGCGTTCCCGCCAATTCAGCGCTGCGACTATTCGCAATCGTTCTACAGCCTCCTGAGGATCAGTTCGTCATGTTCCCTGAATATGCGAAGCGAGGGCTGATTTCTCTGGAAGTGGAACTACGGGACCTGCTTCCCCTAACCGAGGCGATTTGCGTGGCCCGAGCTATATCCCTAACTCGAGAGCTCCTCAGCGCTGAGTCCGTGTTGAAGCGACAAGAACTCGATGCGGCTCTGGGCCGTCTAACTATAATTTCGGATCAACGTTGGACCGGTTTAGCGGCAATGAGTCGCTTCGACATGCGGTTGGCGGCAGGCCTCAAGCAACCGAAGCCAAATTTGGACCTCTGTCCACAACAGCCGGCAAAGTAAGAACGGACCCTTCATTCAACAGGTCGCCGGCAAGGCTGGCTCGGTTCGGCGAAGGCGCGCGGGGCGCCGGTCAATTTCGACGTTACCTCAGGAGATTCACATTGCATCTCACGGAGTTTGTTGCACAGACGCAGGCGTGAATCAGTGAAGGTGCCTTTGCTTATGGCCTGCACCCCGCTAGCCATTTCCGGCGCACCGTGTGGTGGCCTCTGAGAACCACGGCGGCGTTCTCAAGCAACGACTCGAAGCCCCAAATATTCCGCGAAGGGCTCAAAGTCCCGGTCACGGTGCAGCAACTCAAGCCCGTTGACGATGCAGCGAGTCGCAATGATCGTGTCTATCGTCTTGCGCATAGTGACCCCTCTAGCACGCAATCGTCTGAAATTCTTCGCTGCCTCCAGGGCGATGTCACCGCCGCAGAGGTCAACGAGTTCAAGTGAGCCGAGCAATCTTCTTGCCTCGTTGAACGCTCGATCGGTGGCAAAAC
>JBBKWB010000108.1:0-66415 GCA_037968755.1 Woeseia sp.
TGCTAATGGTGCTACCGGTTTGCATGATTTAAAAATGGCAGTCGATAATTTCCGGCCGGACAACTAGACCTCACTCGTTCGAAGTACAGCCGGCTCGCGCACCCGCAACAACAACAGGGCACCGCCGATGAATAACGGCAGTAACGGCACCAGCAGGAATTTCGGATTGTCTGATAAGATCGTGCCCAGCCCGACGAGGGTGGGCCCCAGAACGTGTGCGAGTTTCGTCAGCATATTGTAGAAACCAAAAAACTCACCCGTCTTATCCGCCGGAATCAAACCTGCATACAGCGAGCGACTCATGCCCTGGACGCCGCCCTGCACAGCTCCGACAGCAATGGCCATCAGGTAAAACTGCCGTACTTCCACGAGAAATACTGCCCAGCAAGCCACTAGCACATAGACGACCAGACCGATGTACAACGCCCGCTTCGGGCCGATCCGGTGACCGATAAATCCGTACAACAAGGTCGCCGGAAATCCCGCAAAATTAGTAACCAACAGTGCGGTTACGAGATCGGTCTGGCTGAAGCCGAGGCGCTGGCCAAAATTCACGGCCATGACAATCACCGTAAACACACCGCCGATATACAGGAAATAGGCAGCGAGAAAACGCATTACCTCGCGATACTGACGAATCTGCTGAAAGGTCACCAGTAACGTGCGGTATGCATCGCGAATTACACCTTGTTGCGCCGTTACAGGTCTGCGGCTTTCCTTAACCAGCAGCATCAGGGGCAAGATGAAAATCACCCACCAACCGCCAGCAGAATAGAATACGAATTCCATTACCGCCGTGGTGTCGGCGAAACCAAAACGAGCAGGAGCACTCAGCATGGCCACGTGCAGCGACAGCAGCAATGCGCTGCCAAAATAGCCAACGGCGAAACCCATTGCCGATACCGCGCTGTAACGGCGCGGTTCCGTGACATCGACTAGCAGCGAGTCATAGAACACATTGGCGCTGTAATAGCCGACCGACGCCAGCATGAACAACACCAGCGCTACGGGCCAGGCACCCTCTTCGACCAGGCCCAACGCAGCGGTGCACGCGGCACCCATGAGTGCAAACAGCAACAGGAAGCGCTTTCGAAAGCCGCCGCTGTCGGCGACCGCACCCAGTATCGGTGCCAGCAGGAACACCAACAGACTGGCGCCGGCATTGGCACTGGCAAGTCGACCGGTTACCACAGAGCCCTCGTCACCGGCACTCCAATGACTGCCCAATACCAGCGGGAACAACACAGCAAGGACGCTCAGCGCAAACGCCGAACTGCCACAGTCATACAGTGCCCAGGCAACAGATTGCCGGTTCAGGAGTTTCGGAGACAGTGCACTTACCTCAGCAACCGGGGTTGCCTGCAGTGTACTGGCTTTCGGCGCGCCAGCGGCACCGAATCGACATCAAGGCAGTGCCCGCTTGCCTGCTGAGTAACTAGTATTCGCGGGTTGCGAGGAAGCGAATGTCCGGCCAGCGTTCCTCGGTCAGGCTCAGGTTGACCCGAGTCGGCGCAACGTAAACGAGGCTGTCGCTGTGATCGTATGCGAGATTGTCGTGCGCCTTGCGCAGAAATTCATCGAGCATCTTCTCGTCGTCGCACTCGACCCAACGCGCCGTGGCAACGTTGACGGCTTCAAACAGGCAGGTGACCTTGTACTCATCTGCCAGGCGATGTGCGACAACATCGAACTGCAACGGACCAACAGCGCCGAGAATCAGGTCGTTGTTGCGCATCGGCTTGTAGAGCTGGGTCGCGCCTTCTTCACACAATTGTGCCAGGCCCTTTTGCAGCGCTTTGAGTCGCAGCGGATCTTTCAATACAGCGCGGCGGAATATTTCCGGCGCAAAGCTCGGTATCCCGGCGAATTTGATGACTTCGCCCTGAGAAAAACTGTCGCCGATATTGATCGTGCCGTGATTGTGCACGCCGATAATGTCGCCCGGATAGGCGGTCTCTGCGTGTTGCCGGTCAGCAGCCATAAAGGTAATCGCCTCGGGGATTTTCATTTCCTTGCCGCTGCGTACATGCAGGACTTTCATGCCCTTTTGGAATTCGCCCGAGCAAATACGCATGAATGCGATCCGGTCCCGATGTCCCGGGTCCATGTTGGCCTGTATCTTGAATACGAAGCCGGTCAGATTATCTTCGCTGGCTTCAACCACTCGCTGCTCACTTGCTCGATTGCTCGGTGCCGGCGCGTGCTCTACAAACTCGTCGAGCAATTCACGTACCCCAAAATTCGAAATCGCGGAACCGAAGAAAACGGGAGACTGTTTGGCCGCCAGGTAATCTTCGATATTCAATTCCGGAGTTGCACCTCGCACCAGTTCGACTTCCTCACGAAACGCATCCGCGTCGTCGCCCAGTACTTTGCTCGCCTCTTCAGAATCCAGACCCTCAACCACCGCGATATTGGACGCCTTTTGACGACCCGCGGTCGAATACAGGTAAATGCGATCCTGCAGCAAGTGATAGACACCCTTTAACCTGCGTCCCATGCCGATAGGCCAGGTTACCGGCGAACACTGGATGCCGAGGACCGACTCAATCTCGTCCAGAAGCTCGATAGGCTCGCGACCTTCACGATCGAGTTTGTTGATAAAGGTCATGATGGGCGTGTCACGCAGGCGACACACTTCCATCAATTTGACTGTGCGTTGCTCAACGCCTTTCGCGCAGTCGATCACCATCAACGCGGAGTCGACGGCCGTTAGCGTCCGATACGTGTCTTCCGAAAAGTCCTCATGCCCTGGCGTATCCAGCAAATTCACTATTCGGTCGCGATAGGGGAACTGCATGACCGAGGAAGTGATGGATATACCGCGCTGTTGCTCCAGCGCCATCCAGTCGGACGTCGCGTGGCGACTGGCTTTGCGGCCTTTTACCGTGCCGGCAAGCTGGATAGCACCACCAAACAGCAACAGCTTTTCAGTGAGCGTGGTCTTGCCCGCATCAGGGTGCGAAATAATGGCGAACGTGCGGCGTTTGCTGGCCTGTTCGGAAATGAGCGACATAAGTATTCGGCGGCGCAAAAGGCTGCGAAGTGTAGCTTAGACACCCGGAAACGACCAGCGTCCCGGGATGCCACGATGCCTGGCTCAAGGGACCCGGGCGGGGCCTATTATACGATGGGCTGAATATCAAAAAGGCCTGGACTCTGGCGATGCGAGTCTGGACAGTCGCCGCCGTCCACGACTATTCCGGCTCGTACAGCCGCAACGACAACACTTCAGCATCTTCGCGACCATCATGTGCCTGGTAGTAAGCGGATCGCCGGGCAATCTGGTGAAAGCCTTTCTTACGGTAAAGCGCGATAGCATTCGTATTTGACGGGCGAACTTCCAGGAACACTTCTTTCACCGCTGCAAAGCGCGCTCGCGACAGCAGCTCATCAAGCAAGCGTGTGCCGTAACCCAATGACCGAAAATTTGGATCAACGCAAAGATTGAGCACGTGTGCTTCACCTGCCGCTATCGACAAGATGCCGTAGCCTGCGAGCATCTCGCCGTATTCCAGTATCACGCAGTTGTAACCGGCCAGCAGGCAGTCACGAAACACGCCGTGACTCCACGGAAATTCATAGCTGCGCCGCTCTATGTCGGAGACCATCGACAGATCGTCGTGCGTCATTGCCCGTATTTGTACCGGCATTTCTTCGACACGCGATATCATTTGCCGGCAGTCCGCAGCAGATCCCGCGCGACGCACAAGTCTTGCCAGGCTTTGCGTTTCTGATCGGGTGTTCGCAGGAGATAAGCCGGGTGGTAGGTTACGACCACCGGCAAACTGTGCGTCGGCAGGGAATGGACCTGTCCGCGCATGCGCCCCAACGGCATGTCGCTGCCCAACAATTGCTGCGCGGCTATGCGACCTACCGCAAGAACGACTTTGGGTTGTAGCAAGCGGATTTGCGCATCCAGATAGGGCCGGCAGCTTGCCGCTTCTGCTGCTTCCGGGTCGCGATTGTCAGGTGGCCGGCACTTCACAATATTGGCGATGTAAACCACGTTTCGATCAAGACCAATTGCGCGCAACATCTCGTCGAGCAACTTCCCGGCGCGGCCGACAAATGGTTCGCCGCGGCGATCTTCTTCCGCTCCCGGTGCTTCGCCGATTACCAGGAGATCCGCCTGGGTGCTGCCCGTTCCAAACACTGTTTGCGTGCGTGATTTATGCAGGCTGCAAAGCGTGCACTCGGCAACCGTCGCTTGCAGTGGCGCCCATTCGGTCAGGGTGGACACATCCACCTTTTCCGTATCGAGCGCTTGCTCGTCTGTCTCTGCAGGATCTGCTGCGCTGCGCGGGCGCCAGACGTCCACCCCTAGTGCATCGAGGTAAGCAATTCGTTCCGGCTCGGCAATCTCTCTGGTCATAAGCGCGATTCTGCCATGACTGCAATGTCCGTGCTGCGACTCACAACCTGATTTACTTGGCGGGCAGCCTCGCCAGCAAGTCCGTGCCCGCCTGTACGCGTTGACCTGCTTTGACCAGGACACGACTTTCGAGCGGGACCTGTACTTCGGCCATGCGCGTGAGCCGCAGGTACGCGCAGCGCTGCCCCTGGCCTACACGCTCGCCGAAACGGAGAAATGCGCGGGGCACGAGACCAAAACGATGCCCCCGAAACTGCAAGAGCATGTCCTGGGCCTCGTCAGTCCGCACCCACAAGCCGCCGCTATCCATACTCGGCCGCCCATCTGGCAGGTCGCAGCTCAAGTCCATGACCTTGCCCTCCACCGGGCTACGGGCCGTATAGGTACCGAAACTGTCGACTTTGATCAGGATTCGATGGACCTCGCCGTGCACAACACCGCAATCGGACAAATCGATCTTCAGGACCTGTCCATCAACCGGACTCACAACACCGAGCGGCGACGCCGGAATCCGCCGTTTGGGATCACGAAAAACAAGCGCCAGCCAGATCAGTAAACCCACCAAAGGAGTAGCGTAAAGCCAACCGGCAAGATTCCAGATAACCCCGAACAGAATCAGCGTGACAAGCAGGTATGGCACACCCTCGCGGGCGATAAATGGATTACGGCGTCCTTTCAAGCTTGGATATCCCTGTGGTTGGCGGCCGGATTGCTACTGTCTGAGTAGCCGCCATTGCCAGATGCTGTGGCTGGCGAGTTTGCAAGATGCCGGCGAGCGGTACAAGGCGCAGTTTCTGAGCGCCGGCGGAATTGTCGCTGAAACGTGGAATGACCGGCCTCTCGTGTAGAATACGGCCGCTCTTTCCCAATAAGTCGCCGAGAACTATGCGTTTTTCACAATTCGGGCTCACTACGCTCAAAGAAATTCCAGCCGAAGCCGAGATCGTCAGCCATCAGCTGATGCTGCGTGCCGGCCTCATTCGCCGCCTTTCCTCCGGCCTGTTCAGCTGGTTGCCGCTGGGATTGCGCGTACTGCGCAAAGTCGAAGGGATTGTGCGCGAGGAAATGAATCGCGCTGGTGCACTGGAACTGCTGATGCCTGCCGTACAACCCGCAGAGCTCTGGCAGGAATCCGGGCGTTGGGACAAATACGGTTCATTGTTGCTGCGCATGCAAGACCGCCACAACCGCTCGTTTTGTTTCGGGCCAACCCATGAAGAAGTGATCACCGACATTGCGCGCCGTGAGTTGCAAAGCTACCGGCAGCTGCCCGTCAACTTCTACCAGATTCAAACCAAGTTTCGTGACGAGATCCGGCCACGCTTCGGTGTGATGCGCGCGCGCGAATTCATCATGAAAGATGCGTACTCGTTCGACATCGACCAGGACGGCCTGGTCGACAGTTACCAACGCATGCATACGGCCTACACCGCGATATTCGAGCGTCTCGGCCTGACCTTCCGCGTCGTCGATGCCGACAGCGGCGAAATCGGTGGCAGCCGCTCACAGGAATTTCATGTGCTCGCTGATTCCGGCGAAGACGCCATCGCCTGGAGCGACGAGGACCACTACGCCGCCAATCTTGAAACGGCAGCCACCTTGCCAGCGGCAGGCTCGCCAGCCGCGCCTTTGCAGGAGCTCGAGTTGGTCAGCACACCGGGTGCCCGCAGCATTGAAGCAATCTGCAAGCTACTGAAGGTCGCTCCCGAACAGACACTAAAAACCTTGATCGTGGACGGCGATGACGGTCCCGTGGCGCTCGTTTTACGCGGCGATCACGAGCTGAACATGATCAAGGCTGGCAAGCTGAACGGCGTCAGTGATCCCATTGAAATGGCAAACGCGGATGCGGTTCGCGATGCTACCGGTAGCGACACCGGTTTTGCTGGCCCGCGCGGTTTGCAAATACCGATCTATTTCGATCACGCCGTGGCAACGATGAGCGACTTCGTATGCGGCGCTAACGAAACGGATGCGCACCTGACTGGCGTGAACTTCGGTCGTGATCTGCCGCTGCCGGAAACGGTCGATATTCGCAACGTCGTGGAAGGCGACCCTGTCGCGGGCGGCAAAGGCACGATCCGCATCGCGCGCGGTATTGAAGTCGGCCACATTTTCCAGCTCGGCACCAAGTACAGCGAATCCATGAATGCGACCGTGCAGGATCAGGACGGCAATGATGTGCCGATGGTCATGGGTTGTTACGGCATCGGCATTACCCGAATTGTCGGCGCCGCAATAGAGCAGAACCACGACGATGCCGGCATCATCTGGCCCGAGCCGCTGGCGCCGTTTGACGTTGTATTGGTACCGATCAATATGCACCGCTCCGAGGCGGTGCGCGATGCCACTGAAGCGCTCTACGCTGAATTAACCGCCGCGGGCGTGGAAGTTTTGTTTGATGACCGCGAAGCTAGACCCGGCGTCAAATTTGCGGATGCTGAACTCATCGGCATTCCACATCGGCTGGTGATCAGCGACCGCGGGCTGGCGAACGGGGAACTGGAGTACCGTCATCGTCGAGACAGCGAAGCGCAAATGCTGAAACGTGAAGCGGCTCTCGACATTCTGAAGAAGACCTGACTAGTGTCCTGTGTGACTAGTTCGCACAGGACACCAGCCTGCATACTGAGGTCACATTCGCCAGTGAACGGCGCACTTGCATTGATATGAATTTCGCCAGACTGACACTGTTGCTGATTCTTGCCACCCCCATCGCTGGCTACGCAGCCAATGATCCGGTGCACGATCCTGTGCTCCGGGAGTTACTGCGCGACGCTGCCAACGCGGCAGATAGCTTCACTGACCGCTTCGATGCGGTGGTCTGGCTAACCGACATGTCACGGCGGCTGGCCCCCAAGGTACGGGATCCGGAAGAGCGCATTCGGATTCTGAAGCGTGTGCACTACGAAGCAACTCGCGCCAACCTGGCACCTGAGCTGGTACTCGCTGTCATCGATATCGAAAGTAACTTCGACCGCTACGCGATTTCCGTGGCCGGCGCCCAGGGCCTGATGCAAATCATGCCGTTCTGGCTGGAGGAAATCGGCCGGCCGAACGACAACCTGTTGCACGTCGAAACTAACTTGCGATTTGGCTGCACCATATTGCGTTACTACATGGATATCGAGAACGACGATCTTGTGCGTGCGCTGGGTCGCTACAACGGCAGCCTTGGTAAACGCAAATATCCCAACAAGGTCATCGATCGCTTGCGACTGAAGTGGTTTCGCAGCTGAAGTTCCTGCTGCCTGTTGAAATAAAAAGCAGGGCCTTTCAATCACACAAAGCAAGAAGCGCGATTCTCGTTTTGCTCCTGTTTTCGCCGGCTTACTGCCATAGAAATTTACGGTACAAACAACACAAGCTGCCGGGAAAAGACATTTTCATAAAGGCAACTTCATCGGGTCGCTAGGCAGTCGTAAATCGATCAAGATCACGATACGGCTGTAGATTCGATTCAACCCGCGTTACTTTCGCCATCGGCGGCCCATGTTGCAGCCAGCCAGCGAGCTCGGCGATAGCTGCTTGTGAACCACAAGCCAGTACTTCCACCGTACCGTCCGTGCAATTTTTTGCGTAGCCACTGATGCCGAGGTCGCGAGCCGCCGTTTGCGTACTGGAACGAAAGAACACACCCTGAACCACACCACTGATGCGAAACAGGCGGCAAGCAAATCGCTCTGCCAGCTCATCGCCAGGCTCAGAGATTTCGGTATCGAGGACATCGGCCATGCTCGTTACCTTTTCTTAATTGGGGAGTTTTTCCTGTCGGCGGTCAGCCATATTCAATGCATGAATTGCTTTGTTCTTGGCTTCCAGCGCATCGCGCCGCGCCTGCGCGTAGGCTCGCTGACTCAACTTGCGCTGCGCGCTGGCAAGATAGGCTTCGGCCGCGCGCAATTCGGCCAAGGCGCTTTTCTCAGCACCCGCCTCGCGAGCAACCGCAATCGCCTGCCTGGCGTCACTCATTTCCTGCACTGGGGGCGCGGTTTCGCAGGCCGCAACCAGCAGTGCGAGCGCGAGCAATAAGCTGCGCAAGTAAACGCCGGTCAGATGGCCGGTTCTTATCGTTGGTTTCTTGGAGCGCACCGCGAAAAACTAGCAGGCTGCACTTGCTTCAGTCAAGCGGCTGACGGGGCCAGACCCGGCTGCTAAAGTGGCGCAGCCTGAATTTGCCCAAATGCAGTGAGCCCATTAATGAGTATTACCATTTATCACAATCCACGCTGCTCCAAGTCGCGGAAAACATTAGAATTATTGCAGCAGCATGGGGTAACACCTGTGATTGTGCCCTACCTGGACGAAGCGCCGTCCGCAGCGACTACGCTCGCCCTTGCGCGCGCGCTCTCGCTGCCGGTCAAAGCGATTCTGCGCACCGGCGAAGAGGACTTCAAAGCCGCAGAGGCGCAACTCGATCTCGACAATGACGAAGAGCTTGCGAACTGGCTTGCGAAGCACCCCAGGGCCCTGGAGCGACCTATCGTTATTGATAACGACAGCGGTCGGGCTGTAATCGGCAGACCGCCAGAAAATATCCTCGAGCTGCTGCCTAAATGAATGACATCCTGGTTATCTACTATTCCCGCAGCGGTGCGACCGCGGCGCTGGCGCGCGAGGTTTGCAACGGTATCGACAGCGTAGCGAGCTGTGCCGCGAGATTGCGCACGGTTCCGAATGTCTCGGCGGTTAGCGAAGCCACGGAAGATTCAGTACCCGCGGACGGCCCGCCCTACGCCACACTTGATGACCTTCGCGAATGCGCGGGACTTGTCCTCGGCAGCCCTACGCGCTTTGGAAACATGGCAGCTGCTTTAAAGTATTTTCTGGATGGCACTTCTGGACTGTGGCTGAACGGCGCCTTGGCCGGCAAACCAGCGGGCATGTTTACCTCTACGTCGACATTGCATGGCGGCCAGGAATCGACGTTGCTTAGCATGGCGCTACCGCTGCTGCATCATGGAATGCTGATTACCGGGATTCCATTTACAGAAACTGAACTCGGTACAACTGAATCCGGCGGCACGCCCTACGGCGCATCGCATGTCAGCTGGAACCGCAAGGCGGATAGCCTGAGCGAGGCGGAGAAAAAACTCGCAACAGCGCTCGGCGCACGAGTCGCAACGATTGCCGCCAAACTATCGCAACGTTGAAATCCTGTGGTCGCACTGCGTCAATGCGCGAGCAGAACAGGCAATTGTCAGCGCTGCATAACCGTTTTGACGAAGGGCACGGTAAGCCGACGTTGTGCACGCAGCGCTTCTGCATCAATGTGGTCCAGGAGGCTGTAGAGGCTGGCCATGTCCCGGCGGCTGCGATTCAACATGTAACGCGCTGTTTCATCGGGTAACTCGAGACCGCGATGATGCGCGCGTAACTGCAACGCTTTCATTCGCTCTGTTTCCGCAAGCGGTCGCAACTGAAATGCGGTCAGCTGCGAAAATCGACTCTTTAGATCGGCCAGCTCAAAATTACTTTCGCGTACCGTCGAATTGCTGCTTAACAATAGTGTACCGCCGGCATCCGCGATTTGATTCCACAGCGCGAACAAGCCGCGCTCCCAGTCAGCGTTACCCGCTACCAATTCGATATCGTCGATGCAGACAAACTGACGGTTGGCCATTCCGTCCAGGACCAGCGCCCCGGCAGCCGCAACCGTATGCATGGGCAAGTACGCGGAACGATCGCCGAGACGCTCGCACACCGCTTGCAGCAGATGAGTCTTGCCGCTCGACGCCGGGCCCCACAACCAGACACCGGGCGTCTGTGCACCCTCGGTGAGATCGACAAGACTGGCCACCGCGGTCTCGTTGCCCGCCGCCCAGAAACTCTCAAATACAGCGTAGTCTGCAAGCTGCAGTGGTAACGCGAGCTGACTCAAGATTCGGGATTCCCGAGTTCAGCGATGACGCGGGCATCCGGATGATCGGCGAGGTAACGGCCGTACAGGAACCGGACCAGCACCGACAACACCGCCGCCGCCGGCAACGCCAGCAAAATGCCAAAGAAACCGAATAACTGGCCACCCGCAGCAACTGCGAAAATAACGATTACCGGATGCAAGCCGATGCGATCACCCACTAGCTTCGGCGTTAACAGCGAACCCTCAATCAACTGTGCAATCGAGAAGGTTGCGATTACGCCGGCGAGTCGCAGCAGGGGGTCCGGTTCCATAACAACCGTCAGCCCGGCGAGTACGATTCCAAATACGAAACCGAGGTACGGCACGAAACTCACCAGGCCCGCGACCACCCCGATTGCGATCGCAAACTTCAATCCAACCAAGCTGAGTCCGAGTGAATAGATAAAGGCCAATGAAATCATGACCAGCAGCTGGCCGCGCAAGAACGCACCGAGGACCTCATCGGTTTCGCGCGCCAGCTGGAATACTGTCTCCCGATTACGTGCGGGCACCAGCGATCCAAAGCGATGCATCATCAAGTCCCAGTCACGCAACAGATAGAACGTCAAGATCGGGATAAGGAACAGGCTGATAACAGCCGCGGCCAAGGCACCGCCCGAGCGCGTCAGGGACACCAGCACTTTTGCGCCCCATGAACCCGCCATGTCGCGATAGCGATCAAGAAATGCCGCAATGCCAACATCACCACCCGGTTCAACGCCGATAAGTCCTGACAGCTTCGGCAACCAGACCTGCTCGGCCTGCGCGATGATGCCGGGCAGCGCATCCAGCAACGCGCCTACCTGGGTCTGGATCAATGGCACGACCAGCAACAACAGCAAAGCGAGGCACAACAACGTCAGAAGGAACACGAAAACGACAGCGATGCTGCGCGGCAATTTCAGTTTCTCGAGCCGGTCGGCCAGCGGATCACCGATGTACGCCAGCAAAGCAGACGCCACAAACGGCGTTAGCACTGGCGCCAACAACCACAGCAACCAGCCACTGAGAGCGATGGCAACCAGCCAGTTCATGCGGTTATTTGCTTGCATATCCATTCCCGTTCAATTCGCCTCGCGAGCCCTGCGCGACCAGGACAATACATAGTCAATGCCACTGACGACAACCGTCACCAGAACACACGCGCCGAGTATCGTAATACTGACCTGTGGCGGCCACCCGGTCGCCGCCCGGGCCAGCACAAACAGCAGTAATAACAATTCCAGGCCGGTGTTCAGCTTGCTAATGCGTGTGGGCTCGCCGTCGACTGGTCGAACCAGGAAATTGTACGCGGTCGCGCCGCCCACAATAACCACGTCTCGCAGGACTACCATCGCCGCCAGCCACAGCGGTATCAGGCCCGCGTAAACCAACAGGATAAATACGCCTGCGACCAGCAGCTTGTCGGCAATCGGGTCGAGCAACGCGCCCAATCGGGAATGCCAATCGAAGCGTTTCGCAAGGTACCCGTCTATGCCATCGGAAAATCCGGCCAGCAAGAACAACCCGGTGGCTGGCAAATAATTCTCTTCGCTGATCAACCACAATATTGGCGCGACCAGAATTATGCGCAGTATCGAAATCGCATTCGGCAACCAGCGCAAACTCATATTCCTAGGCCGTCATCGCTCAGGGCCGAAATTCGTATTCGAGCGCATCGGGCCCGCCCGTAGCAGGCAGCGGTGACGTCGGCGAACTCGTTGCCAGTGGCGCGCGTTGCAATTCGGGACGCAGGTCGAGTACCGATGCAAGACGGCGCGCACCGCCATTAATGTTGATCAGGTAGCGAATCTGATTGCCGCTCACAACGTCAACGGTGTAACCGTCGATCATCTCCAGACCATCGACAAGGCCTTGCACCGTTGCGAACGCAGTGACTGACCTGATGTTCGCGACGGTGAGTGCCACCGCCTCGGCACGCGCATTCCCGGCGAACGCAAACTGGCCCGCCAGGGTATCCGCCAGCAGGTGTACAGCGTCTTCCACATCGCCGTTCCATTGCCGTTGTTCGCTGCCGGCGTAGTAATTCCAGCGACTGCGCTCCGCGTCACCTACACGCAGGCGACCAACCAGGATGGAGCCAGCGTTGTAGTTCCGCGATGCCTGCATCAGGCGATCGTGAAAACCACCCCAGACATCGCTGCTGTTAATTTCCTCGTCGGCGCCAGCGGTCGGCAGGATTACCGGTACACCACGAGCTGCCGCGACCCTTTTGATGCGCTCGCGCAATTGTTGCGCACGATCTGCAAGCGGCCGGCCGCCAGCCGGTGCGGCGGTCAGCAATTCGCGTTCACCGCGACCCCAGTCAACGGCAATCCACAAAACGGTCAAAGGCCGGTCACTGCTCCAAACGGGCATCGACGAGCGCTGCAGGACCTGTTCGATCGCCGCTCCGTCCAGCAGCACCCACAAGCTGTTGTTCTCTCCGGGCCGGTACTGCATGACAAAACGCGCGGGATTGGGAAACAGGGCGTTCAGTTCCGGCGAAAACGCCGCATCCTCGGAACCGGTCACACGGACCAATATTTGCTGCAACGCGCGTTCGTAAGCCGTGGTGCGCGACTCCGGCTCATTCGGATCGACCGGAACCTGGACGCTGTACAAGCCCTCGACCTCCACCGCCGGTAACGGTGCGGCAAGGCTCAGTAACAACAGCGCTATCACGCCAGCACTACCGCTCCCGCGACGCCGGAGCGCCCACATTGTTGATAAATCTTTCAGCATGGTTATTTCCCGGAAGCCGGGACCTGACTAATGGTGGTTTGGATAATTAGGCACTATTATATCGACCTTACAAAAATTACCACTGCCGGTCGCACGCAATGTGACCTGTTCACAGCCAATCGCGAGCCAGTATGACCCGCAAACCCCTGACTTACCGCGATGCCGGCGTCGATATTGATGCAGGCAACTCTCTCGTCGAGCGCATCAAACCGCTGGTCGCGGCGACCCGCCGCCCGGAAGTCATGGCGGGCCTCGGTGGCTTTGGTGGGCTGTTTGCATTAACGCCCGGGCGCTATCGCGAGCCGGTGCTGGTGTCGGGGACGGATGGCGTTGGCACCAAGCTGAAACTGGCGCAAAAGCTGGGGCAGCACGACACAATCGGCATCGATCTTGTCGCCATGTGTGTAAACGATATTCTAGTTACCGGCGCTGAGCCGTTGTTTTTCCTTGACTATTTTGCCTGTGGAAAACTCGATGTTGAGGTCGCGACTGCGGTTGTCGGCGGTATCGCCGCGGGCTGCCAGCAGGCAGGCGCTGCCTTGATCGGTGGCGAGACGGCCGAAATGCCGGACATGTACAAGGCGGGCGAATACGATCTCGCCGGCTTTTGCGTAGGCGCTGTGGAGCGTTCCGAGATGATCGACGGCAGCCAGATTACGGCTGGTGACACGCTGCTCGGCATCGCCTCCAGCGGACCGCATTCCAATGGCTATTCACTGATTCGTAAAGTTCTGAAGATTGCGGAGAACCGTGACATCGATGGCGAGCCGGCGGAGCGCTTGCTGATGGCGCCGACCCTCATTTACGTCCAGGCCATCCTTGCATTGCGCGAACAGCTCACGCTCAAAGGGCTTGCACACATCACCGGTGGCGGTTTGACCGAGAACATCCCGCGCGTGCTGCCCGACAATGTCCACGCCGAGATTGACCTGAATAGTTGGCAGCAAGGGCCCGTCTTCGACTGGCTCGCCGTTACCGGTCGAATTGCCGCCGCCGAAATGCGCCGCACATTCAACTGCGGTGTTGGCATGGTGGCGGTGGTCGCAAGCGATACTGCCGACACGGCAATAAAACTACTGGGCGACACCGGCCACACAGCCTGGAAACTGGGGCGTATTGCTGCCGGCGCCGGCGAAGTTCGCTACGTTTGACGGTGACTGCGACCAAAACGGCCGCCGTTTTTATCTCCGGAGGCGGCAGCAACCTGCAGGCATTAATCGATGCAGCTGAGCAAGATGTATTGGGTTTTCAGTTGCGGGCTGTATTCAGCAACCGCGCCGATGCGGGCGGCTTGCAGAGAGCGCAAGAAGCCGGCATAGAGACCTGTGTGGTCCCAAGCCGGGGCGTTAGCGACCGGGTAGCCTACGATCGAACGCTCGCCGTGGAACTGGATCGATTTGCGCCCGATCTTATTATCCTGGCAGGCTTCATGCGCATATTGAGCGCCGGTTTCGTAAGCCGCTATGCGGGACGAATCCTGAATATTCACCCTTCCCTGCTGCCACTTTATCCTGGCATTGATACACACGCCCGTGCGCTGGCTGCAGGCGATAGCCGGCATGGCTGTACCGTGCACTTTGTCACTGAGGAACTGGATGGCGGGCCACGTATTATGCAGGGGGCGGTTGACGTGCTGGAAGGCGATACCGCCAGGACACTGGCTGCTCGTGTTCTGGAGGTGGAACACCGCATCTATCCGCGTGCGGCGAGTCTCGTCGCCGAGGGCCGTGTCAGCTGCCGCAACGGTCGCTGCTACCTGGATGGCGAGGTGCTTGGCGAGCCGCTACACGACACCGCGTAGCAGCACTCAGGCTTTAGGCAAGGTAACGCCGCGCTGGCCCTGGTACTTGCCGTCCCGATCCTTGTAGGACGTCTCACACACTTCGTCGGACTCCAGAAACAGCATCTGCGCTACACCTTCATTCGCGTAAATCTTGGCTGGCAAGGTGGTCGTATTGGAGAATTCGAGCGTTACATGCCCTTCCCACTCGGGCTCCAGTGGCGTCACGTTCACGATGATGCCGCAGCGCGCATAAGTGGATTTGCCCAGGCAGATCGTCAGTACGTTACGCGGAATGCGGAAATACTCGACCGTGCGCGCCAGCGCGAATGAGTTTGGAGGAATGATGCAAACATCCCCGACCTTGTCGACGAAACTGGATTCGTCAAAGTTTTTCGGGTCGACAACCGCCGATTCGATATTCGTGAATATCTTGAATTCGTTCGAGCAACGCACGTCATAGCCGTAGCTGGACGTGCCGTACGATACGATGCGCCCCTTGTCCGATTCCCGTACCTGGCGCGGTGCAAACGGTTCGATCATGCCGTGTTCTTCGGACATACGGCGTATCCAGCGATCGGATTTGATACTCATGAGTTTCGACTCTGCCTGGTGTTCGTGTGGGTAAACGGGGGGTAGGTGGCGTTAGCTGTCTTCAACCACAATATTTGGAAACTTGCTGCTGTAGTCCCTGCCCTGCATTGCGAGCTTCGCCGCCATCCGGCGCGCGGTTCGCCTGTACGCCTCTGCGGCTGTGCTATCGGGATCAGCGACAACGGTCGGCGAACCGCTGTCCGTTTGTTCGCGAATACGCATCTCCAGCGGCAACTGGCCAAGCAATTCGACATCAAAATCTTCGGCCATCTGCAGGCCACCGCCACTGCCAAACAGCGCTTCTTCGTGGCCACAATTACTGCAAACGTGGCTGCTCATATTCTCGACTACACCGAGTACCGGTACCGACACTTTACGGAACATTTGCAGCCCCTTCCTGGCATCCAGCAAGGCAATGTCCTGTGGCGTCGTGACGATAACCGCACCACTGACCGGCACGCGTTGCGACAAGGTCAGCTGGATATCGCCGGTGCCGGGTGGCATGTCAACAATCAGGTAGTCCAGTTCGGCCCACTGGGTTTGTTGCAGCAACTGGTTCAAGGCCTGGGTCACCATAGGCCCGCGCCAAACCATGGGCTGGTCAGGATCAATCAGGAAACCGATCGACATGACCTGCAGGCCATGGGCCGCCAGTGGCTGCATGGTCTTGCCGTCTTCGCTCAATGGTCGCTGGCCGGCCAGGCCCAGCATGGTCGGCTGACTTGGACCGTAAATGTCGGCGTCGAGGATTCCGACCGTGGCACCATCGGCTGCCAGAGCTAATGCGAGGTTGACGGCGGTAGTGGATTTGCCGACGCCGCCCTTGCCCGATGCGATGGCAATAATATTACTCACATTCGGCAGTGGCTTGAGTGAGTGCTGGACGCCGTGAGCAACAATTACCGTGCTGAGGTCGATGTCGACGTCTGCAATACCGCTCTGTTCGCGAACGATTTCAGCGAAAAACAGCTCCAGGGCAGACTCTATTCTGCCTGCAGGGAAACCCAGCTCAATCTGCACACGAATGCGCGCCGCGGTGCGTTCGATGCTTCGAACCCGTCCGGTGTCGCCCAGCGCATAGCCGACTTCCGGCAGGATTGCGGCGTTCAACGCGTTTTTCAGCTCTGAATCTGCTGACAAGATCACACTTCACTATGGTGGATTAGGTAAAATTGCACGTCCTGACTGGTGTTCAGGACACGCGGGGGCGCACATTGTAGCGAAGCCGTCCAACAATTGATCCCCCGATTTAAAGCAAATCTGATAGAACCGAGTCACATTGGAGCGGACGGTCAGTGTGGCATAATGCTCCGGATATCAAGAGCGAGGCAGCGGCAGGAGCCCGACAACTCCTGCAAGCCCAGCAGCGCCTTCGGGGCAAGAAGCTAACTGGACCAACGGCATTGATGCTGAAAGCACTTTATAACCGGCGCGCGAAGAATTCGGCTGCCCGCTGCCTGCCAACGCGCTCGACAGAGCGCGGACGGGGCTGTGCCCCGCTACGATCGGCGAGCCTTTGCCTGTGAGTTTGCTCGGTGGTTTCCGTGCGGACCAGCTGTTAAGCACTCTCAGTGCCGAACAGGATATGGACTCCGCAAACGCGCAGCGCTCAATCGAAAAACTCAAAAACCTGGGCTACAAAGTCATTCCCAGAACAATTGACGCCCTCGCCATGTGCGACAAAACGCACATGATGGCGCTGGTCGATATCCTGGCAAGCCACGTCAACGACAAGACCCTTAAACATTTTCGGGAAGGCCTGGCCGACGGTGGTGAACGTGTGGTTTCCGGCACAGCCTGGGCGCTGTCCAGCAGCAATAATTACAACCCCAATTCCCTGCTCGATTTCCTGGACGATCCCGAAGTCTCGAAGCCGGCGCTGATCGAAATATTGAAAGTGCACAAGAGCAGTCTGAACGTCTACGAAGTATTGCGCCGTGCCTACGAGCTGGAGCCGAAAGAAAAAGCAGCGTTGTTCAAGATCATTGAGGACATCGCTACTGAAGACATGGTGCCAGACCTGATCAACCGCATGGGCGGCAAAGACCCGGTGATCAAGCTGCATTTGATCAATCTGCTGGGGCGTTTTAAAGGCGATCAAATTACGCGCGCGATGGAAATGCAGCTGGGCGACGGCCACAAAATGGTTCGCGCCGCCGCCCTTGGCGCGCTTTCCAAACGCAAGGGCCAAATCGACATTCGCAAGGTGGCCAAGCTGCTGCTCGATCAAGATCTTGACGTGCAGGGCAAAGCTGTCGATGTGCTGATCAACATGAATCATCCGGACACGGTCATGCACTTGTTACCGGCTCTGAAAGACGAATCCGAGTACACGCGTCGCGCCGCCGTTGAAGTCATGAACGAGCTGGCCGACCCGGATTCCGTCAAGCACTTGCTGGATGCGATCAAAGACGATGACTGGTGGGTACGTTCCCGCGCCGGCGATGCATTGGGTGAAATTGGCGGCCCCAAAGTCGTCAAAGCGGTTATTCGCCTGATCAATGACAAAGACGAGGACATTCGTCGAACCGCGATCGAGATACTTAACTCGACGAAAGATGAAAGTGCAGTTGATGAATTAATGAAAGCGACCGACGACTCCGATTGGTGGGTTCGGGAACGCGCGGTGGATGCCCTGTCGCAGATCGGTAGCAAACGTGCAGTACCGAAACTGGTCGCTATGCTTGGCAAAGAGAACAAGATGGACACGGTGCTGATTCGCGCCCTCGGCAAACTCGGCGACCACAATGTCATCGACAACATCGTTCCGCTGCTGGCAAAAGGCGAGCGTGATGTGCAGGTAGAAGCGATCAAAGCCATTGCGCATCTCGCGGATGAGAAGCGTGCGGATACGGTTCGCGTCGCCCTGGAAAAAATCAAGAAGTCCAACGACAAGACCATCATTAATAGTGCCGACGCCGCCATCAAGGAGATCGACGCGCGATTCTCTGCTTCGATTATCGAAGAAAACGTGCGCGCCGAAAAAATTGTCGACCAAACCAAAACCCTCCTTATCGAAACGGAAGATATCGACAGCATCATCCAGGCGGGTGGTCCGCAAACGCTGGATATTTCCACGCTGGAACCGGGCACCGTCATCGATGGCCGTTACAAGTACATCGAAAAAATTGGTAAAGGCGCGTTCGGCACCGTATTGCTGATGCAGGATCAGGTCGTCGACGAACAACTCATTCTCAAGTTCCTGAACCCGAATGTGTCGTCTGATGAAGAAATGATGAAGCGCTTCGTTCACGAACTGCGCTACTCGCGAAAAATTACTCATCGCAATGTCATACGAATCTATGACTTCCTGCACTTGCAGGGTTGTTACGCTATCTCTATGGAATATTTCCCGTCGCATACCTTGGGCGGCGAGATCGTCGACAACAAGCCAATGGACTTCAAACGTGCGTTGCAATTTTCGCTGGACATGGCCACCGGCATGGCAGTCGCTCACCAGGCCGGCGTCATTCATCGCGACCTGAAGCCTGCCAATATCCTCATCAACAGCGATTCCTTGCTCAAGATCGTTGACTTCGGCGTCGCGGCCGCTGCCAGCAGCGGCGATACCCAGCTTACCAAGACGGGATATGTCATCGGCTCACCGAAATACATGGCGCCGGAACAGATTCTGGGCAAGAAAGTTGACGAAACGGCCGACGTTTACAGTATCGGCGTCATCATGTACGAGATGGTGACCGGCATACCTCCGTACAGTCGTGGTGATCACATGTCAGTGATGTACCAGCATGTCCAGGGCAAGGCGAAACTCTGCCAGGAAATCAACAAGAAGGTTCCTGATGACTTTGCTGCGGTGGTCGGCAAAGCCATGTCAGTCGATAAATCAAAGCGCTATCAGTCGATGAACGACCTCATCGATGCTCTCAACTCACTGGAATTATAAGAAAATGTGAGCCAGCGCACTGGTACCGCGCCAGAAATCCGCCTAGGATAGCCCGAAACCGGGCCGGGTGGCCTCCGCCAGCGCCCTGGCGGACTACGGACCAAGAATTACAGCATTAACCGATAGGTGCCTTTAGATGCCACGCATTGACTCGTTTCTGAAACTGGGACTGGCCCAGGGCTGTTCGGACGTTCATCTGGCGGTCGGCGTGCCGCCGATGCTGCGGATGAACGGCGACCTGATGCCGATCAAGTTTCGCGAGCTGTCCGACACGGAGCTCGAGAGTTACGTGACGGAGATTCTGAGCGACTCGCAACGCGAGCACTTCGAAACCGGCCACGATCTCGATTTTTCCTACGTAGGCGAAGAAGGCGGCCGGTTTCGTGTGAACTTGTTTCGCAAGGCCAGCGGCATTGGCGCGGTGTTTCGATATATTCCGAATGAAGTCCCTACCCTGGACTCACTCAAGTTGCCCAGCGTACTAAGCGACTTTTGTGACTACCACCAGGGAATGGTCCTGGTCACCGGCTCAACCGGCACCGGCAAATCCACGACGCTCGCGGCAATGATCAACCACCTGAACCAGAACCGGAACCTGAACATCATCAGCCTGGAAGACCCCATCGAGTTCGTGCACCCGAGCAAGAACTGCCAGGTTATCCAGCGTGAGCTCGGCACACACCTGACAAGCTTTGCCGATGGCGTCCGTTCTGCGATGCGCGAAGACCCGGACGTGATCCTGGTCGGCGAGTTACGCGATGCAGAAACTATTTCAATGGCGATGACCGCAGCCGAGACCGGGCACCTGGTGCTCGGTACACTGCATACGACAGGTGCCGTCAAGACGATCGATCGCATCATTGACGCGCAACCCGGCGAACTGCGCGAACAGACCAAAAGTTTCCTGTCGCAGAGTCTCAAAGCAGTTGTCACCCAGGTGCTGGTGAAAACACCGGATGGTCGTGGGCGCAAAGCGGTGCTGGAGATACTGGTGAATAACCGGGCTATTTCGAAGTTGATCATGACTGATCAGTCTCACCAGATTCCGGCCCAGCTGCAGACCGGCCGCGATTTGGGTATGCAGTTACTCGATCAGGCACTTATGGAATGTATCGAGGCGCGCGAAGTCGATCCGGATGACGCGATTCGCTACGCGAGTGACAAACGCACGTTCAAACGCTTTGTTACGGACACCGGCATCCTCCCTGTACTCGACGGCGAGGGCGGCTAAGCGGCTCGACCGCAGCCTCTGACCTGGAAGGAACCTGACGCTTTGAACAAGATTGACAGTTATCTGAAGACTGCATTGGAACAAGACAGTTCTGACCTGCATTTTATTTCGGGCGATCCGGCTCGGGTCCGCGTACACGGATCATTGAAAACCCTCGGCAATGAGGCCCTGACGACCGACTTTGTGCGCTCCGCCATGTACGAAATCATGAGCGGAACAACCCAGCGGGATTTTGAACAGAATGATGCCGTTGATTTTGCTTACGACCTGTCGGGCATCTCACGCTTTCGTGTCAACATCATGCGCCATCTCAACGGTGTCGGCGCTGTTTTTCGCGCCATCCCGTCCACGGCGTTGTCGCTCGAAGAATTGAAATTGCCGGAGGTCGTTGAGAATCTCTGTAGACAGACGTCCGGTTTGATCCTCGTCACCGGGAAAACGGGTTCCGGCAAGTCCACGACGCTCGCCGCTATGATCGACTCAATCAATATTCGCCTTAAGGGGCATATCCTTACGATTGAAGACCCTATTGAGTTTGTGCACGAGCGCAAGGGCTGTCTCATCAGCCAGCGCGAAGTCGGGGTGCACAGCGAATCGTTCGCATCGGCACTACACTCTGCCTTGCGTGAAGACCCGGACGTGATTCTCGTTGGCGAGCTGCGTGACCTGGAAACCATGAGCGTAGCGATCACTGCTGCCGAGATGGGTATTCTTGTCATGGGCACGCTGCACACCAATGGCTCGGCGGCTACGGTTGATCGCATCGTCAACAGTTTTCCAGCCGACAAGCAAAGTCACATTCGTACGATGTTATCGACCTCGCTGCGCGGGGTCATTTCGCAGCAATTGTTGCCAACAAAGCACAAACCGGGGCGCATCGCGGCACTTGAAATCCTGGTCAACACGTCGGCGGTTGCAAATCTGATCCGACAAGGCAAGCTCGACCAGCTCGAAACCGCAATGCAAAGCGGTGCCGCGGTCGGCATGCAAACCATGGATTCTGCACTGATGGACCTCGTCGAGCGCCGCTTCGTGGCCGGCAAAGAGGCCTACCAGCAGGCCAACAACAAGGCGAAGTTTCAGCAGGTCAGGGATCAAAAATAGCCAGCGACGCAATCGACCGCAGGGCCCCGTCGCCGCCCGCATCGTGGCATAATCGCCGCCTTTAGCCGCCAGCCAGACGGTCGCCCAAATCTATGAGTGCCAGCCCCCGCCAGATTCTCGTTTCCAGCGCCCTGCCCTATGCCAATGGCTCGATTCACCTCGGCCATCTGGTGGAGTATATCCAGACTGATATTTGGGTCCGTTTTCAAAAACTTCGCGGCCACAGCTGCATTTACGTCTGCGCCAGTGATGCGCACGGCACACCTATCATGATCAAGGCGCGTGAGGAAGGCATCTCACCGGAAGAGCTCGTAGCCCGTGTCGGCAAGGAACAGTTGGCGGACCTGCAAACCTTCGGCGTCGATTTTGACAATTTCTATACAACTCACTCCGACGAGAACGAGCAGCTCGTTAGCCAGATGTTCGAAGCACTGCGCGACGCCGGGCATATCTACACCAAGGTCATTGAGCAGGCTTACGACGAATCAAAGGGCATGTTTCTGCCGGATCGATTCGTCAAAGGGACCTGCCCGCGCTGCAAGACCGAAGATCAATACGGCGACTCTTGCGAAAACTGCGGCGCGACGTATACACCGGATCAAGTCATTGATCCGGTTTCAATTCTGTCCGGGACGCGTCCGATATGGAAAGAGTCCGAGCACTACTTTTTCAAGCTGTCGGAATTTCCGGCTGTACTGAAGGACTGGATTGCAAAGGCCAAACTGCATCGAAATATTACGAGCAAACTCGAAGAATGGTTTGAGACTGGCCTGCAGGACTGGGATATCTCCCGCGACGCGCCGTATTTCGGCTTCAAGATTCCAGGCACCGCAGACAAATACTTTTATGTCTGGCTCGACGCGCCGATGGGTTATGTCGCCAGTTTTTTGAACCTGTGCAAGCGTCGCCCGGAACTCGACTTCGATGCCTACTGGAAAGCGGACAGCCCGCACGAGGTTTATCATTTTATCGGCAAGGACATCGTGTATTTTCACACGCTATTCTGGCCAGCGGTATTGCATGGCGCGGGCATGCGGACGCCAACCAGCGTATTCGCGCATGGCTTCCTGACTGTCGATGGCAAGAAAATGTCGAAGTCGCGCGGCACGTTCATTAACGCTCGCACATTCGCCGACCACCTTGACCCGAATTGCCTGCGTTATTACTACGCCGCCAAGCTTGGCCCCGGCATGGACGATATTGACCTCCGCCTCGACGACTTCGTTGCACGGGTTAACTCCGACCTCGTCGGCAAGCTGGTGAACATTGCCAGTCGCTGTGCCGGATTCATCAGCAAGTCATTCGACGGTCAGTTGTCGGCCGATCTCGATGACAAGACTCTGTTTGCCGAATTCACAGTGGAAGCAGACGCGATCGCAGAGTTTTACGAAGCGCGCGAATTCTCCAAGGCCATGCGCAATATCATGACGTTGGCTGATAAGGCGAATCGCTATATCGAAGAGAAAAAACCCTGGCTGATGGTTAAAGACGAGGCGACGAAACAGGACGTGCAGGCAGTCTGTACACAGGCCCTAAATCTGTTCCGTACCCTAATGATTTACCTGACGCCGGTGCTGCCGGAAATCGCTGAAAAATCCCGTGTATTGCTTGGCGAGACCGCCTGGAGCTGGGACCAGGCCGCAACGCCTTTACTCAATAGCAAGATCAGGAAATTCCAGCCACTGCTGACTCGCGTAGAAGACAAACAGGTCCAGGCCATGGTCGAACAATCCAAAGAACCCGTCGCCAAGTCGGCACAGCCAGCCGCACAAAGTGATTCCGGCATGATCTCGATCGACGATTTCATGAAAGTGGACTTACGGGTTGCACTTATCGAGAAGGCTGAACCTGTCGAAGGCGCGGACAAGCTGCTGCAGCTGACCTTGAATCTCGGCGATGGTGAACGCAACGTATTTGCCGGCATTAAGTCAGCATACAGCCCGGCAGACCTGATAGGCCGGCATGTCGTGGCAGTCGCCAACCTGCAGCCGCGAAAAATGCGTTTCGGCATATCGGAGGGCATGGTGCTGGCTGCCGGCCCCGGCGGTAAGGATGTATTTCTGCTGGCGGTTGACAGTGGCGCCAAACCGGGCATGCGCGTCAAGTAGGTACACGCGACGCGCGCGCAGGAAGGCACTACAATAGTGCCTGAATCCAGGCCACGGGCGCAGCTGATGCGCCGTCACGACTCGCTATGACCGATATCATTCTTATTCTCGTCGGCACCGTACTGGTGAACAATTTCGTCCTGGTACGTTTTCTGGGCCTGTGCCCCTTCATGGGCGTATCGAAAAACCTCGAAGCCGCGCTGGGCATGTCGCTCGCAACAGCATTTGTGCTGACTCTGTCCGCCGCAATCAGCTTTCTGCTGCACGAGTACGCGCTCAAGCCGCTTGGCCTCGAGTACCTGCGCACCATTGCTTTCATCCTGGTGATCGCTGTTAGCGTGCAATTCACGGAAATCATGGTGCGCCGCCTGAGCCCGCTGCTGGACCAGGTGCTGGGCATTTATATTCCCCTGATCGCAACGAATTGCGCGGTACTTGGCGTGGCATTGCTAAACGTACAGCAGGCCACGGGATTTCTGCAGGCGCTGTTCTTTGGCTTTGGCGCATCGGCCGGTTTCGCACTGGTTCTGACATTATTTGCCGCAATGCGCGAACGTCTCGATGCCGCCGATGTACCGCTCCCGTTCAGGGGTACCGCGATCGCATTGATTACGGCCGGCATGATGTCGCTGGCATTTATGGGCTTCTCCGGCATGGCTCGACCGTGAACGGACACTAGCTACGATGTGGCCGGCCGTACTCATTATCACCGCCATTGCGCTGCTCGCCGGCATCGTGCTGAGCCTTGCAGCGCGGCGCTTGCCCGCCAACAGCGATGAGCTCGTTGAGTCCATCAACCGCCTGCTACCACAGACACAATGCGCGCAATGCGGATTCCCGGGATGCCGGCCTTATGCGCTCGCCATTGCGGAGGGCGACGCTGCCATAAACCTGTGCCCACCCGGCGGCGACGAAACCATTCAACGCCTGGCCGATTTGCTTGGCCGCGATGTCATGCCCCTGGCTGAGGAACCCGCCACTGACATGAAGCGCTCCGTCGCTGTTATTGACGAGGCTTTGTGTATCGGTTGTACGCACTGCCGGGATGCATGTCCGGTTGATGCAATAGTCGGCGCGCACCAGCTGATGCACAGCATCATTACGGACGAATGCACGGGTTGCGAATTGTGCCTGCCGCCCTGCCCGGTCGATTGCATCAGCATGGTAGTCGTGCGATGAGTGCACCGACATTTGATCTTGGCAAATTGCATGGCGGCCTGCGATTACCCGGCGAAAAGGCCCGTTCAACATCAGCCGCAATTCGCCGTGTTCCACTGCCGCCGCAGTTAGTGTTGCCGCTGGCACAGCATGTCGGTGAGCCCGCGCAACCCGTTGTGAGTGTCGGCGAAATCGTTTTAAAAGGGCAATTGATCGCGGAAGCAGATGGCGTAATCAGTGCACCAATACATGCCTCGTCGTCCGGTAAAGTTGTCGCTATCGAACCCTGGCCGGTGTCGCGCCGCAGGGGCGATAAGGCGCCGTGCATAATCATAGATTGTGACGGCGAAGATCGTGCGATCGAATTGGCCGAGCCTATTATTGATTTCCGCACGCTGCCACGTGATGCGTTGTTACAGCAGATTCTGCGGGGCGGCATTGTTGGCCTCGGCGGCGCCGTTTTTCCTACAGCCCAAAAATTGATGCAGGCGATAACCGCCCCGCTCGATCACCTGATCCTGAACGGCGTTGAGTGCGAGCCCTACATTAGTTGCGATGACATGCTGATGCGCGAATTTGCCGGCGACGTTGTCCGCGGCGCTCAAGTGCTGATGCATGCGCTCGGCATTGACAGTTGTTTCGTCGTCATCGAGAGCGACAAACCAGAAGCAATTGAAAGTGTCGCAATTGCACTCGCCGAGCTGGACGACAAGCGCATCGTATTGAAACAAGTCCCCACTATTTACCCGTCAGGCGGTGAAGATCAGTTGGTACAACTGGTTACGAATCGCGAGGTCCCAAGCGGCGGGTTGCCAAGTGACATAGGCTGTGTGGTCCAGAATGTCGGCACCGCGGCAGCGGTGCATCGCTGGGTCAACCTGGGCGAACCATTGATATCGCGAGTCACGACGATCACGGGCGATGGCGTGAACGAACCCTGCAACGTGCTGGCACGCATCGGTACGCCGCTGGAAAACGTGGTCGCCACTGCAGGTGGCTACACCGAGCGCGCCGCAGCACTGGTCATTGGCGGTCCAATGACCGGCAAGTCCGTCAGCAATGACCGGGTACCGCTTGTTAAAGCAACGAACTGCGTCCTCGTCATGTCCGAAATTCCGGCCATCGGCAATGAATCACCGTGTATTCGCTGCGGTGAATGCGCCGAGGTATGTCCCGTGCAACTCCTGCCACAGCAACTGTTTTGGCATGCATGCGCCGACAACGAGGTAAAGCTGCGCGAATTCGGCCTCATCGATTGCATCGAATGCGGCTGTTGCGACCTGGTTTGTCCGAGCCATATTCCACTAACAGCGGATTTTCGCCAGGCCAAAGCACGCATGCGCGAGCTGGCCGACGAGAAAGCCCGTGCCGAACGTGCGCGGCAACGCTTTGAATCGCGCAATGAACGAGTTCGCCGCGAGCGCGTTGAACGCGACGGACAGCTCGCTGACCAGAAGCGTACAGCGCAAGCTGTCGGCCCTGATGCCATCAAATCCATGGTGGCGCGCGCGAAGAAGAGCAAAACACCGGCGGATAAGGAAGAATAGCGAGATGGAATTCGAACGCCGCGAAGCACCGTTTGTGACGCCCCCGACTGACGTCGCGGCCATTATGCGCCAGGTGCTGATGGCCTTGATCCCGGCCGCCCTCGCGTACGTCTGGTATTTCGGACCCGGCTTTATCTTGAACCTGATTGTCGCGGCGTTGTTCTGCGCACTCGGCGAAGCCGCGATGATGCGCATCCGCGGACGCTCGGTCGAAGCAGCGTTGGGCGACTACAGTGCGATGGTCACTGCTGCCTTGCTCGTATTCGCACTGCCTGCGCTGACCCCCTGGTGGGTCACTGCCACCGGCGCGCTATTCGCTGTCGTGGTTGCCAAGCATCTGTACGGCGGGCTCGGTTTTAACATTTTCAACCCTGCTATGGCCGGTTACGTAGCCGTGATGGTGGCATTTCCAATGTACCTGAACCTGTGGACGCAACCACGCATGGGTGATCTCGACTATCACTACATGAGTTTTGTTGAAACCGCGCGTTACACGCTGACCGGCACCCTGCCCGACTACCTGACATTTGATGCGATCAGTCGTGCGACGCCTCTCGATACCGTTAAAGCTGGCCTCAACAACATGCGCACGTTCGACGAGATCCAGGCCTTGCCTACGATGGGCGATTTCGGCGGACGCGGTTGGGAGTGGATCGGCAACTTCACTGCTATCGGCGGTGCCTGGCTGTTGCTGAAAAAGATTATCCGCTGGCATATTCCGTTCGCTGTACTGATGGGGCTGCTCTTGCCGTCCGGTTTCATGTACTTTCTGGAGCCGGGCCTGCATGCCAGCCCCGGATTTCACTTGTTCAGTGGCGGCGCAATCCTCTGTGCATTTTTTATCGCTACTGACCCCGTATCCGCCGCGACCAGCACACGCGGCCGGCTGATTTACGGCTTTGGCATTGGCTTCATGATTTATGCAATTCGCCGCTGGGGCAGCTACGCCGACGGCGTCGCGTTCGCCGTACTCCTGCTGAACCTTGCCGTGCCGACCATTGACTACTTTACGAAGCCGCACATTGTGGGGCATGCGCGTAAGCGCTTTTTCGCCCGACGCCAATGACTGAGCACGGCAATTCGGCCTCCATCTGGAGTAGCGGACTGATACTCGCAGTCCTCGCCGCCATCTGTACGGGGCTTGTCGCCTGGACACACCAGGTGACCTCCGGGCGCATCGAGCAGAATCGCAAAGATTTCCTGGAGGCCAGCCTGGCCCCCGCGCTGGGCGGTCTTTACTACGACAGCGAATTGTCGAAATCGGCGTTCGAAATCCAGCCTCCACATGCGCTGCCGGGCGGCGGGCCAATCACCGTGTATCGCGTCTACAGCGATGCCGAACCGGTTGCAGCTTTGTTCGTGGTTACTGCCCGCGACGGCTTTTCCGGACCGATTCGACTGCTGATAGGCATCGAGATCGATGGCCGCGTCAGCGCAGTACGCGTACTCGAGCACAAGGAAACGCCCGGACTTGGTGACCTGATCGAATCAGCGAAATCGGACTGGGTAGAGCAGTTTCCCGGGCGTTCGCTCAATGATCCTGATCGTGAACTGTGGTCCATCAAGCGTGACGGCGGTCAGTTCGATCAGTTGACCGGCGCGTCGATCACGCCACGCAGTGTGATCAAAGCCATCAAGGAGACGTTGCTATACTTTGAGCTGCACAAGGATGAGGTGTTTGCGGTCGAAGAGAACGACACGGAATGAGCGATTCAATAGCAGCAAGACTTCGCAGCGGACTGTGGGACCAGAACCCGGGGCTGGTGCAGTTACTCGGGCTGTGTCCGCTGCTCGCGGTAACAACGAGCTTTGTGAACGGCCTGGGGCTTGGACTCGCGACATTGGCGGTGCTGAGTATTTCGAATGTCCTGGTATCGGCTACCCGCCGCTTCATCCGCAGCGAAATCCGCATACCTATGTACGTGCTGATCATCGCGAGCCTTGTAACCTGCATCGAATTGCTATTCAAAGCCTACCTGCCTGCACTGGATCGCTCGCTGGGCATATTCATTCCACTGATTGTCACTAATTGCGCCATTGTGGCCCGCGCTGAGGTCTATGCTTCACGCAATCCGGTGCCGGCCAGCCTGATTGATGGCCTGGCTATGGGTAGCGGCTTCGCCTTGCTCCTGTGTGCGCTCGGCGCATTTCGAGAACTGGTCGGCCAGGGAACCATCCTTGGACGCCTGGACATGCTGATTGGCGGCGAAGCCTTGCCGGGTCTCCAGCTATTCGACGGTGGTTTCCTGCTCGCTATCCTGCCGCCTGGTGCATTCTTTAGTCTCGGACTGGCCGTAGCCGCGAAGAACATTGTTGACGAACGCCGTGCGCAGACAGCACAACGGTCCATGGCCGCACGCCAATACAAGAACATCTAGTGTTGCGGCGTGTAGTAAAGTCGCACTGTCCGTTGGCCTGTACTTCACCTCATTATTCGACAAATCCCGGCACCGATTTTGAATAAAGAAAAACGCAGCCAAATTTATGCCCGACTTCGCGAGCAAAACCCGCATCCGGATACCGAACTTAACTACAAGAACTCGTTTGAGCTGTTGATAGCGGTCATCTTGTCAGCACAGGCAACCGATGTCGGCGTCAATAAAGCCACCGCGAAGCTGTACCCCGTCGCCAATACGCCGCAAGCGATACTCGACCTCGGCCTCGACGGACTTAAGACTTACATCAAGACAATTGGCTTGTTCAATACCAAGGCGGCCAATGTCATCAAGACGTGCCGCCAGTTAATTGAGCAGCACGGCGGAGAAGTACCGCAGAATCGTGCCGACCTGGAAGCACTGCCCGGCGTCGGCCGCAAGACGGCCAACGTGATCCTCAATACTGCGTTCGGCGAACCGACTATCGCTGTTGATACGCACATTTTCAGAGTCGCGAATCGAACCGCGCTGGCAAAAGGAAAAACGCCGCTGGAAGTGGAGAAGCGCCTGGTGCGCCTGACGCCCGAGGAGTTCAGGAAGGACGCGCATCACTGGCTGATCCTGCATGGTCGTTACACCTGCACTGCGCGCAAGCCCAGGTGCCCGGAGTGCATCATTAACGACCTTTGCGAATTTCCCGGCAAGTCAGTGCTGGCGGTACGCTGATGATTTTCGGCCAGGATCGCAACGAATTGCGGCAGATGTACGTGGATGCATTCCGCAAAGCGCGTCAGGACGAACCACTGAGCCCACTCGAAGCCCAGCTGGCGGAGGTTATTCAGGATCATCCAGAGTACCACCGTTATCTCGATTCCGACGCTTTGGATAACGATTTCACGCCGGAAGCCGGTCAAACAAATCCCTTTCTCCACATGGGCTTACACCTTGCACTTCGAGATCAACTCAAGACTGATCGCCCCCCCGGCATTCGCGCTCTTCTAAGCCAGCTACAGGTGAAATCCGGTGATCCACATACCGCCGAGCATCGCGTAATAGATTGCCTTGCCGAAACCCTGTGGGAAGCCCAGTCGAACAATGCGGCGCCCGATGAACAGCGTTACCTGGAGCGAGTGAAGCGAATACTGCGCTGAACCCCGCACTGATACGGCTGTCTTTGTAATAATTGCTGGGTCACACTGGTCAGTTAGTACGATGCCAGAACACCGCCAAGGAAGCACAACCATGACCGACCCACGCAGTCAGTATCCCGTGAACGGTGCCGGCCTTGGGCTTCGACGTGGGCTCATCGACAAGTTGATTGCCGATCCGCCGGTCGACGTTGATTTCATGGAAGTCGCGCCGGAAAACTGGATCAGGGTTGGCGGCAAGCTCGGCAAGAAGTTTCGCTACTTCACGGAACGCTATCCGTTTCTTATTCACGGTCTGTCGCTCAGCATTGGGTCGCCCGCACCGCTTAACGAAGCCTTATTGCGCGATGTCCGCGACTTCATGAACGAGCATGACATTCGCTTCTACTCCGAACACCTGAGCTTCTGCGGCGATGACGGTCAACTCTACGACCTGATGCCCATTCCCTTTACGGACGAAGCCGTTCATTACGTAGCCAAACGCATTCGTCGCGCCCAGGATATTCTTGAACGGCGCATGGCCGTAGAGAATGTTTCTTATTACGCGCCCACCGATTCGTCACTGAGTGAAACCGACTTCACGTTGGCCGTGCTGGAAGAAGCCGATTGCGACTTGCTGCTCGATATCAATAACGTTGTAGTCAACAGTATTAACCACGGCTACGACGGCGAAGCGTTTATCCGGGCCATGCCTGCAGAGCGTCTGCGCTATTTTCACCTGGCGGGGCACTACGTCGAAGCCGAGGACCTGCGCATAGACACCCATGGTGACGCCGTCGGTGAGCAGGCCTGGGATCTGCTAGCCGCTGCCTACGAACATTTTGGCCCGGTGCCCACCCTGCTGGAGCGTGACTTCAACTTTCCGCCGGTCGCAGATCTATACGCAGAGGTTCGCCGCATTAAGTCCCTGCAGGCTAACGCCAGCGAGACCGGCCATAGTGGTGCGAGACGCAGCAATGGCTGACGTACCCGGTTTCCAGAAAAAGCAGTACGAATTCGCGGCGCATATACGCGACCCCGAGCACGTTGCGGCACCGGCTGCGATCGAAGATCGACGCATGGCGATTTACCGCGAGCTCTTTTTCAACAACCTGAACAAGTTGCTGGGCGGCACGTTTCCGGTACTAAAGAAGATCTACAAGGAAGCAGGCTGGAAGCGCCTCGTGCGTGAGTTCATGGTCCACCACCAGGCACAAACGCCGTATTTCCTCGAGATCTCCAAAGAATTCATTGCCTTTCTGCAGGACGAATATGAGCTTCAGTCTGCAGACCCACCGTTCCTGCTGGAGCTTGCACACTACGAATGGGCGGAGCTCGCATTGTCCGTGAGTGACGACGCTGACGACATGTCAATTGTCGACCCGGATGGCGATCTGCTTGCAGCAGTGCCTTGTAAGTCTGTGCTGGCCTGGTCGCTGGCCTACCGTTTCCCCGTGCATCGGATCGAGCCAACGTATCAACCCACCGAGCCTGGCGATCAGCCAACGTTTATTGCTATCTATCGCAAAGCGGATGATGAGCTTGGTTTCATGGAGTTGAATCCGGTCACAGCGCGATTGCTGGAGCTGATCGAGCACAACGATGGCAATCAATCGGGTCGCGATCTGCTGTTGCAACTGGCCACCGAAATTAATTATTCCGAGCCCGAAGCGCTGGTTACCCACGGTGCAGGGGCGCTACGGGAAATGCGTGCTGTCGGCATCCTGCTTGGGACCCGAACCTGATCAGGTAATCCTCGAGCCATAGCCGCCAACTCAACAAGACCTACTTTACCTGGAGACAGAAATGCTACAAATCATGACGCGCGCCCGCGCCCTGCTCAATTCAACCCGGTTTGCCGACGCCCTGGGCCCTCTGGCATTGCGGCTGTATCTCGTTCCGGTGTTCTGGGTAGCAGGCACGAACAAACTGAGTGGAATGGACAATGTAATCGCCTGGTTCGGCAATCCGGACTGGGGACTCGGCTTGCCGTTCCCGGCGCTGATGGCGTATCTCGCGGTTGGTGCTGAAGTACTTGGCGCCATCGCCTTGCTGCTGGGATTGGCCATGCGCTGGTTCAGTATACCGCTGATGGTAACCATGCTGGTCGCGGCCTTCCAGGTACATTGGAAAAACGGCTGGCAAGCTGTCGCGGACCCTATGAGCCCGTTTGCCAATGCGAGTGTGGAAGGTGCGGTAGAGCGACTCGACAAGGCCAAAGATATCTTGCGCGAGCATGGCAACTTCGACTGGTTGACGGAAACCGGTAACTTCGTTGTCTCCAACAGCGGTATGGAATGGGCAATTACCTATTTCGTAATGCTGCTAGCCCTGTTTTTCAGCGGCGCTGGCAAGCTTAGTATTGACCACTTGATCGCGAAGAAACTGGACAGCCGCGCTGTCTGAAACGGTGCGGTCGGCGATTCGCCGGACTATCATGACCCGGGGCAAACAGGAGCGATAAATGCGGGACTCATTTCTTGGCGCGGTGGACATTGTTCAGGCGTTAGCTTCTCTGTTCGTTTTCTTTCTCGGGCTGAGTCTGCTGGCCGTCATTGTCCTTTACATCGTTGATCGAACCCAGACGACGCATGCGATACGCCGCAACTTTCCGGTTGTCGGCCGTTTTCGCTACCTGTTCGAACATCTCGGCGAATTTTTTCGCCAGTATTTCTTCTCACTGGATCGCGAGGAAATGCCGTTCAACCGTGCCGAGCGATCCTGGGTCTATCGCGCTGCAAAAGGGGTCGACAACACGGTCGCATTCGGCTCAACGCGCAACCTGAATCCCCCTGGCACGGTAATTTACGTCAATTGCCCGTATCCGGTAATGGAAGTGGATACCTCACCTACGTCAGAGAAAACGATCGGTCCAGGTGCGCGCATACCCTACGTCACGGACTCGATATTCAATGTCTCGGCAATGAGCTTTGGCGCCATATCGAAGCCTGCCGTGCAAGCGCTGTCGCGCGGCTCGAAAATGGCCGGAAACTGGCTAAACACCGGCGAAGGTGGCTTGTCGCCGTGGCACCTGGAAGGCGGTTGTGATCTCGTGTTTCAAATCGGCACCGCCAAGTACGGTGTACGCGACGAGAACGGTAAGTTGTCCGATGACAAGCTCAGGGACATCGCCGCGCATGAGCAAGTACGCATGTTCGAATTGAAGCTAAGTCAAGGAGCAAAACCCGGCAAGGGTGGCATTCTGCCTGCCGCCAAAGTCACCGCGGAGATCGCCGCGATTCGCGGCATCCCTGAAGGTCAGGACTCAATTAGTCCAAACCGACATCCGGACGTGGCTTCTGCAGAAGAGTTACTTGACCTGATCAACCGAATTCGCGATGTAACGGGCAAACCCACGGGCTTCAAGGCGGTCATCGGCGCGTATGGCTGGCTTGACGAATTATTCACCTTGATTCGACAACGCGGAGTTGAGTCGGCACCCGACTTCATTACCATCGACAGCGGCGACGGCGGCACGGGTGCTGCCCCGATGAGCCTGATGGATTCCGTCGGCCTGCAGATCAAGGAAAGCCTGCCGCTGGTCGTGGATTTGTTGAACAAGCACGGACTGCGCGAGCGCATACACGTCATCGCAAGTGGCAAGCTCGTTACGCCCACCGAAGCGGCCTGGGCATTATGCGTTGGTGCGGATTTTTTGAATTCGGCACGCGGTTATATGTTTGCGCTGGGCTGTATCCAGGCAATGCAATGCAACAAGAACACCTGCCCCACTGGCGTGACGACGCATGACAAGGATTTGCAGCGCGGCTTGGTGCCTGAAAACAAAGCGGAACGCGTACGCCGTTACTCGCAAAACATGCGCAAGGAAATTGGCGTAATTGCGCACGCGTGCGGCGTGCCGGAACCGCGCTTGCTACGCCGCTATCATTGTCGCGTCGTGCAGGAAGACGGCCGCTCAGTTCCTCTTGATCAACTGTACCCGGACGTGCAGGCTGATCCGCCGCTGCAAGCCAGCAACGGCTGACTCGCGCACAGGTAAGTTCGGAGATACGGCAGCGCACTGAGCTGCCATACCCTTAGCGCGCGGCGTTCTACTTGCTCTTCTTTCTCGGCATGTAGAGGTCAGTCAGCGAACCGTCAAAGCCTTCCGCGGCGAATGCGATAGTCTCAGACAAGGTCGGGTGCGGATGAATGGTCAGGCTGATGTCTGTGGCGTCAGCACCCATTTCCACTGCCAGGCCAATTTCCGAAATCAGGTCGCCGGCATGCGGACCAACAATTGCGCCACCCAGTACGCGGCCGGATTGCTTGTCGAACAGCAACTTCGTAAATCCTTCTGAACGACCGATCGACAATGCGCGACCGCTGGCTGCCCAGGGAATCTGAATTTTCTCGTAGTCAACGTCGTCTCGCTTTGCGTCGGTCTCTGTCAAGCCGCACCACGCGATTTCCGGATCGGTATAGGCAACGGACGGTATCGTTCGCGCATCGAACGCCACTTTCGCGCCGTGCGCCACTTCCGCCGCAACTTTGGCTTCATGCGTTGCTTTGTGGGCCAGCATGGGTCCGCCCGCAAGGTCGCCGATTGCGAAGATATGCGGCACATTCGTTCGCATCTGCTTGTCGACTTTGATGATGCCGCGTTGGTCAACGCTGACTCCGGCGTTCTCGGCCTTGAGTTTGTCGCCGTTGGCGCGCCGGCCAACAGCTACCAGCACCCGGTCATAGAGCTCTTTTTCCGGGGCGCCCTCGCCTTCAAAACTCACTTCGATTCCGGGCGTAGTCGCACGCATGCCAGTGACTTTCGTTCCCAGCATTATTGCTTCATAACGCTTGTCGATAATTTTCCGGAACGGTCGCAACAGGTCCTGGTCCGTACCGGGCATCAGTGTCTTGGTCAACTCGACAACGCTAATCCGGGTACCCAGCGCACTGTAAACGCAGGCCATCTCCAGACCGATAATGCCGCCGCCAACAACCAGCATTCTTTTTGGCAAGGGATCCAGCTCAAGCGCTCCGGTTGAATCAACGATGCGCTCATCGTCGGGCAGTCCCGGGATCATTGCGCTTTCCGAACCCGCCGCAATAATGCAGTGCTTGAAATCAATCGTCTCGCCAGTGTCCAGTTCAAGCCTGTTTGCCGACTGGAAACTGGCAACACCGTGTACAACTTTAACTTTGCGTTGTTTCGCAAGCTGCACAAGACCGCCGGTCAATTTACCGACGACCTCGTTCTTCCATTCGCGCAATTTCAGGGCGTCAATCCTGGGCTTACCGAAGCTGACACCGTGCTCTGCCATCGCAGCAGCTTCATCGACTACTTTGGCCGCATGCAGCAACGCTTTTGACGGGATACACCCAACGTTCAGGCAAACTCCGCCGAGCACCGGAAAGCGTTCCACCAGGATGACCTGCATGCCGAGGTCAGCGGCACGAAAGGCAGCGGTGTAGCCGCCCGGTCCGGAGCCAATGACCACCATCTCGGCGGTGTGTGTTGCGTCACCCTTTGCCGCCGCCTGCGGAGCCGGGGCATCCGCAACAGCGGCGGTTTGCTCTGCGGGCGGCGTTGTGGTCGTTGAAGTGGCTGGCGCAGCGGCCGCTTCAGAGTTATTTGCCGAGATGTAATCGAGTACCGGGTCGCCCTTTGAAATCCGGTCACCCACTTTGACCCGCAGCGCGGTGACTTTTCCAGCATCAGTGGCTGGCACATCCATCGTGGCCTTGTCTGTCTCCAGCGTGACCACCGGATCTTCAGGCTGCAGCTCATCGCCCGCTTTCACCAGAATCTCGATAACCTCAACGTCTGCGAAGTCACCCAGATCAGGAACCGTCAGGGTTTTCTCATTGCTCATGCGAACCGCCTAGGGAATTGCTTGCAGCATCGCATCGACATCGTTCAATGCCTGCGAAAGGAATGTCGTAAAGCGCACGGCATAGGCGCCGTCAATTACGCGATGATCATAGGAGAACGACAGCGGCAGCATCAGCTTGGGTTCAAACGCTTCGCCGTTCCAGATAGGTTGAATCGACGAGCGGGACACACCGAGTATGGCAACCTCAGGTGCATTAACAATCGGCGTAAATGCTGTTCCACCAATTCCACCAAGACTTGAGACAGTAAAACTCGCGCCTTGCATCTGGTCGCCTTTTAGCTTGCCGTCACGCGCAGCTTTGGATAATTCGCCCAGCTGTGCGGCCAGTTCGTAGACGTCCATTTGATCGGCATCTTTGATGACCGGCACTACCAGTCCCTGATCGGTGTCAGCCGCGAACCCCAGGTGATAGTACTTTTTGTAAACCAGTGCGCTGCCATCGTTGGACAATGACGCATTCACTTTAGGAAATTCCCGCAGTGCACTGATGCAGGCTTTCATTACAAACGCCAGCGGTGTCAGTGAAATACCGCGTTCCTTCGCCGCACCTTTCAAGGTTTGTCGGCGCGCTTCCAGCTCCGTGATATCTGCAAGGTCATGCTGTGTAACGTGCGGAAGATTTATCCAGCTCGCTTGCAAGCGTGGACCGGAAATCTTCTGGATTCGGGTGAGCGGCTGCGAATCAATCTCGCCGAATTTGGCGAAGTCGACCTTTGGAACCTGCGGCAACGAAGCCGCAGCACCCTCGACGCTGGACTGACCGCTCATAACACTCTTCACAAACGCTTTGACGTCGTCGTGCAAAATACGGCTCTTATCGCCGCTGCCTTTGACCTGCGTCAGGTTAACGCCCAGTTCGCGTGCCAGTTTGCGTACTGAAGGACTGGCATGCGCAGTGGAAAAGCCAGCTTCGTCGATCGGCGGGAGTTCGCTCGGTACGACTGCCTTGGAAGTCTTTTCTGCCGACTCCGCTTTGGCGGTAGGCGGCGCCTTTGCTGCGGCAGGCTTTTTCTCCGCCGGTGCCGCTTTGCTGGTTGGTGCTGCGGCCACTGCATCGACAATCAACACTGCTGCACCCTTCGATACTTTGTCGCCAACCGCCACGCTGACCGACTTTACGGTACCCGCAACAGTCGATGGTACGTCCATTGTCGCTTTGTCCGTCTCAAGCGTAATCAGTGAGTCTTCTACTTTTATCTCATCGCCTGCACTGACCAGGACTTCAATAACTTCAACGTCATCAAAATCGCCGATATCGGGAACTACTACAGTTTGCTCGCCGGCCGGTTCAGCTGCGGCGCTGGCCGCCTCGGGCTCGGGTTCATCGGCGGCAACGCTTGCCGCGTCATCTGAACTTTCCGCTGGTGGCGCAGCGGTTGCTTCGGTTCCACCCTGCATGCGTCCAATTGAGTCGCCACTCGAAACCCGGTCACCCACTTTGACCTTAATCGACTCGATCACGCCATCGGCTGGCGCCGGAACGTCCATCGTCGCCTTGTCGGTTTCCAGGCTGATGAGGCCATCCTCACGCGCGACGGTGTCGCCCGCCGATACCAGAACCTCAATGACTTCCACGTCGGAAAAATCACCGAGGTCGGGAATGATAATGTCAGTACTGTCCGACACTCAGTTACTCCAGTTTCGAATTTCGCTTTTGCCTGCGTCGTTATCTGTTCTGGCTGATCCGGTTACAACGTAACCGGATCTGGCTTTTCAGGGTCGATGCCGTATTTCTCTATTGCCTGGGACACGGTCTTCTGGTCCAGCGCGCCATCATCGGCCAGCGCCTTGAGTGCCGTGATTGCGATATATCGCTTATCCACTTCGAAGTGCTGGCGCAGTGCCTTGCGCGCATCACTGCGCCCATAGCCATCGGTGCCAAGCGTCACATAGGTGCCGGGCACCCAGCGCTGAATCTGATCCGGTACTATTTTCATGTAATCGGTCGCGGCGATGTAGGGGCCTTTGCGCTCGGCCATACAGGTTTCCAGGTAGCTCTTCCTGCTCGGATGTTCCGGGTGTAGCTGGTTCCAGCGTTCGACCGCCAACGCGTCGCGTCGCAGTTCATTGAAACTCGTCACAGACCAGACATCGGATGGAATTCCAAAGTCTTTCTTCAACAGCTCTGCCGCACCCAGGACTTCACGCAGGATGGTACCGGAGCCCATCAACTGCGGTCGTACCTGCCCCTGGTCGCCTACCTGTAACAGATACATCCCTTTCAGGATTCCGTCCTCAACACCACTTGGCATTGCCGGGTGTACGTAGTTCTCGTTCATGCAGGTGATGTAGAAGAAAATATTCTCTTGTTCACCAATCATCCGACGTATGCCGTCCTGGATGATTACCGCCAGTTCATATGCGTAGGTGGGATCGTAGGAAACACAGTTCGGAACAGTCGAAGAGATAACGAGGCTGTGTCCATCCTGATGTTGCAGGCCTTCACCCGCCAGCGTCGTGCGGCCAGCTGTGCCGCCAATAAGAAAGCCGCGGGATTGCTGATCGCCGCCGGCCCAGATGAAATCGCCGATCCGCTGGAAGCCGAACATCGAGTAATAGATAAAGAACGGCAAGGTTTGCACGTTATGATTGCTATACGACGTGCCGGACGCCAGCCACGAACAAAATGCGCCAGCTTCGTTAATGCCTTCCTCGAGAATCTGGCCTTTCTTGTCTTCACGATAGAACATCAGCTGATCCGCGTCCTGCGGTGTGTACAACTGGCCTTTCGACGAATAAATACCAACCTGGCGGAACATGCCTTCCATGCCAAAGGTACGGGCCTCGTCAGGCACTATCGGCACGACGTACTTGCCAATCTGCTTGTCGCGAATCAACGCTGAAATTATCCGCACGAACGCCATGGTTGTGGACGCTTCGCGCTCGCCAGTGCCTTCGAGCTGCGACTTGAACATTTCGAGCGGCGGAACGTGCAACGACTCGGATTTCATTCGCCGCTGCGGAAGATAACCACCAAGCTTCTTGCGACGTTCGTGCAAGTACTCAATTTCATCACTGTTGGGCGCCGGTTTGCAGTACGGCACGTTATCGATATCTTTGTCCGACACGGGAATATTGAAACGATCCCGGAACGCCTTCAGCGCTTCAACATCAAGTTTCTTTTGCTGGTGCGCGATGTTCTGGCCTTCGCCAGCGGCGCCCATGCCAAATCCCTTTACGGTCTTGGCAAGTATCACTGTGGGCTGTCCCTTGTGATTGACTGCTGCATCATAGGCCGCGTGCACTTTCAGAGGATCATGCCCGCCTCGATTCAAATGCCAGATTTCGTCGTCAGACATGTTGGCGACCATCTCGGCCGTTTCCTTGAACTTGCCGAAGAAGTTTTCACGCACATAGGCGCCGCCCTTCGACTTGAAGTTCTGGTACTCGCCATCCACACACTCTTCCATGACGCGCCGCAAGAGGCCCTGGTGGTCTTTCGCTAACAGCGGATCCCAGCGCGAGCCCCAGACAACTTTTATAACGTTCCAGCCAGCTCCACTAAATGCCGCTTCCAGTTCCTGGATAATCTTGCCGTTGCCACGAACCGGGCCATCGAGACGTTGCAGATTGCAATTGACCACGAATACGAGATTGTCGAGCCCTTCACGAACCGGCATCGTGATGGCTCCCATGGATTCCGGCTCATCCATTTCGCCGTCACCCATGAACGCCCAGACCTTGCGATCACTGACTGGAATCATCTCGCGATTCTCCAGGTAGCGCATGAAGCGCGCCTGGTAAATGGCCATCATGGGGCCTAGCCCCATCGACACAGTCGGGAACTGCCAAAAATCGGGCATCAACCAAGGATGCGGATAGGACGACAAACCACCACCGCCGACTTCCTGGCGAAAACGGTTCAATTGATCGTCGCTTAGCCTGCCCTCAAGATAGGCACGTGCGTAGATACCCGGCGATGAGTGGCCCTGCATGAAAATCATGTCGCCGCCATGATCCGCTGATGGCGCACGCCAGAAGTGATTGAAGCCAACTTCGTAAAGCGTGGCAGACGACGCGTAACTGGAAATATGCCCGCCGTACTCGGTGTTCTTGCGATTGGCCTGCACCACCATGGCCATCGCGTTCCAGCGGATATACGCCTCAAGGCGACGCTCGATGGCACGGTCACCCGGGTATTCAGGTTGACGTCCCGTCGCGATCGTATTCAAGTACGCGGTATTCGGGCTGTACGGCAGATAGGCTCCTGATCGACGGGAAAAGTCGATCATTTGATTCAATAGATAGTGGGCGCGCTCCGGTCCGTGCAGGCGCAGGACGGAATCAATGGACTCCAGCCACTCCCGGGTCTCGGTAGGGTCAATATCGTCAAATCTGCTGAAATCACTCATAAACTGTCCACTTGCCTGCCTGCATCACCTGTCTGGATTAACGCGGCGTGAATTAACAAGGGCGTCCTGCTAGGATCACCGCTCCATCGCCCCGGCCGCCACCTACTTTGCCGCGCGCGGCCTTTGTCGCCGGTGCGCGTATTATGGCCTATGCTGACGCTAAAGGTTAGTACCGCAATGCCAAGATTTCCCGAAGGTAAATTCACTGGTAACCAAGTCCGGATCATCCAGACGACCGGCACACCCACAGAAAAAACATTCTCCGACATTGATCAGCTTTTGATTGCAGTGCCAATCAAAGCGTCCGCGACGGTCTGGAAGCGGCTGCCTCAGGGTAGCAAACTTAAAGCACTCCAGAAACGGTCGAAAGCGGGCAACGTTCCCGGCATCAGCCATCGAATGGACAACACGGCGCTTACCGCTGTGCACGTCGGCGAACTTGCGGAAGATGCGGAAACATTTGCACAGCTCGAATTCGCTCGAAAATTGCTGGCGGCCGCCGTGTCCGGAAAAGCTGCCCGAATCGCCATTTGGGTTGAAGGTTTCTCCGCGGCACAACAGCTTGCAGTTATTAACGCGCTACTCGCGGCTGGCCTTGCCGCTGCATACGTATTGCCAGACTGCAAAACCAAACCCGCGCCGTCACCTGTTAAGTCGCTACGCCTGATTGCTCTGAAGAAAAAACTGGATCTAAGTCGCCTGACAGCTGAAGCGGCGGGCAACAACCTGGCTCGCGCGTTGACCAGCCTGCCTCCGAACAAGCTGGATGCGCGCGCGTACTGCCGGGTTCTGCAAACACTTGCGAAAGACAATGGCTGGCAGTTCAAAAAATACGGCGTAGCGGCGCTGCGAAAAAAGAACGCTGGAGCGTTTCTCGCTGTCGCACAAGGCAATGATGACGACAGCGCCGCAATCGTGCATCTGCGCTATCGCCCAGGTGGCAAAAAGGCCAGGTCGCCCGCTCTCAGCCTGGTCGGCAAAGGTATTATCTTCGACACGGGCGGCACTAACCTGAAGCCATTTAACGCAATGCTGGACATGCACGTCGACATGGGCGGCAGCGCAGTCGCTGTAGGCTCCTTGCTAACCATCACGGAAATGAAGCTGCCCTATGCAGTCGACTGCTGGCTCGCAATTACCGAGAATCGTACTGGACCACATGCTTACAAATCGCAGGACGTCGTTACCGCGGCAAACGGCAAAACTATTCAGGTAATCCATACAGACGCAGAAGGCCGTATGGCCCTCGCAGACCTGCTGCATTTCGCGTGTGAAGATAAACCGGACCTGATGATCGACTATGCCACCCTGACCGGCGCCTGCGTAACTGCCGTTACCACGCGCTACAGCGGTGTATTTACGAACCGTCCCGATCTGCACCCGATTCTGAAACGCAGCGGTCGCGACAGTGGCGAACGGGTTTGGCCGTTTCCGGTCGACAAGGAATTCCTCGCTGAACTTTCCAGTGAAACGGCGGATATCAAACAATGCTCGCCAAGCGCAGGCGGCGACCACATTCTGGCAGCTACATTCCTCAACGAATTTGTCGCGGATTCCATACCGTGGGTGCATGTCGACCTCAGCGCTTGTATGCGCAAAGGCGGCCTCGCGCACATTCCAACCACGATCACCGGCTTTGGTGTTCGATTTACAATGAATTTGTTGCTTGACCAGCATATGCTGGGCGGCCCGCCACCCTCATCGCGAAAATGATCCGAATACTGTGAGTAAACCTTTCGCAATCGCGGACCGCTTCCGCGGCTTCCTGCCTGTAGTCGTTGATGTCGAAACCGGTGGCTTTAATTCGCAAACGGATGCTTTGCTGGAGATCGCCGCTGTCCTGGTCGAGGCACAAGACGACGGCACGCTGATCCGCGGCGAAACATTTCGTTATCACGTCAAACCATTTGCAGGCTCTAACATGGAGCCTGCGTCAATGGCTGTGAACGGCATTGATCCGAATCACCCTTTGCGCCCTGCGATAGACGAAAGGGATGCTATGCAACGGATCTTCCGGGAAGTTCGTCGGGCGGTACGTGATGCAGGTTGCACACGCGCCATACTGGTCGGTCACAATGCTTCTTTCGACCTCGGCTTCGTTAACGCCGCTGTCGAACGCGTTGCCATCAAACGTAATCCATTCCACCCCTTCAGTGCATTCGATACCGCAACACTATGCGGCCTCGCTTACGGCCAGACTGTGCTGGCACGTGCGGTTAAGGCGGCGGGCATGAGCTGGGATGAAACGCAGGCGCATTCAGCAGCATACGATGCAGAAATGACCACGGATATTTTTTGCGATGTCATCAACCGATTCAAACCGGTGTATGACGCAGCCAACGCGCAACCAGACTGGGAGTCCGTGAAAAGCGAGACCGACAGCAGCGGCCACGCGCCCGGGTAACTACTTCTCGTCGTTGCCCAGTAGCGTTTTCAGCTCACCCGAGTTGAACATTTCAACAACAATATCGCAGCCGCCGACCAGCTCACCGTTCACGTAGAGCTGTGGGAATGTTGGCCAGTTCGAATACTCTTTAAGTCCCTCGCGAATCTCCGGGTCCTCAAAAATATTCACGAATGCAAACGGCTTGCCAACCGCCTTGAGCGCAGCTACGGTTTGCCCGGAAAATCCGCATTGTGGAAAATCCGGCGTGCCCTTCATGTACAGCAGCACCTGGTTCTCTTTGAGCTGGGATTCAATTCTTTCGTTTACATTTGCAGTCACTGTCGTGTCTCTCTATTAGATTGTTAGCATCGCCCGGACGCCAATATGGGCCCGGCCGCAATTGATTCAAGGAAGCCGCGCCGAAAATACTATTCGATTACGACCTTTAGCTGGTTGTCGACCGTCTGTACAGCATCAACGGACGACGCGATCTCACCAGCCCGCACACGGGCCTCGTAACTTCCAACTGTACCGCGCAATGTCACCCGGTTGGCGTAGGTATCAACGTTTACGTTGAATGCACTGACTTCGCTGTCGGCAATCAGGCGGCTCTTGATCGAGGCGGTCGTCGCGCCATCTCGGGTCACCTGGGACGCAGACCGCTCGTCTTTGCCCAGTTGATAGCCGCCTGCTGCAGCTCCGCCCACCATGAGCGCCGTGCAACCCGACAGGAGCATTAGTGCACATATTGTTACCAGTACTCGCATCTATGTTCCTCGGTCGGCCATAATCAGCGGGCAATTGTACGCCAGATAGGCAGCAGAGATGCAAACTGCTCAGCTCCGGCGCGCTGCCAGCTCCCGCAACAAGTCGCGTTGCTGTGCGGCGGTCAAGGTCGACCAGGCTACGATCTCATCGAGGGTACGCAGGCAACCGAGACAAATATTGTTGTCATCAAGCGTACACAGGCGAATACACGGCGATGGCGGCCGCGACTCGTCCTGCGGCGGCTCAGCGGATTTGCTCATGAGCGTTGGCAAAAAAATCTGCCTGAAAATTTTTAGCGTTGTATTTCATAGTCTTATGGACTTTTCTCGGCTGACCGAAGCAACACTGGCCGGGACCAGAATGGCGGGGGATTTTACGCGCACCAGCCTCTATAATAGCGCCACGCTTGGCCAGAGCGGGCATAAGCTCTCCTGGAAATTTCCGACAACAAAGCGATACCTAGAATAATCGTCAGGGAGATAAAAAATGAATCCATTGAATACTATTGCCGGCACGATCATCGGCGGCATTGTGCTGGCACTGCTGATCGCCTTTGGCACCTCGGGCATGGTCGCAGCCTCTGCCGTATCCGTCATTATCTTGCTGCACGTATTAGCAGGTATCACCTGGATCGGTCTGTTGTACTACTTCAACTTCGTGCAGGTGCCGGCGCTCGGCGACGCAGCTGCTGATGAAGGTGGCCCGGGCGGCGCAGGCATCACCAAGTACGTCGCGCCACGCGCCTTGTGGTGGTTTCGCTGGGGCGCATTGTTTACCTGGCTGACCGGCGCGAGCTATTTGCTGCACCTTGGCATGCTCGACGACGCTTTTGCGCTCGGCATGCTCGGCGAAAGCGTCAATTCCTATGCGTTGACGATCGGCATTGGCGCCTGGCTTGGCACCTTGATGCTGTTCAATGTCTGGGTGCTAATCTGGCCAAACCAGAAGAAAATTCTGGGAATGGTTTCAGCCAGCGCCGAGGAAATCGCAAAAGGCAAGCGCATCGCGTTTCTCGCCTCACGCTCGAACACGCTGATGTCCATTCCGATGGTCATGAGCATGGTTGGCGCGCATCACGGCTTTATCATGTAACGCATTCGTTGATGCTCTATCGGGAAGCCCGGCCTCGTGCCGGGTTTCTTGTTTCAGGACTGGACATGTACGACATTCCAAACGCCGCCGTAAACGCAAACGTCGACGCTGCATTGGCCGAAGATCTTGGCAGCGGTGATCTGACAGCTGCACTGGTCGATGCAAGCAAGCATGCGAACGCGCGCATTATCGCTCGCGAGGAAATGATACTGGCCGGCCAACCGTGGGCGGAGCAGGTTTTCCAACGCCTTGATGATCGAGTGGAGATTGACTGGCTGGCAGCCGATGGTGATCGACTTGCTGCTAACGCGACAATCTGCAACTTGCGCGGCAATGCCCGAGCGCTACTTAGTGGCGAACGAACTGCACTGAATTTTCTGCAAAGCTTGTCAGCCACTGCTACGGTCACGGCCCGTTATGTTGCCGCGGTAGCACATACCAGTACCCGCATACTGGATACTCGGAAGACTATACCCGGCTTGCGCCTGGCGCAAAAATACGCAGTGCGTTGTGGTGGCGGCAGAAATCATCGGGTTGGGCTGTTTGACGCGATATTGATCAAAGAGAATCATATCGAGAGCGCTGGCAGTATCGAAGGCGCTGTATTGGCGGCACGCGCTGTCAACGCCGAAGTACTGTTGGAAGTTGAAGTGGAAAATCTGCAGCAACTGGAAGCAGCGCTGAAATGCGGCGTTCGACGTGTCTTACTTGATAACTTCGACAATGATGGACTGCGTAAAGCGGTACTACTTAATCGGTCGTACGGCGAAAACGCTGCAGAGCTTGAAGCCAGCGGTGGCCTAACACTCGAAGAGCTAAAGACAGTGGCAGAAACCGGTGTGGATTATATTTCAGTTGGTGCGTTGACCAAGCACGTGCGTGCCATCGATTTGTCTATGCGTTTCGCATAGCGCCAGCGACGGCCTCAGGCGACTGCGCGAGTAACGCGCTTGGGTTCGGAAACACCATAGCCTTGCGCGTAATCGATACCCATGCCACGCAGCATGGTAATAATTTCTTCATTTTCAGCAAACTCTGCGATCGTGCGCTTGCCGGTCAGGTGGCCAATTTCATTGATTGAGCGCACCATTTCACGATCAATTGGGTCGTGCAATATTTCTTTGACGAAACTGCCATCGATCTTCAGGAAATCCACGGGGAAATGCTTCAGATAACCGAACGACGACAGGCCTGTACCGAAATCATCCAGCGCAAACTTGCAGCCCAGTTCTTTCAATGCATTGATGAATCGATTCGCTTGCGAGTAACTGGCAATGGCGGCCGTTTCCGTGATTTCGAAACATATCTTGGTGGCGTCAATACCGCTCACCTGGAACTGATCCACCACAAACGGCAAGAACTTTTCATCACCCAGGCTCTGGCCGGACAGATTTATAGAACACAGCGACAAACGCTCGCGCTCATCCGCCTCGGATACCAGCCAACGAAACGAGTTGGTGATTACCCAGCGATCGATATTGGGCGTGATGCCGTAGCGTTCGGCGGCGGCAATGAACAGCTCCGGCGAGATAATACCGCCCTGCTCGTCGCGCATACGCAGCAGTATTTCGTAATGCGCACCGAGATCCTCTTCCTGTAACGGCTGAATTGTCTGCCGAAACAGTTCGAAGCGATTTTCTTCCAGTGCATTGTTGATACGCGCAGCCCACTGCATTTCGCGGCGGCGGCGCATGAGGTCGATATCGTTTTCCTGAAAGCTATGGATGCGATTGCGGCCTGCTTCCTTGGCTGCTGCACAGGCGCTGTCCGCAGCGCTGAGCAATGCGGCAACATCTTCATTCTCTGCCGTGATCGGTACGACGCCGATGCTCACGCCAAGGCGGAAGCTGCGGTCGTCCCACATGAATTTGAATTCGCCGATGGCGACGCGCAAAACTTCTGCCGTCTGCATCGCTTCTTCAAGGCTGCAACTCTCCAGTAGCACACCGAATTCATCACCGCCGAGGCGAGCCAGGGTATCGCGCCAGCGTATTTTCGACTTCAACAGCGCACCAAGCTGCCCGAGCAACGCATCGCCCGCGCTGTGCCCGCAGGAATCATTGACGATCTTGAATTGATCCAGATCGAGATAGCAAAGCGCATAAGAGGTTTCGCGGGCTCGCGCACTTTTCAAGGCACGCTCAAGACGGTTTTCGAACTCCCGCCGGTTTACAAGACCCGTCAGGATATCGTGACTGGCGTGATAGCTCAGGCGACGATTCAGTTCGCGCGATTCGCTGACGTCGTGGAACACGAGCACGCCACCCGTCACTTCGCCACGGCCGTCGCGGATGGGTGATGCCGTACTTTCTATGTACAGCTCATTGCCGTCACGTCGAATCAGTAATGTTGGCCGCACAGACTTGATTGGCCGGTTACGGCGAATGGAGACAGCCAGCGGGTTCTCAAGCGGTTCACAGGTCTCTTCATGGAAGCCACGAAATATTTCGTCAACCGGTCTGCCGCTTGCGTCGTCCACTTTCCAGCCAGTCAACTCTTCCGCGACCGGGTTGATGTATTCAACCGTGCAATCGGCTTTGGTCGTAACGACCCCATCACCTATGGAACGCAAAGTGATCTGTGCGCTTTCCTTTTCGCGGAATAATGCCTCTTCGTAGAGCTTGCGTTCAGTGATGTCGACTTCGACACCCAGCAGGCGAATCAAGCGCCCGCGTTCATCCTGCCGTGCCTTGGCGCGACTGGTCATCCAGCGCCACTCGCCGTTCTGGTGCTTCATGCGATGCACCGATTCGAAGAACGGTGACTTGCCTTCCAGGTGCTCGCGCATCTTTGCTTGCACGCGCGCCATGTCATCAGGGTGCACCAGCCGATACCAGTCCGGCAGAATATCGCTCTGGTCGTCGTAGCCGAGCATGGCTTTCCAGCGGCGCGAAAACTGGATGCGTTTGGATTGACCGTCAAAATCCCAGATGCCGTCGTTCGCCGTCAAACTGACGAGATCGTTTCTGTCTTCGAGATCAAACAGCAACTCAGTCGTCCGCATGCGTTCAAGGCCGGAAGCCAGCGAGGCACCGACAAGCTTCATCAGCAAATGCAGATTCACGTCCCAGGCATCAACGGTGCGTTCATTGGCAACTGCGAGGAAACCGGCTATTTCATTGCGAACACTGAAGCCGATGATCAAGCACGACCCCATGTTGAGACCAGCCAGCCTGGCGAATTCGCTCTCTGCTGACTTGGGTCCGTTATCGGTATTCGCAATTTCGACTACGCGCAGGTGACCGAGACGCTGTTGCAACCAGGGCCAGTCGCTTAGACGATCTTTTGCAAGCGCATCCGGATTGCATGCACAAAATACGGAACTCGAGGCGTACACCGATTCGATGGCGGAAGCGTCTTTATTGAAGAGTGCCAGGAATGCCGTATCGCAGCCCGCCGCATCCGGCAGTTCTGCGATGTTGTCACGCAGTTGCTCCGTCGAGCGCTCCGGGTCGAGTTGTTGAAAGTTGACTGCGATTTTGGTTTGCAGGGCGTCGACCGCGCCGCGATTTCGTTCACCGGCACGTGGTCGCCGCTTCTGGGCGATGAATGTTCCCGTATTGTCCCTGCTTGAGGAGCTAGTCATGCAGTCGCCGCTTTCCCCGTTTTTGCTTTTTTCAGTGTAGCGCGGCTGTATACCGCTGTAACGTTGGCATTCTGACACGATGCAGCAGGAATACAAGATAAGTAGTTGTAATTTTGCAAGTTCTCAGTAGCCAAATGGCGACAGTTCGCGTTCTCTGTCAACCAAAAGCGCGGCACCGCGTTGATCGGGGTAGCAAACACGCTTGGAGCACTGAGGAGATTGACATGCATACATCCAATAATCGCCTGCCAGGAGGCGCACGAATTTATTCCGTCTGGTCCTGGATCGGCCTGTTCGCAATGGCCTGGCTGCTCGTCGGTTGTGGCGGCGGAGGCGGCAGTGCAGGCAGCGAGCCCGCAGCAGTAGCCGCCTGCGACCCGGCTGACCCGTCTACCGCGGACCAGTGCGGCACTCTGCTGCTCGGATTGACCGATGCCGACGGCGATTTTTTAAGTTATTCGGTGGACGTGGTTTCGCTGACCCTGGAAAAAGCCAACGGCACGCTCGTCGAAACATTGCCCATTTCGACACGCATCGACTTCGCACAGTACGTTGACCTCACCGAATTCGTCACGGCCGCGTCGATTCCGCCCGGCGTCTACGTCGCGGGAACCATAACGCTGGATTACAGCGACGCCGAAGTGTTTGTCGAAGCGGACGGAGCGGCGAAAGAAGCGGTCGTAACTGACGCAGATGGCAATGTGTTGACACAAACCAGCCTGACCATTTCGCTGTCCGACAGAAATCAACTGGTGATCACTCGCGGTCGGCCGTCGCTCCTGACCGTCGACTTTGATCTCGCTGCATCGCATGCGGTCGACGTCGACAGCACCCCGGCAATCGCCGTCGCCGAGCCGTTTATCGTGGCTGAAATCGACCCCGTGGACAGCAAAGACATCCGAGTCCGCGGTCTGTTTGTCGATGCGGATGAGCTTGCAATGACCTACACGGTTGACCTGCGACCTTTTCATCGTCGCGATGGTCTGTTCGGCCGCATCACCGTGCACGTCAATGATGAAACTGAGTTTGAAGTCAATGAAGAGCTGTGGACCGGCATCGATGGCCTACGTGCATTGAACGCCGCCGGCCCCGGCACACTGACCGTCGCCAGGGGTACGCTGAATGTCGCGGCACGTGAATTTACTGCTGACGTCGTATTGGCGGGCAGCAGTGTTCCGGGCAGCGACATCGACGCAGTGAAAGGCAACGTCATTGCTCGGAGTGGCAATGAACTGACGGTACGTGGCGGAACGGTAATTCTGAGCGATGAGAGAGCATTCTTTCGCGATGACGTCACGGTCATCGTTGGCCCGGACACCAAGGTATTCAAACGCGGTCATGACGCTCTGCTCGGCCACGAAGCCATTTCAATAGGCCAGGCTGTGACGGTGCGCGGTATCGCTACGGTGGGCAACGACACGCGTATTACGGTCGATGCCACAGCGGGAGCAGTCCGCATGCATCTCACGCATCTCAGCGGTATTGCGAATACCGTCAATCCAGGCCAGATCGATATCGATTTGCATGCGATTGACCGCCGCCGGGTTGATATCTTCGATTTCGCTGGCACTGGCCCGAGCAGCGATCTTGATGCCGATCCAGGCAACTATGAAGTTGCAACCGGCGCATTGCCTCTGGATGCGCAGGCTGTCGGGCGGCCGGTCGTTGCCTACGGCTTCCCTACTGCGTTCGGCGCAGCACCTCCGGACTTCGATGGCCGCACTGTCATTGATTTCAGTGACGTGCGCAGTGCGCTCGGTGTTGGCTGGGGTGTCGCGGGTACGCTCGCTCCGTTCCTGAGTACATCCCTGGACGGCCTGGTACTCGACAATCAGAATCCGGACATCGACCAGCGTCACCACATCAAGCAAGGCCCGGTTCTGATCGACCTGACATCGCTGGATGCAGGAACCGTTATCGCGCCACCAGACAGTGGCCGCACATTGTATTCAATCAAGACCCGCGACAGCTTGCAGCTATACGCAGATTTCGCGGAGTTTGTGGCGGCGCTGGACCTCGAACTGGACGGTGCCAACAGCGCGCGTTCCCTGTACGCACGAGGTCAATACGATGCCGGCAGCAATGTATTCACGGCATGGAAAATTGGCATACTGCTGCTGGAGCCCTGATCGGCAGCCTGCCGCCCGCCCGGACTATCGGCAGGCTCATTCAACCCCGCGCAGTACTGCGCGGGGTTTTTTTTAGCCTGTTTTTTTCAGTCGCTGCTCGCGACGCAGCATCAACGATTGCCAGTTCTCCAGTGAGTAGAGTTGCAGGTAACTCGACGCCAGTCGGCCGGACTTGTGCAATTCAACGACCTTGTCGGCATTGAGTCCTGCCAGCTTTTCTGCATCAACGCTAACGTAATTCGCCAACACTTGTTCTTCAGAGCTGCCGTCCGGCGTATGCGTTGCGCGCTGTGCCGCGAGTACGCCAAGATCTTTGAGCGTCTTACAAAACTCTACCGTCCGTTTCCGTTCCGCTTCGTACTGTGCACAAAAACGCATCATTGACTCAGTTTCGCTCGCCAATTTGCCGTCAACGAAAAAAGGATACCTGGAGTCTGGCGTGACCGTCGGCGCTTCTCGATCAATAACAACGGCAATTCGACCTTCCTGTTCTGCGGCAAATGCGAACGGGTGGCAGCGCAGATACGCCGGGACGTAGCAGCCAGGGTCCCAGTTGCCGTTCTCCATAAAGAGATTAACGTCTTCCAGTAAACCGACAACCGCTACCGGGTACGGTGCCTCGATGTTGGTGAAGACGATCGGGTAGTTGCGTTGCGCGCTGGCAAATTCGGCCACTGTGATGGGCACCGCACGCACGCTGCTGGCAAGTGCGTAGGGTGTATCCGATGGTGTCAGACCCAGGGTGCCGTGGTCTTCAAACGTCAACAGCTCCGGTTGACCGTAAAGAAACATGTTGCCGTTCTGATTCTGGTTATTGGCTGTCACTCTTTTCTCCTGATCCTTGGTTTGTCGCAAGTGCTGCTACTGACGAAAGTCTGGCGCGCCGTCTCGCAGTACCGATTCCCGCAAGTATTCAAGCGACTGGCAAGTGACTTGCTGCGCATGCACGAGCAGCACTTTGCACCGCGGGAGAGATGGTGCCGGATAGGTGATTCGAACACCTGACCCCCGCATTACGAATGCGATGCTCTACCAACTGAGCTAATCCGGCTAAATTCCAGGGACACGGATGCGTCCGGGGCGCGAGTATAGCGTCGCAAATTCTCCTGCGCCACAGCAAGCCCGGTCAGGCCGCGGGCTTCTTGTCCCGAACGCGGATCAGTACTTCGATACTTTCCCGCTCCGTGCCGTCAGGCAATGGCGGCAAACCGACGATGCCTATTTGGTCGGCGGGAATATCCTGCAATTCACCACTGTCGATATGAAAGAAATGATGATGAGGGTGCGTTGTCGAATCGTAGAATTTCCGGCTGCTATCGACTTTGAGCTCGCGTATAAGGCCGCGTTCACTGAATAAATTCAGCGTGTTATACACCGTGGCCTTTGAAACCTTGCGACCGCGCTGGCAAAGGATCTCGATAATCTGGTCGGCCGCCAGATGTTGCGGCTTCTCGAGCAGAATTTCGGCGACCTCCAGTCGTTGGGGGGTCGGCAGCACACCGCAGGCTTCAAGTTTTTCGCGAATGTCCGGTCTGGACATGGCAGTAACTCGTTATTAGACAGCTACGCAGTATAGACGATAAGCGCTGATTTTTGCGCATCGTCTGTAACCGGACCGGATCGAGAATTGGGCCAAATACCCCGCTTACACCGGCTGCGAGCCTTCGTCAGCAGACCTAGACTGACTGCCAGGTAATTTGCAGGGATTGCAGAAATGAATAAGGAAGCAGGCTTCAGCCTCTACGAGCTGCTGATCACTCTGGCAATCGCGTCAGTGGTCCTCGGACTTGGCTTACCGTCCTTTGCCCGCATTGCTGCCGAACAACAAATTCGCGCCCAGATCGACCCGGTATTTCACGCTATACACCTGGCCCGCAAGATCTCGATAACCCGCCGCCAGGTGGTCACACTGTGCCCCAGCCTTGACCGCCAGCAATGTTCAGCCAGCAACGACTGGTCAGCGGGCTGGATCCTGTTCGTGAATGCAGATCGCGACCTGCCCGCCCGCCGTGACAACGATGAGCCGCTGCTCGAGGTGCATGCCGGCGACCCGCGAGTACGCATCCATGCGAACCGGCGCTCCTTCACCCTGCGCTCCACGGAGCTCCGCGCCACCAACGGAACCTTCATATTCTGCGACCGTGCAGCGCGGTCACCAGCACGTGCCCTGGTCGTCAGCTATACCGGGCGGCCACGGGTCGCGAGAGCGGATCGCTCAGGCCGCCCATGGTCCTGCCCGGATTAAGTTAAATGACAATCGCCCGATACGACCGCTCGTCTGCCACCTCCGGCCATTCGTCTGAATCCCGTCTACGTCTTATAAGTGCGCCGTATAGTCCGCTGCATGAAGCACATATCCCAGAAAGGCTTTTCGATCTACGAGCTGATGATCACCTTGCTGATTGTCGGGGTACTCCTGACTATTGGTTTGCCAAATCTCAGCGACTTTACTCGAAACAGCCGCATTTCGGGCACCGCCAACGACCTGCATTCGAGTTTCATGCTTGCCCGGTCCGAAGCGGCGCGTTCCAAGTCCAACGTGACGATTTGCAGTAGCGCAAATTCAACGGCTGCCAATGCGAATTGCGATGGCAGTCCGTTCGACTCCGGCTGGATAATTTTCGTCGATCTCGACGGCGATATCGATCGCGACGCGGTTAACGAGCCTGTCCTGCGGTCGCACCCGGCAATCGATGCGAGCATCGACATCACGACCAACGCCGGTGCTGCGTATTTTAGCTTCGCACCAACCGGACTCGGTCGTGGCGACATTGCCGGCGTGTCGCTGGTAACCGCCGTGATTTGCGACAGCCGCGGCAATACGGTCGCTTCCGGCGGCTCGTCGGCGGCACGCTTCCTGGTGGTTACACCGATCGGCCGGGCAACCGTCCTGCGCGACGTCGCACAGATTAACGCGGCTGGCGGTTGTCCGTAATGGCTGGCGTCAGACGACCGGCTCGCTGCAAGCAGGAAAAAATAATGACAGCTAACACTTTCGCAAAAAATCGACGGATTCCGGGCAGAATCCAGGGCTTTACGCTAGTCGAAGTGCTGATTGCACTCATCATCATGTCAGTTGGCATGCTGGGCATCGCCGGGTTGTATGTGCACAGCATGCAAGCTGGGCGCACGTCCTTGTTTCGCCACAATGCTGTAATCATGGCCGGCGATATCGCAGACCGGATTCGCGCTAACCCACGCGCAGCGGTAGCGTACATAGGTGCCGGCGCAGACAATGGGTGTGTCAACGGTGGTGTTAATTGCACGCCCGCACAAATGGCGGCGCACGATATTTTACTGTGGGATCAGCAAGCGCTGGATACGCTGCCGAATGGCGACGTCACGATCATCTTCAACAATGCGGTCGTGCCGCCGACGTACCAGATCACCGTAGCCTGGGATGAGCCCGGTGAGAACATGAATTACTCCATCACCATTCCAGTATTCGGAATCTGATATGACTTTTACACATAAAATTCGGCACAACGCAGTCCGCCGCCAACGCGGTATGACAATGGTTGAATTGATGGTTTCTCTGTCAATTGGCTCGTTCCTGATCATCGGCGCAGTGCAGGTGTATAACCAGAGCCGCCAGGCTTTCGTCATCAACGAGTCCATCTCGCGAGTGCAGGAAACAGCACAGTTCGCGATGGATACGGTTGAAGCGGACTTGCGCATGGCGAGCAACTGGGGCCGACACAGCCGTGGTGCCGCGATTGAAGGCCGATCGCTGCAAGGCAATGCCAACCCCAATGGTTTGCCGGCACCCGGCGCTTGTGGCGCCACCTGGGCACTGGACACCGTGCGGCCGGTAATCGGCGACAACAATAACTACACGCTGGTATGCGCGGCGAACGGCGGTGTCCAGGCTAATTCGGACACAGTCACGACGCGGCGTGCAACTGTCGCAGTAACTCCCTTACAAAACGGTCGGTTGCAAATACAGTCAACCCGAATCCAGGGTCAGCTTTTCGCCAATGGCGTAGTACCGCCGGCGTTTGATCCTGCCCGCTCCGAAACACACGACCTGCTCATCAATAGCTACTATGTCGCCGCGAACTCCGCGTTGATACCTGGCGTACCAACGTTGCGTCGCAAATCACTGGTTAGCGTGGGCGGCGCACCGAACGTCGTCGACCAGGAAGTCGCTCCTGGCGTTGAGAATATGCAGTTGCAGTTTGGCATCGATGTTGACACCGACAATACCGTCGATCGTTACGTCAACCCTGCCGACCCTATCATTACGCCGGGCAACGTCAATTTTATTCCGACAGCGCGTGTAATTACCGCGCGGATCTGGCTAATCGTGCGTTCTGTTTCGCCTGAACTTGGCATTAATGATCAGCGCAACTACCAGCCTGGCGACGTCAATCTTGGCGTGCCGAATGACAATTTCCGACGCCTGCAGGTGTCCAAGACAATTTTGCTGCGCAACGCGCGTACATAAGAAGAGATAACGGGGATCGCTATGAAATCCATGCAACTGCCAAACAAGCAAACCGGGGCCGCACTGGTCGTTGGTCTTGTGCTACTGGTTGTGGTCACAGTACTGGCTATATCCGGCATGAATACCGCTACCACTGAGCTCGCGATGGCGCGCAATGATCAGAACTACGAAAACGCGTTTCAAGCCGCTGAGACAGGACTTGAACAGGCACTGGCGCAGGGACGCTTCGATACGCTCAATATCGTCCCGTTCAATTTAAATGTGATTGGCAACGATACTGTAGCCGGAGACATACGCTTCGAAGATTCGACCATGGTTCCCGATCGAGCGTTCAGCCTCGGCGTGGGCAGTGGCATTGCCGCCTACCACTTTAATGCGACCGCAAGAGCTGTGTCTCGTCGTGACGCGGGAATCGTTACGGATCGTGACTCGTCTGCGATACACACGCAGGCATTTTATGTTGTCGGCCCGGAAGCGCCAACACTCTGATGCAGTTTGCACCACTCTGGAGCCAGAACATGATCAGAAAAAGCATAATCGTTGCGCTGCTATGCGCCATCAGTATCACCACCTTTGCTGACTTTCGGACTGTAAGCCGCGCGTATGAAGCCGTCCTCGACGGCGTCCGCTTGCCCGTTTCAGTAAACGGCACGCTATCCATTAAACAATGCGCTGACTGCACAGCTAAATCACTGCAAGTCAGTGCCGCTACTCAGTACAGCATTAACAATGAGGCGGTAGATCTGACTGAATTCCGCCGTCAGCTGCTGCAGGTCCGTGAACGCGGAACCCAGGCCGTTATCGTCAAGCACGATCTGAAATCTGATGTTGTGACATCGATTTCTGTCAGCCTGTAACAGAACGCGCAGCGACATCTCCAGGGGAAAAGCATGTCCACGAATTATAATAATTTCAGAGTCTTAAGCTTCGCATTGTGCGCTACGCTGTTGAGCGGCGCGCCGGCGTATGCTGACGATACCGAGTTGCTGCTGGTTAACCCCGGTTCGAATGCGGCGTCCAAACCCAACGTGATGTTTATTCTCGATACATCGGGAAGCATGACCTCCGAGGAAGAGACGGTCGAGCCTTACGACTCGACTAGGACCTACGCCGGTAATTGCGACTCGGATCAAATTTACTGGACGGATGTAAACGTTACGCCCGGCTGCGCCGGCGGCAATACCCGGTCTATCAACAAGGCAGCATTTCATTGCCAGGCTGCAACAAAACAGATCAACGGCATCGGCAGCTTTTCCAGCACCATGGTGCAATACCGTCAGGACCTTCTCGGCCTGGTAGAAACCTGGCAGGATTTGCAGGCCGGCAACTTCGACGACCCGGTTGAATGTCAGGCTGACTCCGGAATTCATGGTGATGGCACGACAGGCCAGGTATACGCGTCAGCGCTGTCCGGCTTGCTGAATCCATGGACGGCAAACCAGTTGCTGGAGATTTCCTGGGGCAGTTCGCCACGCAACGTGTCCTACACAGTATTCGACGGCAATTATCTGAACTGGCGTGAAAACCCGGCGACAGTGCAACTATCTCGCAATGCAATCATGCGCTCCGTCGTAACGACTGTCTTGAAGTCGCTCGATAACCTGAATGTGGGCGTAATGCGCTTCAATGATAACGAGGGTGGCGCGGTGATCCTGGGCATTAAGGACCTCGAGACCAATCGCACAGAGATTATTGATGTCATTGATGGCCTGGACGCCGACGGCTTCACACCGCTGTCGGAAACACTGTATGAATCCGCGCTCTACTGGAGCGGTTTGCCGGCCTATTACGGCCAGAATGTCGACGAACACGCGACCGATCCTGGCGCACTGACATCGACACCTCCCGAGGTTTATCGCTCGCCGGTAGTGAACGCTTGCGCGAAGAATTACAACGTCCTGCTGACTGATGGCGAACCGGTTCTGGACGAAGAAACTCCGAACCTTGCACCAGGGCTCCCTGGCTTTGCGACACTCCTCGAACGGACGGCGTGCACCGGCGAGAACGAGGGCGATTGTCTGGACGATATCGGTGAGTATCTGTCACTACTCGATGCGACGCCGAATATACCAGGAACTCAAAACGTCACCACGCACACCATTGGTTTCAGTATTGACCTGCCAATTTTGCGGGATACGGCTGATGCGTCAGGCGGCGAGTACTTTCTCGCAGATGATGTAGAAAGCCTGACCTTGGCCTTGTTGCAGATCGTTGCCAATATCAACGAACGTTCACTGTCTTTCGCGGCACCCGCGGTTTCGGTAAATACTTTTAACCGCACGCAAAACCTGAATCGCCTGTATCTCACAGTTTTCGGCACACGCACTAATGTGCACTGGCCAGGCAACCTGAAGCGTTACGAGTTAAGCGGCACTCAGATTGTAGACGCGCTTGGCGCTCCTGCAGTGAATCCTGCCAATGGCTATTTCTTTGATACGGTACAGAGTTACTGGAGCTCGGACGGCGCAGACGGCAACTTCGTTAAGCTGGGCGGCGCTGCAAACCTGTTGCCAGATCCTGCCAACCGCAACCTGTACACCAACAACGGCGTTGCCGATTTGACCGCCATCAGCAATCAGCTTCGCCCATCCCAGGCCGGTACGTACGCCGACGCCGACTTTGGATTGACTGGATCGCAACAAGACCCGTCAAAGGATGAGCTTATCCGTTGGATGCGCGGTGAAGACATTCGCGACGAAGACAACAATCCGGATACAGACGTGCGCTACGCTATGGGCGATCCTTTGCACTCACAGCCGGCCGCCATCGTTTACGGTGGAACCGCGATCGATCCGGAACTTGTAGTTTACGTCGGCACCAATGATGGCTATTTGCATGCCATTGATGGCGATACTGGTGAAGAACTGTGGTCGTTCATACCCAATGAGCTGCTGGCCAACATGGCGCGGCTGTACTTTGACCCGCAGTCCTCGTTCAAGAACTACGGAATCGACGGCGACATTGTGCCGATCGTGCGGGACGAGAACAAAAACGGAATTGTCGATGGCAATGACTTCGTCTACATCCTGTTCGGTATGCGTCGCGGCGGCAGCAGCTACTATGCACTTGACGTAACCAACAAGGCGCAGCCTGAATTGCTGTGGAATGTCAGTTTCCCGAATTCTGGCCAGAGCTGGTCAGCACCCGTCATAGCCCGGGTCGATATCAATACGAGCGGCCAGAACAGCAACGATGCTGTTGTGATTATCGCGGATGGTTACGACCCCATTCACGATAGCGCTGCGCATCCCTCGACACCCGATGGCTCAGGCGCAGGCTTGCGCATGCTGGACCTCGAGACCGGCGCGGAATTGTGGCGCGCTGGCCGTACCGCCGCTGACCTGACTTTGAGCAAGATGACCCGTGCGATTCCAACGCAAGTACGTGTTCTCGACATCAGCGGTGACGGCCTCGCCGACAGGATGTATGCGTCGGATCTTGGTGGCCAGCTATGGCGTTTCGATATTGCAAACGGGCAGGCGCCGAGCAACCTGGTTGCGGGCGGCGTCATTGCACAACTTGGCGCGGAACTCGACGGCGGTAATTCAACCTCGGCTGCAGATGCACGACGTTTCTACAATACGCCCGACGTCTCGATGTTTAGCGATCCCTTGCAGGATCGCCGCTACCTGGCCATCAGCATTGGCAGCGGCTATCGCGCTCATCCGTTTGACCTGAACGCCTCCGATCGGTTTTATTCAGTGCGGGATCCAGACGTATTTCGACAGCTCACACAGTCGGATTACGACAGCTACAACATAGTCAATGACGGCGACCTGGTCGAAGTCAGCGGTACCCTGCGAGTGGAGCTCGGCCCGGCTGATCGCGGCTGGCGGTTTACCATGCCGAACGACCAGAAAGTCCTTGCGGATTCGCTGACGTTCAATAACGAAGTGTTCTTCGTTGGCTTCACGCCACAGAACAGCGCTCAAGCGAGCTGTTTGCCCGGTGGTGGAAGCAATTTCCTGTATCGCGTAAGCGTCATTAACGGTGACCCGGTTGTTAACAACCTGGATACCCTGGACCCGGCTGATGCCGATGATGCCCGTCGTCAGGAACTCGCACAGGGCGGTATCGCACCCTCGCCGACTATCCTGTTCCCCAGCCCGGAAGATCCGGACTGCGAGGGAGCTGCCTGTGCACCGCCACCGATAGGCTGTGTCGGCCGCGAATGTTTCGACCCCGGGTTTGCTAATAATCCGGTACGTACTCTGTGGAGCCAGGACGGCATCCAATAGGCAAATTTGAGCAGTGGTTCCTAGTATAAGCGACTGAAATCACTGAATATGCAGATATATGCCCGCAAGCCGCCCAGCGGCCAGAAAAGGGATTTTGACTGGAGTTATGAAGATGAAAATTCGCCTCAGCATGTTGCTGCTCGCATTGAGCCTGAGCCTGCCAGCACTGGCAGACCTGGTGACCGTTGTTCGCGCGGTCGAAGTATCGACAACGAACATCAACGTGCCGACATCACCCAACGGCCGGCTGAGCTTCAAGCCGTGTTCCGGCGACTGCAAAGCCGACTACCTGTCGGTTCGGCTGACGCCTGCAACACTTTACGAAGTTAACGGCGCGGCAACCGATTTCATCGGTTTTCGAAAAGCATTTTTTAACCTGGCGCGTGATACGGACCATTACGCGCTGGTCAGCTACGACGCTAAATCAGACACCGTCACGAGTGTGCTAATAGCAGACTGAACACGATTGATTGTGTGACTGATTGAGCGATTAGGTCACGGAATGACTATAGAGGAACGGACTCATGAATACGTCCAGGAATCGCACCGCTTGGGCTGGTGCCGGACTACTGCTGACACTGTTGATTGGCGCACCTGCATACGCAGATGACGTCGAACTGCTGTTATCTAACCCTAACAGTACTGGTGCAGACAAACCCAACATCCTGTTTATCCTTGACAGCTCCGGCAGTATGGGAACTATCGAACGCACACAGGAACCGTACATTAACAGCAATGTCTACGCAGGCAGCTGTGACCCGACCCGGGTCTACTGGACTACAGGCTCAGAGCCGCCGGGTTGTGGCACTGACAACTGGGTCAGTGATGCTAACTTTGTCTGCGCGACTGGCAGACTCCTGCTGCAGAACTCTGGCCAGTACACCGACACGATGGCGCAATTTCGGCCACGTCGTGGGGACTGGAAATGGCGTCGTCCCAGCAGCGGCGACGATGAGCTGCTGGAATGCGAAAGCGATTCCGGTGTTCACGGTAATGGTGACCCGGCAGACGTGTACGCACGCATTGGTACTAACCAGGCGCCGTTTACGAATAGCGCTGGCAGCGAAGTTGACTGGGGCAGCTCGCCAACCGAGCGCGTAATCACTGTATTCAGTGGCAACTACATGAACTGGTACAACAACTCGCCTGTCGTTGAGATGACCCGTACCGATATCGTCAAGACGGTAACCAAGAACGTTTTAGACTCCATGCAGAATGCCAACGTTGGCTTGATGCGCTTCAACTTCAATGAAGGCGGCGTCGTCAATCACGCGATTAAGGACCTTGATAGCAACAGGGCCGCGGCCACTGCGCAGGTCGATGCGCTGCCGGCCAATGGCTGGACCCCACTATCCGAAACAATGTACGAAGCCGCCTTGTACTGGCGCGGCATGGCTCCACTTTGGGGCAGCGCTGCTACTGATCCCGCAGCGTATTCTGTAAACGTTGGTGGCGGCGGTCTCGTTACCTACGCCTACAACAAGCCTGCAAACTACGCCTGTGCGAAGAACTTTAATGTGTTGCTGACAGACGGCGAACCAACAGAGGATCTCGGCGCTTATTACCGCGTAGATGATTTGCCCGGATATCCGAGTACGATGGGTCGTACGACCTGTACTGGCGGCTACGCCCACGGCAGCTGCCTCGACGATATCGCTGAATACCTGTCGAAAGAGGACATTAATGGCACAGTGCCAGGTGAGCAAACTGTTACGACCTACACGATTGGCTTCACCGTTGATCTTGATATTCTCAAAGATACGGCAGAAAACTCAGGTGGTGAGTACTATCTTGCGAGTGACGTTAAATCACTGACGGCAGCACTGACGGATATCGTGACCAATATTTTCGATCGCGACATCTCGTTCACTGCCCCGGCGGTATCAGTGAACGCGTTCAACCGTACACAGCATCTTAATGATCTGTACATTTCCGTATTCCGCGCCAAGAACAAGACGCATTGGCCCGGTAATATGAAGAAGTACCGTATCAGTGACGGTGTGATCAAAGATAAAAACAACGCTAACGCGGTAGATCCGGCCACCGGTTATTTTGCGGACGGCTCGCACAGCTATTGGACGGATGGTCCTGTTGCTGATGGTCCGAACGTATCCCTAGGTGGTGCTGCAAGTCAGCTACCTGACCCGTCGACCCGCCGCCTGTTTACCAATAAAAACGGTAACACTCTGACGGCACCGAACAACGCTATTTCGCCAAGCAATGCGGCAAGCTTCACGCAGGCCGATTTTGGTCTTACCGGTGCACCGGGCGAGCCCAGCGTAAACGACATGATTCAATGGGCTCGTGGTGTTGACGTGCGCGATCAGGACAACGACGCCACGACAATGGTTCGCAAAGACATGGGTGATACCCTGCACTCGCAGCCTGCCTCAATTGTTTATGGTGGCTCAGGGCCGACCCTGGACGTTGTCGTGTATGTCGCGACGAACGACGGCTACCTGCATGCGATAGATGCCAGTTCCGGTGAGGAGTTGTGGTCTTTTGTTCCGGAAGAGTTGCTGGGTGATCTTGGTGAACTGTATGCAGATGACTCCGTCAACTATAAGCACTACGGTATCGACGGCGACATCGTTCCCGTTATCGCAGACAAGAACAAGAACGGCACCATCGATCCGGGTACCGATTTTGTCTACCTGATATTCGGCATGCGACGTGGTGGCGACAATTACTATGCCCTAGACGTGACGGACAAGAACAATCCGCATATTCAATGGATTCAATCCCGTCCGCAGATGGGTCAGACCTGGTCGCCTGCGGTTGTTGCCAAAGTGGACGTCACCGGCGTCAACAGCGACAAAGCAGTAGTGATTCTCGGGGGTGGTTATGATACTACCCACGACCAGCCGTCAATGCCGGTGTTGCCTGACAATGAAGGCGCTGGCATCTTCATGCTCGACTTGCACTCCGGAGCAGAGCTCTGGAGGGCAGGTATTGATCTTCCGGCCGATCTGACGATCGCCAAGATGAAGCGTGCTATCCCTAGCCGAATCCGGGTACTGGACGTATCCGGTGATGGCTATGCTGATCGCATGTATGCCATCGATGTCACCGGCCAGCTGTTCCGCTTCGACATCAAGAATGGAAACAGTCGCCTGAACCTCGTTGACGGCGGCGTTGTCGCCACTCTCGGAGCAGAAGGCAAGTTGTTCCCGTCAGCGGCTGAAACACGGCGTTTCTATGCTGCTCCGGACGTATCCATGTTCCTGGATGAAGAACAGAATCGACGCTATCTCGCAGTAAGCGTCGGTAGCGGATACCGGGCGCATCCGCTCAACAACTCATCCGAGGACCGCTTCTATTCATTCCGCGACCCTGATGTATTCAACCAGTTGAGTGCAACCGACTACCTCTTGTATGACGTTGCAGAGGACGGCGATTTTGTTGAGGTCAAGGGACAGAAGGATACCGTGATCAGTATCAGTGATCGTGGCTGGAAATATACCCTGCCGCCGGGCGAGCGCATCCTGGTCGAATCACAAACTTTTGATGATTCCGTCTACTTTGTTTCTTTTCAGCCGCAGGTAGCGTCTGCAGACCCTTGTCAGGCCGGTCTTAGTGTTAACCGGCTGTACAAGGTAAAAGTACGCAATGGCGATCCGGTAGTGGATCTGTCTACACTGGATCCCAATGATCCCGATGCCATTGATGAAGAACGTGTTACGGAGCTCGAACAGGGCGGTATTGCACCGAAGCCGATGTTCCTGTTCCCGAGCCCGGATGACCCGAACTGCACAGGCCAGGAATGTGCTCCGCCACCTATCGGTTGTGTTGGCGTAGAATGTTTCGACCCTGGCTATGCCAATAACCCGGTTCGCACACTGTGGACTCAGGACGGCATCAACTAGCGTCCAATGACGAGGAACTCAGAGTGAATAACATGCGTAAATTTGTTCGTGGCGTGACCCTGATGGAGCTGATGATCGTAGTTGTAGTCCTCGGCATTCTGACGGCGATCGCCTATCCGAACTATCGACAGTATGCGGCACGTGCCAAGCGCACCGAAGCACGCGCCGCGTTACTGCAGATAGCGACGAATCAGGAACGTTTCTACTTGCAAAACAATACCTACACTACGGACATGACCAACCTGGGATTTCCCGTCGCAGGTGGCCACGTTTCGGATTCCGGTTCGTATACCATATCGGTGCCTGCTGCTGACGCAAACGATTTCACGGCGACTGCAACATACCGGAATGCCGATGACGAAGCCGGCGTGTGCGCAAGTTTCACCATCGACGGGCGAGGCGCGAAGTCTTCAATGCCAAATCCGAATTGCTGGACGAAAACACGCTAGGTCTGGATTGCACAACAGACAAAGCCGGCGACGCAAGTTGCCGGCTTTTTTTTGCGCGCATCTTTGACGGAACACGTCAGCACAGCACTCGACCGGAATTGCGGGGGTGATCGCGCTATCGTCGCCACGGCAGGTTGATCCATTACCCAATCATGCAGAGATATACAGCGGCTTCCGTTCCGAGAACGTCCGAACATCGCAGGCTGCAATGCTAAAAGCGAATCAAACTGTCGTTAGGAAATGGATGTACTACTCATCCTGCGGCTCGCCGACCGACTCTTTACGCCCGGACAAGAATAGCGCGTCGATAATCAGAAAAACGGCACCGACCGAAATGGCGGCGTCTGCCACATTGAATGACGGGAATGGCCAGTTGCCGATCATCACCTGGATAAAATCGATGACGTGACCCATGCGCACGCGATCGACAAGATTGCCGACGGCTCCGCCCAGCACCAGTGCCAGCCCTAACGCCAGAACGGTCTGCCTTTCGTTACGTAATCGCCATAGCCAGTGCACCAGGAACACACTCACCGCTGCCGCCAAGGCGGTAAAAAACCACCGTTGCCAGCCGCCAGCGTCGGCAAGAAAACTGAATGCCGCTCCGGGATTTTCCTGGTGTGTGATATTCAGAAACGACCAGACGGGGATCTTGGAGTACAACGGAACATTGGCCAGTATCGCCCACTTCGTTACCTGATCAGCAATCAGCACAAGCGCCGCGAGCACCATCCAGATCAGGAATCGTTGGGACGTCCCGGCAACACGATCAGGTGATGTTTCTTCGATGTCGTTATCAGTCATGCGGCCAGTATCTCACGAGCGGCGTCGCTGTCGCGATCCATCTGTTTAATAAGCTCTTGCACGTCATCAAATTTTTCCTCGTCCCTGAGTCGGGCAATGAAGTCGACCTGAATTTGACAGCCGTATATATCACGGTCGAAATCGAAGATATGCACTTCCAGCAGCGGCTTGGTTCCCATGAAAGTTGGCCGGGTCCCGACGCTGGCAACACCGTCAAGGGGCTCTCCGTCCAGCCCGGAAACCCGCACGGCGAAGATGCCCAAAACCGGGCTGAGGCGTCGGTTCAAATTCACATTGGCAGTTGGATAACCGAGTTGCCGTCCCAGTTTTTCACCACGAATTACTTTTCCGGACATCCCGTACGGTCGCCCGAGAAACTGGTGGGCCCGCTGCATATCGCCGGCCTGCAATGCCAGTCGAATAGCACTGCTGCTGATTCGTTCACCGCCTATTGTAACGCTAGCGACCTGCTCCACACTGAAATCGAGTGCACGACCCGCCCGCCTGAGCAGCTCGATATTACCTTCGCGACGCGCTGCAAATCTGAAGTCGTCGCCGATCACAAGGTGCCGCACATTCAAAGTTTGAATCAAGAGCTGGCGAATGAAGGTATCGGCCTTGATCACGGTCATTGCCTTGCCGAAGCGCGGGCAATAGAAAATATCCACGCCCGCTTTTTCCAGCGCCGTAAACTTTTCGCGGAATCGCATTAGCCTGGCTGGCGGCGAGTCACCCGCAAAGTATTCTTTAGGCGTTGGCTCGAAGCTTACGACTACGGACGGTACGTTGCGTTTGCGCGCCTCTTTAACGACTTGGGTAAGCAGCTTCTGATGCCCAAGATGCAAGCCATCGTAGGCACCGATCGTGACGACACTGCCAACCGCGACACGGCGAATCAATTCCGGGGTTGGCACGCTGGCTAGGAACATCAGGCAGGATAATCTCTGGACTGGAACGGAAACATTATCGCCTGCCGTTGGCCCGGCCGCCAACCCACCTTACGTATCGCAGGACCACAGGCATGTTCAATGGCCGAGTCTCAATTGCGACGGACGCAAACCGGCCAGAAACAGCACGGCAAAGTAGACGCTCGCCGCGACCACTATGTCGATGCTCAGTTTCCAGACCCGTTGAGCAGCTTCTGCCTGCAACCACCACTCCAACGGTGCCGAGAGATAGTAGAGGCAAGCACCCATCACCAGATTGGCAATAGCCAGTCGTATCAATAATGGCCACCAGTGGCGCGCATGTTGAATCACGCCATCGCGTTTCAGGCCCCGGTACAACAATGCCGCGTTTAGGACTGCTGCAACAGACGTCGCAAGCGCAAGACCTGCGTGGCTTGCCGCATAGCCGATTTTCGTCAACCACCAGGCCAGCAATAAACTGAGCAGGAAATTGACCAACAACGCTATCAGTCCAATGCGCACCGGCGTACGAGTATCTTCGCGAGCGAAATAGGCAGGAGCCAGAATCTTGACCAGCGAAAAACCAATCAGGCCGATTGCAAATGCCTGCAAACTGATCGCGGCCATGCGGACGTCGTCTTGAGAAAACTCGCCGCCGAAGAATATGCTTGCCACCAGCGGGCCGGCCAACATGACGAGACCGATTGCGGCGGGCACCGCGATCAGGAATGTAAGCTTCATCGACCAGTCGATTGTTTCGGCAAATTGCCGGGTTGCCTGGCTCGCATGCTGCCGCGACAAATGCGGGAGCGTCACAGTGGCCAGCGCGATACCGAACAATCCCAGCGGAAACTCCATCAGCCGATCCGCGTAATAGAGCAAACTGATTTTGCCGACGCCTAACATGGAGGCAATTACGCCACCAACCAGAACGTTAATCTGGGCCACGGATGAGCCGAAAATGGCCGGCAGCATGAGCTTGCCGATTCGGCGTACACCCTGGTGCGCCGGTCGCCAGCGCGGTCGCGGAATGGCATTAATCTTTGCAAGAAAGGGAAACTGAAAGGCAAGTTGGACAATACCCGCCACAAACACGCCATACGCCAACGCCATGCCGGGTTCCGGCAACTGAGGCGCCAGCCACAATGCGCTGCCAATCAGGACGACATTGAGAATGACGGGCGTGAATGCCGGCGCCGCAAAACGACCGTAGGTATTCAGAATGCCGCCCGCGAAAGCTGTCAGTGAAACGAACAGCAAATAGGGAAACGTAAACCGCAGCATCGCAACAGCGAGGTCGAAGCGGCCGTCTTCGCCGATAAAACCAGGCGCGACGATCAATACCAGGAGCGGAGCAGCGACTACGCCAACGAGCGTTATTCCGAACAGCAGCAAGCCCAGGGTTCCGGCCACTGCATCGATCAATTCGCGAGCCTCGTCGTGCTCATGCTGCTCTTTGTAGCGCGCCAAAACCGGCACGAAACCTTGAGAGAATGCGCCCTCTGCAAAGAATCGACGCAGCATGTTCGGGATGCGATTAGCAACGATGAAGGCATCCATCACAATCGTGGCGCCAAACAGGCGGGCGAAGACGATGTCCCGCACCAGACCTAATATGCGTGACAGC
>JBBKWB010000109.1:0-14240 GCA_037968755.1 Woeseia sp.
GTACGTAACCGAGCTGACGCGCTCATTCACGGGGCTGAAAAATCGATCACGGAGCTGGGCGACAAGGCGACCGACGAAGAACGCGCTGCCGTCGAAGTCGCAATCAGTGATCTGAAGGACGCCCTTAAAGAGGACGACAAGGACAAGATCGAGGCCAAGACCAACGCGTTGTCGGAAGCGGCCGCGGCTATCGCCCAGAAGTTGTACGCTGAGCAGGCGGCCGATGGCGCGGCTGCGGGTGAGGCAGCGGATGACGGCGCGAAAGCGGCAGACGACGATGTAGTCGATGCCGAGTTCGAGGAAGTGGACGACAAAGACAAGTCGAACGGATAAGTTTCGGCGTACTACCGCGGCGGACGCCAGGCCTGGCGTCCGCCTTTTGACAATTGAGGCACTATGGCCAAGCGCGATTACTACGAGGTTCTTGGGGTAGGGAAGTCCGCCTCGGACAACGAAATCAAAAAAGCCTACCGTCGTCTGGCGATGAAGCATCACCCGGACCGCAACAAGGATGATGATGACGCGGCGGGGCGCTTCAAAGAAGCGCGCGAAGCTTACGACGTGCTCAGCAACAGCGAGAAGCGTGCGACCTACGATCAGTTTGGTCACGCTGGCCTGCGCGCTCGTCCTGGTGGCGGCGGAAGCTACAGCGCAGAAGGTTTCGGCGATATTTTCGGTGATGTCTTCGGCGATATCTTTGGCGGTGGCCGTCGTGGCGGGCGCAGCCAGGTTTTCCGTGGCGCCGATCTCGGCTATGAATTACGTCTCGATCTCGAAAAAGCCGTAGCTGGCGATACCGTAACCATAAAAGTGCCGACCCAATCGGTCTGCGAAACCTGCGATGGCAGCGGCGCGAAAAAGGGCAGCGAGCCCGTTAAGTGCGAGACCTGTGCGGGTATCGGCCAGGTTCGTATGCAGCAAGGCTTCTTCTCGATTCAGCAGACCTGCCCAGCGTGCAAAGGCAGCGGCACGACCATTTCGGATCCCTGCAACAGCTGTCACGGTCGCGGTCGTGTATCGCGCACCAAGAAATTATCCGTGAAAGTACCCGCTGGTGTAGACGACGGCGATCGCATTCGCTTGTCCGGCGAGGGCGAAGCCGGCCGTAATGGCGGCCCGCCAGGTGACCTGTATGTCGAAATCAGGGTTAATCCGCACAAGATATTTACCCGTGAAGGGGCTGACCTGGCCTGTGAAGTTCCGGTCAGCATTACAACGGCCGCGTTGGGCGGCGAAGTTGAGCTGCCGACCCTTGAAGGACACGTGTCACTGAAGATGCCGGCCGGTACTCAGTCAGGTAAGGTTTTTCGACTGCGTGGCAAAGGCGTTGCAACAGTGCGGGATCACCGCCAGGGCGACTTGTTTGCCAAGGTGCTGGTCGAAACGCCGGTTAATCTGACAGAAGAGCAAGAGTCTTTACTGCGCGATTTCGAAAGGTCTGTTGCGGAAGGGGGCGACAAGCACAATCCGCGCGCCGACAGCTGGCTGGATAGCGTCAAACGCTTTTTTGATCGAATCGGCCAGGCCTAGTAAGCCGGTCGGCCGAAGTTAACGACCGACATTCGGAGATTCTGCATGTCCAGTATTGCGATCAGCATGCTCGGCGCCGGCCGCATGGGTCGCGAGATCATGGCTTGTATCGCGCGTGACCCCGGATTTTCGCTGAGTGGTCTTTGGGTACGTAAGGGCAGCGCACTACTTGATTCTGATCTGTCGGATTACGCTGGCGTTACAGCGTCGGTTGTGCGGCCCACTGCCGACTTGGCCCTGGCGTTGCAAAATGCTGATGTCGCCGTGGACTTCAGTTTGCCGGGCGCGAGCTGCGGGGTAATCGAAGCAGCCTCTGCCGCAGGCAAACCGTTGGTGTGCGGTGTCAGCGGCCTGGACTCCGTTGCCCGCGCGGCGATGCAGGCGGCAGCGCTATCAATACCCATTTTCTATGATCGTAATATGAGCCTCGGCGTCGCCGTATTGCGCCGCCTGGTTGCAGAAGCGGGTCGCATTCTGGGTACTGATTTCGCGGCGACAATTCATGATTTGCATCATGCCGGCAAGCTCGACGCGCCCTCGGGTACAGCGCTGTTGTTGGGCGAAACGCTGGCAGTAGCGCGCGGGCAGGAGTTTGCCCGAGTCATGCACTACGCTGACGACACAGCTCATGCCGATGGCGATATCGTGTTCAAGGTGCGCCGCGAGGGTGAGTATCCCGGCGCTCACAGCGTCAATTTCGCTGGTGAAGCTGAATCGATCAGTTTGAGCCATGAAGTAAGCGATCGGCGGGTATTCGCAGCGGGCGCATTGCGCGCAGCTCGCTGGCTAAAAGGGCAGTCAGCGGGGCTGTACAACATGCAGGATATGCTTGCGGACTTGCGCGCTGCCTGATCTGCCGCCGTTTTCGGCCCTGATTGCTGCAAATCGTGCCGCCTTAGTTCTGGCGCGCATCGCCCGGCTTGAGTAAACTATCGCGGGTCGTCGGTTGGTCGGCGAACTCATAAGCGGAAGGCATCGTCCTTCCGCTTTTGTGCATCTAACGTCACAGATTCTGTGATGACAGATAGCTGGACAGACAGGAATCGAGGATCGACATTGACTACCCCCGCAATACTGGCCCTGCAAGATGGCACTGTATTTCACGGCATTTCGGTAGGCAGTGACGGCAAAACTATCGGCGAGGTCGTGTTCAATACGGCTATGACCGGGTACCAGGAGATTCTCACGGACCCGTCGTACTGCCGTCAGATTGTGACCCTAACCTACCCCCACATTGGCAATACCGGCACGAATAGCGAGGATATGGAGTCCGGACGGGTGCATGCGTCTGGCCTGATCATTCGCGACAGTTCGATGGTGACCAGCAGTTGGCGCTCCGAACGCAGCTTCAGCGAATTTCTGCAACAAGCCAATACCGTCGCCATTGCTGAAATCGACACCCGCAAACTGACCCGGATATTGCGTGAGGGCGGTGCCCAGTCTGGTTGCATCATGACCGGTGATGCCGATCCAGCGGTTGCGGTACAACATGCCCGCAAATTTCCGGGCATTGCCGGTATGGATCTTGCCAAATTTGTTACTACGGACCGCCAGTACCAGTGGTGTCACGGCACGGCGTTTGGCCGCAAGGCGCGGGTCATGACCCGCCGCATTGCTCCGTACCATGTCGTAGCGTACGACTTCGGCATCAAGCGCAATATTCTGCGGCTCCTGTCCGATTTCGATTGCCGCATGACCGTAGTGCCGGCGACGACCCCTGCCGAAGAAGTTCTGGATATGTCTCCGGATGGCGTATTCCTGTCGAATGGGCCGGGTGACCCGGAGCCATGCGATTACGCGATCACCGCGATCCGCGAAATTCTCGACTCCGGCATGCCGGTATTCGGCATCTGCCTCGGGCACCAGCTGCTGGCTCTTGCCGCCGGCGGCCAGACAGTGAAGATGAAGTTTGGTCATCACGGCGCCAACCACCCGGTTCAGGACCTGGCGACGAAACGCGTTTTGATTTCGAGCCAGAACCACGGCTTTTCGGTAGACGAGGCGTCGTTGCCGGCTGACGTCGAGGTCACCCATCGCTCATTGTTCGATCAATCAATCCAGGGCATCAGCCTGAAGGGTCGACCGGCTTTCGGATTCCAGGGCCATCCCGAGGCCAGCCCGGGGCCACACGACCTGTTGTTCCTGTTTGAGCGGTTCATAGCTGACATGGAAGAGGTAAAACGTAGCGAGACAGCAAACGCGCTCGTGTCGCAACAATAGAAACTATTAAAACAAATACTTACGATAATTATTTAAAGTAAATACTGATTACTCAAGCGAATCATTTGTCCATCCCAGCAGAGCAATATGCCCAAACGCAGTGACATTGAAAGCATCCTGATAATAGGTGCTGGCCCGATCGTGATCGGCCAGGCCTGCGAGTTCGACTATTCCGGAACACAGGCCTGCAAGGCGCTCAAAGAAGAGGGCTATCGGGTCATCCTGGTGAACTCGAACCCGGCGACAATCATGACGGACCCGGACACGGCGGACGCCATCTATGTGGAGCCGGTGCACTGGCGTGCCGTGGCACAGATCATCGAACGTGAAAAGCCGGATGCCTTGCTACCGACCATGGGTGGCCAGACGGCGCTGAATTGTGCCCTGGATCTGGTTCGTGAAGGCGTGCTGGAAAAACACGGTGTCGAGATGATTGCCGCGTCGCGTGAAGCGATCGACATGGCCGAAGATCGCGAGCAGTTTCGCGAGGCAATGATCGACATCGGTCTGGAGTGCCCGCGAGCTGAAATCGCGCATACCCTTGAAGAAGCACTCGCCAAGCAGGAAATCATTGGCTTTCCAACGATCATCCGACCGTCGTTCACGATGGGCGGCAGTGGCGGCGGCATTGCCTACAATCTTGAGGAATTCTCGCGCATCGTCGCGCACGGCCTCGAAATGTCTCCGACCACGGAAATCCTGCTCGAGGAGTCCGTACTCGGCTGGAAAGAATTCGAGATGGAGGTCGTTCGTGACCGTGCGGACAACTGCATTATCGTCTGCTCCATCGAGAACTTCGATGCGATGGGTGTGCACACCGGCGACTCGATTACCGTCGCGCCAGCGCAGACCCTGACGGACAAGGAATACCAGCGGATGCGCAACGCGGCGATCGACGTGCTGCGCAAGATTGGCGTGGAAACAGGTGGATCCAATGTTCAATTCGCCCTGAATCCGCAGGACGGCCGATTGCTCGTTATCGAGATGAACCCGCGTGTGTCGCGCTCATCGGCGCTGGCGTCCAAAGCAACGGGTTTTCCGATTGCCAAGATCGCGGCCAAACTGGCAGTGGGCTATACCCTGGACGAACTGCAGAACGACATCACCGGCGGCGCTACACCGGCATCGTTCGAGCCGACCATCGATTACGTCGTCACCAAGATTCCGCGCTTTACGTTTGAAAAATTCCCGCGAGCGAATGACCGTCTGACCACCCAGATGAAGTCGGTGGGCGAGGTGATGGCGTTTGGTCGAACATTCCAGGAATCACTGCAGAAAGCGCTGCGTGGGCTGGAAACCGGGGTTTCGGGCCTCGATGAAAAATTGCATATCCTGAAAGATCCGAAGGACATGAACGAGTTGCGCCAGGAGCTGCGGCTACCCGGTGCGGATCGCCTGTGGCTGCTGGCGGACGCGATCCGCGTTGGGTTGCCATTGAATGAGCTGGTTGAAACCACTGGCATAGATCCGTGGTTCATAGCCCAGATTGCGGACCTGGTTCGCGAAGAGCAGGCGTTTGCGGAAGCAGGTCTTGATGCAATTGATGCCGATTGGTTACGTCGATTAAAGCGTAAAGGTTTCTCCGATATGCGACTCGCCAAACTGGCAGGTTGCAAAGAAGCGCAGGTTCGCAAGCGCCGCCATAGTTTCAATCTGCGGCCAGTTTTCAAGCGGGTCGATACCTGCGCCGCGGAATTCGCAACCTCCACCGCGTACCTGTATTCGACTTACGAGGAAGAATGCGAAGCAGCACCGACCGATCGCGACAAAATAATGATTCTTGGCGGCGGCCCTAATCGCATTGGTCAGGGCATCGAGTTTGATTATTGTTGCGTGCACGCGGCGCTTGCACTCAAGGAAGCAGGCTACGAGACCATCATGGTCAATTGTAATCCGGAGACGGTATCGACGGATTACGACACCTCAGATCGCCTGTATTTCGAGTCGCTGACGTTTGAAGACGTCATGGAAGTAATCGACAAGGAAAAACCCAAAGGCGTTATCGTGCAGTACGGTGGCCAAACACCGTTGAAACTGGCGCGCGACCTTGAGGCTGCCGGCGCGCCAATTATTGGCACGTCGCCCGATTCCATTGATCTTGCTGAGGATCGCGAACGCTTCCTGCGGCTCGTCAATGACCTGAAGCTTCGCCAGCCACCTAATTGCACTGCTCGAAATAGTGATGAAGCGCTTGCCATGGGCACTGACGTTGGTTTCCCGTTAATCGTTCGGCCATCCTACGTACTCGGCGGACGGGCGATGGAAATTGTTTACGACACCGATGATCTAGCCGCCTATATGAAAGCCGCAATCGATGTGTCCAACGACAGTCCGGTCTTGCTCGATCGCTTCCTCGATCTGGCCACCGAGGTCGATGTCGATATTATCTGCGACGGTGAGAACGTCCTGATCGGCGGTATCATGGAACATATTGAGCAGGCTGGTGTGCATTCAGGTGATTCAGGCTGCTCGTTGCCGCCATTTAGCTTAAGTGAGGAAGTACAGCAAGAATTGATCGAACAGGTGATCATGCTCGCACACGGGCTGAAAGTTATCGGCCTGATGAATACCCAGTTCGCGATCCAGAACGACATTGTCTACTTGCTGGAGGTCAATCCACGGGCGTCACGAACGGTGCCGTTTGTATCAAAGGCGACTGGCATTCCGCTGGCAAAAATTGCCGCGCGTGTCATGGTAGGTGAATCGCTTGCGGCGCAGGGATACTTACAGCAACGTAAGCCGGGATTTTTCTCAGTCAAGGAAGCGGTATTTCCGTTCATCAAGTTCCCGGGTGCGGACCCGATACTGGGTCCGGAAATGAAGTCGACCGGCGAGGTCATGGGCGTAGGGCGGTCGTTCGGCGAGGCCTATGCGAAAGCACAACTTGCCTCCGGCGTCGTACTGCCGCGCCAGGGTGTTGCCCTGATCAGTGTGCGTGACCGCGATAAGGATGGTGCGGTCGAGTTGGCGCAAGTCCTGGAGGCACGCGGCTTCGATATCGTCGCAACTCACGGCACGGCAAGAATGCTGGCCGCCGCAGGCGTACCTTGTCGGCGCGCCAATAAGGTACGCGAAGGTCGACCGCACATTGTCGACATGATCAAGAATAATGAGATTGCACTGATCGTGAATACGACAGAAGGGAAACAGGCAATTCACGAATCTGAACCCATTCGGGCGGAAGCAGTCCGCAAGAACATAACCTACTACACGACCCTGGGTGCCGCGATTGCGACATGCAAGGCGCTTGATCACCTGGATAACATCGAGGTTAATCGACTCCAGGATTTACACAACGAGGTGGCAGCATGAACAAAGTACCTATGACGGTACGCGGTGCCGAGCTGCTACGCGAAGAGTTAAAACGGTTGAAGTCGACAGATCGCCCGCAGGTGATTCAGGCTATTGCCGAAGCGCGTGCGCACGGTGACCTCAAGGAAAACGCGGAGTACCACGCGGCGAAAGAACAGCAGGGCTTCCTCGAGGGTCGCATCAAGGAAATCGAAGGCAAGCTTTCGAATATCCAGGTAATTGATGTGACCACGGTGGACGCTAAAGGCCGCATTGTTTTCGGATCGACGGTAGAGCTGTTTGAAGAAGCCACTGAAGAGAAAAAGATCTACAAGATCGTTGGCGAAGACGAGGCCGACATCAAGACCGGTATGATTTCCTTCTCATCGCCTATCGCACGTGCGCTGATCGGAAAGAACGAAGGTGATGAAGTGACTTTTTCCGCGCCCGGCGGGGAAAAGCATTACGAGGTGATTAGCGTACGCTACGAGTAGTAAGTGGCGCGCGAGTCATGCGCGCGGTAATACTATTTTCGGTTTCTCGTTGTTGCGCCGGTACAGCAAGGCAACATTTCCGATGCGGGTTACCAGCTGGGCTGAACCGCTCTCGCAAAGTTGCTCGATAATTGCGTCGCGCTGTTGTCGGTCACCATTGCGGACCTTGACCTTAATCAACTCATGGTGGCTGATCGTGTTGTCAAATTCTTTTAATACAGACTCGGACAGGCCGGCATCGGCGATCGTCACAACGGGTTTGAGCGCGTGGCCCAGGCCGCGCAGGTGTTTTTTCTGTGCTTCGGAGATTTTCATGGGCGGCGATTGTAACAGCCCCGGCTGGCAGTCGGTGAGCATTGCTGGCGAGAATTTGTGAGCCGACCGCGCGGCAGTTCCGGGAGCTGGCGTTCGCGCCAGGAACGCGACCCCTACGTGCAAAAAGCGCGCAAGGAAGGCTGGCGTTCGCGCGCCGTATTCAAGCTCGACGAGATTCTGACTAAAGACAAATTGCTGAAGCCCGCCATGACTTGCGTGGATCTTGGCGCGGCGCCGGGCGGCTGGAGCCAGCTCGTCAGCGCGCGGCTAAAGGGAAGCGGCCGGATTCTGGCCGTAGACCTGCTCGCGATGGATTCGCTGCCAGATGTGGATTTCCTGCAGGGGGACTTTACGGAGCAGGAAATTCTGGACGACATTGTCACCTGGCTGGACGGTCGAACCGCTGACCTTGTAATAAGCGATATGGCGCCCAATATCAGCGGCACCAAGGCCGTTGACCAGCCTCGCTCGATGTACCTGGCTGAATTGGCGCTGGAGCTGGCTCGGGAGGTCTTGAAAGCAGGCGGTAGCTTCGTCTGTAAAATGTTTCAGGGTGAGGGCAGCGATGCCTTTATTGCCGATGCGCGACGCTCATTCAAGCGCGTAAAAGTAATGAAACCAGCGGCTTCCAGGGCGGCCAGTAGTGAGGTCTACCTGGTAGCGAGAAACTATCAACTGTAGTAGTGTCTAACGCTTAGACGCAGTCTAAAACAGGCGCCGAACGCGGCTGTACGGAAGGCGCAAAGCTGTCTGCGGAGAGATTCAAATATCGTGAACGATCTGACCAAGAACATTCTCGTCTTTATCGTCATCATTGTCGTGCTGCTGTCTGTTGTGCAGGGCTTGAGTGGCGTGAACGGCCAGGGGCCGGAAAAAGTCGATTATTCCGAGTTCCTCCAGCAGGTGCGCAGTGGCAATGTGCAGCGCGTTGAGTTCAAGGGCGACCGAATCAATTTCGGCAACCGCTTGCCATTGTCCAACTTTACGATCAGTCCGGAAACCGACAACAACACCTTGATCGGGCTGCTTGAAGAAAATGCGGTGCGCTTTACCGCCGAGGCACCTGAGCCGCCCAGTGTCCTGGGACAGTTGCTGATTAGTTCCTTTCCGATTCTCTTGCTGATCGGCGTCTGGATCTATTTCATGCGCCAGATGCAAGGCGGTGGTGGCGGCCGCGGTGCGATGTCATTCGGCAAGAGCAAAGCGCGACTGCTGGGCGAAGACCAGGTCAGCGTAATGTTTTCGGATGTGGCCGGTGTTGAAGAGGCCAAAGAGGAAGTCTCCGAGATCGTTGATTTCCTGAAAGACCCGAGCAAATTCCAGCGGCTTGGCGGCAAGATTCCGAAAGGCGTGTTAATGGTTGGGCCGCCGGGTACCGGTAAGACATTGCTTGCCCGCGCCATCGCCGGCGAAGCGAAAGTGCCGTTCTTCACGATTTCCGGTTCCGACTTCGTCGAAATGTTCGTCGGCGTCGGCGCGTCACGTGTGCGCGACATGTTTGAGCAGGCCAAGAAACAGGCGCCCTGCATAATCTTTATTGACGAACTTGATGCTGTCGGCCGGCACCGTGGCGCTGGCTTGGGTGGCGGTCACGATGAACGTGAGCAGACTCTCAACCAGATGCTCGTCGAAATGGACGGCTTTGAAGGCAACGAGGGCATCATAGTTATCGCGGCGACTAACCGTCCGGATGTGCTCGATCCCGCATTGCTGCGGCCGGGTCGCTTCGATCGCCAGGTCGTTGTGCCGCTGCCGGACATTCGCGGTCGCGAACAGATTCTCAAAGTTCACATGCGTAAAGTGCCGCTCGACGACGATGTCGAAGCCGGCGTTATTGCTCGTGGTACGCCCGGTTTTTCCGGTGCCGATCTCGCCAACCTCGTCAACGAAGCAGCACTGTTTGCAGCGCGCGGCAACCAGCGTGTCGTGAAAATGGAACAGTTCGAGATGGCGAAAGACAAAATCATGATGGGCACGGAACGTCGTTCCATGGTGATGAGCGAGAAAGAAAAGCTCAACACGGCCTATCACGAAGCCGGTCACGCGATCGTCGGCTATCTCATGCCGGACCATGATCCCGTCCATAAGGTAACTATTATTCCACGTGGCCGTGCGCTCGGTGTCACGATGTATTTGCCGGAAGAAGACAAGTACAGCGTTTCCAAAGAGCGGCTCGAGAGTAGCATTTCATCCTTGTTTGGCGGGCGCCTCGCAGAGGAAATGACACTGGGTCCGAACGGTGTGACGACCGGTGCGTCCAATGATATTGAGCGCGCGACCGAAATTGCTCGCAACATGGTCACCAAATGGGGCCTGTCTGAGAAGCTCGGGCCGTTGACTTACAGTGAGGATGACGGCGAGGTGTTTCTCGGCCGTTCGGTTACTCAGCACAAGCAGGTATCGGACGTTACCGTGCATACCATTGACGAAGAAGTGCGCTCAATCATTGACCGCAATTACCAGCGGGCAAGAGTCATTCTCGAAGAGCATGTCGATAAATTGCACGCGATGGCCAAGGCGCTAATGAAGTACGAGACGATCGATTCCACTCAGATCAAAGAGATCATGGAAGGGCGTGAGCCGCAGCCGCCGGAAGGCTGGGATGACACGGGCGATACGCCGCCACCCAGTAAACGAAAAAAACGTGACAGCGATGATGCGACTGGCACTATTGGTGGTCCTGCCAGCGAGCACTAGAGCCTACATATCGGCCTCCGCGCGAACGACGATCCCGTATCGTCGTTCGCGCTTTCATTTGTGGACTAGCAAATGCTGTTAAATTTGGGTTCGAAAGACATCGACCTGAGACGCCCACTGGTAATGGGTATCCTCAACGTCACGCCCGATTCGTTTTCCGATGGCGGTCAGTTCTTCTCGCTGGATACAGCCCATCGCCAGGTGGCCGCCATGGCCGCTGATGGCGCCACGTTTATCGATGTTGGCGGTGAGTCCACTCGCCCAGGCGCTGACGAGGTCTCGATTGCGATGGAGCTGGATCGTGTGTTGCCGGTCATAGAGATCGCTCAGCGCGAGACCGATGCACTGATATCAATCGACACCAGCAAACCGGAAGTGATGCGTGCGGCGGTCGCCGCGGGCGCGTGCCTGATCAACGACATTTTCGCTCTGCGCCAGGAAGGCGCACTGCAGGCGGCCAGTGAATTGCCGGCGGCGGTTTGCCTGATGCACATGTTGGGAACTCCCGGCACGATGCAGGCGAACCCCCGTTACAGGGCGCTCCCGGGCGATATCCTCGATTTTCTGGCGGAACGTGTGGCTGCCTGCCAGGCCGCTGGCATTGACCGGAACCGCCTGCTGGTGGACCCGGGCTTCGGATTCGGCAAGACCGATCAGCACAATCTTGTACTTCTGCGGCGTCTCGACGAGTTCCGGCGCCTTGAGTTACCCGTGCTCGTCGGGCTGTCGCGTAAACGGACGCTGGGCAATCTGACCGGACGGGATGCTGGCGATCGGCTGGCGGCGGGCCTGGCGGCTGCGGTCTTGGCTGTAGAGCGCGGTGCGCATATAGTGCGCACACACGATGTCGCCGCCACGGTCGACGCGCTGCGTGTGGTTTCGGCATCCGTCGAGGCTCTGGCAGCGGATTCCCCTATGAAAGAGGCCTGATGAGTAACAAGTATTTCGGAACGGACGGTGTACGCGGAACCGTAGGGCACGAACCAATGAATGCGGAATTTGCCCTGAGACTTGCCAGCGCCGCGGCGCAGGTCCTGGTACCGCCGGGCGGTACCGTATTGATCGGCAAGGACACCCGCCTGTCTGGCTACATGTTTGAATCGGCACTGGAAGCCGGATTTGTCGCTGCCGGGGCGAATGTCCTGCTCCTGGGGCCATTGCCGACACCGGGTATTGCACACCTGACCCAGGTGTTCAAAGCGAATCTCGGAGTAGTCATCAGCGCCTCGCACAATCCTTATTACGACAACGGCATCAAGTTCTTCGATGGCCGGGGTGGCAAGCTCACTGACGAAGAGCAGCAAGCGATTGAGCGCTATTTGGGTCAACCTGCGATCACTCTGGAGTCAAAAGAGCTTGGCAGAGCCAAGCGCATTGATTCCGCCAGAGTTCGTTACCAGGAGTTCTGCGCATCCACATTTCCGAGCGACCTGACGCTCGACGGCGTCAAAGTCGTATTCGACGGTGCAAACGGTGCCGGCTACAAAGTAGGCCCGCGAACACTGAATGCGCTGGGTGCGGACGTGATTCCCATTGGGTGTTCGCCAAACGGCAAAAACATCAATGACGGCTGCGGGTCGACCCATCCGGCCTTGTTGCAGCAAACCGTGCCTGCGGTACAGGCTGATGTCGGTATTGCGCTGGATGGCGATGGCGACAGGGTAATGATGGTGGACGAAACCGGCGCTTTGCTGGACGGCGACCAACTTCTCTATATTCTCGCAGCGGCGCGTAAGCGAGAGGGCCTGTTGACCGGTCCGGTTGTTGGCACCGTAATGAGCAATCTTGGTCTGGAACATGCTCTGAAGGCGCTGGAAATCGATTTCCGTCGCGCCCAGGTCGGTGACCGATATGTGTTGGAAATGCTGCGGGAAACGGGCGGCATCATCGGCGGCGAGTCCTCTGGCCACATGATTTGTCTGGACCAGACCACTACAGGCGATGGCCTGATCAGCGCACTGCAGGTCCTGGCCATAATGAAGCGTACGGGTAAATCGTTGGGCGAGCTGGCGGCCGGCATGTCGAAATATCCGCAAAAACTGTTGAATGTGCGCACGGAGAGCAAGCTGGATCCGCATGGATCGAGCGAGATTCGTGACGCGGTTAGCCAGGCGGAAAATGAACTGCAGGAGAGCGGGCGGGTGGTACTGCGCGCTTCTGGCACGGAGCCCGTGATCCGGGTCATGGTCGAGGGCCGCGATGCGGGCCAGGTCCTGGCACTGGCCGAGCGGCTTGCCGCGGTAGTTGCGGCAACAGCCGCCTGAGCCTCGGACCTGCTGGAATTCGGGCATTTGCGCGTTGATTTGCGCCTAAGCGGCGGGTATCCTTGCGCGCCTTTTGAGCAGTCCGATATGCGGAGCATCAATGCGTAACTTTCTGGTAGCTGGCAACTGGAAGATGAATGGTAGCCGCGCTGCCAACTCGGAGCTGTTGGCTGCAATCAGGAGTGCTGCTGATAGCGGATCGTCGGTCGAGTTGCTCGTTTGCCCGCCATTCCCTTATCTGGCGGACACACTGGACGCACTGAAGGGCAGCAACATCGCGGTTGGCGCGCAGACCGTATCGGAGCACGACTCCGGGGCGTTCACAGGTGAGACGTCAGCGACTATGTTGCGCGATATTGGCTGCAAGTACGTAATAGTGGGTCACTCGGAGCGCCGGGCACTGTTTGGCGAGTCCAGCGATGTGGTTGCTGCCAAGTACGTGGCGGCGTTCGGACAAGGCCTGATACCGATATTGTGCGTCGGCGAGACGCTTGAAGATCGCGAAGCGGGCCGAACAGAAGCAGTGATTGATGCTCAGCTGGATGCCGTGCTGAACCTGGCCGGTACATCGACTCTCGCAGGTGCAGTTGTGGCCTACGAGCCGGTTTGGGCTATCGGCACGGGCGAGACCGCCAGTCCGCAACAAGCTCAGGACGTGCACGCGCACATCCGGGCGCGTATTGCGGCCAAGGATGCGGATGTGGCCGAGGGTCTGCAAATACTCTATGGCGGCAGCGTCAAGGGTGACAACGCGGCAGGCCTGTTTGTTATGCCAGATATTGATGGCGGCTTGATCGGCGGTGCGTCGCTGAAAGCGACAGATTTTATGGCGATTGCTGAAGCAGCAGCCGCTCAGAACTGAGGAAACGATGAATACTTTGCAAACAGCAGTACTGATCGGCCATACGCTGATCGCGTTACTTATCATCATTCTGGTGCTGATTCAGCGCGGCAAGGGTGCCGATGCCGGTGCGGCATTCGGTGCTGGCGCCTCGGGAACCGTATTTGGAGCGCAGGGCTCGTCGAGCTTTTTCTCGCGGGTAACAGCAGTTCTGGCTACTGCGTTCTTCGCCAGCAGCCTTACGCTGGCGTACATGAGCAGCCAGAGGACTGACAGGCCGTCTAGCCTCATCGAGTCAGCACCGCTGGTTGAAGAATCGCAGCCGGCAGTGATCGACGAAGTGCCGCAGCTGCTCGAAGACGACGCTCCGGAATCGGTCGATGACATGCCAACGCTCGACGACGAGACAGTCGAAGACGTTCCAGAGCAGTAAGTGCGGAACAACGAATATTGCCGACGTGGTGGAATTGGTAGACACGCTGTCTTGAGGGGGCAGTAGCGAGAGCTGTGCCGGTTCGAGTCCGGCCGTCGGCCTTGGTGCTATTTGGGCCCTGCCAGTCTTTGGCAACGCCCTTCATTCTGTAAGGT
>JBBKWB010000110.1:0-103441 GCA_037968755.1 Woeseia sp.
ATTTCTGGCTGACCTTCCTTGGCACGTATTCTATTTACCTGCCGATGCATTACCTCGGTTTCCTCGGCGTACCGCGGCGCTACTTCGCCATGGGCAACACGGACTTCATGCCGGAATCGGCGCATGACCTGAATACGGCCATTACGATTTCCGCCATCATCGTCGCTGCAACCCAGGTCCTGTTCTTCATCAACATCATCTGGAGCCTGCGTCACGGCAAAAAAGCCGGCAGCAACCCATGGGGTGCAACAACTCTCGAATGGCAGACACCGGATACACCGCCGAAGCATGGCAACTGGGGTCATCATCTTCCCGAAGTGCATCGCTGGGCCTACGACTACAGCGTGCCGGGTCAGGAGCAGGACTTCACACCGCAGACGGTACCGGCAAGCGAAGTGCCTGTCGGTCGCGAACACGGTGTTGACCACAAGTGACAGTCACCCTTCTCTTCCTGGGCGTGATCATGGCCACGGTTATTGGCTGGTTGCTGCGGCAAACGCTGAACACGCAGCCATGGGTCTCGAGCGCGGTTGACGACGCAGTCAGCGGCAACTCGCTGGAGACCAACGCGAAGGCAATCGGCCTGACTACGTTCCTGGCGGTAGCAACATCCTTGTTCGCGCTGTTCATCAGCGCGTACACGATACGCATGCGTCTGGCACCCGACTGGATTCCGCTCTCGGATCCGCAGTTGTTGTGGCTTAACAGCGGCTTCCTGGTGCTTTCCAGTATCGCGTATCACTGGACCCGCAACGCGGCAGTCGCAGGACGCAGTGAGCGCATCAAACCGGGCCTGATCATTGCCGGCGTGTTTGCCTTGTTGTTCTTAGCGGGCCAGATGACGGCCTGGCAAAGCCTGGTCGCAGCCGGTGAGACCGTTCGCGGCAATCCGGCTAACGCCTTCTTTTATCTGCTGACCGGCTTGCACGGGTTACATCTGCTGGGCGGCATCTGGGTCTGGGCGCGTTCGCTGACCCGTGTATTTGGCGGGGCTGACGCGGCAAGCGTCAGGCTGAGTATCGAGTTATGTACGGTCTACTGGCATTACCTGTTGCTGGTATGGATCGTGTTGTTCGGGCTGCTGTTGTCAACCTAAGATCAAGGATAAAAACATGTCGGAAGCTGCGCTGAGCACTACAGCGAATGGATCGTCGGCAGTCGTAGAAGACTTCTCGGCGGACAAGCAGGCGTTCCACGTGCCGTGGGGCAAGGCGATGATGTGGATCTTCCTGCTCTCGGATACTTTCATCTTTAGCTGCTTCCTCATCTCGTACATGACGGTGCGTATGTCGACGGCCGATCCCTGGCCGATTCCGAGTGAAGTGTTCGCCCTCAGCTTCGGTGGTGACCCGATTCCGCTGGTACTGATCGCGATCATGACGTTTATCCTGATCACCTCAAGCGGCACGATGGCCATGGCCGTCAACATGGGCTACCGCAAGGATCGCAATAAAACGTTCTGGCTGATGGTGGCAACCGCTCTGCTCGGTGCCAGCTTTGTCGGCATGCAGGCTTTTGAGTGGACCAAGCTGATCGTTGAGGAAGGCGTGCGGCCCTGGGGCAACCCGATGGGTGCTGCGCAGTTCGGTTCGAGCTTTTTCATGATCACCGGTTTCCACGGCATGCACGTGTCAGCGGGCGTAATCTATCTGTTGGTGATCGCGTTCCGGGTCAAGAACGGGTTTTACGAGAAACGCGGCGGCAATTACGAGATCGTCGAGATTTGCGGTTTGTACTGGCATTTCGTCGACCTTGTCTGGGTCTTCATTTTCGCATTCTTCTATCTCTGGTAATTGACGACAGGAGTCGCTTCCCATGGCGCAAGATGGACAACAACATCCGCTGGCGATCTATTTCTGGATCTGGGGCCTGCTGTTCGTAGTCAGCTTTTTCTCCTACATGGTCGACTACATCGGCTTCCACGGCTATCTGCGCTGGACGCTGATTATCGTATTCATGTTTATCAAAGCCGGTTTCATCGTGGCGATTTTCATGCACATGAAGTGGGAGCGGCGCGCCTTGCAGCTTGCGATCCTGGTGCCGCCAGTCGCCATCCTCGTACTGATAGGCCTGATGTCCCTGGAAGGTGATTACACGTTCCTTACTCGCATCGAATTTTTCGGTGAAAGCAGTATGGTGCCGGAAGGCCCACACCATTAACGGTCTGCTTGACCGTGCAATCCAAATCGTCGGCCGACCTTGTCGCCCGGCGATTTTTTTTGGCTGAGACAGGAAGAGTATCTTGATCGCATTTGCCGGCATTGCCACCTTACTTATCATTGCGGTTCTGTTATCCACGAATCGCCGTGCCATTAACCTGCGTACCGTGGGTATTGCGTTCGCGCTGCAAGTCGCCATCGCTATACTGATCATGTACGTGCCGGCGGGGCGAGACGCGCTGGAGTGGGTGGTGAATGGCGTACAGCACGTTATCAACTACGGCAACGACGGCATAGAGTTTGTATTTGGCCGCGATACCACGAGAACCCTCGGTTTCACGATCGCGTTGAACGTGCTGCCGGTGATCGTATTCTTTTCTGCGTTGATGTCGCTGTTGTATTACCTCGGCATTATGCAACGGGTTGTCGGACTGCTCGGTGGACTGCTGCACAAGCTGTTAGGCACCAGCGAGACGGAATCCATGTCCGCGGTGTCGAATATTTTCGTAGGTCATACCGAAGCGCCGCTGGTGGTAAAGCCCTACCTCGCGCGTATGAGTGAATCCGAGCTGTTCGCGGTAATGACCGGCGGTTGCGCTACGATCGCGGGAGCGGTCATGGCCGGTTATGCCACCATGGGCGTAGATTTAAAGTACTTGATCACAGCCAGCTTCATGGCAGCTCCAGGTGGCCTGTTAATGGCCAAGCTGATGCTGCCGGAAACCGCTGGCGGGTCGCCGAGCTTCGATCCGGCGGAAACCGGTGACGACGAGCGCGCGGTCAACGTTTTCGAAGCGATTGGCAATGGCGCCGCGACCGGGCTGACCCTGGCGCTCAATGTCGGCGCGATGCTGTTGGCCTTCGTGGCCATGATAGCCTTGCTGAACGGAATGCTCGGCGGTATCGGTGGCTGGTTTGGCTACGAAGATCTCACCCTGCAGTTTCTGCTCGGAAAACTGCTCGCGCCAATCGCCTGGCTCCTCGGTGTGCCCTGGGGTGAGGCCAATGCGGCAGGCAGCCTGATCGGTCAGAAATTCGTCATAAACGAGTTTTATGCTTACGCGAATTTCGTCCTGGAGAAAGATACGTTCAGTGCGCAAACCCAGGTCATTATTACCTTCGCGTTGTGTGGTTTTTCCAACCTGGCCTCCATTGCCATCCTGATGGGCGGCCTGGGCAGCATCGTGCCCGCCCGCCGCCGGGATATTGCCCGGCTTGGTCTCCGGGCGGTGATTGGAGGTACACTGGCTAACCTGATGAGTGCGACGCTGGCAGGAATCTTTTTCTCTCTGCAGTAGGCGCGCCCCGCCCACATAGGAGAGAGCATGGCACGGGCTATCATTCTGGTACTGGATTCCTTCGGCATTGGTGCCACCGCCGATGCCGACAAGTTCGGCGACGTGGGCGCCAATACTCTCGGCAGTATTGCGGGTTTCCGGCTGGAAAAGTCGGGCAAGCCGCTGCGCGTGCCCAACCTTGCGAGACTCGGTCTGCTACATGCCGCGCGCGACAGTGCTGGCGAGTTTCCTGCGGGTACCGAAACCAACGTCGATATCATCGGTGCCTACGGCTACGCGGCGGAATTATCGAGCGGCAAAGATACGCCAAGCGGACATTGGGAGATCGCCGGTGTGCCGGTGTTATTCGACTGGGGATACTTTACAAAGCGCACGGACACATTTCCGCAAGCACTGCTGGATGCACTCGTCGAGCGCGCCGAATTGCCAGGTTATCTTGGCAATTGCCATTCGTCGGGCACGACTATCATTGCCGAGTTGGGCGAAGAGCACATGCAGAGCGGCAAGCCAATTTTCTATACCTCGGCAGACAGCGTATTCCAGATAGCGGCGCACGAAGAGAGTTTCGGGCTCGACAAGCTATACGAACTGTGTGACATCGCGCGTGAGCTCGTCGACGAGTACGAGATCGGCCGGGTCATTGCGCGCCCGTTCATTGGTACCGACAGCAGCAACTTCAAGCGCACCGGCAACAGGCGCGACCTCACCACGCCGCCACCGGCACCGACCGTGCTCGATAAGCTGGCCGAGTCCGGTGGTGAAGTGATCAGTATCGGCAAGATCAGCGATATTTATGCGCACCAGGGTATTACGAAGAAGATCAAGGCGACAGGCAACCCGGCTTTGTTCGACGCAACGCTTGCCGCACTCGCAGACGCGCCGGACCGATCAATTGTTTTCACCAACTTCGTCGACTTCGACATGCTGTACGGCCATCGCCGCGATGCAAGTGGCTACGCCGACGCGCTGGAGTATTTCGATGGACGCCTGCCCGAACTGATGGCGCAGATGCAGAGCGACGACCTGCTACTTATCTGTGCAGATCATGGCTGTGACCCAACCTGGCCGGGATCCGATCACACTCGCGAGCACATTCCGGTGTTAGCGTACGGCGCCGGCATTACCCCTGGTCCGCTGGGCCTGCGTGAAACCTTCGCCGATATCGGCCAGAGCCTCGCGGTTTTCTTTAACCTCGGCAAGATGGACTACGGCAAGAACTTTCTTAATTAGGTCAGACGCCCGCTGGCACGCATCGCTATAGCGCGTTTGTTGTTCAGCTAAACGTGCTGGGGCTGCGCTACCGCGGGCGCGGTAATTGCACTAGTCGCCCAGGACCGATTCAGCCTTTGTATAGCCAAGCTCGATCATCTTTTTCGCGCATTGAAACTCCATTGTGCCGCATGCGTTACGCGGAATTTCGATGAGAATATCCGGCGGATAGGACGCCAGCTTGTGCCGAGAGATCGCCGCTTGCATCGAGTCAAAGGCCTGGTTCGCGATTTCAAACGGGCCCCAGTCTTTTTCGTCGTTGCCATTGCTGCCGATGCCGATCTTGTCGATGTACTTCTGGATTTTCGCGCGCAGACCGCTTTGGTCCTCGTCGTCAGAATCGGGTTGGGAGGATTCGTCAGTCGGACTCGTTGGCTTGCCGCCAAGATTGACGGCAATACATAAGTCGGTACTGTCGCCGAACGTCGGCGCTATAGGCACTGGATTCAGCACGCCGCCGTCAATCAGTGTCTGGCCGTTGCGCTCGCGAGGCGTCAGCAACAGGGGCAACGAGATCGACGCACGGATCGCTTCGAACAAGGAACCATCCTGGATCCAGACTTCTTTCTCGCCATCAATATTGGAGGCGACAGCGGTATAACGGATTGGCAACTCTTCAATCTTGCGGTCGCCGACCAGATCCTTAAGCGTGTCGATTATTCGGTCACCCTTGACGAGGCCGCTGATCTGCCAGGAGATGTCCATCAGGCGGAACATTTCGCGCTCTGTAATGGCGGAAATCCATTGTTCGAATTCATCAAGCTTGTCAGCGGCGTATACGCCGCCGACAAGTGCGCCGATAGAGCAGCCGGACACGCTACGTATGTCGTAGTCATGCTCAAGCAGCCAGCGGATCACGCCTATGTGCGCGGCACCGCGAGCGCCGCCACTGCCGAGTACCAGTGATACTGTCTTCTTCTTCGACTTTGCCACGAACGTTAGTACTAGTTAGACCCGGCGTGTTCGCAGGTGCGATTACGGCAAACGGCGGCGAGATGTTTCTCGTCAACACCACTTTCTTCACAAGGAAGCAGTTCACCGACACGCTCGACCTGCTGTCTCGCCCAATCCTGGTAAACCAGTGAATAGCTGGCATTCACGGCGGTGTACTTGCAGTAGGAATCCAGCACGGCGATACATTCGAAGCGACTGTCGCAACGAAACCAGTCAGCGGACCAGGCGATCGGCTCGTTGGAATCGGGCGTAATTGCGCAGCCACTAGCGATCAGCGCAAGCCCCGACAGTGCGATAGCGCGTAAGCAGGTATTCATCAGATCCACTCCTGATCTTCAATTGCAACGGTCTGGCTGGTTTGCTGGCCGCCTGTATGCAGAGTTGCTTTGGGTTCAATCAGCATGATTTCCGCGCCATTTTCGGCGACTGGCCGGTGCTCAACACCGCGTGGGACAATGAAAAACTCTCCGGCATCCAGAGACACTACGCCGTCTCGCAGATGAATGTCGAGATGGCCGCTCACGACGAGAAAAAATTCGTCTTCATTGTCATGCGTATGCCAGTCGAGTTCGCCGAGTCCCTTCGCAAGCTTGACGTACTGGCCATTCATTTCCGCAACCAGTTTCGGCGACCAGGTATCCTGGAAAGCGGCAAACTTTTTTATGAGTGCAACCTTTTCCACTAGCTAGTCCCCGTCAGGTCCCGTCAGGCAATCGACCAAGCTGCGTTTGTTGCAGATTGGTAAGACTGCTCTGATCAACTGCGATGATTCCCCGGCGCGGCCGGTCAAGGTCAATAATGATAAACACCAGTAAGACGATCAGGCTTACCATGATCAGCATAGACGCCGGTGGCCGGCCCCCTGACGCGCCCGAGGTGGTGCCAACAATCGTGCTTACCATGACGAAGGTGATGAACAGCAGAAATAGGACAGCTTCTGGTACATGACGATTCAACGCGGCGTCGCGTCGCGCATAGGAATCGAACATTTCGTTCAATGCTTGCAAGTAATAACCGCTGGTTATGGCCCGGGAGTCCAGTTCTACTGCACGCGCGACCTGCTCCCAGAGGCTGGCCTGGACGACTTCAGAAAGGTTTAACAATTCAGCCCGTTCTTCGTGATGATCAAGCGAAACACTAGCGGAACGAATCCGCAGATCGAGGTAGTTGCGCAGACTGTTGAGTGATTCATCGCGCACGCTGGCATCGATTAGCTGCGACCGCAGCATGGCCGTGCCTATCGCATTCGCTTCATCAACCACCGCTTTGCTGCGATCGTCATAGCGCTGCAGCGCAAGTGAAAATGTGAAGCCCAGAAGCAGGGCCAGCAGGCCGAGCAATGAGCCCTGCACAGCGCCCAGCTGCGATTTCTGGCCGTCGCTGACCCGGTCTTGCCAGAGACGCCCACCGCGGAAACCAATTTCCAGCGCGACAAGCATCGCGATCATCAACAAAAAACAAATAAGGATACTGTTCAGGTCGTACATAACTTCATCCATAGGGGCGATCCTCGGATATTACAGGGATGTGTGGCAATCTTTTTGTCGCGATGCCGGCGATTTGGCGGATTGGCCGGAAGTTTTTCACAGACACGGCTGAAATTCTGGCGAACAGTGCCTGCAGTAGCGCTGGCTAGCGCACGCCGCCGGCATTTCTCGTGGCCAATGCATCCTGGATACGTGCGGCCAGCGCTGTTGCTTCGCGCCGGATCCGTACGGTATCGAGTGTTGTGAACTCGCCGTCGCGCATCAAAATTTTGCCATCAACCACGGTGGCGGCGACATCCTGCTCGTCAGCAACGTACACGAGGTGCGAGATGACATCGTAGGTCGGCACGAAGTGCACGTCATCAAAGGATACCTGGATCAGGTCAGCGCGCAGCCCTGGCCGCAACTCGCCGATTGTGCCGGCGAGGCCGATAGCTTCGGCGCCGCCACGGGTGGCCATCGTCAGCACTGTCTGTGCGGACATGACCTCAGGATCCATGCGATCAACCTTTTGCAGGAATGCTGCGAGACGCATTTCCTCCCACATGTCGAGATCGTTGTTGCTGGCAGCACCGTCGGTGCCCAAGCCGACCCGCACACCTGCTCGCAGCATATCCACTACCGGTGCAATGCCAGAGGCAATTTTCATATTCGATGTGGGGTTATGAATGACGCCAACCTGTTTGGTGGCCAGAATCGAGATCTCTTCTTTGCTTGGCCAGACGACATGGGCGCCGATGGTGGGGCCGTCGAAAAAGCCGATGCTGTCGAAAAATGCAATGCTTGACTGGCCGTATGTGTCTTTCGAGTACTGCAGCTCGTACGGCGATTCGGACAGGTGAATGCTGATGCCGACGCCTGCCTCATTAGCGGCAGCCCGGGTAGCCCGCAATTGCTCCTCGTTCATCGTGTAGTTGGCGTGCGGACCGAAGATCGGAATGATCCGGTTATTCTTTCCCAGCCAGCGATCAACGAAATCCAGACCTTTCCGAATGCCATCCACGGTGCCCTCTGCGTCAGGGCTGCGTTGACCAATTACGGTGGCAGAAATCAGCGCGCGCATGCCGCACTGATCGACGACGTTCGCGATCGTATCGGGGTAGTAATACATATCAACAAATGTCGTTGTGCCGCCGCGAATCATTTCCCAGCAAGCCAGCTCGGTGCCAATACGAACAAACTCCGCATCCACGAATTCCACTTCGGCTGGAAAAATGTAGTTGTTCAGCCAGTCCATCAATGCGAGATCATCGGCAACGCCACGCAGCAAGGTCATTGCAGCGTGCGAATGGCCGTTGATGAGCCCAGGCATCACAATGCGGTTGCCTGCGTCCAGCCGCTCCCTGGCAACGTAACGAGCGTCTATATCCGCCGCGGAAGCAACCGCCAGGATGATGCCCTCGTCGATAGCGACGGCGCCGTCCGCAATGACTGTGTCGTCTGCGTCCATGGTTACGATGTAGCGACCGGCAACAATCAAGTCGATGGCGTCATCCGACAAACTGGTTTCCGGTTGCTCGCCAGACGGCCCGCAAGCAGCCATGGCAAGTACGGCAAGGCCAATGCTAAACCGCTGAAAAACATTGAGAATCCGGATATCTTTGGTCATTATGAGTTCCACGTTGGCAGTGTGCTGACATTTCAGATCCGCCATTCTAACCTGCTGCCTGCGGAACAGGGCAGCATCACAGCGTGCCTAATGCCACGGGAGCCAAGCCACTAATGGACCTCACCCAGATTCCAAAGGTTGAATTGCACTGCCACCTCGAAGCCTGTTTCCGCCCGGCTACGGTAATGGAAATTGGCAAGACCATGGGTATCGCGATGCCGCAGGACCCGGTGGCATTTCACGACGACTGGCTGCTGACCCGGCCACTCGAAAATCTGCAGGTTGCGCTGGCACGGTTCGTCGACATACAGCGCATCTGGTGCAGCGAGGAGGCCATCGAGCGCCTGGCATTCGAGGCCGCCGAAGATGCACGGGCGCAGGGCATCCGGATCATGGAGTTTCGCTATTCGCCGGACTTCATCGCTGCCGACAAGAGTGGCCTGACCTTCGAAAAAATTCACGAAGCCATCCTGCGCGGCCTGTATCGGGCCGAACATCCTGATATTGCAATCGGCCTGATTGGCATCGTGCAAAAGACTTTGCCGCTAAAAGATGCTGCACGAACGATTGCCTTTATAGCGGAGCATGCGAAGACTTTTGTCGGACTCGACTTCGCCGATCGCGACACACATGAGATCTCGGCGTACCGGCCTCTCGTCGATATCGCGCGCCGCGCCGGTTTACGGTTGACCGTCCATGCCGGCGAAGAGCCCGGCAGCGCACAACAAGTCAGAGACGCGATCGAAGCCTTGGATGCAGAACGCATCGGTCACGGTATTCATATTATCCATGACCCGGCGATACTGAAGCTGGTTCGGGAGCGCGGTGTAGTACTCGAGGTCTGCCCAACGAGTAACTGGTTGACGAATTCAGTCAGCTCTACAGCCGAACACCCGATTCGTCGTCTGCGGGATGCAGGAATCAAGGTCACCATTAATTCGGACGATCCCAGCCTGTTCGGGATAGATCTGTGTCACGAGTACAATTTGCTGATACAGGAACACGGTTTTTCCCAAGCCGACTTTGCGGCGTGCAATCAGCTGGCCGCACATGCGAGTTTTATCAACGCCAAGCAGAAGAGTGCTGTCTGGCCCTTGTAGCCGCTTAACAAGCTTTTGGTAATTGCGGGAGCGATTTAAACAGCGAACGGTTCGCGGTTGCTGCAGCGTGATAGTCGACGTTTGAACTTCCACTCATTGCCCGGCGGCACGCCCCAGAATCTCAAAGCTACCGACGATGTTAGAGGAGGTGTCCGGGCGAGCCCTTTAGGGGGAATAAAGCGGACCGAAGGGAGCCATCCCCCTAAAGGGCTCGCCCGGGCGCCTTCTCGGAGGGCTTGCCACCAATCTGGCATTGATACAGGTTCTGCTTTTTCGAAATGACGTGCCAACCGTTCGGCAGCGCCTCCCGCGACCTCTTTGGGGGGATGGCTCCCACTCGCTTCGTTACGTTTCAAATAGACGGCTCGGCCGAATGCCCTCATTGAGTAGGTCCGCTTTATTCCCCCCAAAGAGGTCCCGAGAGACACTGCCTTAGCCCGCCGCACCGCTTCAGCGCTCAATCAACTGTACCGCTATAGGACAACTGTGTACGAGACTGAGTCTCGACTGCCATTCTCGCGGCCTGAAAACTCGCGGTTGAAGTTGATTCCACAACAACGAATTCCCTTGCTGGAAATCGGCCAAAAAAAAGGGCGACGGTAAAAACCGTCGCCTTCTGATTTTGCCACTGCGGCCGAGCCGCGGTGTTAACGCTTAGTCGAAGTTACGCACGAACCGGGCACCAAACTCACTTACATCGTTGCTCTTGATGACGAGTATGTAGTCGCCGGTGTTGAGGCGACCGTTGTCGTAGCGTTCGTCAGTAGCGTTGCGGGCGTACAGGCCAAAGGTCCATTCGCCATCAGCGGGTTGATAGCTGACGTCGAGGTTGACGATTCCGCGACTGTCGATTCCTGTGAACCGACCGGCATCAGCGGTTGGTTCGCCGTACATGTCATCGCGGAATGAGTAGTCGCCACGGAAGGTCCATTCGCCGCCATTAGCGGCTGGCATCGTGAACTCGGGACTGATTGAGAACGTGATCTCTGGAGTCAGGGGCGCCACGGCCTCCGGGTCATCAACGTCGACGTTGATGTAGCCGAGGGTGGTGTGCAGCGTGAACGCGTCATTGACGAGCAAAGTGCTTTCCCATTCGATGCCGGTGGAGTCCTGATCGACAATAATGTTGCGCGTATCGAAGCCGCTACCTGAGGTCGTGCTGACCTGGTAAGGCAGGTCAGAGTACACGGTGTAGAAGACCGAGATGCTCATTTGCAGGTTGTCGAGCGGTTGACCTTTCAGGCCTGCCTCGTAGTTAACGGCGGTAATGTTGTCATTGGCCACAAAACAGTTTGGCTGACTGACATTGCCCGGCTGGCTGAAGTCGAGTGAGCCGAACAGGCAGAACGGTCGCGGTGGAAACTGGCCGGATTGATAACCGTTCTGGATGGTGGCGTAAGCGTTCATTCGATTACCGAGGTCTAGCGTGGCAGCCAACTCCCAACTCAGCTCGTCCCAGTCGCGTGATGCGCCGGTGTCGATGAGGCTGGAGTTGATGTTGATGGTTGCGTCTTTCTCATCCTCGGTATAGCGCAAGCCGCCGGACACGCGCAGCGTATCGCTAACCTGAAAGCCTACGTTGCCGTAGATGGCGCGGCTGGACATGTCCTGGCCGAGGCGGAAATCACCTGGGCCACCGTTAAACGTATACGGATCCTGGGTGTTCATGCCGTCTTCGTCAAAGAAGTACAGACCTGCGACAAAGTCCCAGCCGTCGTATTCGCCGTTCAACTGCAGCTCGACCGAGGTCTGGTCGGCGTAGCCAACTTCCGGGAACGACAGGAAGTTGTCGAACAGTGCATCGTCGTCGAGACCGCTTTCGTACTCAGAGTGTCGATCGCTGATGATCAGCAACGCGTTCAGTTCCGAGTTCAGTTCGTAGTTCGCGGTTAATGAAATGCCGTGGGCTTTGTTGGTTACTGCCGTTTGGTCAGCCTGGCCTGTATTGTTGTCGTACGGGTCAGAAGCGACGTCGGCATTGCTGAAACCGGCCTGGGCCAGCGCGCCGTTTGGCAGTTCGTCAATCAGCGTTGTGTACGGGCGCATGCCGTTGTCGCCCTGATTGCCGTCGGCGGCAAACAGCAGGTTCAGCCGGTCTGAAGCGCGCCATTCTATGGCTACCCGCGCCGAGATGTCCTGCAATTCACCGACATCTTTCTCAGCATTCGACAGGTTCAGGAACTTGCCAACGCCGCTTCTGCGCTTGAACGCGCCGGAGACGGCCATCGACACGTTGTCGCTCAAATCTACGTTGCTGAACATGTCAGTGTTGACGCGACCGCGTGAACCGATCTCAACGCCGACGCGACCGCCTTCGCCCGAGCTGGGCTTCTTGGTAATGATGTTGATTGCGCCACCCAGCGAGTTGCGACCGAACAGGGTGCCCTGCGGACCGCGCAGTACTTCAACACGCTCGATATTGGCGAGGCTCCAGTTCTGCCCGACCTGGCGGCCAAGGTAGACACCATCAACGTATACGCCAACGCCCGGATCGGTCGTGATCAGGTGATCCTGCAAGCCTATGCCTCGAATGAACGGGTTTACTGAGGACGTGTGGCCCGCGGAAAAACCGGTGACATTGAGATTGGGGACAAACTTGCCGATGTCAGTCAGATCAGTAATGCCCTGCTTCTCGATCGTCGCGCCGGTGAACGCGCTCATCGCGACCGGCACTTCGTAGATGCTCTGTTCGCGCTTCTTGGCGGTAACAGTGATTTCCTCGAACAGGGAATCGCCACTGTTCTGCTGCGCCAGCGCTGTGCCGCTGACGAGTATGCTGCCGGTAATTACGGCCAGCGTTGCAGCCGTAAGTGTGGTTGTCTTCATCTCAATATCCTTTTGCACTGTGCAGTAATTGTCGGCATTGGGCAGCAGCGCAGCTTGCGAATTGTACATCGCGGCTCTGGCTACCCAACGGTCTGGCGCTTGCGAAAACGGGCAGCGAGCTTTCGCTCGATTGTTGTTTTCGCCACACCATTTCGTGCGTGCGGGCATTGTAGCCTAAAGCTTGGCCTCAAAGCATATTGTGAGCAGGAAACGCCATACGGCCGCATAGCGGAAACCTACGTGTAGCGTGGGCACAACACCGGCTTTCAGGCAGGTTTGGCGCGCGCTATGCAGTGCCAGTGCGCTGCTACTGCGACGGCGTCGCCAGCCGGGGCTGGTGTTCGCCGTATTGCACGACTCTATCGATTCCTATATTAATGCCGCATGTCATCAAGCCCTGAAATCGCCACACTCAGTACCGCGTTGCCCCGCTATCCGGCACCTGCGGACGGCAGGCTTACTGCGGCTATGCTTGCTGACTATCGTTCCTCCGGTGTGCTAATTCTTGAGAATTTCGTGACCGCCGCAGCATGCACAGCGTTGCGGGAACGAGCGCTTGAACTGGTGGCGGATTTCGATCCCGACAGTGTCAGAAGCGTGTTCTCGACTACCGACCAGACGCAGCTGGACGACACCTATTTCATCGAATCCGGCGACAAGATTCGCTTTTTTCTCGAAAGCGATGCCTTCGATGAGCAAGGTCGATTACGCCAGCCAAAAGAGCAGTGCCTGAACAAGATGGGTCATGCGATGCATGATCTGGACCCGGTGTTCGAGCAATTCTCACACGGCGAAAAAATGGCGGCACTCGCCAGTAGCCTGGAGATAGCTGAGCCTGCCATCATTCAATCGATGTATATTTTCAAGCCGCCGCGAATCGGCGGCGAAGTGGTTTGTCACCAGGACTCGACCTACATTTATACAGAGCCCGAGTCTTGCACCGGTTTCTGGTTTGCGCTTGAAGATGCGACCGTTGAGAATGGTTGTATGTACTTTATTCCTGGCGAACATCGCGGTGCGCTGAAGAAACGTAATTTCCGTATCAGCGACACCCAGCTCGAGACCGAGACACTCGACGATTCGCCCTGGCCGGAACAGCGCAAGCAAGCCGCGGAAGCCAGTGCCGGCTCCCTGGTTATTTTCGATGGCCGTGCGCCACATATGAGTGCGCCGAATCGCTCGGACAAGTCGCGGCACGCCTATACGCTGCACGCCATTGACCGAAACTGTCGCTACCCAACAGAAAACTGGCTGCAACGCAGCGACGAGCTGCCGCTACGCGGCTTTATCTGAGAACTCCCATGCTGTTTACCGATGTAATTCGCAAAAAACGCGACGGCGGCGAGCTGTCGGCTGATGAAATCCAGTTCTTCGTTGATGGCCTGGCGGACGGGAGCCTGCCGCCGGAGCAGGTTGCCGCACTGGGCATGGCCATATTCCTGAAGTCGATGTCGTTCGAGGAAGCCGGCTTGTTGACGATGGCGATGGCGAACTCAGGCACCGTGCTGGATTGGCAGGACGCCGGCTTCGACGGACCCGTGGTCGACAAACATTCCACTGGCGGCGTGGGCGACAAAGTCAGCTTTCTGTTGGCGCCAATTGCAGCTGCCTGCGGTTGCTTTGTGCCCATGATCTCTGGTCGTGGCCTGGGTCATACCGGCGGCACTACGGACAAAGCCGAAAGCATTCCCGGCTACCATGCAACGCCGGACTTCGCGACATTTCGCAAGGTTGTTGCGAGCGCCGGTTGCGCGATCATCGGTCAAACGGCCGACCTCGCGCCCGCGGACCGGCGCTTCTACGCGATTCGCGATATCACCGGTACGGTTGAATCCGTACCCCTGATTACCGCGTCAATATTGTCCAAGAAAATTGCCGCCGGCCTTGACGGCCTGGTCATGGATGTAAAGGTTGGCAATGGCGCTTTCATGCAAAGCGAAGCGCGTGCTGAAGAGTTGTCGCGATCGATCATCGCAACAGCAGGCAAGGCCGGTCTCAAAACCCACGCCATTATCACCGACATGAACGAAGTCCTGGGTTTTACCGCGGGCAACGCGTTGGAGATTGCAGAGTGTGTTCGCTATTTGCGCGGCGAGCAAAGCGAATCGCGACTCGACGCAGTAGTTCGCGCGCTGTGTGCGGAAATGCTGATACTGTCGGGTGTCGAGCAAGACCCACAACGCGCCGAACAAAATGTGGCCGATGCCATCAGCAGCGGCGCTGCCGCGGAGCGTTTCGCGAAGATGGTCGCGGAACTCGGTGGCCCAGCCGATTTCATGGACAAATTCGAGAAGCAGCTGCCGGCAGCAGCAGTGGTCATGCCGGTCTACCTGGAGGACGAGGGGTATTTGTCGGCCATGGATACGCGCGCCATTGGCAATGCCGTGATCGAACTCGGTGGCGGTCGCCGCAAACTGGATGATGTCCTCGATCTTGCCGTTGGCTTCGCCGAATTCCGCCAGGTGGGCGACCGAGTTGACCGGAAGCAGGCTGTTGCCGTCGTTCACGCCGCCAGCAAAGACAGCGCGGAGCGGGCAAGTCAGCTGGTACGTAATGCCTGCAAGGTATCGGCTGCGCAACCGGCCATGCGGCCAGTTGTCTACAAGACCATAAACGCTGCGTAATATCACTGGCCGTCGGGCATTGAACTCAGTGCGTATGTGGGCTCTGCGAGGCACCGGCCGCCGGAATCCTCGCCAGAGGTTGCATGACCTGCCGCCGTCCAGCGGTTATCCTAGCCAGCATCGATCAGAAAGGCGGCGTCAGCCGAAATCAGGCGTCCGGAAGAATTCGTCAGGACACAAGTACAGAGGCAGCTGTCTTGCGGGATGCAGCCTCTGCGCCTGACGCCGGCTGGCCTGCGCCCGGTTCCGGCGTCAACAAACAACAGTCGGGCAACGACCCGGCGGGGGAGCAGTAATGACTGAGGGTTGGATTGGGATCGTTGGCATCGCGGTCATACTGGGCATTGCCGTCCTGTTCTCCACTAACCGGCGCGCCATCAACCTGCGGGTTGTCGGTGCGGCCCTGGCACTGCAAATCGTACTCGCCACATTCGTACTCTATTTTGACTGGGGCAGGCGAGCGATAGAGTCGCTGAGTTATGGCGTGCAGGCCGTCATCGACTATTCCCGCGCAGGGATCAACATGGTCTTTGGACCGCTGGCCGGTGATTCGGTCGGCTTCAGCTTTGCGATCAATGTTTTGCCTACCATCATTTTCTTCTCCGCCCTGATGTCGGTGATGTATCACCTGAAGATCATGCAATTGATCGTCAAACTGGTTGGCGGCGGATTGCAAAGAATTATCGGTACCGGGCCCGTTGAATCGCTGAATGCTGCGGCGAATATTTTCGTCGGGCAGACTGAAGCACCGCTGGTTGTTAAACCGTATTTGCGCAACCTGACAGAACCGCAGATGTTCGCGGTTATGGTCTCAGGCGTCGCGTCGATTGCCGGCTCAGTGCTCGCCGCCTACGCACTGATGGGCGCGGACCTCAAATACCTGTTGGCGGCCAGTTTCATGGCCGCGCCCGGCGGCTTGTTAATGGCAAAAATTCTGATGCCGGATGACGCTACGGCGACAGCGAAAGCCAGCGTCAAAAAACTGCAGATGGAAGATAGCAAACATGCGAACGTCATTCTTGCTGCCGCAGTCGGCGCCGGTGATGGCGTAAAGCTCGCCGTTAATATCGGCGCGATGCTGGTTGCATTCGTCGCTTTGATTGCGTTGTTCAACGGCATCGTCGGCGGCATTGCCGGCTGGATGGGATTCGAAAACATTACGCTGCAGTTCCTGCTTGGCAAACTGTTCCAGCCGTTGATGTATTTGCTCAGCGTGCCGTGGGCAGAGGCGGAGGCGGCCGGTGCGTTGTTTGGAGAGAAGTTGATACTGAATGAATTCGTCGCATTCAGTCATCTCGGTGATTATCTCGCGGAGGCCAGTCCACGCACGATTGCGGTGACGACGTTTGCACTGTGTGGTTTCGCTAACCTTTCATCGATTGCCATCTTGCTGGGCGGCCTCGGTAGCCTGGTACCCGAAAAACGCGAGTTGATTGCGCGCTTCGGATTACGTGCGGTGGCGGCTGGTTCGCTGTCCAACCTGATGAGTGCGGCGTTCGCCGGTCTGTTGCTAACTTTCTGATAAATAATGAAAAAACAGCGGATCATTATCGATTGCGATCCAGGCCAGGACGACGCCGTTAACCTGCTGTTGGCGATGGCGCCGGCCGCAGAACTCGAAATCCTCGGCATCACCGCCGTTGCCGGCAACGTGCCACTGGCGTTCACTGAGCGCAACACCCGGCTGATGTGCGACATTGCAGGACGCAATGATATACCGGTATTTGCTGGCTGCGCCGAGCCCATGCAACGCAAGTTAGTAACGGCCGAGAATGTACACGGTAGTAGCGGCATTGATGGCATCGAGATTGTTGAGCCGATTTGTCCGCTGCAAACTATGCACGCAGTCGAGTTCATCATCAGCACGCTCCGCGACGCAGATCCGAATTCGATAACCTTGGTACCTACCGGTCCGTTCACCAATATTGCGACTGCGATCGAACGTGAGCCCGGCATTCTGGAAGCCGTGGATCGAATCGTACTGATGGGTGGCGCAATGCGGGAGGCGGGCAATACGACGCCATCAGCCGAGTTCAATATTCTGGTTGATCCGCATGCTGCGAAGATCGTGTTCGACTGCGGCAAGCCCATTACCGTATTCGGACTCGACGTAACTCACCAGGTACTCGCGAGCCACGAGCGAGTTGCCCGTATCCGCAAGATAAAAACGGCGCCTGCACAGGCAACGGCCGGCATGCTGGAGTTTTTCAGTCGCTACGACAGCGCCAAGTACGGCTCTGACGGGGCACCACTGCACGATCCTTGCACGATCGCCTTCCTGCTCGCGCCGGAGTTATTTATCAGCAAAGCCTGCAACATCGAGATCGAAACCGAATCGCCGTTAACAATGGGCCATACAGCAGTGGATTTCTGGGGCGTTAGTGGCCGAACTATCAATGCCGATTGGGTACACATAGTGGACGCCGACGGATTTTATGAATTACTGAGTACACAGCTTGCGAGCTATTGACCTGAAACAGGTATGCCACTAATGAAGAACAAAGCCGCGCACATCGTGGTCGTTGGTTCCGTCAACCTGGACCTGGCCGCACGCGTACAACGTCTTCCGCAAGTCGGTGAAACCGTGACGGATGGCGAGCTTGGTCGCTACCCAGGCGGCAAAGGTGCCAACCAGGCACTCGCAGCAAAGCGACTCGGAGCAGAGGTCACCTTGCTGGCCTGCGTAGGTAAAGATGCGGCGGCCGACGAGGCGCTGGCTTTGCTACGTGAGGCAGGTGTCGATCTTGCGCACGTTGCCATCGATCCGGATGTCGTGACCGGTATGGCACTGATCGCCGTCGATGCGGCTGGCGAAAATCAGATCGTAGTCGCACCCGGTGCGAACCGCAGTTTGGCGCCAGAGCATTTAAACTTACCGCCCGCCGATGCCCTGATCTGCCAGTTGGAAGTACGCGTGGACACGCTCCTGCATGCAGCCGCGGTCTTCGAGAAGTTTTTCTGTATCAATCTTGCGCCGGCACGTGAATTGCCGGACGAGTTGCTGGCGCGCGCCGACCTGATCGTGGTTAATGAAGTAGAAGCGGCGTACTACGGCGAGATAGTCAGAACTCACGGCGCCCTGGTTGCGATAACCTACGGCAGTCGTGGAGCCGAGTTGTACGACAATGGTCAGAAGGTGGCCGAAGCGCATCCGCCAAAAGTTAACGCCATCGATACAACAGGGGCAGGAGACACCTTCACCGCCGCGTTGGTTGTTGCATTGGTGGAAGGTCAGCAATATGAGCAAGCACTGGCGTTTGCCTGTGCAGCCGCCGCGGCATCAACAGAACAACATGGCGCACAACCGTCGTTGCCGAATCGCGCAATGGCGCTTGCCTTGATGTCGCAGCAGGTTTGATTGCCAGGTCAACGCAGATGGCGGCAAAGCGGAGTCAGCTGGAACATCACACAATTCGATGACTATCCTTTTTTTCGCCGAATGCGACGCGTCCACAAACTAAGCTTTCCGGCACCGCTCATCGCATATTCCTAATCCAGCAAATTCGCGCGAATTTTGGCGGCCGTGCGCTGCAGGATGTCGGGCGACGTTGGCTGTCGTGCTCTTCGTTCAGCATCGCGAGACGAGTCGTGTACAACTCCGGCTTCGCGCCCGGCGGTCTCAAAAACAGTCAATTGCGGAGGGCCGATTCCCCAGTCGCTGCCAGGTTGCCGCGGGACTACGTGGAAGTGAAAGTGCGGCACCTCCTGGCCACTGTAAACCCCGTTATTCTGATATGTCAGAATGCCTAGCGGTTCGTACGTTGCCATGAGCGCGTGAGCGAGACGTTGGGCGCCGAGAAATATCGCTAGGCCCTCGTCCGTAGTTACCTCGAGCAATGTACCGACGTGACGTCGGGTAATGACGCAACATTGGCCCGTCTCGTACTGGTACGGATTGATAACGGTCAGGGCTTCCGGTGATTCCTCGATCACCGCCCACGCCGGATCGCGGCCGGCTATGCCCTCACACAGTTCGCAGGGTTCCTGTACCGGCATCTCAATCATTGGATTACTCGTCCATTGGTTGGGTAATGAATAATACTGATCGCGTAAGCACATCCGCACCTGATAAAGACGACTTCGAGCGGCAGCGCAAGGCAGGCTGGGTCAACTGACCGTTGCAGCCAATTGCAAGTCCGCATCGTGCGACGACCCGAACGGCTCCTTTCACGAATAGCGGCCGCTCAATTGGCAAAGTTTTGAACATGCCGTGAGTTCGCGGTCGGCCATAAGCGGGCGGTCAGGGACATGCAAGATCCCTCGGCCTTAAGGCCAAGCGCCGAAAACGCTTCTCGTCTGCGGTACAGACCTTTTCCCCTGCCAAATCACCGACAACGGCGTTGATCATCACATTGAGCCATGTTGGCAAATCGCCTCGAAGCTGGTAGTAGATCCAGTTCGCGTCCCTACGATCACTGAGTAATTTTATTCCTTTCAGACTGGCGAGGGCTTTTGATGCAGAAGGCTGGCTGATTTGGAGTGCTTCTGCCAACTCGCAAACACAGATTTCCTCGTTCGTTGCTAGCAAGTACAGGCAGCGCAATCGAACCTGGTTGCTCAGGGCGGCGAACACTTTCGTCTTTTCTATATGCACTATGTGGAATATACTGTTTATGGAATATGGGAAATATCCTAGCCGAGAAAGCTAATATTTTCAAAATAAAAGACAGGAAGCCGAATTGAAAACCCTATTTTTGTGCACGCACAATGCGTGTCGGAGCATCCTTTGCGAGGCCATCGCCCGTGCTCTTGCCAGTGTCCAGATTGACGTGGCCAGTGCTGGCAGTGAACCGTCAGGAGAGGTACATCAACAAACGCTACAGCACCTCCAAAAAAGAAATTACCCAACGACCAACCTACACAGCAAGGGTTTTGATGATGTGGCTGATTTCAAACCCGATGCGGTGATTACCGTTTGCGATCAGGCAGCCAAAGAGTCGTGCCCGGTATGGCTTGGCTCAGCCATCAAAGTGCACTGGGGATTACCAGATCCCACACGCCAGTCATCAGCGTTGAAGATGGAAGAGCTGTTTGACGAGGTGATCATTACCATTGAACGACGTATCAAACTTCTACTGGCGGAGCCAAACTTGAACTTGCCGCGCCCAAAATTGTACGAATTACTGGCGCGCATTGGGAAGGACAATCATGAGCTTGTTTGAGCGTTATCTGTCGGTTTGGGTAGGGCTCTGCATCGTGGCAGGGGTTTCGCTGGGAAATTTATTGCCCGGCGGATTTCAGGTCATCGCACAGCTTGAGTACGCTCATGTCAACCTGGTCGTCGCTGTTCTCATTTGGGTGATGATTTATCCAATGATGGTGCAGATCGATTTTTCGGCCATCAAAGATGTTGGTAAGAAGCCGAAGGGGCTTATTCTGACACTTGTTGTGAATTGGCTAATCAAACCATTCACCATGGCGGCGTTAGGCTGGCTCTTTTTCAAGGTGCTTTTTGTAGGCTGGGTTGACCCTCAATCCGCGACGGAATACATCGCTGGAATGATATTGCTGGGAGTTGCTCCTTGCACGGCGATGGTATTTGTATGGAGTCAGCTAACCGACGGCGATCCGAACTACACTCTGGTGCAGGTTTCAGTGAACGACATCATTATGGTGTTCGCTTTTGCACCGCTCGCCGCGCTACTACTTGGCGTAACAGATATTACTGTGCCGTGGGAAACCCTGCTGCTTTCAGTGGTTCTGTACGTTCTACTTCCACTGATTGCAGGCGCACTCACTCGCCGTCGAATTGAAAAGAACGGGGACAACGGCCAGGTCGAGGCGTTTGTCAGCAAGCTAAAGCCATGGTCGGTGATTGGGTTACTGGCCACCGTGGTGTTGCTATTCGGGTTTCAAGCCGAAAAGATTATCAATGAACCTGTGGTGATCGTGCTTATTGCGATACCGCTGCTAATCCAGACCTATGGCATCTTTGCTATTGCCTATGGCGGAGCAAAGGCAATGAAGTTGCCCCACAATATTGCGGCTCCGGCATGTCTCATCGGCACTTCGAATTTCTTTGAGTTGGCGGTAGCTGTTGCCATATCGCTTTTTGGCTTGAATTCAGGGGCAGCGCTGGCTACCGTGGTGGGCGTCCTTGTCGAAGTTCCTGTGATGCTGTCGCTTGTCGCGATAGTCAATCGGACAGGTCATTGGTTCACGGACAATCAGGCCTGACACCTGGGAAAGATAATTTGCTCAATTGCCTGAAGGAGCCGTTCGTCGACGGATAGTGCAGCGCGTTGTTCGAACGCAACTACCGATCCCCAACGCTATGAACTACTGGTCGATAGTGACGAGAATTCGCTGCCAACGCCACGGCTCCAGGTCTTCCACCAACAAAGGCGTCGAGCGGTATTTTACTTCGTTGCCTGCGGCCTTCCCGGCCAGTTACCGAACTGCATCTCAAACTCTATTCCCACTCCAACAACAGGTTCTCGTTCTTCGATCAAAAATTCACGTGGCCAACTCAGGTAGGTCAGATATTCAATGAACAACCACTCCCGCAGTATGTTACGCCGGAACCGCAACTCGACACCGTAGTCCCTGACTGGCACCTCGGCATCGGTTTCACCGGTGCTGTAAATCGCGTATGACATTGCGCTGTTCCTGGCCAGATTTTGATAGGCGATAAGTTTGCTTGTCCAGGCCACTCCGTCGGCATCCTCTTCGACGACCGCAACCGACCAGAAGCGAAGCAGCCAGTCTTCGTTCACCGCATGATCGATCGTGTTCTTTAAGGACAGACCCGCTCCTCGCTGGCTTTGCACAAAGACCCGCGGTTCGAGACGCCACAGCCAGTCGTCACCGAAATTCTTGTTCCGGTGATAAGTCGCCCTCACGAACGGTTCCAAAGGTGTTGTCAGCTTCACTCCGGTACCGAAGGACCAGCCCCGCCTCAAACTGGCGTCTCGCGTGTAGCCGAGACCAAGCAACCAATCGTCGTCTTCAAAATCGTTGAAGCGGCTTGGCAACGAATCGATAGTGTCAACGCCGGAGCCATCAACGAGTTCGTCCGCCTCGCCTCTGCCGAATATCAAGCTGGTACGTTCATTAATCGCAGGAAGTGCTACGCGGGCCTTTAGACGAACGCGCTCCCTCATGCCTTCTCTCTCATCCCACCGTCCCCCGGCAGATAAACGACCGCGCGAAACGGTCGCCTGTTCCTCAACATCCGCCGAGCCAAAAAAGCTGTCGACCTTTTGTGCTACGCCGGATGTTAAGCCACTGACCGCTTGTTGTGTCCGATCCAGGAGCGGGGTCTTCTCCCGCACTTCGGTGGTTTTTCGGCTTGCGCAACTCACCAGCGCCGCAGCGATAAGTACGTAGATCAGGTTGCGCATGATCACGGCTGCAATACCCTCCAAGTCACTTATCGGACGCCGCAAACCCATTCTTCAGCCTGCCCTGTAAAGGAATTCTCTCTTGAGTTCGGATTCTACCTTGGGTTGGCGGGTTTACCCCATACATTGAGTGATGCAGCATTCACGTCAATATATCGGGGACCGCTCGTGTCCAAAAAAGGTGTCCAAAAAGGTGTCAGAAGCTGCTGTCAGTATTCGAGAGAAACTAGTTGCCTGGCGCGGTACGGCAGCCTGTCTTCTCTACGGTCCACATGAAGTTCGCGATCTTCCACGCTCCGTCGATTTTGACAAGATCTGTAGCGTCCACACCGCAATGTGAAAACTCACCGTCTGTCCAAAACTCGTACTCACCCCAAACGACGGCGATCGGACCGCGAATCAATACGGTGGGAGCCGCTGTCCAGCGCTCAACATACTCATGACCATCAGGGGCCAGATCCGCTATGAATTTTTCATTATTCGAAATCCGCATTTCCAGCTTTCCTGGCTGCTCGTCCGGGTTTGGCCGAAATGAAAGCGTTGTGCCTTCTGCCAACTGGATCGCGCGCCAATCGTCCGGCCTGCTCGATCGCACAGCCGCGAATGCCTTTTCCATGACCTCGAGAATCGCTTCGCGTTCGCTCGTCTCAGCCTCGATCGAATCCGCGTGCAGGAACAGGAAAACAGATGTCAGGCAAAGCAGGGTGCGAATTAGCATGGTTCAGGTTTCCCCGTTTATGGCGACTAAGTACTGTAGGTAGAAGGAAGGAAAGAGGATTTAACGAATGTCTGATTCGTGTCACCTGCCGTCATTCTAACTCAATTCAGGCGGCCCCTTAGTTAGGTCAGAAGCGGACTATCGAAATCGCAAAAGACCGGCCCAAATTCTCACTTGTAGTCGAGTATGCCAACTCTGTGTATCCGATCGATCACAGTGATGAGCCACTTAACCGTCAGGTTGCAGGTGAACGACAAAGTTTTCACCGCCGAATTCAATGACGTCATCCGCCACTATCTGTTTTCGCTTGCGGAGCTCTTTGGCCCCGTTGACCTTTACCTGACCGTCGGCAATTAACATTTTTGCCTCTCCCCCGGTACTGGCCATCCCTTCGAATTTAAGAATCTTGAAAAGCTCGACTGGCTGTTTTGTCAGAACTATTTCTTTCATTACGGTCACCGGATTACATGCTCCTGGGTTGATCTCGACTGGCTACTTTGGGTCGGTAGCAGGCGATTTCGCGAAACTTGCCTCTTTGCTTGCATTGGCGAGTATAGCGGACCCCGACTATCTGCCTGCCGTGGTCAGGCTACGGGTGCCACAATGAAACGGGCGCTACTGCTCGAGGCGAAACGACGCGGGCAGCAGCTCGGCCATTGAGTAGCTGACGATCTTGCTGTTGTCGTCGAGCAGTAGAATTCGGGTGTTCTCGTCCGCAAACTCGTGAATGCGCTGGCGGCAGCCGCCGCAGGGGGCGCAGGCTTCCAGCGCCTTGCGACCGCCGACCGCGGCAATTACCGCAATGCGTTTGCCGCCTGCTGCGACCATTGCGCTGATTGCACCGGCTTCGGCGCAGGCGCCCAATGGAAACGAGGAGTTCTCTACGTTGCAGCCGACGTGCAATCGACCCAGTTCATCGACCAGCGCTGAGCCTACGAGGAAACGCGAGTAGGGCGCATAAGCCTGTTCGCGTACGCGCGTCGCCGCGTCAATTAATTGCTGGTCATTTAACTTCATGGCGGTCTCTTGTTCCCTTAGCTGCTCTTGCGCATCGGGTTGTTCGGGTGCGTGGTCCAGTCTGCTTTCTCGCTGCGGATAGGTTGACCGGTGCGCGGGTCTTTGCCCGACGTCAGCGGCTGCATCGTAATACAGCTATCGACCGGGCACACGCTAACGCAGAGATTGCAGCCTACGCATTCTTCGTCAATGACTTCGAAATGCCGTTTGCCGTTAACCGTATGCGTGATTGCCTGGTGCGAGGTATCTTCACAAACGATATGGCAGCGGCCGCACTGGATGCACAGGTCCTGGTTGATGACGGCTTTCTCAACGTAGTTGAGGTTCAGGTATTGCCAGTCAGTGACGCTGGGCACGGCTTTGCCGACGAGTTCACTAACGGAGGTCATGCCCTTGCTGTCAAGAAACCGACTGAGGCCGTCAGTCAGGTCGTCGATGATTTTGAAGCCGTAGACCATTGCTGCGGTGCAGACCTGTACGTTGCTCGCACCGAGAGCGATAAAGTCCACGGCGTCGCGCCAGTCGCTGATGCCGCCGATGCCGGAGATCGGCAGTTTCGCAGTCTCTGCCGTGCGCGCAATCTCGGCAACCATGTGCAGGGCGATAGGCTTCACCGCTTCGCCGCAGTAGCCGCCGTGCGAGCCTTTGCCGTCCGTTGTCGGGGACATCGTCAAGGTGTCGTAGTTGACGCCCATAATTGAATTGATGGTGTTGATCAGCGACACGGCATCCGCGCCGCCGTTCTGTGCGGCCTTGGCTGGCGGCAGGATGTTGGTCACGTTCGGCGTGAGTTTTACAATGACCGGAGTGCTTGCGTATTTCTTCGCCCACTCCGCTGCCATCTGGATGTATTCCGGCACCTGGCCAACGGCAGCACCCATGCCGCGCTCCGACATGCCATGCGGGCAACCAAAGTTGAGTTCGAAGCCGTCAACGCCGGTGTCTTCAATCATCGGGATGAACTTCGCCCAGGTGGGCTCGTTCATCGGCAGCATGACCGATGCAATCAGTGCGCGGTCCGGCCAGTCTTTCTTGATCTGTCGCAACTCGTCGAGGTTGGTCTGTAACGGACGGTCGGTGATCAATTCAATGTTATTAAAGCCAATGACCCGGCGATCGTTGCTGTGCAGCGCGCCATAGCGCGGACCATTGACGTTGACGATTGGTGGGTCTTCGCCCAGTGTTTTCCATACCGCACCACCCCAACCGGCCTCGAATGCGCGGTTGACGTTGTACGCCTTGTCCGTTGGCGGCGCGGACGCCAGCCAGAACGGGTTGGGCGAGGTGATGCCGAGAAACGTTGTAGTGAGATCGGCCATGGCTCAGGCACCTCCGGCGCGCAATGCGCTGTCGATATCAATAGCGGCGAGCTTGCCGTCCTGCACGGCGCTGACAGTCAGGTCATCGTGACCGTAAACGCAGTCGCCGCCGGCCCAGATGCCGTCGACCGTGGTGCGCCGATTATCGGCTACAACGAGCTTGCCGCGTTTGCGCTCGAAATCCTTGAGGCGTATGCCGAGAATCTCGTCGACCGACGTCTGACCGACGGCTTTGAACACGACATCGGCATCGACGCTGAAGCGCTCCCCGGTCCCTTCAAGCTTTGAATTATCCGCGATCCTGGTCGTCTCAAACTCAACGCCACTCACATGTCCCTCACCGTGGATTTTCACCGGCATCGCAAAGTGGTGAATCAATACGCCATTCGTCATGGCTAATTCCTGCTCATACCGGCTGGCCCCCATCTGTTCCGGCCCGCGCCGGTACACAAGGCTGACTTCGTCGGCGCCGAGGCGTCGGCTTTGCACGGCAATATCAATCGCCGTCATGCCGCCGCCGATAACAACAATGCGACGACCTACAGCAAGCTTGCCGAGATCGTCGGCCTGGCGCAGCTCGGCGATGTAGTCGACAGCGTTCAGTACGCCGTCGAGGCCTTCGCCCTCGATGCCCAGTTCATTCACGCCACCGAGCCCGAATCCGAGGAACACGGCGTCATACTCATCACTCAGGTCATCCAGCGTGAACTCCCGTCCCAGAGCTTGCCGGTTGCGTATCTCGATGCCGCCTATCGCAAGAATGAACTCCACTTCCGATTGCGCAAAATTCTCGACCGTCTTGTAGGCAGCGATGCCGTATTCGTTCAGCCCGCCCGGCTTGTCGTCACGATTGAACACCACGACGTCGTGGCCGAGCATCGACAGCCGATGCGCACAGGAGAGTCCGGCAGGGCCGCCACCGACGACCGCTACGCGCTTGCCACTGGTTGGCTGGCGAGTGAACGGATGCTTGCCGGAGCTCAGCACCGGGTCGGTGGCGTAGCGCTGCAGCAGGCCAATGCGCACGGGCTGATCTTCATGGGAATGCCGCACGCAGGCTTCTTCGCACAACACTTCAGTCGGGCAGACACGGGCACACATGCCGCCCATAATGTTTTCTTTCAGGATGGTGTGCGCCGAACCCGGAATATTGTCGCTGCGAATTTTTTGGATAAAGCCCGGGATATCGATATCCGTCGGGCAAGCGGTCGTGCACGGCGCGTCGTAACAAAAGTAACAGCGATCTGCTTCGATAAGCGCTTCCGAACGCGACAGCGGCTCGTGCAGATCGGCGAAATTCTCCGCGAGCTGCTTAGGTGGCAGGCGGCCGGGACGAATGTCTGCTTTGTCGATAGCCATATCGCCGCCGTCTCAGCGTTTGACCGCGGTGGGCTTGTTCATCGCCGCGCGTTTTTTCATGGCATCGTAATAGGCAGCGAATGGCGGCTTCTCGATGTACTGGCCAGCGCCACGTTGTACGTTGAGTTTGCCATCGGCCCACACGACTTTGCCCTGGCTCAGCGTATGCGAAGCACCGCCTTTGACTTGCATGCCTTCGAAGATATTGGAATCGATATTCTGGTGATGCGTTTTGGCGGAGATGGTCTTGCTTGCTTCCGGATCCCAGACGACGATATCCGCATCAGCCCCGACCGTGATCGAGCCCTTGCGCGGGTAGATGTTGAAGATCTGAGCAGCATTGCTCGAGGTGACTGCGACAAACTCATTCATCGTCAGCCGACCCGTGCTGACGCCATGATGCCAAAGCACTTCCATGCGGTTTTCGATGCCGGCAGTGCCGTTCGGAATCATCCGGAAGTCATCTTTGCCTGCGGCTTTCTGGTCGGCGCAGAAACAACAGTGATCGGTTGCCGTCGTTTGCAGGTTGCCGGATTGCAGGCCGTGCCACAGCGCGCGCTGGTGTTCTTTGGCGCGGAACGGCGGGCTCATCACGTGCGCTGCTGCGACGTCAAAATCCGGGTTGCGATAAACAGAGTCGTCGATCAACAAGTGACCAGCGAGTACTTCGCCGTATACGCGTTGGCCTTCGTTACGCGCGCGGGTAATGGCTTCCAGTGACTGCCGGCAAGAAGTATGTACGAGGTAAATCGGCACGCCGAGCACTTCGGCAATCCGAATGGCACGGTTCGCCGCTTCGCCTTCTACTTCGGGCGGCCGTGACAGCGGATGCCCTTCGGGGCCGTGGATGCCCATGTCGTAGATCTTTTGCTGCAGGCGGTAGACGAGTTCGCCGTTCTCGGCGTGGCAGGTCACTATCGCGCCCAGTTCCACAGCCTTGGAGAAGCTGTTCACCAGCACCTCGTCGTCGGCCATGATGGCGCCCTTATAGGCCATAAAGTGCTTGAAGCTGTTGATGCCGTGCTTCTTGACGAGCGTTTCCATGTCCGCGCTGACCGTGTCGTCCCACCACGTGATCGCAACATGAAACGCGTAGTCGGCGACCGCTTTCTCGGCCCATTCGCGCCACTGTTTGTAGGCTTCCATAATGCGTTGTTGCGGCGAGGGAATTACGAAGTCGATGATCATCGTCGTGCCGCCCGCAAGCCCCGCCGCGGTGCCGGTTTCGAAATCATCGCTGGCAACCGTGCCCATGAACGGCAGTTGCATATGGGTATGCGGATCGATGCCGCCCGGCATGACGTACTGGCCACCGGCATCGACTATCTTTGTGCCCTTGGGTGCATCCAGCTTGTCGCCAATAGCCTGGATCTTGCCGTCTACGCACAGCACATCGGCGCGATAACTGCGCTCGGCTGTTACCACAGTGCCGCCGTGAATTAAGACTGTCATATCGTTACCTTCAAAAAAATCTGCAATCTGCTCTGAATGAAGGCTGTTACATGAGCCCCTTCATCTTGTCGCAATCTGTTTCAATTCGATTCCGTCGTGCCTGAACGCTCAGCTTTTTTGTGACCTGCACATTAGATAATAGAGCACGCCGCCGAGCAGTGAGCCCGTAAACCAGCCGTAGTCGTAAAACCAGCCGAGATACCCTGTCGTGATCGCAATGACCGTGAGCGCGACCGGAACCAGGAATGCGACGAATCCCGCCACGTTCCACGCCGGGTAGCCGGCGTCGTCCTTGTATAACGCGATCAGGTCATAGGCCTGACCTTTGATCAGGAAGTAATCGACGATCATGATGCCAGCAATAGGTCCCAGCAAGCTGGAATAACCGACCAGCCAGTTCGAATAAAGGCTCTCCAGGCTGACATCTGTTTCCAGCCATCCCATCTTTTTCATGAGTTCCCAACCCATCAACAGGATACCTACGAGGCCTGTCAGCAATACACCGCGACTCTCGCTGATGTATTTGGGTGCCAGGTTCTGGAAGCTGTTGGTTGGCGAGACGATATTGGCGGCGGTGTTGGTTGATATAGTCGCGAGAATAATCATCAGCATCGACAACACGACCCATATCTTGTTGTCGATATGGCCGATCAGGTTGATCGGGTCTGAAATTGTTTCGCCCACCATGCCGGCGCTGGCGGCGGTCAACAACACGCCAAGCCCGGAAAACAAAAACATCGTTAACGGCAAACCGATGATTTGCCCCGCAATTTGCGCGCGCTGCGATTTCGCGTAGCGACTGAAATCCGGAATATTCAGCGAGAGGGTGGCCCAGTAGCCGACCATCGCAGTGAGCGCGGCCATAAAATAAGCGGTAAATGATGCATCTGCCGGGCGATCGGCGGGTGTCGCCAGCATTTCGCTGACCGAGACCTGCGGCCAGGCCCATGCCGCAAGACCTACGGCAACGATCAGCAACAAGGGCGCGGCGAGTGTTTCAAGGTGCTTTATCGATTCCGCGCCGCGGATAACGATCCAGATGTTCGCAACCCAGAAGATAAAGAAGCCGTACACCTCGCCCTGGCTTCCAAGCGCCGCCCAGCCATCGAACAATGCAGACAGCAACAGGTGGATGGCGATGCCGCCGAACAGGGTCTGCACGCCGAACCAGCCACAGGCGACCAGTGCGCGAACCAGCGCGGGCACGTTTGAGCCGATAATACCGAACGACGCCCGCAGCACGACCGGGCAGGGTATGCCGTAACGTGTGCCTGGATAGGCATTCAATGTAAGCGGGATCAGTACAACGATGTTGGCGATGAAGATCGTCCACAGCGCTTCGGACACCGACAGGCCGAAATACGAAGTCAACACACCACCGAGCGTGTACGTTGGCACACAAATCGCCATGCCGACCCAGAGTGACGCTACGTTCCATTGCGTCCAGGTGCGTTGCGCCGCTTTCGTCGGCGCGATGTCATCGTTGTAACGCGGGCTGTCCGCGATGTCGCCGCCGACCTCGAGCTCGACGAGGTCGCCGACTTTTATCAGGCGGCTCTGGGTTTCCAGTTTCACGCGTCCTTTTTCCCCGTCAGGTCACCGTACAGGTCAGGGCGCCGGTCGCGGAAGAACTGCCAGGTGTCGCGCACTTCCCGCACCATGCCAAGATCAATCTCGTGCACCAGCAATTCGTCGTCGCCATAGCTCGCCTGCGCTTCGATCGCGCCGCGCGGGTTCACGATGTAGCTGGAGCCGTAGAACTCGCCCATCTTGTCAGCCCAGGGCTCCTCTTTGCCGATGCGATTGATGGCACCGATGAACACGCCATTGGCCGCTGCCGACGCCGGTTGCTCCAGTTCCCACAAATACTTGCTGAGTCCGGCAACCGTGGCTGACGGGTTAACGATGTATTCCGCGCCATTCAGTGCCAGCGCTCGCCAGCCTTCCGGGAAATGCCGGTCATAGCAGATGTAGACGCCGAGCTTGACGTAGGCGGTATCGAATACGGGATAGCCAAGATCGCCGGGTTTGAAAAAGAATTTTTCGTAAAAGCCGGGATCAACTTGCGGAATATGCGTCTTGCGGTACTTGCCGAGATAACTGCCGTCCGCGTCGATCACTGCGGCAGTGTTGTAGTACACACCGGGCAATGCTTCCTCGTAGATCGGTACGACAATGACCATGCGGTATTTCTTCGCGTACTCCTGCATGAGGCGCGTAGTGTGGCCATCGGGAATTTTTTCGGCAGCGGCGTACCACTTGCGATCCTGGCTGGGGCAGAAGTACGGCTGGGTGAAGACTTCCTGGAAGCACAGCACCTGCACACCCTGCTTGCCGGCCTCGTCGATGTAGGGCCGATGTGCGTCGATCATGACATCGCGTATCTGGTCGGGCCCCATCGTTGCCGCGTCGCCCTTCAACGCCATCTGGATTAGTCCACATTTGAGCTTGGCCATAAGCACCTCACTGGATACAACGTGTCAGCGCACACTGGTGCGCGGGAATTTACGCGGCGCGCGGCCTCCGGGTCTTCATTGGGGAAGGACGGAGGTCCAGGAACCGTGCATCGGGTTGGGCAGGATGTACCAGCCATTGCCCCAGTAGTCCTGATATTGTTTGGTTGCAGCCAGGCGGCTCTCGGCGGTTGCGCCTGCGTCGCAGGGAGGCACCGCTCGGCGCCGCGAACAGGTGATGAAATCGCCAAGGTCATCGCCCATCAGCATGATCACGCGATAATTTTCAGCGATGACGTCACGACGGTTCTTTTTTTCCTTGTTCCAGCCGGGTTGCTCGAACGACAGCATGACCCGGTCTTCACTGGTCGGGATGCCCGCTTCAACGACATCCTGGGTTGAAACCGCTTTTTGCGGGCACGGATTGCCGGTGGTCTCGTCCGCGATGCATGGTCGATTCGTAACGAAAAACAGCTCCACGCCCAGAGCACGCGCCTTTGCTGCGAACTCGGTAACACCGGGTACGGGTGCTGCTTTGTTGGCCGCATTCCAGGCATTCAGTTTCTCGTCTTTGAACGGCGGCACCAGGGTCAGCTGGAATGCGGCATTGCTGGCAACGGTCTCATCGACGTCAAAAATAATGGCGGGCGGCAAGTGCCCGGCGTCTTTTTGTTCCGGCAGCGCGCTCCAGGAACGATCATGTACTTTGTCCGCGAGGTCGTCGCCGGCTTCCCTATACACTTGCATGGAGACGGCCTGGAACTCGGCCGAATGCAATACCCACAGTATGCCGGGATGGACATTTGGCTTCGGTTCGGGATTGGCAACCGGCGCACTGGCGCATGCCGACAGCGTCAGCACGACGGGAAGCAATAGTAAAAAGGCAGATCTTGTTGTCTTCATAATGCAATACGCCGCAACAGCGAACGAAGTCCTGGTGCGGCGGCCTGTTTCCTGAGGACCCAGATTAGCATGCCGGGCCGGATTGTCGCCAGCCATGCAAGGTGTTGAGCGCAATCGCAATTTCGGCGCGGCAAGGGCACAATCCGGGTTCTCTGGCCATTCATCGCGATCCGCGTTCGGGAACTATCAATGAAACGATCCATCGCCTTCCTCGTGTTTCTGTTGGCAACGCTGTCGGCCTGCAGTATGTCCCTCACCGTCGGCGATCCGCCGGGACGACTCACGCTGTTGCACCTGAACGACACCTATCGCATTGACGCGGTTGAGGATGGTCAGCGTGGCGGCTTTGGTCGGGTGGTCACCCTGATTCATGAGCTGCAGGAAGAGGGCCGCGACGTACACATACTGCACGGTGGCGATTTCCTCTATCCATCGCTTGAGAGCCAACTTTGGGATGGCGAACAGATGATCGAGGCATTGAATTTCATGCACGATCTCGCGCCGATGTACGTGGTGCCCGGCAATCACGAATTCGATCCTCGCAATGCCGATGCTTTGATCGACGCAGTCCGGCAGTCGCGCTTCGCGTGGCTTGGCGACAACTTCAGCTTCGAAACCGGTGACGCGGCGGTGGATGCGCGCTTGCAAAATGCGTACATCACCGAGATGGATGGCCTGCGCATCGGTTTTCTTGCACTCACCCTGCATGCAGAGGATGGCGGTAACTTGCGCGCGTACGCACCGGTAAACCGGGCTTACGTGGGCGAAGCGCGCCGTGTGCTGAGGCAACTGGAGGCAGAAGGGGTAGACCTGATCATCGGCCTCACCCACCTGAACCTTGATGAGGATCGCGAAGTAGCAGCCCTGCGCGCGCAGTTCCCGTCGTTCAAACTCATCACTGGGGGTCATGAGCACGAGCCGGAGTTCGAGGAGGGCAGTGCTGAGCGTGCAACCATTATCAAAGGCGCTTCGAATGCGCGAGCTATCTGGCGGCTTGATATCTGGCGCGATGAACAGGGCGAGGTGCAGGTTCGCAATACCAAGGTCGCAATCGACTCGGCGATCGAGCCGGATCCGGACTATGCCGTAATCGAGCGCAAGTGGCGTGAGCAGCTATTGGCGCGCATTCCTTTTCTTGAGGCAACACTCGGCGTAGCAGCGGTCCCGCTTGATGGTCGCGAAACGGCAGTACGCAGCGGTGACAGCAACTGGGGCGTTTTTATTGCTGATCAAATGCGTGGTGCGTTCCCGGACGCGCCCGCCGAACTGGCGTTCGTCAATGGTGGCACGCTACGAATCGATGACTACATCGCCGACGAAATCAGTTTTGAAGATGTTGGCCGCACATTCGGCTTTTCGTCCTTTTTGCGACGCATGACAATGAAAGGCGCCGACTTCCGTCGTTTGCTAGAGGCGGGTTTCCGCGGTGCCGGACCGAGCAAAGGCTATTTCCCGCAGATCTCGGGTTTTCGCGTCTGTGTCGATCGCAGCCGAGCGGACGGTGATCGCATCGTATCGATGCAGGTACCGGTAGCGAACGACTGGCAGGAGATTGAGCCGGAGAAGGAGTACAGCCTCGTAGCGCCGGATTACTTGTACGGCGGTGGCGACGGATACGATTTTTCGGCGGCGAGCAACGTGTCGCTGGCTGGGTCCGAGCTCAAGTATCTTGTTGTCGACGGTATCGTCAACGCCCAGGCCGAAGGCCGGAAAGTGGGTAGCAAGACTGATGCCGAGAACCTGCGCATCGTAATTCTCGGCGGCAGCAGAACAAGTTGCTGGTAGATCAGCGCATAAAAAAAGGGCGGCCAATGGCCGCCCTTTCTGTCTTGCGTATTGCGACTGATCAGAAATCGATCTCGAGGCCGAGGCGAATTTCGTACAGTGAGCGATTCTCAAGAACCGTTTCAATTGTACGCTCAGAGAACGAGTTGAAGACGTAACGGCCGGCAGAGTCAATGTCTGAATTGACCACCTGAACCGAGAAGAACTGCGCGTCGTTCACACGACCCCACTCGTCTTTCAGCAAGTTGCCGAAGTTGTAGACCTTCAGGAAGACCCGACCTTTGGCATCGCCGACAAATGCCGGAAACTCCTGGGTAATGCCGAGATCAATTCGGTTGCTCCACTTCGCATGCTGGGCGTTACGTTCCTGCAGGCCTGAGCCCAGACCTTCATTGTTAACCCATGCGAAAAATTCGGCCTGGTCAAAGCCTGGATCGAAGACAACATTTGGATCGCCGGCGCCAGTTGGTACGTACAACAGGTGACGACCGAACCTACCATTGCCTTCCTGATCGCCTGAGCCCATCACATAGCTCTGCGGCTGACCTTCCTGGGCGAACGCGAACGCTGTAATGCGGGTCGTGTTGTCGCCGAAGAAGTCATGCGCATAGCTGGCGCGCAAGGTGAAGCGATGCGGGACTACGTAGTTCGACGTCGCCGCACGTGGGTTGTTGACGTCGTTCAGTGCCAGGTTGTCAAAGTTCGAGCCGGCGACTGATGAAGTCATTGGGCTGATGTCTTCGGCATCCGTGTAGGCATAACCGGCACTCAGGTCGAGACCCCAGTCGAAGTCCTTCTGGAACTGAATCGACCACAGGTCAGAGGAGCCATCCTGGGTGGAATTCGTGAGCATGAAGTTGTCTTCACCCATGCCCGCAGCGTAGTCATAGATCGGCTGACCGATGATGGTCTGGCCAATGACTTCCTGTGAGAGATCGACGTAGTACGCTGATTTCTTCTGCGTGGTGTGCAGGTAGTCGACATCCATTTGGATGTCCTGCCACGGCAACATGTAGGTTGCACCAATAGCGGTCTTCCATTCACGCGGCTGCTTGTAGGACGGGTCGATCAACACGAGATTTGAATCCGCGGCATCTGCCGGTGTTACGGCAGCTACTTCGTCAATCAATTCCTGCGGGATGTCAAAGCCCGGACGACCAGTGCCACTCAGCGGAATGCTGCCGTCGAATACCGAACGTGCGCCATCAAAGTTGCGCACGCGAACCTGCACGTTGGTCAGGCCATCGTTCGACCAGGCATTGGATATCCAGACGTTCGGATTACCACCGGAGTACAAGCCGATACCACCACGAATCGTCAGTTCGTCACTTGCTTCCCAGGTGAAACCCATACGCGGCATCAACAGGCTCAGGCCGTCGATGTTGGCGTCGTTGCGAATGCCATTGGCGTCCGAGAACGTCTGGTTGTAGGTCGGGCTGTCGTCACTCTGGAACCAGTCGTAACGTACGCCGGCGACAACGGTCAGGCCGAATTGGTCAAAGAAGAATTCGTCCTGTACGTACAGGCTGTTCAAGGTGTTCGAGAACAGAGCAGATGCATCAGCCGGGTCATTGGTACCACCACCACTGCCGTAATAGATCTGGCTTGGGCGGCCAAGCAAGAAGCGGTCAAGGCCCGAGATTGCGCACGTAGCGTCATCAAAGCGGCCCTGTGAATCCAGAGCGTCGCAAGCTGCCGAATTGTTCGGGAAGCCGGAATCATTATAGAAGTCGTATTCACCGCCGTTCGAGTGCTGTACGAACTGATTGAAAATCGTCAGTTCCTCTCGCTCGAAACCACCGGTAATCACGTGATCGCCCAGCAGGTACTGGCCGCTCAACTTGATGAAGTCAGACTCGGTATTCAATGCGTTCGCCTGGCGGGAGTCATCTGCGCCCATGTAGACGGTGTTGAAGCCGATGTCGATCTGGAAGTCGCCGAAGTCTTTAGGACCAACGGTGACTTGCGAGTCGTCCATCGTGTTCTGGCTGTAGAAGAACTCTGTGGAGAATGCGTCGTTCCACTGCGAGAACAGTTTAACCGTCGTGGTCTCGGATTCGGCGCCCTTCTTGTAGAAGTGGTTGGCGAATTCGAATTCGTCGTCGTCGCCATCTGAGTCACGGTCCTGGAAACCGTCAAAGTAGTTGTAGATGACGGCCAGGTTGTGGCTGTCGTTGATGTTCCAGTCAACACGGACCATGTACTTGTCCGATTCCTGGGCACCGTCGGTCGGCGAGCCGCCCGTGTCGTAGCCGTACAGCGTGGACGCGGCGTTGTTGATCACGTCGTAAGTGGCCTGGTCCAGCCATTCGCGCACATCACCGTTGCCTGAGCCCGCTGGGCCGCGAGCCAGAAAACGCGGTGATTCTGAAGTCTCGTATGCAGCGAACACAAACAGACGATCCTGGATGATCGGGCCGCCAATCGAGAAACCAATCTTGGTCTCGTCGAATGCCGGGGTGCTGAGGTCCTGTGCCTGGCCGCCGACGATGACCGTGTCACCGCGGAGGCTGTCACTGGTGTACTCGTAGAAGACATTGCCTTTCCACTCGTTACTACCGGACTTCGTTACTGCGTTGATGTTGCAAGCCGAAAATCCACCGTAAGTCACGTCAAACGGTGCCAGTTCTACGGCAACCTGCTCGATAGCGTCGAACGGGAAGGGCATGCCAACGGCTGTGGAGTAGCCGTTCGAGTTCAGGCCGAAGCGATCATTCTGGCTGATGCCATCAAGCGTTACGCTGTTAAAGCGCGGGTGCTTGCCGCCGCAGTTGATCTCAAAGCCATCGTCTTCGTTGTCGAGGTTAATTCGGGGATCGATGCTGTAAACGTCAACGATGTCGCGGTTGAAGTTAACCGATGTCTCGATGTCGTAGGCGGTGAAAGTCGCTGCCGGACCGGCTGCAACGTCAACACCCTGTACGGCCTGGCCTGTAACCACGATCTCTTCGACCGTGCCGCCTGAGGGCAGCTCAATCGCAAGATTGTAGATATCGCCGAGCGAGATACTGGCGACCTCTACGGTGCGCTGGCCGTTGACGGTAACCTGGTACGGGCCACCAACTGGCAAGTTGCTGGCGAAAAAGGTGCCGCTGTCGTTGGACTCGAAGTTGTAGGTGATTGCCGTACGCATGTTCTGTACGACGACCGAGGCGCCGGCAACCGGCGAACCGGAAGCGTCGCGAACCTTGCCGCGAATGGAGGAGGTGGTCTCCTGCGCATAGACGGTCATTGGCATCGCCACCGCGAGCAACAACAGGCTTACAGCCAGTCGCCACCCGGTACCGATAAGAGTGCTTTTATTCTTCATCATGGATCCCTGAGAGTGAAAAAACGCGATTTTGCGAACACATTGTTACAGCCGGGTGTCGGCCAGGTGGAGAATTCGGGTCGCTCAATCGTCTGAATATCGCGGGCAGATAGAACCCGCCCCCTGATTTTGTTGTAAATCTAACGCAGGCCACGGAGGCACGCAATAACGGTTCCGGCCGCGGCAATCGGCCGCACTTGCAAGATTCCAGCGCCGGATATCAACTCGCTTTTGGCGAGTCTTGCCCAAACAAGTGTAAGGCACTGTTTTTAATTTGATTCAATGGCAACGATAACAGGCCAATGGTCGGAGATTCCAGGGGCTCCGGAGGCATCAAAGCGTGCCGGCGTGCCGTCATCCCGGCGCTGTCCCGGAGCCAGGTTGGCGACCCGCACGGAATTCGCGCGAATGTTCCATGTTGTATCCGCGCCACGCCTGGCCGGCGACCACAAGATCATATCGAGGAACGACCAGGTAGCGTCGCGGGCATAGTAGGACGTGCCGCGGCAGTCGACACCACAGCCAAGGTCATGGGCTACGAGCCAGTTCGGCCGGGCGTAGCGGTCCAGCAAATTTTCCCGCGCATCTTCGCTCGACGTCGTGTTGAAATCGCCCGCCGCGAAGGCTGGGCGATCGTCAGGCAAGGCCGCCAGCAGTGAATTCAGTGTGTTGTAGGCCGATACGCGCATGGCTGTCGGGTGAAACGGTGCCGGAAAATGCACAGCAAAGCCCGTCAGAATGGCATCGTCAGCCAGCCTGAAATCTGCCTGCAGAATGCCGCGGGTATCGGCGACTCGCGACTCGAATTCGCCGGCAAACTCAATTGGATGCAGTTGCGGACTGGCGGCGAGAGGCAGCCGGCTGAGGAACGCGACATCAATGCCGCGCAGGTCACTACCTTCGATCAGGACGGGCGCGAGGTAGCCGGCTGCCTGCAGGTAGTCGGTTCGCAGTCTTTCGAGGATCCGGACATTCTCGATTTCCTGCAGCGCGATGATGTCGGCACCTCGCCCGTCATTGACCTGCAGGATCGCACTGGCAAGGGTTGCCAGTTTGCGTTCCAGCAACGCGTCGCTCCAGTCCCAGTTCAGGCACTGTTCGCGCCAGTGATCGACTTCAATAAGTGCGCAGGCATCCCGGTGCTCCTGCGTTTGTTTGGCTGCCAGTGGCAGATAGGTTCGATCATCTTTGCCGGGGTCGTCGATATTGTCGAACAGGTTCTCGACATTGAACGTCATGATAGTGACGCCATTGCCGGGTGCGCGCACTGCGGCAGAAGTGCAGCCCGCAGAAGTGACTGCAATGAGTGCGAGCAGGACGTAAGGCAATCGATTCATCATTCTGAACCCCGGAAGCGGCAGTGATGCAGGCGCGTAGTTTACGTGACGGCAGGCGAAAGCCCAATTCGCGAGTCTCAACGGCGCTCGCGAGTTGGCGGCGTGACATCTGGCCAGCGGTGCCGTCAATCGAAATATAGTTGTGAAATCGCGGACAAAAAAAAGCCCGGCCGGAGCCGGGCTTTTTACAGGTACTGCAGGTTTCGCTTATTCGCCGAAATTGATGTTCAGGGTAAGACCTGAAATACGCGGATCATTATCGAAACCAGTGAGGTTATTAAAATCAACCACACCCTTCAGGTTTTCTTCGTCGGTCAGGTTGCGACTGTACACTGCGACCTCCCATTGACCGTCATTGTGACGATAGCCGGCGCGCACACCGAGTTCGAACTGCTCGTCCGTGCGGAATTCGACCGCGTCGTACAGGAGGATCTGAGTATCGCCCTGGTAGGCGTAATCGAGATTGAAAAACAATTCGTTACTGTCACCGAGGTTGTTGGTGTACTCAAGTACGACGTTACCCATAAACTCCGGAGCTTTCGGGAAACGGTTGCCGTCAACCAGCACGAAGTTGTTGGCATCTGCCGGGGTTGGATCAGGATCGAGAACCGTGCACTGGCCAGAGCCGCAAGGCGCGACCAGCAGATTCGGATCATTGATCTCAGTGTCGTTGTAACCCAGACCAACGCCGACAAACAGGCTTTCGTTTATCAGCCATTCAACGTCAACATCAAAGCCGGTGCCCTTGCCCTCTTTGGCATTGACGAGCTGGATTGCGTTGGTCGCGCCGCCAACAGCGGTCAACTGCATGTCATCAACGGTGTAAGTGTATATCGAGCCGTTAATACGCACGCGGTCATTCGCAACCGTTGCCTTGAAGCCCACTTCGGCTGACACGATGGTTTCCGATATGGCAACCGAAGGCTGACCAAAGAACGCAATGTCGCGGCCCTGGATTGTCGGTGCGCGGAAGCCATTGGCGATGCGTGCGAATACATTGAAATTATCGTTCACGACAAACAGGCCGCTGAGATCCCAGCTGGTTTGATCATCGGAAACACTGACAGGCGAGACCGGAATCGGTGAATTCTGGGCCACCAGGTCCTTCTGATCATCGGTGTAGCGTACGCCACCGGTAATCGTGAGCGCGTCGCTGACGTCATAGCTCACCTGGCCGAATACTGCCCAGGCTTCGTTACTGTGTATCGCGGTACTGGGCGCTACGAAAAACGGTGTGGTGGTAACAGCGAACTCCGAATCAAACAGGTAGATGCCTGCTTGCCAGAAATAGCCATCACCGTCTTTCGCGAGCCGCAGCTCCTGGGTGAACTGATCGAGGTTGTCGATAGCGTCTTTAGTCTGCGACGGAAACGGAATAAATCCGGGGCCCATGAACGGCAGGAATGCCGCGCCGAAACCACCATCGATATCACCAAGACTGAAGCTGCTTGCCTGCTCGTGCGCGGTTATAGAGGTCAGTGTCAGCGAATCATCAAGCGACCAGCTCAGGGTCAACGAGCCGCCAAGCCCGTCAGCCTGTTGCGGGTTGTTGTCGCCTTCGTCAAAGAACACCCGGTCGCGGATGTAATTCTGATTGAGATCGTTGCTGCCGGTGGTCAGGATGTTGGCGCGAAATATTGACGCCGTGCCGTCGTTGTTGCGGCCATGTACGTTCAGCAGTGCCGAGAAATCGTCGCTGACGTCCCAGTTCAACTGCGCGCGCCAGGCGAATTCGTCGAAACCGCCAAGGGCGTCGTCTTCGCCGGTAAAGCCGTTGTCGATCCAGTCATCCCTGTGCTGGCTCATGATGGACAGGCGACCCGTCACGGTATTGCTGGTATTCAGGCTGCCGCCCAGCGCGCCTTCGATGTTGGTGGTGCCGTAAGTACCGACTGTCGCTCGCGCGTAACCCGACATTTCCTCACTCGGCTTGCGTGAGTCGAACTTGACGATACCAGCTGGTGTGTTGCGGCCGAACAGGGTGCCCTGCGGTCCACGCAGGACTTCAACGCGCTGGATATCAAACAGCGGAAAGCTTTTCAGGAGTACGTTTTCCTGAACAACTTCGTCCATGATGATCGAAACGCTCTGCGATGCCGCGAGGTCGAAATCGTCATTACCGAGGCCGCGCATATAAAAGCGCGGTGCCAGACGACCGTTGGAGGATTCTGCGTAAAGGCTCGGAATGCGGTTCGCAATCGCGCGAATGTCTTCGCCACCTTCAAACATCGCAGCGAGGCGTTCGCCGGAAACCGCGCTTACCGAGATCGGCACTTCCTGCAGATTTTCTTCACGGCGTTGTGCCGTAACAGTGATTTCCTCGAGAATCGTCCGGTCCTGCGCCAGGACTGCCGGTGCTGCGGTGATGGCAGCCAGGCCGCTGGCGACGACGGCGCTGCTGAGCAGCAGTCGAGCGATTGTTGTATTCTTGCAACGCATTGTATATCTCCCTGAAACGATGGCCGAAGTATAGCCCTGTTGCTCTCGCATATGACTATATTTTTGTAGTAACGTTCACCGTCGCGCGTCGCAACGTAATGTGGTTATTTACCCACGCGTGCTGCAACTGGCTCCGGTCACTTACTCCAGCGGCTGATAGTCTTGCGGGTTGAAGCGCGGCGTACAGATGCATTCAAAAACAAGATCGCTGGTGCCGGAATTGTGGATTCGCTGGGAAGTGCCGCGCGGAATGACCACCGTGTCGCCGGGACCGACCGCAAAGGCTGCATTGCCGGCTGTTTCCATCTGGCCTTCTCCTGACTCGATGATGTACCACTCATCGACTGCAAGGCTGTGCAGCTCGGTCGTAACGCCGGGTGATACGCGGCAACGCGCGAGCGAGACCTTTGGCTCAGCCGGGTCATTAAGTATTTCAGTGATAAAACAGCGTTCACGGGTAGCAAACTCGCTGGTGTTTTTGGCCCGGATGAGTGACTTTTGCATACGGCATACTCTGGCTGCGGCGATCAGCGAACATTCTACGGTGAGTTGCAACAGGGTTCCCAATCTTCGCCCGGCGGCGTAAGGTGGCCGGTCCGCGCCCACGGCACTGCCCGGCACGCGGTCTGGCGGTGCTAATATTCACCTTGGCACCTTGGCACCTTGGCACCTGCCCACCTGGCCAGTTCCGGCTACATTAAAATCATGCAGGCCGCTGGTCGGCATCAGGCGAGGCACTATGGCAACGAAACACATGAACGCAGCACCGGGCGATTTCGCCAAGACGGTTCTGATGCCGGGCGATCCGCTGCGAGCGCAGTACATCGCGAAGAAATGGCTCAGCGATGTGCAGAGGGTCACGGACGTTCGCAACATGTGGGGTTTCACCGGCAGCTACAAAGGTATGCCGGTGTCCGTGATGGCACACGGCATGGGCATTCCGTCCGCTTCAATTTATTGCACGGAGCTCGTCAGCGATTACGGTGTAAAGCGCTTGGTCCGCGTCGGCAGTTGCGGCACTACTCACCCCGACGTCAAATTACGCGACGTGCTGATTGCAATGGGTGCGTCTACTGATTCCAACGTTAACCGCATGCGCTTCGGCGGTTTCGACCTGGCAGCCCTGGCCACGTTTTCGTTGGTAGCTAATGCGGTAAAGGCTGCTGAAGAACAGAATGTGTCCTACCACGTCGGCAATATTTTCTCGGCAGATCTTTTCTACACGCCGCAGCCGGAAATGTTCCAGATCATGGCGAAATACAACGTGCTGGGCGTCGAGATGGAGGCCGCCGGTATCTATCCGATTGCCGCCGAGCATGGCGTTGAGGCACTGGCAGTTTGCACGGTCAGTGACGATATCGTGAGCGGCGAGGCGCTAAGCTCCGATGAGCGCCAGAACACGTTTGATGAAATGATCACCGTCGCGCTAGAGACGGTGCACATGAGTGGAGAACCGGCGTGAGCGCGGTGAAAGCAGTAAAAACAACGGCACTGCCTGACCTGAGTCGGGTAACCCCCGTTGACGAAGTGGGTGTGCACGAACGCACAGCGCGCTTCCAGACGCGCTCGATCAAGACTGATTCCAAGAATGCTGCGTTGAAAATGATACTCAGCATGATCGATCTCACTACCCTGGAAGGTCAGGATACGCGCGGCAAAGTCCGGCAGTTATGCCAGAAAGCCATACACCTGCACGATCAGCTACCGGGCTTGCCGTACGTTGCGGCGGTTTGCGTCTACCCGACGATGGTTGGCGTCGCGAAAAAAGCACTGGGTAAAGCCGATATCAACGTGGCCTCCGTTGCGACTGCTTTCCCCAGCGGCATGGCGCCGCGACATATCAAGATTGATGAAACCAGGATTGCCGTTGCCGAGGGCGCTGACGAAATCGATATGGTGATTTCGCGTGGCGCGTTCCTGCAAGGCGAGTATGGCTTTGTGTTTGACGAGATCGCGGCAGTCAAGGAGGCCTGTGGCGATGCCCACCTGAAAGTCATACTGGAGACTGGCGAACTCAGTACGCTCGACAACGTTCGACGTGCGAGTGTGCTGGCAATGCATGCCGGCGCAGACTTCATCAAGACCTCGACGGGCAAGATTCAACCGGCAGCGACTATGCCAGTCACCTACGTCATGTTGCAGGCGATTCGCGACTACTACCGCGAGACCGGTCGTATGGTTGGCATGAAGCCAGCAGGCGGCATATCCACCTCAAAACTCGCCATCCATTATCTCGTCATGCTGCGCGAAACCCTGGGTAATGCGTGGATGAGCAAAGAATGGTTTCGCTTCGGCGCAAGCTCGCTGGCGAACGACGTGCTAATGCAGATGCAGAAACAGGCGACCGGCGTTTACCAGTCGGCCGATTACTTTTCCAAAGACTGATTGGGCCATAACGTGGACACACAAGTAACGAAACTGGCATTTGATGGCGGCTGGGAATACGCGCCAGCGCCGGAAAGTACGGATCACATTCATATCGACAAACAGTACGAACTGTTTATTGGCGGCAAGTTCGTGGTGCCGGTCGAGGGAGGCTATTTCAATACAGTCAATCCGGCGACAGAGAAAAAACTGAGCCGTGTTGCCCTGGCTACGGATGCTGACGTCGACAAAGCAGTGGCTGCTGCGCGCAAGGCATTCAACGGACCGTGGTCGAAGATGAAAGCTGCGGAGCGCGGCAAGTACATTTTTCGCATCGCACGCATATTGCAGGAACGGGCCCGCGAGTTTTCGGTGATTGAGTCACTGGATGGCGGCAAGCCGATTCGCGAGTCCCGCGACATCGACATCCCGCTCGCCGCCGCGCACTTCTTTTACTACGCCGGCTGGGCGGACAAGCTGGAATACGCTTATCCTGGCCGACAACCTGCGGCGCTCGGCGTTGCCGGGCAGATTATTCCCTGGAATTTCCCGCTGTTGATGGCCGCCTGGAAAATTGCCCCGGCACTCGCATGTGGCAATACGGTTGTGCTGAAACCGGCAGAAACGACGCCACTGACTGCGTTGAAGCTGGCCGAGGTTATTCAGGATGCCGGATTGCCGCCCGGCGTCGTCAATATCATCACGGGTGCAGGCGAGACTGGCTCTGCCCTCGTTGACCATGACGATGTCGACAAAGTCGCGTTCACGGGTTCAACCGGCGTCGGTCGCAGCATTATGAAGTCGATCGCAGGCAGCGGTAAGAAATACACGCTGGAACTGGGTGGCAAAGCCGCCAATATTATCTTCGCGGACGCGGCGCTTGATCAGGCCGTTGAAGGCATCGTCAACGGCATATTCTTCAACCAGGGACATGTTTGCTGCGCAGGGTCACGCCTGCTGGTCCAGGAGTCTGTCGCCGACGAGGTAATAGCGCGACTGAAAGATCGCATGGAGACACTGATAGTTGGTGATCCTCTGGACAAGAACACGGACATCGGCGCGATAAACTCGAAAGCGCAACTGGCCCGTATCAAGTCGTACCTTAAAATTGGCGAAGAAGAAGGTGCGGAGATGCATCAGAGCTCCTGCCCGGTCCCCGATAAGGGCTACTGGTGCCGACCGACAATATTCACAGGCGTAGCGCAGTCGAATCGGATCGTCCAGGAAGAGATCTTCGGGCCGGTGCTGGCGATCCAGTCGTTTCGCACGCTCGAGGAAGGTCTGACCAAGGCGAATAATACTCAGTACGGTTTGTCGGGCGGAATCTGGACGGACAAGGGCGCCAAGATATTCAAGATGACCCAGGGCGTGCGCGCCGGCGTAATTTGGGCGAATACCTTCAATAAATTTGATCCGACCTCACCGTTCGGCGGTTACAAAGAGTCGGGTGTTGGTCGCGAAGGCGGCCTGCATGGCCTCGGCGCCTACCTGAACCTGGAGTCCTGAGATGGCTACTCAAGCGGCACGCATACCGGTTGCCAAGACTTACAAAATTTATATCGGCGGCAAATTTCCGCGCACCGAGTCGGGACGTTATTACGAATTGCAGGATGCAAAGGGCAAAGTTATTGCCAATATTTGCCGGTCGAGTCGCAAAGACTTTCGTAACGCCGTCGTTGCCGCGCGCAATGCACAATCCGGTTGGGCAGCAGCCAGCGCTTACCTGCGCGGCCAGATCCTGTATCGCATTGCAGAGATGCTGGAAGGGCGGCGCGAACAGTTTGTCGCTGAAATGGCGGCAGAGGGTGTCGGCAAAAAGGCAGCACAGAATGAAGTGGATGCGGCGATCGATCGCCTTATTTATTACGCGGGTTGGGCCGACAAGTACCAGCAGGTGTTTTCAGCTGTAAACCCCGTTGCCTCGAGCCATTTCAATTTTTCGGTTTTGGAGCCGACCGGTGTTGTCTCGGTGCTGGCCCCGGAAGACAGCGGCTTGCTGGGCCTCGTTTCGAATATCGCGCCAGCTATTGTTGGTGGCAATACCTGCGTCGTGCTGGCATCAGAGTCTCTGCCGCTGAATGCAGTCAGCTTCGCTGAGGTTCTGCACGCATCCGACGTTCCCGGCGGCGTCGTTAATATCCTTACAGGTTACCGGTCAGAACTCAGCGGCCAGTTTGCGTCGCATATGGACGTCAACGCAGTCATTTACTGTGATGCCGAAGCCGATACGGCGCGTGAGATTCAGGAAAAAGCGGCGGACAATATCAAGCGCGTCATTGCGCGAACAGATACCAACTGGTCGAAAGATGCGGCAGCGAACCCGTACCTGATTTCTGACACCCAGGAAACCAAGACCACCTGGCACCCAATCGGCAGCTAGGCCGGCGGCGGCTCGCTCTCACGCGCTGCATCGTCAACGGTCGTGGCGGTGACTGATCGTTCGCGTTTCGCCAGGTACGGTGAACAGGTCAACTTCTTGCAGCTTATCCTCACGTTGCGCCGGCTCGCTTTGAACATTGACTGGCACGTGCACGCCGACGGCGGCTTTCGGCCTGATGTATTCGCGAAGGATATCGAGGCCCGATTCGGACAGGAAATACCAGTACGGCGGGAACGCCATATCAGGTTCGCGTTGTCGCCAGTAGTCTGAATCCGGTTCGAAATGCGCGTCGCTGGTGTCGGCGTCGCCGAGGTGCAGTACCGTCGGGCCGTCGTCCAGGGTGATGCGCCACGCCAGGTTCTCGACGTCGACGCGGCTGTCGGGCCAACCCGAATGCGGCACGCGCACGACTTCAATCAACAAGCCGGGTGCCCGCAACTGCAGCGGCTTGTCACCGTATTGCAGGTTGACAGCAGTCACACGCGAGAACAGCGCATCGTCGCCCGTGCCAGCTGAGCGCATCGCGGCGACGGCCTGCTCGGGCGCGTACAGGTGAATGTCTTCGCGCTTGCGCAGGAATTCCAGCATGTCACCGGGCTCAAAGTGGTCACCGTGATAGTGGCTGATGAACACAGCGTCGATGCCATCCCACGGTTGCTGGCCCGCAAACAGTGCAGCGCGCATTTCCGACGGGACGAGGCGGTAGCTACCGTAGTCCCGTGAAAACAGGGGATCGAACAGGATCTTGGTATCGCCATGTGCGGCCATCAAGCCCTCGTTTGCGAGGTAATGGGCCGTTGCATCTTCGTGCGCGCTTGCAGTTTGCAGAGCCAGCAGCAAGACACCGCTTAGTAATGCTGATCGCATGTTGTCCCCCCTCACCGTTTACCGGGTAATAGAGCGTTCGCAGTAAGCAACGTTGGCGAGCTATGCGTCGAGTCCGTCCAGCGCATCTTTTTCAATACGCGCGCCGACTTGCTGGATAACCTGGGTCGCGCAAAACGTGCCGGCCCGCGCACATTCCTTCAGTGATTTGTCATCGGTATAGGCGTACAGGAAACCTGCCGTAAATGCATCGCCAGCGCCAGTGGAGTCAACGACTTTGTCGACGCGGATAGCGTTTTGCTGAACGTGCTTTTTGCCTTCGACCAAAACTGAACCGCGTTCTGAGCGGGTCATTACAAACAGACCGGACATTGCGCCGACAAGTGCCGGAACTTTGTCAAAATCATCAACCTGCAGCAACGCCATGATCTCGTCTTCATCTGCGAAAACGATATCGGCGTGTTCGCGAACAAATTCCTCAAATTCTTGCCGATGACGCTCAACGCACAAGGAATCTGAAAGCGACAGCGCGATCTTGCCGCCCGCCTTTCCCACAAGCTTTGCTGCTTTGGCAGCGAGGGCAGGGCCCTCCGCAATATCCCACACGTAGCCTTCCAGCAACGCTATAGCGGGTGACTGGACTGTATCGGCCGTGACATCGGCAACCGCCAGTTCGGTACAGGCGCCCAGGTAGGTTTGCATCGTGCGCTGGCCGTCGGGCGTGATGAGGATATGGCTGCGCGCGGTAGGCGCGCCGTCGGTCGCGGGCGGAAGGCGCACATCGACGCCCAGCGAGCGCATGTCATGGACGAAAATCTCACCAAGCTGATCGTCGCGGACCTTGCCAATGTACGCAGCACTGCCACCAAGATTGGCGAACCCGGCAACCGTGTTGGCCACCGATCCGCCGGACATTTCCGTAGCGGGCCCCATCTGCTCGTAAATTTCACGCGCACGGGCCTCGTCAATCAGGGTCATAGAGCCTGGCGCGGCATCGATTTTTTGCAGGAAGTCGTCTTCGACGTGAGCGAGTACATCGACGATGGCATTCGAGATTCCGAGTAGTTTTACAGGCATGCGTACAGGGTCCGGGTCAAAAAAAGGGGGCTAGCGTACCATCGTCGCGGCATTTGTCAGGAGAAATCACTCCTGGGCTACCGCACGCGGGTGAATTGTGGCGTTAGCTGCCATGGAATGTGGTGTTGGCCGCCACGCGATGTGGCGCTGGCGACCACACGGCGGTATCGTCACACCTTAGACAGGCCAGAAGCCTGCGCAGCCGTTAAGGAATTGCGGCGACTGAGGGGATATGCGACGAGCAGCCAGTTTTCTGATTCCGATCAGCCTGATCACTCTGTATTACGTCTTCTGGGTGGCGCTGATGTCGTTGCTGCTGATTCGTTTCCCGGCATTGCGCGAGTTTTTCCCGGTCGGCGGACTGGGTGATCTGGTTGGCGCGGATACCAACAGCCTGGAGCCGGTGTACTCGCACGTAGAGGAAACGGTGCTCGCCCCGTCCGGCCCATTGCGCCTCGCCTTTGCCAGCCTGGGCGCCGCAGTGCTGATCGTGCCGGTGTCCTGGGTCTACTTTATTACCAGCCGCAGCAAAGACGTTGATCCGTCATTTGTGCAGACCATCGTGATCATGCCGATTGTCGTGACCGGCATTTCAATGATCGTGCTGAACAGCCTTGCGTTGGCGTTCAGCCTTGCCGGCATTGTCGCCGCGGTGCGTTTTCGCTTTTCGCTGGACCAGCCGTCGCATGCGATGTACATATTCGCGGCCATTAGTATCGGTCTCGGCTCAGGAATCGGCGCACTCGGCGTGGCGACCGTCATATCAATGGCGTTCGTATACCCGATGCTGATTATCTGGCGCCTGCAGTACGGCAAGATCATGTCCGGGCCCTTCTTTTCCATGCTGACACGCCGCGATCGCAGCGAGGAAGATTATTAAAGCTGCGCTGTGTGTCATGTGCGGATTGCTCATGGGTCATGCGTCGGCCCAGGAAGCGGCTTTGTTGTCGCGCTATTCGCTGACATCTGAAAGCATGCAGCAATGGCGCTTGCCACAACGTCTTAACGAAATTTCCGGGCTGGCGTTGGACGCCGGCGACCGCTTGTTTGCCGTTGCCGATGAAGAGGCGGTGATCTACCAGATAGATGTCGAAGCGGGTCGCCTGCAAAAAGTATTCGCGTTCGGTAGTCCCGCTGTGAGGGAAGATTTCGAAGGCATTGCCATACTCGACGACATTTTCTACCTGGTCACCAGCGACGGCGACATTTATTCCGGGGCTGAAGCGGGCGACGGTAAATCGGTAGCTTTCGAGCGCTACACGACCGGCCTGGGCAAACAATGTGAGATCGAAGGTCTTGCTGCCGATCTACTGCGGAATCGATTGTTGCTCGCCTGCAAAGAGGGGCGTCGCAAGAATGCCCGGAGCGAGATTGCGATTTTTGCCTGGGACGTCGCGACACGCCAGGTGCTGGAAGCGGACACTTTGCGCCTGCCGGTTCGTGACATTGCCCGGCGCATCGATGCCAACAGAGTGTCGCCGTCAGGCATCGTTATGGATCAGGCCACCGGGCATTTGTTACTGGTTGCTGCCCGTCAGCACGCCCTGATTGAGTTACTGCCGGATGGCCGCTTGTTGCAGGCACTGCGCCTGCCGTTGGCCTCCCGGCATCGTCAGCCAGAGGGGATTGAGCGCCTGCGAGATGGTAGATTACTGATCGTCGACGAAGGCGGTAGCCACAAGGCCAGACTTGCCGTTTACTCTGCAGATCGCGAATAGAGACCCGCTTGGATATGAGCTCACAAGTTTCACCAGTCAACAGCAAGCGCACATTGATTTACGTGCACAGCCGGCACTGCAAGCCGGCGGCGCAGCATCTGCTGGACTCCACATTGAGTGCGCTCACCGCCGGGCTTGAACGCGATCATTCCGGGCAGATGGATAATTTTCGGGCTTTGAACAAGCACCTCGCTTACTACGGCGATGTCAGTACGGCTTTGCTAACCGACGCCGGTGAGATCTACGACGAACAACTTGATATTGGCGATCGGCAGAACGCGTTGTTGCAGTTGCGCGCGATCAATCGCCGCAAGAAGTTTGGCCTGTCCGCCTATGACAAGTTGCCTGGTAAATCGGCCGTTCCGGAAATAGCCGCTGGTGTCGCGGCGCCCATACTGGGCTCCATCGGCTTGTCGAAACCACTCATCTCGAAAATGGCGCCGGATCTGCATGCTTACTGGCATCACGACAACGATTACGCCACCGCGGTTCGAAAAGCTGTTCGAGACGTGCTGTGTGCGACGCTGGACCGAGGTGAGCAGGTGCTGCTGATATCACACGGCACCGGCAGCATCATAACTTGGGATGTCCTCTGGCAATTGTCCCATGACGAGCGATTCGCGCAGTATGCGGACAACAAGATTGATACCTGGATTACTCTCGGGGCGCCATTGGGAGATTCAATGGTCCGCCGTCGGCTGCTTGGCGCGAGCAACAAGGGTCGCGAACGATACCCCGGAAACATAGTGACATGGCACAACGTGGCAGCCGAAGATGACTGGCTTTGCCACGACAATACGCTGGCGGATGATTACCGTCCGATGTTGCAACAAAAACAGCTTAGCGCGATTCGCGACTACCTGATATATAACCTGGCCGTGCGCTACGGAAAGTCGGATCCGCACTGCTCACTGGGTTATTTGATACACCCACGGGTGTCGCAAATTATCGCAGACTGGTTAGCACGGCCCGCCAACCTGGCCGATCCTATACACATTTTTTAGTCAGCTGTTTGTCGACTCGCTTAGCGCTTCCGATGTCGTCGTAAAAGCCCTCGATATAGCGGCTGACAGCACGCCGCGTGGCATCCGTCATGCCCTCCTGGCTTTCGATCAGATCGAAAATCTCGTCCTCAGCATCGCGGAACGCTTTCAGCGATTCTTTGATCAAGCTGTTGTGTTGGCAGCGGCCGCGGTAGAGACGGGTTCTGACGCTGCGGATCTTTAACTTTGGGTTGGGCTCCGCATACGGTGCATTGACCATGCCCGCATAATCAAAATCATAAGGGACTGGCAGCAAGGACTCACCCTGTTGCATCTGCACAATATTATGGCAGCACTCGCCGTCGGGTCCACGCAGCATGGAGAAGTCGGTATTGCCGATCATGTACTGAAATATGCCGACCAGGCTGGCCTGGTCGCGATCGAGTTGTGCGGCAAAAGCATGACTGACATCGACGGTCGCAAGGCGTATTCGGGCAGCGAGCAGGTCATCGTCTTCGATCAGAAAGCCGTATCGCTCAATCGGCTTGTCGTTGTCAGCGGTGTCGTGCCAGCTGATTTTCAACAGCCGAACGGCGAAGCTATTCGGCGTTAGCACCTGCAGCATTTTGTAGGCGAGATACTCCCGGAGTACCAGTTGTTCGTAGCGCGGACTGTTGCTCTGGCAATGCGTAACCAGTTTCAGTTTGTCCTGACCTTCGAACAATGTGCCAGCCAGTTCTTTCTTGGCGAAATTCAGGCGCAGCGGCGGAAACCCGCATATATCGTCTCGACGCCGAAAATTTCCGCGCGCGCGCAGCCTGACGTTCAGCTTTTGTAAGGTGTCGGAGTCGTCAATGTACTCAAGGTTGCCAGCAAAATACTCGTCGCTGTCACGTGCGCGGGAAATATTTTCGAGCGGCGCCGAAATACTGATCTGCAGCGCGTCGTCGCTGGCAAATAGTGGTTGCGTGGCCGCTCTGGCGGTACAGGTCGCCAGCGCGCACAACGCGACAAGCATCCATCGCGTAAGAACTTGCATATTTCACCCACTGCTTCTTGCCGCAGTTTAGCATGGCCGTTGCGAGGTCGCGGATGCCAAGCAGCGTCCAGTGCTCTAGACTAGGCAGTCTGCTATTCAGGAGTTCTCTGCGTGCATCAATGTCACCGAGGGCGTTACACAAGCCTGTTGCGGCTGCTTTTGTCCGTGCTGCTGGCGGGACTGTCGTGTGCTGCTGCGGCTGATAGCGCGTGGCGCTTTAACGATGTGTCGCGCGTGGTGGCAATTAGCGATGTACACGGCGCCTACGACGCGTTCCTGCGTACCCTGCAAGTAAGCAACGTCGTCGACGCTAAGGCACATTGGCAGGGCGCGGATACGCACCTTGTCATCACTGGCGACATGCTTGATCGGGGCGCTGACTCGCGCAAGGTCATGGACCTGCTGATGCGCCTGGAAGGTGAGGCTGCGGCGGCAGGTGGTGTAGTCCATGTTTTGCTCGGCAATCATGAGGTCATGAATCTGGTCGGCGACTTGCGCTACGTCGCAGCAGGGGAATATGCCGCGTTCGCCGCGGAGGAAACACAGGCCGAACGGGAAGAGTGGTTTAGTCGTTTCACAGCGCGCGCGCCAGAATCGCTTGCTCCGGAGCAAGTACGCGAACAGTTCGATCGTGCACGGCCGCCCGGTTTCTTCGCACATCGGCGCGCGTTTCGTGCCGACGGTGTATACGGCCAATGGCTGCTCAACAAACCGCTGGTCATCGTGATTGACGGCACCGTGTTCGTGCACGGTGGTTTGTCACCAGTCGCAGCAACGCTTGGCCTCGCTGGCATGAACAGAAGCCTCGGCGCGGAGTTGCGAGCTTACGCCGGTGCCATGGCAACGCTGACCGATGCCGCGCTTTTGCACCCTGGCGACAGCTTCTACGCGCACCGCCGCCTGCTGGAAGTGCTGCCCGCAGATGTAGAGCGGACCGCGGAAGTGCTCGCTGCTATTGCTACGGTCGTGTCACCGCCGGAAATTTCTATTCACCAGGCGGATGGACCGCTCTGGTACCGCGGGCAGCCGGGATGCCCGACGATTGTCGAGCTTGAGCGCCTTACTGCGTCGCTGGCGAGCCTCGATGCAGAGCGCGTCGTGATTGGTCACACGCCGACAGCGGGACGCAAGGTGGTTAGTCGTTTGGGTGGTCGCATCATCGAAATTGATACCGGCATGTTGCAGTCGTATTACAAAGGCAGCGGTCATGCGTTGCTGATGCAACAGGATGCACTGTCCGTTATTCGTGAAGACGGCCGTGTTGAGATGATCGATGAGGACACGCGGCTTACAGGAGCTGGATCGCGAACGACGGTTCGACTGGCGCAGATGTTGAGCGAAGGCGATGTCGTGCTCGGCGAGACGCGCAACGACGGTGCCACCGCTGCTCAGGTGACGTATGAAGGTCAAAGCGTTAACGCATGGTTTTATCGTGCCAGCGGGAAGGCGCGAAACCTGGAGGTCGCAGCCTATCGATTGGACCGCCTGCTGGGGCTCGACATGGTTCCGGTCACTGTGCAACGCACTTTGAACGGCAAAGTCGGCGCGTTGCAGTTCGAGCGTTCGAACCTGATTGATGAGGCCGGACGTATTGCTGCGCAGGCCGGCGCTGACGCCTGGTGCCCATTGCCGGTACAGTGGTCGGCGATGTACTTGTTTGATGCTCTGACTCGCCAGCCAGCGCGCAGTGCACAGCAACTCCAGTACCAGCAGGGTACCTGGCAGGTGGTTCTGGCCGGACACAACGATGCGTTCAGCGCCCGGAGCGGTCGTCCTGCGTATCTGAAGGGTGTAGCCCTGGAGGTCACCGGCGCCTGGCGGGACATGCTTTCGCAGCTCACTCCTGCGAGAGTTGATCAAGCCTTGGGCGACGTGCTGGATGCGCGGCGGCAAAAGGCTCTGCTGCAACGGCGGGACGAATTGCTCGAGGGCGGCTAGCCGCGCACAGCAATTGACGTATGGGCCGCGCCTGTACTTGCAGAGCGAAGAGCTCTGCCCGCAAGCCTAAATCTCGTTCGCCTTTGCAGCGGCTGCAATATGTTCCGCAGCACGAAATGCCAGCGCCATGATGGTCATCGTCGGTTGGCCACGCCCGGAGGTCACGAAGCTGGAGCCGTCACAGATGAACAGATTGCGGACGTCGTGACTGCGGTGATACCGATCTACTACCGACGTCGTGGCGTCATCGCCCATGCGACAGGTGCCGAGCAGGTGTGCGCCACCAGACTGTGCTTCAACCGGATACGACCAGGATTCTTTCGCATCGGCAGCGTCAAACAACTCCAGTGATTTTTTACGGAAGAATTCGGCTATTGCCAGGTCATCATCATGATCGCGGTAGGTCATGCGCAACGCCGGTCGTCCCCAGTGGTCTTTGAATTTCGGGTCCAGCGTTATGTTGTTGCGGTCTAGTGCCAACGAGGTCGTGTTACCGAGTATCGACATCTGCCGCGTATAGTTGTGCGCCACTGCTTCTTTGAACTTGCGGCCCCAGGCGGGCGCACTGGGCGGCGTAGCGGCGAGTGCGTACAGGATGGGCGTTGCGGAAAACAAGGGACGTGCATCAATACCGCCACCACCGTAAAAGCCACGCGCAGGGTCCGATTCGTAGTAGTCGTGCACGATCCGGGTAACCTGGATGCTCTTGTAATCATTCAGCTGCTCTTCGAATATGCCGTTGGCAATCGAATGACCGTTGAACATCAGGTTGCGGCCGACGTAGCCACTCGAGTTGGCAAGCCCGTCCGGGTGTCGCTCGCTCGCCGATTCCAGCAACAGGCGCGGCGTTTCGGCACCGTTAGCGGAGAGAATTACTGCTTTGGCGCGTTGCCCGCGCTGCTGGCCGTCGGCATCAAAATACAGAACTTCATCGGCTTTGCCTTCAGCGTTGGTGTTCACCTTGTAGACCGTACTGAGAGGCCGAATCTCACACTTGCCGGTCGCAATCGCTTGCGGAATTACGGTTGCAAGTGTTGATGACTTCGCGCCGACCTCACAACCGAAGCTCATACAGTAGCCGCAATGAATGCAGGGCGCGCGGCCATTGTGCGGTTTCGACAAAATCGCGACGGGTGCCGGTTGTGGATGCAGTCCCAACTTGAGCGCTGCGCGCTCCAGGATGGCGCCGGACGATTTGATCGGCATGGGCGGAACGGGGTAGGGCTTCGAACGTCGTGAATCGAATGGCCCCGGTGCGCCGGATACGCCGATCTCCCAGTCAACCCGCGTGTAGTAAGGTTCAAGTTCGTCGTAGTCTATCGGCCAGTCCGCAAAGGTGGTGCCACTGATGGCGCCGAGCTTGCTGCGTTCTTTGAAATCGCTTTCACGAAAACGCCAGTAATTGCCGCTGAAGTGCACGCTGCTCCCGCCGACGGTTTGTGCGTAGTCGGCTGGAGGGCGAAACGGTGAGGGCGCAGCTTCGTCGCTTTCGTCATGCCGGAATGTCTGGCTTGCCATGGCGCGTTCGCCTCCAGTCAGTTCACCGTTGAACAGGACGCCGATTTCATCGTGATTGAAGTCTGCAGCAGTGCGAAAAGGCCCTTGCTCCAGCACCACTACCGAAAAACCCTTGGTCGAGAGCTCGCGTGCCAGGATGCCGCCAGCGGAGCCGGAACCGACGATGACAAAGTCAACGGCTTCATCGTGTGGATAGGTCACCAGGGATTCAGTCGCCATTGGACTCTCCTTTTCGATGCTCCGCATCGTAGTAGCCGAACGGCGGTTGGTATGCGTGTTGCCCGGGATTGAGGCCGAGCAATTTCCAGCCGACCTGGTCGCGATTGCCGCCGTAACTCGACATGCCAAACATGCCCATCAACGTAAGGAAGCGGACAAAACCAAAGAAGGGTGTTTGCTCCTGGCTGCCGAGATACTCGTCCTGCTTGTCTTCGTCGAGCGAGGAGAAAGTATTGTTGCCGGCGATCCCGTCCTGGAAGCCTGATAACCCTCCGCGCAGAAATTCGAGTTGCGGTGCCATGAAATCGCCCATGGCTTTGTCAACAAACCAAATGACGCCCGCTTCGTGCGCGCCCGGTGTGTCAGTTGTTGGAAAGATGCGTGACGCAATCGCAGCCAGTTCCTGAGCTTCGTTGGCCGTAAGAATGTCGAAAGCTGCTGCAGAGTCGCGCGCGCTGCACGCGATTTGTGCCAATGCTGCCAGGCCGGGAATGCCGGCCCGCAATGCGGCGCTGCCGACAAATGAGCCGCTGCCCTGCAGGAACAGCCGCCGGGATACCTCGTTGCTACCCATAAATCTGACCCCCCGGTCGTATGCGTTACTCAGCTGCCAGTTACGCCTGCCGGGTACCGCCCGGACGAATTTGCGATGCAGCCGATTCGACTATAAATATAATAGAAACAGCAATTTATAGATTTTCTTCGACAGTCACAAGGGTTGCTGCCCTGTGCGACGATGGCCAGACTGATGTGAGCCCTACTGCCTTCATGACATTGATTCACAGCCGTCGCGCGGGCTACCGTCAATCTGTGCCCATTCGTGCCTGATCAGTCGCCGGTCGGATACTACCCGCCATCGGGCAGATCACCTAGTATGGTGCAACAGCATGGCGGCATGTACGGCGAATAACAGCGGGCAACAGAATGGGACGACTGACTACACATGTACTGGACACGGCGCAGGGCCGACCGGGTCGCGGCATAGCGATCAGCCTGTATCGCAGGGATGCAGAACCGAAACTGCTTGTGCGCACAACAACCAATGCCGATGGTCGCACCGATGCGCCGCTGCTAGATGATGACAGCTGGCGTGCCGGCCACTACGAATTGCAGTTTGCTGTTGCCGAGTATTTCGCGGGCACCGGCTTGCCGCAGTCGGATCCGCCATTCCTCGATGAAGTGGTGATCCGCTTTGCACTCGCGGACGACGGTCACTACCACGTGCCCTTGCTGGTTTCTCCGTGGAGCTACTCGACCTATCGTGGTAGCTAGCCTGCATCATTCACGAAGGCGGTACCGAACACGATTAAGTCGATGAGAAAACAATCGAAATGAACAACGTGCAGAAATACACACTGCGGTCGCACCCGGCACCTATCACGATTGTGCCGGCCCGTGGCGGCGCATCGCTTGCTCTTCCTGCAAGGCATAGCTACCGCTATGCCTCTCAGTCCAGAGCGGCGCGCTGCGCTCGCCACGAACCGGCACAACTGCGATCACTCATGAATAATGCAGGCTAGGCGTGCCGTCGACCGACCATGAATAACCGAACTACCGATACATTGCGTTTCGTGCTCGACGGCGAAGTGATCGAGCTTCGCGATGTCGCGCCGACCCGCACGGTCCTGCAGTTCCTGCGCGAAGACCTGCATCGAACGGGCAGCAAAGAAGGCTGCGCAGAAGGCGATTGTGGCGCCTGCACCGTCGTGGTTGCCGAGCCGGACGCAGACGGTCGCTTGCGAGCTCGCGCGGTAAATGCCTGCATCCAGTTCCTGCCGACGCTCGATGGCAAGGAACTGTTGACAGTGGAAAGCCTGCGCGGCGCGGACGGTGTTCTGCATCCGGTGCAACAAGCTATGGTTGACTGCCATGGCTCGCAATGCGGCTTTTGCACGCCGGGCTTCGTGATGTCGCTGTTCGCGTTGTACAAGAATGCGACGAGCGCAGACCGGGTTACGGTCGATGATGCTATCGCTGGCAACCTGTGCCGCTGTACCGGCTACCGACCGATCGTTGCTGCTGCCCAGGATATGTACAGGCGCGCGCCGAAGGAAAGCGACAGCTGGTTGCTGTCGCAAGCGGCTGCCATCAGTTCAGACGAGGCGCAGCGCGTGGCGCGTCTTGAATCCATTCAACACGACGCGACCCTGGCCTTGCAGCAGGGTGAACAGCGCTACTTTGCGCCGCGCACCGCTGTGGAGTTTGCCGGGCTGTTAGCTGATTACCCTCAAGCGACCGTGCTCGCTGGTGGCACCGACGTCGGCCTGTGGGTGACGAAGCTGCATCGCGAATTGCAGACCGTAATTTATACCGGGCGAGTTGCTGAGCTAATGCACACAGATCTGGACGATACGCACTTGTCCATCGGCGCGGCGGTAACCCTGAGTGACGCCATGCCCGCGCTGCTCGAGCATTTTCCAAGTTTGCACGAGCTGTTCACGCGCTTTGCGTCACCGCCGATTCGAAATGCCGGCACACTGGGTGGCAACGTGGCTAATGGATCGCCGATCGGCGATTCGATGCCGGCGCTGCTGGCTGCCGACGCAATAGTCGTTCTGCACAGCGCCAATGGTGTCCGCGAGTTGCCACTCGCCGCGTTTTATCTCGACTACCAGAAGAACGCTTTGCAGGCTGGCGAATTTGTCGAGCGCATTCGCATACCGCGATTGATGAATAATGATCACCTGCGTTCTTACAAGATTTCAAAACGTTTTGACCAGGATATTTCCGCAGTTTGTGCGGCCTACCGGCTGCGCCTGGATGACAGCAACAAGATTCTCGAAGCGCGCGTCGCGTACGGCGGTGTGGCGGCAACGCCGAAACGTGCGGCGCACTGCGAAGCAGCACTCGAGGGCGAATTGCTTGGCTCGGAAGTCATCGCCAAAGCCGCCGCCGCGCTGCGTAAGGATTTCGCGCCGATCAGCGACATGCGTGCGAGCGATCAATATCGCCAGCAGATTGCGGGTAACCTGCTGCAACGCCTGCATGCCGATATCATAGCCGATCAGAACGGCATACCAATGACCGGGATTTACGAGTATGGACGCCGTCAGCAAGCCTGAAGCCACCGGGGTTGCCGGCGCGGCCGGCAGCGCGATCCCACATGACAGTGCTCACCTGCACGTCAGTGGTGAGGCAACCTATACCGACGATATCCCCGAGCCTCGCGGCGTACTGCATGTCGCGGTCGGCATGAGCAGCCGTCCGCATGCCCGGATCCTCAACATGAATCTTGATGCTGTACGGGCGGCGCCGGGTGTCGTTGATGTCATCACAGCCAACGATATTCCCGGCGACAACAATTGCGGCCCGATAGTCGCCGACGATCCGATACTGGCGGAAGGCGTGGTTCAGTACGTCGGTCAGGCTGTGTTCGCAGTGGCAGCTCGCACAGTCGATGAAGCACGCAAGGCGGTTTTGCTCGCGAACATCGAGTACGAAGACCTTGAAGCCATCATCGATCCGCGCAGTGCCATTGCGAAAAACTCGTTTGTATTGCCCTCGGAAACCCTGCAACGCGGCGATACGGCGGCCGCCATAAGCACCTCGGCGCATCGCCTGCAGGGACAGGTAGAGCTCGGCGGCCAGGACCAGTTCTATCTTGAGGGTCAGATTGCGATGGCACTGCCGCGCGAGGACGGCGACCTCTTTGTTTACAGCTCAACCCAACACCCTGGCGAGGTGCAAAACCTGGTAGCGCATGCGCTGGGTCGCCTTTCGAAAGATGTTGTCGTTGAATGCAGGCGTATGGGCGGTGCGTTCGGCGGCAAGGAAAGCCAGCCTGCGCTGATCGCGTGCATCGCCGGCCTGCTGGCATCGCGTACGCGAAAACCTTGCAAGTTGCGTCTTGATCGTGACGTTGACATGCAGATGACCGGCAAGCGCCATGACTTTGTGATCGACTACGACGTGGGCTTTGATGACAACGGTCGCATCAACGGAATTGACTTCATGTTTGCGTCGCGCTGCGGCATGTCGGCTGACCTGTCCGGTGCGATCAACGACCGCACGATGTTCCATTGCGACAACGCGTACTACCTCGAAAGCGTGAAGATTTTGTCGCACCGCTGCAAGACCCACACGGTTTCGAACACTGCGTTTCGCGGGTTCGGCGGGCCGCAGGGCATGTACGGGATCGAGTATGCAATTGACGATATCGCGCGCTATTTGCGGAAAGATCCGCTGGCGGTTCGCCGCGCGAACTATTACGGCATTGACGACCGTAATGTCACGCCATATCTGCAGGTGGTCGAGGATAATATTCTCGACGAGATCACAGACCGCCTCGAAGAAAGCTCTGACTACGGCGCACGCCGCGCGCAGATCGCCGAATTCAATTCCAGCAATACGCTGTTGAAACGCGGTATCGCTATTACGCCGGTGAAATTCGGCATTTCATTCACGGCGACACATCTCAATCAGGCTGGTGCGTTGCTGCATGTTTACACCGATGGCTCGGTGCACCTGAATCACGGCGGCACGGAAATGGGGCAGGGCCTGTTCACCAAGGTTGCCCAGGTTGTCGCTGACGAGCTGCAGATCGACATCGACAACATCAAAATCACCGCATCCGATACCAGCAAAGTGCCGAACGCCTCGGCAACGGCGGCGTCAAGCGGCGCGGACCTCAACGGTAAGGCGGCACAAGCTGCTGCACGTACGGTGAAAGGCCGCCTGATTCGGTTCGCCGCGGAACACTTTCGCGTCGCCGAGGCGGACGTTGAGTTTCGTAATAACCATGTGTACGCAGGCAAGGACAAGGTCCGTTTCGCGGAGCTTGTGAAGCTCGCGTGGTTTGCGCGGATTTCCCTGTCCTCAACGGGCTTTTACAGCACGCCGAAAATCAACTATGACCGCGACACGTTCAGCGGCCGGCCGTTTTATTACTACGCGTACGGTGCTGCCGTCTCTGAGGTCATCATCGATACACTCACTGGCGAAAACCGCATGCTGCGCGTGGACATTCTGCACGACTGCGGACGCTCGCTGAATCCTGCGATCGACATGGGCCAGATCGAGGGTGGGTTTATCCAGGGTGTCGGCTGGCTGACCAGCGAAGAACTCTGGTGGAATAAGGGCGGCGAGCTTAAGACGCATGCGCCGTCCACTTACAAGATTCCGCTGTGCTCGGATGTGCCCGCTGACTTCCACGTCGAGATACTCGAATCCGGCAAGAATCGCGAAGACAGCATATTCCGTTCAAAGGCGGTGGGCGAGCCGCCGCTGATGCTCGGTCTGTCCGTGTTCTTTGCCCTGCGCGATGCAGTCGCGGCTTGCGGACCGGCGGGTTGCCGCCCGCCGCTGCGTGCGCCGGCTACGCCTGAAGCGGTGCTGGACGCCGTGCGCGCCGTTAGCGAATCAGCCAATGACTGACTGGATTCGTGACGCCCTTCGTTATCGCGCCGCCGGTGAGCCCGTAGTAAGAGTGACGGTTGCAGGCCTGCGCGGTTCCGGACCACGCGAAGTTGGCGCGACGATGTTGGTTAGCGGCCGAGACATCTGCGGCACGATAGGCGGTGGCGAGCTTGAGTATCAAGCCACGAAGATCGCTGCGCGCTTGCTGGCTGATGGCGAAACCGGCAAGCAAACTAATGGTGCGAAACGTGACCAGCCTGTCGCCCTGGTTCACGGCGGCAGTGACAGCAATGCGGGCAACAAGAAAGCCGCGGTGAACGACGGTAAGTCAGCGCGCGGTTTCCTGCGCCGCTTCCCGCTCGGTAGCAACTGTGGCCAGTGTTGCGGCGGCGTAGTCGACGTTCTGTTCCAGCGACTGGACAGTATTGCCTGCTTCGACGAACTCGTCGCTGACTGGCAGAACCGTAACGACTGCGCTTTGTTGACGGTTCTGGATGAGTCGGGCCAGCCGCAAAATATATTACTTGATAGCGGCAACCGGCGCGCGCCGCCTGATTTGCTTGAAGCGCGCGAACACGATGACGTACTGCGCGTTCTTGACGAATGCAAGCCGGCCCAGCGCATGGATACACCGGGCCGCAGCGGCCACTTCGTACTCGTTGAGCCTTTGCTCGGCGAGCGCCTCGAGCTCGCTGTATTTGGCGCGGGCCATGTAGGCAGTGCCGTCGTGCGTTTGCTCTCCGGGCTGGACGCGAATATTCGCTGGGTAGACAGTCGGCGCGCTGTGTTTCCGCCCACCTTGCCTGCGAGTGTGCAGGCAGTTGAGAGCGCGGATCCGGCTCTCGAGGTAGCGGCGTTGCCGGCGAATGCATTTTTCCTGGTGATGACCCACAGCCATGCGTTGGACTTTGCGATTACCGCCGCCATACTGCGACGCGCAGACGCTGCCTATTGCGGCTTGATCGGTTCGATCGCCAAACGCCGGCGCTTCGAAGCGCGCCTCGGCAAGCTTGGCTTTGGCGACGGCGATCTCAAACGTCTTATTTGCCCCATCGGTATTGCCGGCATCACGGGCAAGAAGCCGCAGGAAATTGCGATTGCTGTCAGTGCAGAAATACTGCGCCGGCATGAACGAATGCAGTCTGCGACAAGCACGCCGCCGGCTCTTGTCCAGACGCTCCGATCCACATAACAAGAATTGCCCATGGAAGCTTATTTCGTTGACTGGCTGAACCTGCTCGGACGCTGGGTTCATTTAATTACCGGTATTGCCTGGATCGGTTCGTCGTTCTATTTCATCTGGCTCGATAATCATCTCGAAGCGCCGGCCGATTCTGCGGACGACGCGAAGGGCGTCGGCGGCGAGTTGTGGTCGGTGCACGGCGGTGGGTTCTACCACGCTCAGAAATACCGGACGGCGCCAGCCAGCATTCCGCCAACCCTGCACTGGTTTAAATGGGAGGCCTATAGCACCTGGATCTCCGGCATGTTTCTGCTGGCCCTGATTTACTGGTACGGCGCCAGTATTTATCTGATCGATCCCGCCGTAGCGCCCCTGTCGCCCGCCGCTGCCGTCGGCATCGGCGCCGGTGTGTTGGTGCTGGGCTGGCTCGTTTACGACGGCTTGTGCCGCTCGCCGTTAGCCAAGAGTGATGGCCTGCTCGGCCTGGTCCTGTTTGCGCTGGTGGCGTTTCTCGCCTGGGGGCTGTGCCAGGTATTCAGCGGGCGCGGCGCCTACATCCACTACGGTTCAGTGCTCGGCAGCATCATGGTCGCAAACGTATTCTTCGTGATCATCCCCGGCCAGCGACGCATGGTCGCGGCAGCCGAGAAGGGCGATACGCCGGACCCGGCTGACGGCATCCGTGCCAAGCAACGTTCCGTGCACAACACGTACTTCACTTTGCCAGTGCTGTTCGTGATGACCAGCAATCATTTCGCGGCGACGTTCAATCACGAATACAACTGGGCAGTCCTGATTGGTATTTCGCTGGCGGGCGCATTGATTCGTGTCTGGTTTGTTGCCCGTCACAAGGGCAAAGCCCATCCCGCACCATTGCTTGGGGCGGCAGCCCTGCTGATTGCGGTCGCAATTACTATCGCGCCGCGAGAGAGCGGTGGCGCGTTAGGCGTGGTCGGCATGAATGAAGTGTGGCCGGTTATCGAGGCGCGCTGTGTAAGCTGCCATGCCGCACAACCGACGCATCCTGCGTTCCCTGCACCGCCAGCGGGCGTCCTGCTGGAGACCACCGAACAAGTTCGCGCGGAACGCGAGCGCATCTATCAACAAACCGTGGTCACGAAAGTCATGCCGATTGGCAACCTGACGGCAATGACGGACCAGGAGCGCTCCATTATCGCTGCCTGGTATCAAAGCAGTAAGGAGCAACATGACTGACGACGTTTATCCACGCGACTTGTGCGGCTACGCGGACACACCACCTGCCGCCGACTGGCCCAACGGTGCGCGCCTCGCATTGCAGTTTGTCGTGAACTACGAGGAAGGGGCGGAGAATTGCGTGTTGCATGGTGATGCGGCGTCCGAGGCGTTTCTTTCCGAAATCATCGGCGCACCGGCGATTGCCGGCATGCGCCACATGAACATGGAGTCGATGTATGAGTACGGTTCGCGTGCCGGCTTCTGGCGCTTGCATCGGATCTTCACCGAGCGCGATTTACCCGTCACCGTATTTGGCGTCGCTATGGCGCTCGCGAGAAACCCGCATGCTGTCGATGCTATGTGGGCTGCCAACTGGGAAGTTGCCAGCCACGGCTACCGCTGGATAGACTATCAGCACATTGATGAATCGACCGAGCGCGCACATTTGCAGCGCGCCATTGAGGTACATCGCGAAGCGACTGGCGAACGTCCGAGCGGCTGGTATCTCGGTCGCTGCAGCCCGAACAGTCACCGGCTGGTTGCAGAAGAAGGCGGCTTCGCCTACAACGCGGATTCGTACGCAGATGACCTGCCGTACTGGGATTACCAGTTTGCTGTTCCGCAGCTCATGGTGCCGTACACGCTCGACGCCAACGACATGCGCTTTGCAACGCCACAAGGTTTCAATTCCGGCCAGCAGTTCTTCGAGTATCTGAAAGACAGCTTCGATGTCCTGTATGCGGAGGGCGCGAGCGTGCCGAAGATGATGTCAGTTGGCTTGCATTGCCGGCTGGCCGGACACCCCGGACGTGCAGCGGCACTAATGCGCTTCCTGGATTACGTTGCGGAGCATGCAGACGTCTGGGTCTGCAGGCGCATCGACATCGCTGAGCACTGGCATTCGCGACACCCGGCGAAAGCGCGCTGAAGATGTTTGAGAAGATAAACAAACAGGCGTTCGTTGCTCGCTACGGTGGAATCTACGAGCATTCTGCATGGGTAGCAGAGCAATCTCATGCGCTCCTGCCTGACCGATACTCGCTCACCGTGCTGGCAACGGTAATGGCGGATTGCGTTGATCGTGCAAGTGACGATGACAAGCTGCAATTGATTCGTGCGCACCCGGACCTCGCCGGGCGCGCTGCGATCCAGGGCGAGTTGACAGTCGAGTCGTCGGGGGAGCAGGCCAGTGCCGGCATAGACCAGTGCACGCCGGAAGAGTTTGCACGCTTTCAGGATATGAACGGCCGCTACAAGGCCAGGTTCGACTTTCCGTTTGTAATGGCCGTACGCGGCAGTAATCGCCATGCGATCCTCGCGGCATTTGCAGAGCGCCTGCAGAATTCGGCGAGTGAGGAATTTGCGCGGGCACTCGCGGAAATCCATAAAATTGCCCGCTTGCGCCTCGACGCGCTGCAGGCAGAACAGGAATGACTGACTTGATAGAAAATCCGTTTCACCAGTGGCTGCCGCTCGAACACCCGCGCCTGGGTACACGTGTCGTGTATGCGAACGACGAGTTCTTCGCGGCCAAGGAACGTCTGATCGAACCCGCGGCGCCCGTATTCATCCCGGACAAATACGACGACCACGGCAAGTGGATGGACGGCTGGGAATCACGCCGCAAACGCGGGCCCGGGCATGATTTCTGTATCGTCCGGCTTGGAATTCCCGGCCTGATTCGAGGCGTGGATATCGATACCAGCCACTTTACTGGCAACTATCCGCCCGCCGCATCGATCGATGCCTGCGTCTGTGATGACGAAATACCAGGCGATAGCGCAGACTGGCAACCGCTACTGGAAAAAACGGCGCTGGCAGGTGATTCGCACCACTGGCACGCGATTAGCAGTTCCACGGCGTATACACACTTGCGCCTGAATATATTGCCGGACGGCGGTGTCGCGCGTCTGCGCGTATTCGGCGAAGTCCGGCCAGACTGGTCGAAGTATGTCAGCACAGAGCTCTACGACCTGTTCGCTGTTGAAAATGGCGGTCGTGCGCTGGCGGCCAGCGACGAGCACTTCGGCTCGATGCATAACCTTAACGTGGCTGGGCGCGGTATCAACATGGGTGATGGTTGGGAGACGGCGCGGCGCCGCGGGCCCGGCAATGACTGGTGCGTACTGGCCCTGGGGCACAAGGGGGTTATCGAAAACGTAGAAGTGGATACCGCGCACTTCAAGGGTAATTATCCGGATCGGGTACAGCTGCAGGCGGCGTTGCTTAATGACGCTGATGACGTTGCCGCACTGGTAACAGCAAGCGAGTCATGGCAAACCTTGTTGCCTGAATGCAAACTCGCGGCGGATAGTCAGCATTTTTTCAATAATGAATTGCAGGCGCTCGGCCCAATCAGTCACGTGCGGATGTCCATTTACCCGGATGGCGGTGTCAGTCGGTTGCGAATCAACGGTCGTATCACGAAGGATTGAACTATGGCAGATCGAATTTTGAAACCCGCACCACTCACGTCAACGGACTTCGCTCCGTATGGCAATATTATTGCGACGGGCAGCATTGACCGCTCCGAGATGAACGAAGCACGTTTTCAACGTTTTGATGATCTCGCTGAAATCGATGTTGATGAAAGTGGCGATGGTCACGTTGCCATCAGTATTGCGCAGAGCCTTGTCGCGACAATGTTGCCGTATCGTTTCGACATGCTTGAGCGGCACCCGCTGGGCAGCCAGGCGTTTATACCGCTCACAAAGTTCTGGTTTGTAGTGGTCGTTGCCGAAGCGGGCGAGTCGATCGACGTCGACAATTTGAAAGCCTTTGTCACTAACGGTTCACAGGGTATTAACTATCGCCGCGGCACCTGGCATATGCCGCTCATCGCGCTGGCTGAGCACCAGGAGTTCCTGATCGTAGATCGCGCTGGCAGCACGCACAATTGCGAAGAAATGCGCCTGAGTGATGCCGTTGTGCTGCAGGCGCCATGAGTCGTAAGCCAAAATTATCGGCGTATCGCGGAGCCATACTGCATTGCCTGGACGAGCCGCAGGAACGCTCGCAGGATGCGATCGAATACTTTGACGACGGCATACTGCTGGTTGTAAATGGCAAGGTCGAAGATCTGGGTCCGGCAAACGATGTTTTGCACCGGATGCCAGCCAATGTCCCGATCAATGACTATCGCGGCAAACTGATAGTGCCGGGCCTTATCGATTGCCACGTGCACTATCCGCAAATAGACATGATTGCTTCGTATGGCGAGCAGTTGCTCGAATGGCTCGACCGATACGCCTATCCAGCGGAGCGTCGTTTCGTCGACGAAGAATATGCCGCCGATGCAGCGGACTTTTTCGTGCGGCAGCTGCTAAAGAACGGCACGACGTCGGCGTTGGTGTTTGCGACTGTACATGCGCAATCGGTCGATGCCATTTTCGCGGCGGCCGAGGCGCGCAATATGCGCTTGTTGTCGGGCAAAACGCTGATGGATGTTGGCTGCCCGGAAGACTTGCGTGATAAGCCGGAGGAGGGCATTGATGAGAGTCGTCAGCTCATCGAGCGCTGGCATGGCAACGGGCGGCTCGGCTACGCAATCACGCCACGCTTTGCCGTCACCTCCAGTGAGGAGCAGCTGGCAGCAGCCGGGCGCTTAGCCTGTGCGTTTCCTGATGCGCATGTGCATACGCATCTGGCTGAAAATCACGATGAAGTCGCATCAGTAATGAAGCGATTTCCGCAATGCCGAAGCTACCTCGATGTCTACCAGGTCAATGGCCTGCTGCGCGAGCGCTCGGTATTTGCGCACTGCCTGCATCTCGACGATACAGACCGCGCGGCACTGGCAGAGCACGGCGGCGCAATCGCGTTTTGCCCGAGCTCCAATCTGTTTCTGGGCAGTGGCCTGTTCGATCTGCAGGCGGCACGCGCTGCCGGTATCCGGGTTGGCGCGGGCAGCGATGTTGGTGGCGGCACCAGTCTCAACATGCTGAAGACCCTGGCTGACGGTTACAAGGTGCTGCAGCTTCAAGGGCAGTCGCTCTCGCCCATGCGGGCGCTGTACCTCGCGACGCTGGGTGCTGCGCGCGCACTCTATCTTGACGATCGCATTGGTAATTTCACTAAAGGGCAGGAAGCCGATTTCGTAGTGCTGGATGCAGGCTCGACAGAGTTGACCGCGCGTCGCTGTGCAAACGTAACAGACATAAATGAACACCTGTTTGCGCTGTTGATGCTCGGCGACGACCGCGCCGTATCGGCTACCTACGTCTACGGCGAGCCGGTTTACGCGAAGATCGCTTAAGCCGGTTCAGCCCTTGTTATTGTTCGGGGCCAGTTCCCGCAACCGGTCGATAACCGGTAGCAACTCTGGTTTATGAGTCTTGAGCTCATCTACGGTCAGGCCTGACAACTCATAAGGCAGTACCAGCCATTCCTGTGTTTCGTGTACGTAATAGTCTGGCGTGCGCACGGTTTTTGGACCGGGTCGATACCATACAGTCGCGATGCGAATGTCGTGTGGCAGATTGCGCCGGGTCTTTCGCGTGAGCTGGTTGATTACAGCATGCACACTATTGCCCGTGCTGTAGACGTCATCGACGATGAGCATCGAATGCTCCGCGCCCAGGTTCTCCAGCAGATACTGCAGGCCGTGCACGCGAATTGAATCGGCTTTGTCGACCATTTGTGAATAGCTGGCCTGCCCCGCATACGACGTACGAATTGCAATATGGTCGGTCGGCACGCCGAAATGTTCGAGACCCTCCTGCACGGCGATACCCACTGCGCTGCCACCGCGCCACAGGCCCACCAGGAAATCCGGACGAAAGTCGGATTCAGCGATCTTGCGCGCCAGGCGAAAGGAGTCAAGCAGCAGGTCATCGGCGGCAACGAACGTTTTTTGCATGGGTTTAGAGCTCGGGCGGCGGCTGTTGTAGTATGCGGTTCAGCATTATAACGACAATCACCCGCCGATATTGCCCCGAGACCCGATCCATGGAAAAGACCGTTCTGACTGCCGAGCAATTGTTGCAGGATTCCTTTCGCCTCGGCGTCAAGATCCTCGAAAGCGGCTTCGAGCCTACCCTGATTATCGCGGTCTGGCGTGGTGGCACTCCGGTCGGCATGGCCGTGCAGGAAATCATGTCTTACTGCGGTGTCGATTCCGATCACATCGCGATACGCACGTCGTCGTACACCGGTGTTGACGAACGCTCCACGGTCGCCGTGCACGGGCTTAATTACATCATCAAGAAGATCTGCTTTGATGACCGCGTTCTGATCGTCGATGATGTATTCGACACTGGTAATACATTCAAGGCCGTCATCAACGAGATTCGCCAGCGCGCTCGTGGTAATACCCCTGAAGATATTCGCATGGCTGTGCCGTGGTACAAGCCGTCGCGCAACGAGACGGATCTGGTGCCGGATTTCTACCTGCATGAAACCAGCGAATGGCTGGTTTTTCCGCATGAACTTGATGCGTTGACTCCCGACGAAATGAAAGCCGCAAAACCCGAGTTGCACGAAATCGTATTCGGTGCCGGTGCACCGCGAGCCTGAGCCGCCGCTGGTGAAGTCGATATGTGTGTATTGCGGCTCCTCACCGGGCGCCCGCAATGATTTAGCAATCACTGCTCATGGATAAGTGGCAGAAGTAACACCGTTTAATCTGCCGCATGTCCAGTCATGCTGATGCTGTGTGCGCGGCACAACGAAAAACGCCGTCCGGGCTCACTGCCCGGACGGCGCATATTTCAGACCGTTCGTTGGTTTGTTACCAGCGCAGGCTCATAGCACCGCTGCGGCGACGTTTGCGCATCCGCGTATGCAGTGCGGCGCGTTTGTCCGAAAGCCATTCTTCGCGATTGACGTGCGGATCGTCGCCTTTGGCGCGCCGCCGGTTTTCCTCAGCGATACGGAAACTGCAAAATTCCTCGTACGAACTGATTTCGTTTTTCAATTCCTTCAGTACGATCTCGACGTAAATGGCGTCATCGAGAAATCCAAGGCCCGGGATGGAATCCGGAATGATGTCTTCGGGATCGCAGAAATAGGTCAGAGCCCCGAGTACGCGCTTGCGGTCATCTGCCGACAATTTCCACTCGTCGTCGCCGAGCATGTTAATGACGACCTGCAACTTGGTCAGGCGATCCGAGATGAACTCGGGCAGATCTGAGGAACGGGCCTCGTCGATCAATTTGCGAGCGGCATCCTCAATTTGTTTCGCATTGGTATCGCTTTCCATGGCCGATTTGGCCTTGTCGACGATATCCTGGAAATGTTCGAGGTCCTGATCGCTCAGGGTAAAAGTAATGTCGAGAGGCATGTCTTACCGTCCTTATTGAATTATCGGTGGATTTCGGACCTGGCGTCGCTCAGGTTGGCAGCGCCCCCTGGCCACTGCCGGTTTCCCCCGGTTGCCACGAACGCGGCAATCCCGGCGTACGCACTTCATTGATTGTATACGGAACGGCGGCTATTGGCGATTGTCAGCGTGCCGGCTGCAGCCCTTGATACGCTTGATGCGGGGTCCCATACTCGCCGCTGCCTAAATTCCAGCCGCTGCGCCGCGGAGCCGTGCCCCACAGTGACCAGTCCGAGCCCCCTGCAGGTGATAGCCTGCGAGCCACCTCGATTCAGCGATGCCGAAGCACGGGAGATTGTGCGATCGGGCTACGGCCTCACGGTCGAAACCCGGCAACTGGTCAGCGAGCGGGATCAGAACTTTCGTCTGAAAGCAGTTGATCGCAGTACCTGGGTGCTCAAGATTGCCAATGCAGGTGAGGACCCCGCGGTGACCGATTTCCAGATTCGCGCCTTGCAGCATATTGCTGCCCGAAAGTCCGCGGTCAATGTGCCGAGCGTGTTGCCGACCCTGACAGGTGAAGACCGCTTGTTCCTCGAGCGGGACGATGCGGCACATATTGCGCGGGTCGTCAGTTACCTCGACGGTGAGCCCCTGGAAGAGGGCACTCTCAGCGCGCCGTTAGCGCGCGATGTGGGCCGCACGCTCGCAAACCTTGGACATGCGCTGCGCGACTTCAGGCACCCGGGTGCTGCGCAGCCGTTGCTGTGGGACATGAAGCAGGCGTTGGCGTTAAGAGAGTTATTGCCGCGCGTGCACGAAGCCGGGCTGCGTCGGACTCTGGAAGACTGCCTTGACGACTTTGCCCAGAACGCCCTGCCGAAGTTTGCGGATCTCCGCAGTCAGGTAATCCACAACGACCTGAACCCTGCCAATATCCTGGTCAGTGCAGGGCAGCCGGACCGCGTGGCAGGTGTCATAGACTTTGGTGACATGCAGCAATCGCCGCTGGTCGTCGATGTCGCCGTTGCCGCGTCGTACTGGCGCAATGCCAGTGGCGACCCGCTGGAGCTCATTGCTGAACTGGTGGCTGGCTACCATTCAATCGAAGCGCTGCAGACTGTCGAGATGGACTTGCTTTACGATCTGATCAACACGCGCCTCGCGACTACTGTTTTGATCCTCGCCTGGCGCAGTAACGAACGCCGCAGTGGTGACGATTACCTGGACGCAACGGCGAGCTCGGAATCCAATGCGGCCCGGTTTCTGCTGCGTTGTCGTGAGCTGCCACGCGCGGCGGTTAGCCGGCGCTTGCGGGAAGTCTGTGCATCGGTAACTGAATCGGGCTGATCAGTCCAATCGGGCTGATCAGCCTGTGTTGTACGGATCGAAACCGCCACCGGGGTCTTTTATTGCTTTGGGCTGGGCTTTCGGTTTCGCATTGCCTTTCGCCGCAGCGGCATCCGTTATGTCGAGTATCATGCGCAATGCCTGTGTGCTAACCAGCGACAGCTCGTCATCTATCGAATCGGGCGGCAGTGGCTCGGCAACAACTTCCGCAGGAATCGTGCGTTTGTCCGTGGGATCCGCGTCCAGTAATTTTTGCAGCTCGTTGGTGTCTATGATGCTGAAGATGCCGGTAGCGTTGTCCTTGGCAAGGTAGCCGTCGCTTTTCGACTCAGCGAGCTTTAGCACAGCATCCCGTTCCGCGTGCTGCTCTTCGGCCAGGATTTTTTTCAATCGCTGAGTCGAGACAAGTTCGAAATTTGCCGTCTCGACGGGGTCTGTCCAGACCGATCGACCCCGATCGTCCATGCTCACCTTGTCCTGCGGAAAAGGCGGACGCTTCAGTTTTTCAGTGTCAGACATGAGCAACTCCTGACTGCTCGCGGCATTCCCGGATTATACAATCATGCCGCAAGAAAATAGTCGATTCTAATCACAAGTAGCTGATTTTATTGATGGGCATTTTAGCGCAGGGAGGCCGGCACTTATTGAGCAAATGCTCAGCAATTGATCCGCCGGGCCAGTAAGTGTGCGGCAGGTCCGCGCCGGCGAGCGCAATGTTACGTAACATTGTGCGAGTCGACCGCTGCCGGTAAGGCAGGATGAAACTCGATGTCCTGATAACTGTTCTGCTACTCACCAGCACGGTCGGCTACGCCTTGCTGGGCGCCAAGCTGTGGCGAGCGAATGGCGTTGCCAACCGACGAGTGAGCCGCGCGTTCCTGTTGATTTCCGCCTGGGGGCTTGGCGACCTGATGCACCTGCTGGCAGTGAACGACAGCATGCTGCAGCTCGGCCGCTTTCTGCATTTCTCGGGAGCGGCACTGTTACCGTTGCTTGCCTTCGGCGTATTCCGAATCTACGTAGGCAAATCCCTGTCGCGACCGGTGATGGCCATACTCAGCCTGATCCCCGCAACCTCCATAGTCCTGGCTGCCAGCAATCCGTGGCATGGCCTGGTTTGGCCACCGACAGCAGGAATCGGGGAGGCGGCCGTCGGTACCTGGTATCTGTGGCTGCATACACCGTATGCATACCTGTTGATGCTGGCATCGCTCGGCAGCCTTATTTTGCACAGCAGTGCCGTTACCCCTAATAATCGCCGCGTTGTAATGACCCTCGCTGCAACGGTGATCCTGTACGCCGCGGGATTACTGATCCAGGATTTCGGCGCTGCACCTTACTCGGTCGCTTCAGTACCGTGCGCTTTCGCATTGCTATTGCCGGTGCTCGCCTGGCTGGTGCTTCGCGAGCAGGTTGTGGAGTTTGCGCCGTTGGCCTACGCGACCGTCTTTCAGAATATGCAGGATCCGGTGGTTGTCGTCGACGAGTTGCAACGCATTATCGGCCTCAATCACGGGGCCGAGCAGCTGCTGAAAGTGTCGGAGTCTGAGGCCCTGCGGGCCTCACTAAATTCCCTGTTCGGACCCGACATGGAAGAAGTGCACGCTGCCTTGAGAACCGGTCAGCCACAGAAAATGCTGACCACCAGCGGTCGATTTTTGCACTTGCAGGCGTCGCCGCTACACGCGCAAGGCAGCAATTCCCGCCGCGGCCAGGTGCTGATGTTTCGCGACGTCAGCGACGTCGAAAATGCCCAGCAGGAAGTGCGTAACAGCGAAAAGCTATTGCGCACGCTGATCGATCACTCGGTCAACGGTATCGTCCGTTTGCGTTGGTCAACACAGGGCGGATGTCGACGACTGCATTGCGTATTCGCCAATGCCGCTGCCGGCCGCTTTCTGCAAGCAGCCCCCGAACGAATGCTGAATTGCACGGCGGACGAAATCATCTTGCTGGCCTGCAGCGGCATGCCCAAGGACGAGGCGCGCGCGGTCATGCACAAGTTTATGAGCGACACGACGCAAGGCGAGGTCGTTGATATTGAGACGAGAGTCGAAGTCCGTCGCGATGCCAAGTGGCTGCGCGTAATCGGCGAACCCGTGGGCGACAACGTTGCTGTGACCTTTGTGGATGTTACCGACCGCAAAGAGAAAGAGCTGCAAATGGAATCAATCGCCTGGTCGGATCCATTAACAGGTGTAATGAACCGACGTGGCTTCGAACGGGATGCCGCACACCGCCTGTCGGTGAGCGACGATCTGGCGAGCGGTGCGTTGTTGTTTATCGATCTCAACGATTTCAAGAAGATTAACGACCGCTGTGGACATGAAGTCGGTGACCGCTTGTTGACGATTGCAGCGGATCGCCTGCGCACGACTCTACGCAGCTGCGACATCATTGGTAGGCCCGGCGGCGATGAATTCGTTGCATTGGTGCCGGATGTTGACGCCGCTACGGCGGAGTCGCTGGCAGCACGCCTGTCTGAGTCACTGGAACAGCCCTACAGCATTGGCGAAGCGCGACTCGATTGCCCCGCGAGCATCGGCCTTGCACTGTACCCGCAACACGCCAATACACTCACTGGTCTGATGCGGGCCGCTGATCAGGCTATGTACCGGGCCAAAGAGCGCAGTCGCGGCGTTACCGACCTGCGCCCTGCGAGCAGGATGGAGAAGGCCGGCTAGGCTCAGCCGATGCATCATGCCTCGCCGACGCCACTCGTCGCGCCGGGTATACTCCCGCCATGCACGGCAAGAAAATCAACATGCGGCGAGCTGCCAGCAAGAGAGTTGCCGGCATGAAGCTACGGCTGCTGTCTCTCGGGCTCGCTGCGCTGTGGCTGTTGCTCGCCTCAGCCTGCGCAACCGCGCCCCCGCAAAACGTCGAAAATATTTGTGCGATCTTCAAGGAGAAAGGCGGCTGGTACAAAGACGCCAGAAAATCCGAGAAGAAGTGGGGTACACCGGTGCACGTGCAGATGGCCATCATTCGTCAGGAATCGTCGTTCAAATTCGATGCGCGACCGCCGCGCCGCAAGTTACTTGGCTTTATCCCATGGACACGGCCATCCAATGCTTACGGTTACGCGCAGGTGCTGGACAGCACCTGGAAGTGGTACCAGGACGAAGCGGGCAGCATGTTTTCTGATCGCGATGACTTCAGTGATGCCATTGATTTTGTCGGTTGGTACACCAACCTGTCGCAACGTACGTTGGGGATATCGAAGTGGGATCCGTACAACCAGTATCTTGCGTACCACGAAGGGCATACGGGCTGGAAACGCAAAACTTACCGGAACAAACGCTGGCTGCGCGATGTCGCAAACAGAGTGGATTACCGTGCAAAGGAATGGGGCGCACAATTAAAGCGTTGTGAAAGCGAGCTCGATGATGGCTGGTGGGGTTTCTGAGGGTCGCGCGATTCGAACCCGGCAGAACAAGCTGTTCATGCAGCAACCTGCACAATCGCTGCCCGACCCGGCCATGGTTGCCAACTCACTTCCGGTAGATGCACGCTTTGAGCTAAGGAACGAGCATGAGTATTGACGTACTACGCGCGACTCTGGGCTGGGCAGCCCTCATAAATTTTGGATTCCTGGCCTGGTGGTTTTTCTTCCTGGTATTCGCCCACGACCTTACCTACAGGCTAACCACCCGTTGGTTCGCTATTCCATTACAGCAGTTTGACACACTGCATTATTCGTATATGGCGATGTTCAAGCTCGCCAACCTTCTGTTTTTCGTGGCACCGTACCTGGCGCTGCGCATCGTCACCTGACAGGTTTGACTCGCCCATGGCAGTAACTGGATCGAAGCGGGCGTCTGCGGCACGGCGCGTAATGCTGATTACCGGCGGCAGTCGCGGCATTGGTGCGGCGACGGCGCGTCTGGCAGCTCGCGAAGGCTATGACGTCGCGTTGACGTACCGGCAGCAGGCGGAGCAGGCGGCGGCTGTTTGCAGTGACATAGAAGCGGCGGGAAGCCAGTCCCTGGCAGTTGCTGTTGATCTGACGAATGACGCCGATATCGAACGCCTATGGCAAACCGTGATCGATTCATTCGGCACAGTTCACGCACTGGTGAACAATGCCGGCACACTCGAGCAGCAAATGCCCTTCAGTGCGATGGATGGTGCAAGGTTGCGGCGTGTTTTTGCCGCTAACACTATTGGTCCGATGCTGTGCGCGAGCGAAGCTGTTCGGCACATGTCTGTTGCAGGAGGTGGTAGCGGTGGCGTCATAGTCAATGTCTCCTCTATCGCGGCAAGACTGGGCTCACCGGGAGAATACATTGACTATGCCGCCTCCAAGGCAGCGCTCGATGGCTTCACGACGGGGCTGGCGAAAGAGGTGGGCGGCGACGGCATTCGAGTCAACAGCGTGCGCCCAGGCAGCATCGAAACTGACATACACGCCGCTGGCGGCGAACCGGACCGGGTTTCCCGGGTTGCGCGCTCCGTGCCTATGCAGCGTGGCGGCAAGCCCGCTGAGATCGCCGAAGCAATAATCTGGCTATGTTCGGACAAGGCCTCGTATGCAAACGGCACCATCCTTGAAGTAGGTGGTGGCCTGTAACGACTCGCTGGCTATCGGCGCCGTTGTATTAGTAGCAACCGCAACGGCTTTACGATTGAATTGCTAGTGCAGTAATAAACAACAGACGATGCAGGTCTGTTAAGTGGAACCACTGGAGAACCAACATGCTTTCAGCGCGCAACTTTTTTCAGACGGTATTTATTGCCGTGCTTGCAGGTAGCCTGCTGTTGGCCTGGACGATGCCGGCTGCGGCGGCTGACTACGCTGCGCTGCCGACCAAGGCAGAGGACGTGAAGCCACGCAAGACCGGGGAACAGGCGCCAGCATTTACTGTGCAGACAGTGGCTGGTGAGGACTACCACTTTGAACCCGACAATCTGCAAAAACCCGTAATCCTGATTTCGTTTCGCGGTGGCTGGTGTCCCTATTGCAATCTGCACCTGTCAGAGCTACGGCATGTGATTCCGGAAATTAATGAGCTGGGTTACGACGTGTTATTTCTCAGTGGAGACCGCCCCGATCAGTTGTATGACAGCCTGAAAGAGGAGACGCAGCAAGACATCGCTGACCGCGGCTACGTAATTCTGTCGGACGCCGATACGGAGGCAGCGCGAGCCCTTGGCACCGCATTCCGGGTAGATAAAGGCCTGACCGACTATCTCGACAACAAAGGTCGCGACTACGCCGGCTCATCCATTGGCCAACACCATGCACTGGCCGTTCCGGCTGTGTACGTCGTCAACTTAAGTGGCGAGATCGTTTACGACTTCGTCAATTCCGACTACAAAGTTCGTTTGCCCGCTGATAAATTGCTGGCCGTCGCGAAGTCTGCGGCGAACTAGCAGCAAGGCGAAAGTTGGCTGATGACGAGCGGGTCCTTTGGGGCCCGTTTTTTCATGTAGCGAGGCCGCTGCGAGCGGTGCACATACTTTTCTGCGGCGCGGTTCACGCAAGACCACGGCAGCTGGAGCCGGCAACCTCAAGCTCGTTCTAACCATCGGCACGTCTCCTGTACATTGCTATACTCGGCCGGCAACGAACGTCGGCATGAAGCACATCTTTCCGGGCCGAACTCGGTGCGATCTTTGCTCTATTGGGTTGCTTATGAAAGACCGACATCCGGACGACACACGCAAATCACTGCGAATGCTCGCTGAAAGAATTCGTGCCCGACGTACTATTAACCTGTTCCTGAAGCAGCCTGTCAGCAGCAAACTGATTCTTGATGCGATCGAGGTTGCTCGCTGGGCGCCCAACCACCACGTTACGGAGCCCTGGCATTTTTACGTGCTGGGACCTGCGACCATCGCCGATTGTGTTGAATTGACGCGGGCTATCGTGACCGAGGCCAAAGGTCCCAAAAAAGGCGATTTCAAAGCGGATGCCGCGGCAGAACGACCGGGGTGGCTGGTCGTAACGTGCAAAAAATCCAATGACGAATTGCGCCAGCAGGAGGATTATGCGAGCTGTTGTTGCGCGATTCAAAACCTGATGCTGTATCTCTCCGAAGCGGGTCTCGCTTCGAAGTGGGCGACCGGCGCGATCAATCGTGATCCGCGTTTTTTCGAATTGCTGGGTATCAATCCGGACGAGGCATTCGTGGTTGGCCTGATTTTTTACGGCTACCCAAAGATTATTCCTGAGCAAAAACGCCGCGACGTCAAAGACATCACAACGCTGATGCCGTGAGCCACTGTGGCCAGCCGGCTGCAGCGCTCGTCCCTATTTCCCTGTTGTTCGTCACGTTGCTGGTGCTGGTTGGCCGGCCGTCCGGCAGTGACTGCGCGGCCACATCTGGTCATTAAAGTTGTGGCTGAATCAGCTGCGATCAGTAAACTAGGCTGAAAAACGTGTAGGGGACTTCCATGAATATACGACTGACGATGGCCGAGCTCCTGGCCAGGGCAGCCGCGCGGTTTGCTGCGAAGCAGTTTGTGGGCAGCGGACGTGCGCGACAAATTTCATTGCTGATTTTCGGTCTGCTGCCGCTGGCAGGCCAGGCGGAAGAATTTCCGTCCAGCTATTTCGGTCAGTTGCCGATTATTGAGCAGCCGAGGGTATCGCCGAATGGCGAATACGTTGCGGCAATCCTGAACGGTGAGGATGGCCCTGCGATTGTTGTCAGCAACTTTGGTAGCCAGGACCTGACCGCCATAGTCAAACTGAAGTACGGCGAAGATCGTCTCGACTGGATCCGCTGGGCAAATGATGAGCGGTTGTTGATCTCGGTAAGTGAGGCAGTGTCAGTCGGCGGTGGAAAGTACCGGGTCAGTCGCCTGTACCAGATCGACAGGCATGGTCAGGGCATGCGCCAGGTGCGGCGCAAGAGCGTGCGTACCCAATCGTCGTGGGAACGATACATCTCTACCGACCACGTGTTGTCACTGCTGCCGGACGATCCGGAGCATATCCTGATGCAACTTTACGATGATCGGGACAGTGGTTTCGCGGTTTTCAAAGTTAATCTTGAGAAGAACAACTTCGACAAGCAGTTCGTCAACAGTTACGAGGTAGACAGCTGGTACGCTGACTACAAGGGCGATGTCGTATTCGGCCTGGAGGTCAACAAGGAAATGATTACCATCTGGCATCGGCCGGAAGGGGAGAAAAAATTCACTGAATTGCACGCGCGCAATATGCTCGAAGATGAGACTTTCGCGCCGATTGAAGTCGTCGGCGACAAGGCCATGGTTCTCAGTGATCACGAGCTGGGTCGCCAGGCGGTATGGCGTTATGACATACCCAGCGGCACTTATGAAGAACTATTGTTTGCAGCGGATGCACACGACGTGGCCGATACGATCATGTCCACTGATGGTAGTAAGGTACTCGGCTTCACGTATTACAATCACTATCGCGAAGATCACTACATCGACGACGAAGCCGCTGCGTCCGACGCGTTAATCAAAAAAACGTTCCCGGGATATGAGACGAACGTTGTCAGCCGCAGCCAGGATGGCAAGCGTTTAATGATCGCCGCGCTGCGTGACAATGCTCCGCCGAAATACATCTGGCTCGATCTCGACAAGAAAGCAGGCAACGCCTGGTTCAGCCAGTATCCGCAGCTTGAGGGCAAGACCCTGCCAACAGTGCAGCCATTCCAGTTCGAAGCCCGTGATGGCATGACGCTGCATGGGTATCTGACGATGCCGCTCGTTAACAACGATGACGCCAAACCCGGTGTGGTCGTGTTTCCGCATGGCGGCCCACATGCCCGTGACTACCAGTATTTCGATCCGTTCGTGCAGTTTTTCGCGAACCGGGGCTACGCTGTGTTGCAGGTAAATTTTCGGGGATCAGAGGGCTACGGTTCTGCGTTCGAGATTGCGGGTTATCGCCAATGGGGCCAGGCAATGCAGCAGGACGTATACGACGCGGTGGAGTGGCTGGGCAAACAAGGCACGGTTGATATAGAGCGCAAGTGCATGGTCGGGGCGAGCTACGGTGGCTACGTCGCGCTGGTGACCGCGTACCAGAAAGCCCGCGAGTATCGCTGTATCGCCAGTATTGCCGGCGTTCCGGATCTGCATGACATGGTGCGGATGGAATCGTTGGATCCGAACATGAAGGCGCGGTACGCAAAGGTGATTGGCGATATTTCGTCAAGCGAAGGTGCGGACATGCTGCGCGAGAATTCAATTGTAAGCCACACGATTGACGTCAAGGCACCGATTCTGCTGATCCATGGCACGGTCGATACGAGCGTCGACGTTTCGCAGTCACGCGGGTTCTACAATAATCAGAAGAGAGGCGATATGGATATCACCTACGTCGAACTGGAAGACGGCACGCACCACCTGGATGAGTTCAAAAACCGACTTGCCGTATTCAAGGCGCTCGACGAATTTCTTGAGAAGCATCTGTAGCGTAGTGCGGCACAGCTGATCCAGGAGTACCGCTAGTTGTATGCAAGGTGCCGCCCACCTGCCGGGTGTGCGCTCCAGGTGGGGGATCCCCGGTCTGTTGCTGGCAGGCGAGCGGCGTCATGCAGGGGTTAGACGCCGCCCGGCCAGGAAATCAGTCGGTAGTATTACATTTAGCTGGCGAGACACTGCCGGCCCGGGACGTTGCCCGGAAATGGGCGTGTGGTGTGCAGCCAGAAGCGCGCTCTGGGAGCGTCAAACAGGAGCCAGGCTTGCCGTAATCTAGTTGTCGTTACGTTGTGTGTACAACGGTTGGCTTCCCAGAATTTGCTGGCGCAGCGCGTAACAAAGAAATAGCGCACTGCCACTGACGCCCATATTGATCACGACACTGCGGACCGTGCCATCGTAAATGCTGCTGCCAATTATCGAGCTGCCTGCCGCAGCCAGATTCTGGATCGTGCCTATGATTGAAGCGGCAACACCGGAGATAGCCGGTACCGGGTCCAGCGCCAGCGCTGTCGCATTGGGCATCATTAGTCCCGCGCCTATCATGTACAGACAGACACTGCCCCACAGCCACCAGAAAGGCGCAGCATCAAACCATGCGATCAGCAGCATTTGCAGGGATGCGAAGCCCATGACGCCGGCGCCTATGCCGATTAGCTGCATTGTGCTGTAGCGCAGTAGCAGTCTGCGGTTCAAGGTCGAACCGATAAGGATAGAGAACCCGGCCAGCGCGAAGATGAAACCGAATTGTGTAACCGAAAAACCGTAGATCTGAATGATCAGTGCGGATGAGCCGGTAATCAATGCCATGAAACCGCCGGCCGCGAACATCAGCAACAGCACGCCGAACAGGCATTGCCGGTGTGCTGCGAATTCGCGCACGCTATAAACGAGCTGGCGGAGGATGTGGTGCTCGCGGACGGGCAGGCGTGTTTCGCGCAGCCCCTTGTTGACGCCGTACAGCATCAAACCGCCGAATAGGGCGATCGCGATGAACGGTGCTCGCCATCCGGACAATTCGACGAGCAGGGAGCCCGCCAGCGGCGCGAGCATTGGCGCTGCTGTAAAAATCATTACCATTACAGTAAGCAGGCTCGCCGCCTCGGCACCGCTCGCGATATCGCGAACGATGGCGCGTGACACAACAACCCCGACCGAGGCACCGAGGCCCTGCACGAATCGGCCGAACAGCATCAATTCAATGCTGTTGCTGACAGAACACGCAATGCCGGCGGCTGTGAACAGCAGTACGCCCGCATACAGCACGGGAATGCGGCCGATGCGATCTGAAATCAGCCCTGCGGGCAATTGGCCGAGTGCGATTCCCAGCATGAACCAGCTGACGACCTGCTGGCCCAGCGACATGGTGGTTGCGAGTTCGAGCACCATGCCGGGAATCGCCGGCAGGCTCATATCGACCGATACCGCTGCGAGGCCGGTCAGGCAGCCGAGAACGAGCACAAATCGGCGCTTGCCGGCGAGAGCAATATTCATCAGTAGTGGAGCTTGGCTCAGGAATTAGCGCTGCAAAATATCACAGAGTGCCGTGTTGCGGTAAATCGCCAGGCGAAGGACGTTCGTCTGGCAGCTGCGCGCGTCGCGCGATTCATCTGCAGGCAAGCGGTCGATTGCATACTTATAGTGGGCGTGATTTCGCGATTCAGCGCGCTGACAGCTACTGTTGCTGGCGATTGACCAACTTGCCTGCAATGTACAACGACTGCGGTTCGTGGAGGCCAAGCCAGTAGCTGAGCTCGCGCGGATGATCGATGTCCCACACCGCGATATCGGCGCGTTTACCGACTTCCAGTGTGCCGAGCGTGTCTTGCAGACCCAGCGCACGTGCTGCATTGCGGGTAACGCCTGCGAGGCATTCTTCCGGTGTCATCCGGAACTGGCTGGTCGCCAGTGCCATGACTGCGCGTATGGATGTCAGCGGCGAGGTGCCAGGGTTGCAGTCAGTCGCCAGGGCGATGGGCACGTCAAGTTCACGCAGCAATTCCATCGGCGGCAATTGTTTTTCCCGCAAGGTCACGAATGCGCCCGGTAACAGAACCGCGACTGTGCCGGCCTCCGCCAGAGCGCGCACACCGTCGCTGCTGGTGTACTCGAGGTGATCGGCCGACAACGCGTGGTAGCGGGCAGCCAACGCGGCACCGTCCGTGTCACTTAACTGATCCGCGTGCAATTTGACCGGTAAATCCAGGCGCGCAGCGCAATCAAACACGCGCGCTACCTGCTCAGTAGAGAAGGCAATGGTCTCGCAGTAGGCATCGACCGCATCGACCAGGCCCTCTGCATGCGCGGCAGGCAGCATTTCATCGCAAACGAGATCGATATAAGCGTCGGCGTTCCCTTTGAACTCGGCCGGAATGGCGTGTGCGCCGAGGAACGTCGTGCGCACCGTTATGCCGCGATCACGGCCAAGTTGGCGCGCGAGTCGCAACAAACGTAGCTCGGTTGCGGTATCCAGTCCGTAACCGGACTTAATTTCGATCGCGGTCACGCCTTCACGACGCAATGCGTCAGCGCGTTGCCCGGCAGCCACGAGCAGATCGGCATCGGTAGCTGCGCGAGTTGCATTCACTGTCGACATGATGCCACCGCCGGCACGCGCTATCGCTTCGTAACTGACGCCTTGCAACCGCTGTTCAAATTCCGCAGCGCGACTGCCGCCGAACAGCAAGTGGGTATGACAGTCGATAAGGCCGGGAGTCAGCCATTGCTTTGCGACCGATACCCGTCGCGCCACGTTTGCCGCCGGCAGGTCGGCGGCTTTGCCGAGCCAGGCAATGCGGCCATCTGCAACGGCGAGCGCGGCGTCTTCCAGCGCGCCGTAGGCATTCCCGCCGCCAGCGAGGGTCGCTATGCGCGCATCTGTAAACAGCAAATCCCAGTTTTGCATCCCGACGTCGCGCGCCTCTATTGCAATTCGACAGGCCGGAAAGGTAGCATGCCCGAACTTGTATATACAACCTCCCGGAGTTGCCCGATGAGCTCGATATTTGCCCGCAAAGCATTGCTGCCGAATGGCTGGCAGCGCGACGTGCGCATCGAGACGAGCGACGGCCGGATCGCAGCAGTTGCTGCTGGCCAGGCAGCAGGCCCGGATGACACGGTCGCCGGCGTCGCCTTGCCCGGCTTGTGCAATGCACACAGCCACGCGTTTCAGCGTGCGCTGGCGGGTCATACAGAGCAGCGCGGCCCAGTGCATCGTGACAATTTCTGGACCTGGCGAGAACGCATGTACGGGCTTGCCGCCCACATTGATGCAACCCGTCTCGCCGATATCGCGTGCCAGGCGTACACGGAAATGGTTGCGAGCGGCTACACCGCCGTGTGCGAGTTCCACTACCTGCATGCGGAGCCGGGGCAAGCGGCTGCCGATACGATGTTCAACGCGCTGCGCCAGGCAGCGCAAGACAGCGGCATTCGCCTGACGTACGTACCTATCCTGTACGAGCGCGGCGGCTTCGATGACGAGCCGCTATCCGCAGTGCAACAACAGTTTCGACGCGATCTGCCGGAGTTCATCGAGCATTACCAACAGTGCCGGGCGCAGGCCGACGCCGCTTTGTCCGTTGGGATTGGCGCGCACAGCCTGCGCGCAGTGCGGGCGGAATCACTCGCAGAACTGGCAGCGCTCGCCGAGGCCGATAAGGTGCCGCTGCATATTCACATTGCCGAACAGCAACGCGAAGTTGAACAAAGTCTTGCGATTCGCAAGCGCCGGCCGGTGCGCTGGTTGCTGGAGCAGCACAAGCTCGGCAGCAACTGGTGTCTTGTGCACGCCACGCATCTCGATGCGGAGGAAGTCACCGCGCTGGCTGAATCTGGCGCCACTGTGTGCCTGTGTCCCAGCACGGAAGCGAACCTGGGCGACGGGCTGTTTCCGCTCGCTGCCTACCTCGAGCAGGGTGGGCAGATCGCGATTGGTTCCGACAGTCACATATCGATTAACCCGTTTGAAGAGTTGCGCTGGCTCGAGTACGGCCAACGACTGATTGCCGAGCAACGCAATATCGCTGCAATTGGCAACTGCAATACGGGTCGCTCATTGTTCGAGCGCGCGCTTCGGGGCGGCGCACTGGCGGCAGGACAGGATATCGGCCGGATCGCGGCAGGCGGCGCTGCTGACTTGTTGTTGCTGAATGACGAGGACCCGATGCTCGCGGGCCATGATGTCGACACCCTGCTCGATGCACTCGTGTTCTCCGGTTATGTCTTGCCACTGGAGCGCGTCATGGTGAACGGTATTTGGCAGGTCATTGATGGGCGGCATGTCAATCGCGAGCAAAGTCGCAGCCGCTACCGAAAGACAGCAAACGATCTGTCGCGCTTGTTATTGGGGTCGGCCTGATGGCCGCTAGTGCCAAGCCACGCTATCGCGCGCTCAAGGATGACATTATCGCGCGCATTGCTGCCGGTGAGCTGCGACCGCGCGATCGCGTTCCCTCCGAGCACGAGTTGGTTGATCGCTTCTCGGTGTCGCGGATGACAGCCAATCGTGCATTGCGTGAACTGCACGCTGAGGGTTACGTCAAGCGCGTGACCGGCGTTGGCACGTTCGTCGCGGACATGCGGGCAACCTCGAATGTCTTGGAAGTACGCAGTATTGCTGATGATATTGCGCATCGGGGCCGTCAGCACGCAGCACGGCTGGTGCGCTTGTCGAAGCAGCATGCGCGTGGAGAAGTCGCACGCGCTCTGCAGGTCGCGCCCGGCAGTGACGTATTTCACCTGTTGATCGTGCACACGGAAAACGATGTGCCCGTGCAATTGGAAGATCGCCACATCGTCGCCGAGTTCGCTGCCGATTGCCTGCAACAGGATTTTACGAAGATTACACCGAGCGCTTACCTGAGCGGCATTGCGCCATTGCAGGAGGCGGAGCAAGTCGTACGTGCGACCTTGCCGAACGCCGCTACGCGCAAACACCTTGAGATGCAGGCAGGTGAGCCGTGCCTGGTTGTTATCCGCCGTACCTGGGCGCACGGCCGCCCGGTCAGTTTTGGTCGCCTCAGTCATCCCGGCTCGCGCTTCGAGCTGACCGGGCACTACGCGCCGCCCGGTACGCCACGCAGCACACCGCAGCAAAGTGTTGCCGGCGGCAGGCGCGGAAAATAAAGCGAAAGTCAGACAAGGGCTGCGCGTGCGGTAAGGCTATGACCCGGCAACGAACGAGCGCGGCATACGAAATAACAGACATGGGAGCGCTGGCGACAGAAAAGCTCGCCTTCGCACTAACACACGAAAGACGGACTGAATCATGAGCAACGAACGTACTATCAAAGCGCCAACCGGCACATCACTGCAGGCGCGTAGCTGGCAGACCGAAGCCCCGCTGCGCATGCTGATGAATAACCTCGACCCAATGGTTGCTGAGCGACCGCAAGACCTCGTCGTATACGGCGGTATTGGTAAGGCGGCGCGCAACTGGGAATGCTTCGACAGCATCGTGCAATCGTTGCGCGATCTGCACGATGACGAAACCTTGCTGATCCAGTCAGGCAAACCGGTTGGGGTCTTCCGCACCCACGTCGATGCGCCGCGCGTTTTGATTGCCAATTCCAATCTCGTCCCAGCCTGGGCTAACTGGGAGCATTTTCGTGAGCTCGATCGCAAGGGCCTGATGATGTACGGCCAGATGACCGCGGGTTCCTGGATTTACATTGGCAGCCAGGGAATCGTGCAGGGCACGTATGAAACGTTTGTAGAAATGGGTCGCCAGCATTTCGCCGGCAACCTGGCAGGCAAGTGGATTCTGCCCGCGGGTCTCGGCGGCATGGGCGGCGCGCAGCCACTTGCGGCGACGATGGCGGGCGCATCGATGCTCGCGATCGAGTGCCAATCCGATCGCATCGATATGCGCTTGAAAACCGGCTATCTGGATGAGCGCGCCGAAACGCTCGACGAGGCGATGGCCATCATCGAGCGTTCGGTTGCCGCGAAAAAAGCGGTGTCTGTAGGGCTGCTTGGAAACGCCGCGGAAATCCTGCCGGAAATGCTGAAGCGTGGCATCCGACCGGATGCCGTTACCGACCAGACCTCGGCACACGATCCCGCGAATGGCTACTTGCCGGCCGGTTGGACCGTCGAGCAATGGCTTGCCACGCGCGAGAGCGATCCTGATCTCGTTGTGCGTGAAGCGTCCGCTTCGATGGTGACCCATGTGAAAGCCATGCTCGAATTCAATGAGCTGGGTATTCCGGTATTCGATTACGGCAACAACATTCGCCAGGTTGCCTACGACGAGGGCGTTCTGAACGCGTTCGATTTCCCCGGATTCGTGCCGGCTTACGTACGGCCGCTGTTTTGTCGCGGTATCGGACCGTTTCGCTGGGTGGCGTTGTCCGGCGATCCGGAAGACATCTACAAGACCGATGCCAAAGTGAAAGAACTGATTCCGGATGACCCGCACCTGCACAACTGGCTGGATGCCGCGCGCGAACGCATACAGTTCCAGGGCTTACCCGCGCGCATTTGCTGGGTGGGTCTCGGTCAACGTGATCGTCTTGGACTCGCATTCAACGAGATGGTCAGGACTGGCGAGTTGAAAGCGCCGGTCGTCATCGGTCGCGATCATCTCGACAGCGGTTCTGTCGCCAGTCCAAACAGAGAAACCGAAAGCATGAAGGATGGCAGCGACGCGGTGTCTGACTGGCCGCTGTTGAACGCATTGCTCAGTACGGCCAGCGGCGCAACCTGGGTTTCACTGCATCACGGCGGCGGCGTCGGCATGGGTTATTCACAGCATGCCGGGCTGGTCATTGTCTGCGACGGAACTGAAGCAGCGGATCGTCGCATCGCGCGCGTATTGTGGAACGACCCGGCCAGCGGTGTCATGCGGCATGCCGACGCGGGTTACGAAGAAGCAATCGACTGTGCCCGCGAACACAAACTTAATCTGCCCATGCTGGGAGACCTGTAATGAACCTGCATTTGGATGCACAGCCTGTCACTCTCGGCGAATTGCGTGCGATCTGGGCTGAACCGGCTCGCGTAACACTCGGCGACAATGTGCGCTGTGCGATCAGCGAATCGGCAGCACAGATCCAGAAAGTATTGGCTGGCGGCAAGTCGGTTTACGGCATCAACACGGGCTTTGGCCAGCTCGCGCAGGTGCGCATCAACAACAACGATCTCGCGAAATTGCAAGAGAATCTCGTGCGCTCGCACGCCGTGGGCGTGGGCCCGTTGTTACCGGACGCGACAGTGCGCCTGATCATGGTGATGAAAGTCGTCGCGCTGGCGCAGGGCTACTCCGGAGTGCGAACCGAGCTGGTCGACGCGCTGTGTTCGCTGATCAACAACGAAATCTATCCGTCTATTCCCGTAAAAGGCTCGGTAGGCGCATCCGGCGATCTCGCGCCGCTTGCGCACATGGCCGGTGCGCTGCTTGGTATCGGCGAAGTCAGCGTCGATGGCCAGGTGATGGCGGCAGAGGCGGCGCTGGAGTCGGCTGGACTGCAGCCCATTGTGCTGGCGCCGAAAGAAGGTCTGGCGCTGCTGAACGGTACCCAGGTATCGACAGCGCTCACACTGGCCGCGCTGTTTCGCGCTGAACACATTCTCGCTGCTGCGATTACGGCCGGCGCAATGTCGGCCGATGCGGTGCAGGGTAGCGACACGCCATTCGATGCGCGCATACAGGAAGTGCGTGGCCAACCGGGACAGATTGCGGTAGCGAGCGTATTGCGCGAGCTTATGAAAGGCAGCGAAATTCGCGCCTCGCATATCGAATGCAATCGTGTGCAGGATCCGTATTCCATTCGCTGCCAGCCACAGGTAATCGGCGCTTGCATTGATGTCATGCGCCACGTTGCGCTCGTCTTGCAAACCGAGGCCAATGCGGTCAGCGACAATCCGCTGGTTTTCGCGGCCTCGGGTGAAATCCTTTCGGGTGGCAACTTTCACGCAGAGCCTGTCGCGATGGCGGCTGACTACCTCGCGCTAGCCATTGCGGAAATGGGCGCGCTCGCCGAACGACGTATTGCGTTGTTGATCGATGCGCACCAGAGCGGGCTGCCCGCGTTCCTGGTGAAAGACGGCGGCTTGAACTCCGGCTTCATGATGGCGCAGGTGACGGCTGCTGCTCTGGCATCGGAAAACAAGTCACTCGCGCATCCTGCCAGCGTGGATAGCCTGCCGACTTCGGCCAACCAGGAAGATCACGTCAGCATGGCGACCTTCGCGGGCAATCGCCTGCATGGCATGCTCGATAACGTTGGCTACATCGTGGCAATTGAAGTACTCGCTGCAGCACAAGGGATTGAGTTTCATCACCCGCGCAAGAGTTCGCAAACGATCGAGACGATCATCGAGCAGGTGCGTTTGTTCTCGCCGGCGTACGAAACCGATCGCTCACTCTCTGCAGAAATCGAACAACTCGCCGAGTTGATTGATGGCGGTTCTTTCTGCGAGCACTGTCGTACGGTATTGCCCAGTTTCCCGGCATGAGCGAGGCCGGTTACACATTGCATCTCGGCACGACGCCACTGCTCGTCAGTATTCCGCATGATGGTCGCGTCGTACCTGCCGACATCGAGCTGCGCATGACGCCTGCGGGCAAAGCTCTGGCCGATACCGACTGGCATGTTGCACAGCTCTACAGCTTCGCAGCTGGGATAGGCGCCAGCGTGATTACGGCAGGCTTCTCGCGTTACGTCGTCGACCTGAACCGACCGGCTGAAGACAGTGCTTTGTATTCAGGCCAGGTATCCACGGGGCTTTGTCCCGCAAAAACCTTTGCAGGCGAGGCGATATACCAGAATGACGCGAGTGTGTCGGCGGAGGAACGCGGGTTGCGTATCGAGCGCTACTGGCGGCCGTATCACGATCGTATCAGCGATACCCTGACCTTATTAAAAGAAGCGCATGGCTACGCCTTGTTGTGGGACGCGCATTCGATCATCAGCGAAGTGCCGTCATTGTTTGAGGGCGAACTGCCAGTCCTGAACATCGGTACATTCCAGGGCCAAAGTTGCAGCAGCGAAATTGAACAGGACCTGGTAGCCGTTGCGAGTCGTTCGCCGTATTCCTCTGTTTGTAACGGGCGCTTTACTGGTGGGTACATTACCCGGCACTACGGCCAGCCGGCGGAACAGGTGCACGCGGTACAGCTCGAGCTCGCCCAGCGCAGTTACATGGACGAAAAGACTTTGCGCTATGATGCCAGGCGTAGTGCCGCGCTTGTTGAAACCTTGCGCGAGCTGCTGCTGAAATTCATGCAAAGCGGACAATCGAGTTACGGTTGAAAGCGTTAACCGGGGTTGCGGAGGAATCATGAGCGACAGGAAAGGCATTCACGAGTTATATGCTGCCGATGCGGCAGAAGCAGATCGCTTGTTGTGGAATCGCAGAACGGAGTCTGTATCTCGGCGTGGCTTTCTGCGCGGTAGCGGGCTGGCGGCCATGACGGCTGCAGTCGGCGCGTCCATTCCGTTCGCCGAGTACATGCCGGGTGGCCTGATACCTGCTGCATTAGCTCAAAGCGACGAGCCGTTTGTCCTGCCGGGCAAAGATGGCCTGACCGTGTTGAATGACCGCCCCATCAATGCGGAAACGCCTGCGCATATGCTCAATGATGACATTACTCCAGCCAGCCGCCTGTTCGTGCGCAACAACGGTGTGCCGCCTGCAATCGAAAACAGCGTTGCTGATGACTGGGTCTTCGAGATCGGCGGCGAATCGTGTGGCACGCCAATGCAGATGACCGTCGGCGAACTGAAGAGTCGATTCCGCCAGCACACCCTGCAATTGCAGATCGAGTGCGGTGGCAACGGTCGTTCGGAATTCAATCCACCGGCACGCGGCAACCAGTGGAGTACCGGTGCTGTCGGTTGTCCTGAATGGACCGGGGTGCGCCTGAAAGACGTGTTGCAGCACGTCGGCGTAAAAGACGACGCAGTGTACGTGGCCTATGAAGGTGCCGATGCACATCTGTCCGGCGATCCCGCCAAGCAACCGATATCCCGCGGTGTGCCATTGCACAAGGCTATGGAGAATGAATCGCTGCTGGTCTGGGCCATGAATGGCGAGCCGCTACCGTTGTTGCACGGCTATCCTTTGCGCATGATTTGCGCCGGCTGGCCCGCATCGGTTAGCGGCAAGTGGCTTAACAAGCTTTTGATTCGTGACCAGGTACACGACGGTGAGAAAATGACCGGTCAGTCGTACCGCGTACCCTGCAAACCGGTTGCGCCCGGCACGGAAGTTGCGGATGAGGACATGTGCATTATTGAATCGATGCCCGTGAAGTCGCTGATCACCATGCCGAAGTCCGGTCTTACGCACGCCCAGTCGGAAGCGCTCGCCATTCGTGGCCACGCCTGGGCAGGCGACGATGCGATACGCGCTGTGCACACTTCGATTGACTTTGGCGCGAGCTGGCAACGCGCTAAATTGAAAAAAGCCGCTAATCGGCTGGCCTGGCAACACTTCGATGCGAGCATCCGCTTTCCCGAGGACGGCTATTTTGAAGTCTGGGCTCGCGCTGAAGATGCTAAAGGCCGCTTGCAGCCCATGGTTTTGCCCGGCTGGAATCCGCGCGGTTATCTCAACAACGCGTGCCATCGGATAGCGGTGAAGGTGACGGCATGATTCGTCGAGCGTGGCTGTTGGCGTTAGTTCTTTGCAGCGCCACCGTTGCTGCGGAAGATATTGATGAGCAGTCCGGGCTCATCAAGGCAGACGGTTGGGAGCTCGTGCGCATTCATTGTGGCGGCTGTCATTCGCACAAGCTCGTAACCGGGCAACGTGCGGACCGGCAAACCTGGCTCGCCATCATTCGCTGGATGCAGGCTACGCAGAATTTGTGGCAATTCGATCCGGCAACCGAGAACAGCATCCTCGATTACCTTGCGAACAATTATCCGCCGCAGGCTGATCGTCGGCGTCCACCTATACCGCCACAACTCATGCCGCCGAAAGAATCCTCAGGCAGTCGCTAGCTTGCGGAACTCGCAAAATTCTCGAAGGAGAACATCATGATCAATCGAATTTCACGCATTACAGCATTGCTGCTCTTGTGCAGTTTCTTCTCGCCGCCTGTCGTTGCGGCGACTGCCGCCGAGATCGATGCCGACGTCAGCGCAGCGGTGAGTCGATTCAATGAAGAAATAAGCGGCGCCGACGTATTCCTTGAAAACGCTGCGGGTTACCTCGTGTTTCCGCGCGTTATTAAAGTGGGTATCGGCATCGGTGGCGAAACCGGGGAGGGCGCGTTGCGCGTAGCTGGCAAGACCGTCAGTTACTATCGGACGTCGGCCGGGTCATTCGGCCTGCAACTTGGTGCACAGGCGAAATCGGTTGTGATTGCGTTCATGACTCCCGAGTCCCTGCGAAAGTTTCGTGAAAGCTCCGGCTGGAAAGTCGGCGTCGATGGTTCTGTCGCATTGATCGATCTTGGCGCGGGCAAGACTATTGACTCGCAGAACGTCAAAGATCCGGTCGTTGGCTTTGTATTTGGTTCCAAGGGCCTGATGTACAACCTGACTCTCGAGGGTTCGAAAATCAGCAAGCTCGACAAGAGCTGAGCGCGGACTTTGCTGCGCAATCGCAGGTAGCGGTATGGCTCGCGATAGTAAGAAAGCGAAAAAACCCAAAAAGAAAAAAGAACCGTTTGTCGCGCGCATGAAACGACGCGGTCGTGAGACGTACGGTCTTGGCCAAACGCTCGTGCATGAACCGCGCGCCTTCCCGGCGGCGTGTGGCGGCATCATGAAGCGTTCGTTTCGCGGTGTCTGGGAAGCTCGTGGCGGCGGTTTTTATGCCTGCGGTTTCGTGCTGACGTTCATTTGGCTGGAAATACAAACCGTCATCAGCGAAGTGTCCGGCGCGAATAGTGTAGGTTCATTCTTCAGCGAACAACTGCTCGAATTCGTATTCCGCTTTTCGCTGCAATCAATTGGCAATACCGTCAAGGCATTGATCTGGCCGGTCTGGGTCATTGAGCAGTTCGAGTTATGGGGCGTAGCCGGATTGGGAGTCGCGTATTTATTGTTCGCCTGGTTTATCAAAGAGCCACTTTCACAATGGCTTTTTGCCGACGTCGATTCCGATCAGGGCGAGCCTTGAGGCAGTCTCGGTGGCTTACAGTCAGGTGAAAACAAGCTGACTTTGGTCGCGATTAGCGCGCATCGGCCGCAAGTCGTTGCCGCCAGTTGGCAACGTCGGCGTCCACCTGGGTGATGCTGGTACGAATTGCCAGCAGCGCCGCATTGCGCGCAAGCCGCACGCTGCCGTCGTTGATAGTGACACCCAAACCAGCGAACACCGTGTAAGGGTCGGGGAAACCGACAGCATCGGCGTAGCGACGGTACAGTGGCATAAAGACGTTGCGATCGCTTAACTCATCGAGGCGGGCAAAAAATTCGGGGCCGGTCCAGTTGTGGCTGGACGGCAAACAACAAGCATGGAATTGTCGCAGGACCGTGTCCAGGGTTTGGCTACCGCCGCTTTGCTTACGCAGTTCGACGTCGGCCATCAACGCCAAAGCAGCGCCACTCCAATAGATCTTCATCAGCGCCTGACGGCGGCCACCGAGCGCGGCGTCGTTTGGCGATAGCTCTGGACGCGACAGGCGACCACGTTCGTATCCCTCGTACAGTTTCTGCCAGGTACGTTGTTCGTCATAAGCGCCGGAGCGCGCGAGTAACACGTTCTGGTAGTACATCGCGAAGCCTTCCGAAATCCAGCGGTGCTTGCGATCGACGAAGGGCAACATCAGGTGACTGAACTCATGGGTTGCTGTCCAGTCGTCAAGGAAAGCCGAAAGCGGCTGATCCTGGTTTACAAACAGTTCGACCGCTTCGCCGCCATCGCGCAGCACTCTGCCGAACGGCACCGCGCTGTTGCCGCGACGCGAACCGTCCGCGATGGGTATCACCACGACGAGCGGGGACGGGTTGGGAAACAAGCCGTAAGCAAGGCTGACATCCGTTGCGGCAGCTTCAACCCAGCGCAGCAGCTCGCTGTTGTCCATCGGTGTCTGGCTCTGCATCAGGCTGACTCGCAAGGTTGCGCCGGGAACAGTCACTTCGTGATTTTCGAAGCGACCGAATGCGGCAGGTGCGTTGCCACTTTCCGGTGACTTGTAAATGCGATAGCGCTTGCCGCTGTTGTCGAGTGCGTGCCAGGGAACGGCAACTGCGATATTCGGCGGCAAATCGAACGTAACGGCCACGCCCGATGTGTCGGTAATCTCCGGCCGCCACAACCAGAGTGATGGCGAGACTACGATGTTGTCAGGGCTCAGGCCCGCGTTGTGTCGCTGGTCTCGGGCCGCGGCAGTAAGATCGACGCTGTAGTTCATGCATTGGATGCCGCCTGATGGCACGATCATGCGTCGATTGCGCAGGCGAATGCGCGCGTTCTCATCGCAGTTCTGGAAATCGAGGAGGTAATCAGCGGCGCTGCGTGAGCGTGCGCTTACGCTCCGCACCGCTGTGGCGAAACGCGCTTCAACGTGCATGACCTGGAGGGTTTCATCGACCGACACCGTGTACTGGTGCACTACCGTTTCGCTGGCGGTCGCAATGCTGCCGAACAGCAGCCCGCTGCACAGCAATGCGCATGCAAGTTTCGCAAGAAACGTGGCACAGGTCGTGCGCGTGGCAGTAGTCGGGTCGGTCAATTTGGCACCGGTATCCATGAGCAGGGTTGTAGCGCGGTCAGTTATTACGACCGTCCGGCCCGCTGGCAGTTGCAATCAGTACAAGTCCGGATAGACAGTATGCCAACATTCACAAATGATGCCGGTCGTGACATTGCTGCTTTGTGATCGTGATCACAAAGCGCCGGGCTGGCATGAGATGCGGCTCGCATAGCCGCGTTTTGCTCCCGTTCAGCTTTGCTGCGGCAGAATATAGGGATGCCGCAGCTGCACCTCGGAATGAGATACATTCGCATCTTCTTCCAAGTGTGCGCCGGTGCGGCCAAATGCATTAAGATATGCCTCCGGTCGAGTCTCGGCCGGCGATTCCGACGCGGGAAAGAGGAGTTAGACCTTTGAGCAAGATAGCAAGACGTCAATTTATTCAATTGTCCGCTGTAGCGGCCGCCGGTTGCCTGCTGCGCCCGGGTCAGGAAGCTCACGCACAGGACGTACCGCACCTTAGCGAAGACGATCCGACCGCAAAGGCGATGAAATACACGCACGACACCAGCACAGTCGACGCTGGCGCGCGCGCTAATCCTGCCGAAAACCAGCACTGTGCGAACTGCGCGTTGATACAGGGCGAAGATGGCGAGGCCTGGCGTCCATGCCAGATTTTCCCGGGCAAGCTCGTTGCTGCAAATGGCTGGTGCTCAGTGTGGGCTCCGAAAGCCTGATACTGCCTTTGGCGCCGGCTATGCGCCGGCGCCAATAGACCGTGGCCTTGCCACAGGTACAACACTTTCATCATCCTGGAACCGGAACGCTGTCCTATGTGGTCAGTGATCCGGCGACCGCTTGTGCTGCAGTTATCGATCCCGTGCTGGGCTTCGATATTGTTTCGGGGCGCAGCGACGACAGCCAGGTACGAGCCATTGTCGATTATCTCGGCGGCAAGCAGCTGAAGCTGCAATGGCTGCTGGAAACGCACGCGCATGCAGATCATTTGAGCGGCGCGCAATACATTCGTGCAAGCCTGGGTGGCAGCGTTGCCATCGGCGAGGGCATTCGCGCCGTGCAGGAGCACTTTGGCAAGGTGTTCAATCTCAAGCCACCTTTCCGGCCAGACGGCCACCAGTTCGATACGCTGTTCAGCGACGGCGATACCTTCAAGATCGGTGAACTTGAGGGTGCCGTAATGGCAACGCCGGGCCATACCAGCGACAGCATGACCTACGTCATTGGCGATGCAGCCTTTGTCGGTGACACGCTGTTCATGCCTGATCTTGGCACCGCGCGCTGCGACTTTCCGGGCGGCGATGCGGGGCTTCTTTACGATTCCATCCAAAATATTCTCAGCTTGCCAGATGCTACACGCCTGTTCATGTGCCATGACTATCCGCCAGACGGACGTGAGTTGCGCGCCGAGACCACGGTGCGCGAGCAAAAGGCTGACAACATCCATGTGGGCGGTGGTCGCACACGCGACGAGTATATTCAGCTACGCGAGACGCGTGACAAGAAGCTCAGTCTGCCGGCGCTGATATTGCCGGCGATTCAAATCAATATGCGCGCTGGCAACTTGCCGCCGGCGGAGGACAACCAGGTTGTTTACCTGCGAATTCCTCTCGACCTGATCTGAGCAGGTGCCCGGCAGCTAATAGCAGCGCAGGAATCCGTATTCAGGCTCTATACCCGGGTGGCAGCCTGTGTACAATTCGCCGACCACACCGACTGCCATCTTTCGCGGAGACCTACCTTGTTTGATTCGCTTAGTGCATTGCCTTCTGATGCCATTCTTCGGCTGATATCCGAACATGCCAATGACCATCGCAAGGACAAAGTTGATCTCGGCGTAGGGGTCTATCGCACGGTCGCGGGTGACACGCCGGTGCTGAAATCGGTTAAAGCTGCCGAGCGCATTATCCTCGACACTCAGGACAGCAAGACGTATCTCGGTTCTGGTGGTGATCCGGAATTTAACGAACTCGTTCAAAAGTTAAGCTTTGGTGACGATGTTGCATCAGAACGCGTTACGACCCTGCAAACGCCTGGCGGCTCGGGTGCGTTGCGGGTTGCCGCAGGAGTTATTCTGCGTGCACGTGAAGATGCAACTGTTTGGCACAGCGATCCGACCTGGGCCAATCATGTGCCGTTGCTGGGCGGTGCTGGACTGAAGCTCGAAGCGTATCCCTACTATGACGCGGACAATCGCGTCATTCTTTTCGAGCAGATGCTCGACAAGCTGAAAAAGGTGCCGGAGGGCGACATCGTCCTGCTGCACGGCTGCTGCCATAACCCGACCGGTATGGATCTCGATCGAGAACAGTGGCAAGAGGTGGCCGATCTGATTGCGAACCGCAAGTTGCTGCCGTTTGTCGATCTTGCGTACCAGGGTTTTGCCAAAGGCCTGGATGCGGACGCGTTCGGAATTCGACTGCTGGCCGGCAAAGTGCCGGAACTGGTTGTGGCGACCTCCTGTTCGAAAAACTTTGGCCTGTACCGCGATCGGGTTGGTTCGTTGTCTATCGTTTCAAGCAACGCAAAAACGGCAGGCATCGTCCGCAGCCAGGCGCATAATATTGTGCGGACGATGTATTCAATGCCGCCGGATCATGGTGCGGCTATTGTGCGTAATATTCTGAGTAACGCTGAACTGCGAACGATGTGGGAAGCTGAACTCACCGAGATGCGCAACCGCTTGCAGTCCATGCGCAATAGCCTCGTCAGTGCATTGCGCGACAAAGCGCCCGAACACGACTTCTCACACGTGGCTCGTGCGAACGGCATGTTCTGTTTCCTCGGCCTGTCAGAGAATCAGGTCGAGCGCCTGAAAAAAGACAGTGGCGTGTACATGGTGGGCTCAAGTCGAATCAACGTTGCCGGCATTACCCCGGGCAACGTTGACTACCTGGCAGGCGCGATCGCCTCAGTCCTGTAACGGCGTAACGTCACCGGCCCAGAACAGGCGGTCACCGGCGTCGATACCCAGCTTGTCGCTGATGCCGGCATTCAATTCGAGTACGTAACGGACAGGCTCGCTGGAACCGATTGATTTCAACGACTGCGGTTCCGTGAATTTTGCGATCGACGAGATCGTGCCGTCAGCGCGCACAAACAGCATGTCGAGTGGAATAAACGTGTTCTTCATCCACATCGAATGCACGGCGTCCCGCCCGTAAACAAACAGCATGCCGCGCCAGTCATCCATATTGCGCACATGCATCAGGCCCCGCATACGTTGCTCGTCGTTCAGCGCGAGGTATATATCGAAGCGGTAGCAGGCGTTTGTACTGGCGCTGATCACTATGCTGCTTTGCGGAAACGCGGCGTCGAGCTCAGCATCGGCTGATGCGAAGCCGGCGAACAACAGCAGCGCGACTAGCAATACCAGGAGTGACTTCATGAATCTGTGCCTCGCCAACTGACGCGGCCACTGTAGCGCAACTCGCGCAAGGTCACGCTGCCGTCACCATTCAGTTCGACCAGTGGCGCGAGGCAATAGACAATGCCGCGAATAGCATAGTCATCACTGCCATCGTCCAATGCTATTTGTGCGGTTACATCAGACCAGCAAATCTCGCTGTCCTGATTACTGTAAAAACGGCCGTTGTTTTCTTCGATCAGGGTGACGGTCGCAGGCAATTCGCGGGCAGTGGCGCCACGCTGCAGTGCAGGCAGGGCAACAATGAAGGCCAGGCGGCGTTCCTCGCCGTCAACCATGGCCGGTCCGGCAAAACGCAGTCGTGCGCCGTCGCCGAATGGCCGCGGCATGCCGGCGCACTCCAGCTCGCTGCTGTCCCAGCTGAGGGTTGTGCGCAGATCGCCATACAGTTCGACCGAGAAACCGGCATCACTGATGCAATCAGCGGGCGCGTGTGACGGCGTGTCGGAGCAGGCGCTGCCGGCCAATAGCAGGCCGGCAAGGTAGGCGGTGGCGTATTTGTGCTGCATCAGGTCGGTCGTTGTCGAGAATGCGCCTAGTTTATGCAATGTCTGCGAAGAATGATGGTCGTATTGAGGCTAATGCCCGGCGCCGCGAGCTTGCCCGGTTACCGCTGCAACCACTGCCAGCGGCGAACGGATGCCCGGTGACCGGGGCACAGCAGCGAGAGTCTGGTTCAAATACGGGGAAGCAGGCCCTACAATGGCACGCCTTTTGGCGAGCCCGTTTTTCATTTCGGAGTACCGATGAGCGTAGCAGAACAATTCCAACAGCTCGAAACCCACGTCAGCAGCCTGATTGTCGGCCAGGGACACTTGATCAATCGCATGCTTATCGCGTTGTTATGCGACGGCCACCTGCTGGTCGAAGGCGCGCCCGGCCTGGCCAAGACTCGCGCGATCAAGGTGCTCTCGGAAAGCATTGAAGGGGACTTTCACCGCCTGCAGTTTACCCCTGACCTGTTGCCGGCCGACCTGACGGGTACCGAAATCTATCGTCCTGCCGATGGCAGCTTCGAGTTCCGCTTCGGCCCCTTGTTCCATAATCTGATTCTCGCCGATGAGATCAACCGTGCGCCGGCAAAAGTCCAGTCGGCCCTGCTTGAAGCTATGGAAGAGCGCCAGATTACGGTGGGCGACAAGAGCTACCCGCTGTCGCCATTGTTCATGGTGATGGCTACCCAAAACCCGATCGAGCAGGAAGGCACCTATCCGCTGCCCGAAGCGCAGCTTGATCGTTTCCTGCTGCATGTGCAGGTGGGCTATCCGAGCATCGAAGACGAGCGCCGCATCCTGCGTTTGAATCGCGATGAAGCGAAATCCGGCGAGCGTGACGCATTCAAACCGCCGCAACCCTTGCCGCAAGCCAGTGTGATGGCCGGCCGCCAGGAAATCCTGAATCTGCATCTTGCGGACGAGCTGGAGCAGTACATCGTCAACATCGTCGTCTCGACCCGCACACCGGAGCAGGTCGATGACGCGCTGGCGGGCCAGGTGCTGTACGGCGCCAGTCCGCGTGCCTGCATGGGTATTGATCGGGCCTCGCGCGCGCATGCGTGGCTTGCCGGCCGCGACTACGTCGGTCCCGAGGATATCCAGGCGGTCGCACACGATGTACTGCGCCATCGCCTCGTACTGAGTTTCGAGGCGGAGGCGGATGGCATCAGTCCCGACTCCATAATCGAGCGCATCCTCGATGGTGTTGGCGTTCCCTGAGCAGGAGTAAAGCGTGCGCCACGACCACCTACACGCCGACGCCTCGCCGGTCAGTGTCAGCCAGAAAGGACTGATACGGCTGGCCGGACCTGCGCGCGCGATCGCGCTGGACGTATTGCGGGTCAATTCCCTGCAGGCGGGCGCGTACGTTTCGCACTTCAAAGGTCGCGGCATGGAGTTTGACGAGTCGCGTCCCTACCAGCCGGGCGACGATCCTCGCAACATCGACTGGCGGGTGACGGCGCGCAGCACCGAGGCCTACACCAAGCTGTTTCGCGAAGAGCGCGAACGTCCGGTTCTGATCATGGTCGACCTTCGCAGCAATATGCATTTTGCGACCCGCGGCAGTTCCAAATCGGTATCGGCGAGCCGTGCGGCTGCGTTGCTGTCATGGTCTGCACACCACCGCGGCGATCGCCTGGGCGGCATTATTTTTGGCGACACAAAACATCGCGAACTGAAACCACGGTTAGGTCGGCAAGCGGCTCTGCGTTACGTGCACCAGCTTGTCAGTCACGAAGATTGGGCAAACAAGGTAAGACCGCCGGAGGCCGATGTCAGCGCACCGTTGTCAGCGGCGATGTCGGCGCTGAGACGCGTGGCTCGTCCCGGCAGCCTCGTTATCGTCATTAGCGATTTTCTTGGTTTCGATCGCTCGGCGCAGGCCTATTTGTCCGGTGTCGCACGACACAACGAGGTGCTCGCGGTGAACGTCAGCGATCCGCTGGAGCGCGAGTTACCACCGCCCGGCCATTACCGCCTGGTCTGTGAAGATCGCGAAATGGCGATCGATACCTATTCCCGCGCGGCGCGAGTCGAATACCACACGGCCTGGGCCGACCGCCAGAACGCGCTGGAAGCGTATTGCCAGCGATACGGCATTCACCTGATGCCGCTGTCTACCGACGACGACCCCGTGGTCTGCCTGCAGCAGGCGCTCGGGCGTCGCAGTCATTGAGACGACAATCGTATGAATCCTGAAGATATTCCGCTGCGCGACCTGCATTTGCCTGCACCCGTCGGCTGGTGGCCACCGGCACCGGGTTGGTGGCTGCTGATGGCAATAGCGGCTGCTGGCTTGCTGTGGTTCTTGTGGCGTGCCTGGCAACAGTGGCGGCGTGCAGCAGCGCGACGCATCGCAATGGCGGAGCTGAAGCGTTACGCCGGTGCATATCAGCAAGACGGTGATCTCGTCACGCTGGCGAAACGATTGTCCGAGTTAACCCGACGCGCGATGCTCGCCTACGCACCACGCGACGAGGTGGCCAGCCTGACAGGCGAGGCCTGGTTGCTCTGGCTTGATCGCGGTTTGGCTGTACCGGTTTTCTCCACGGGCGCTGGTCGCAGTCTTGAATCCTTGCCGTACCGGCGCAGCGACGAACACCATGCTGACGTTAACGCAATGGCATTGATCGAAGCCGTTAAGCAACGACTGGCAACCCCGTTGCCAGAGGAGCAAGGCTGATGTGGTCGCTGGCCTGGCCCTGGATGCTGCTTGCGCTGCCATTGCCGATATTGGTGCGCAAACTGCTGCCGCCCGTTAGCGGCGCACAGGAAGCTGGCCTGCGTGTGCCCAGCCTGTCGGGCTTCGCAGTACTGGCGGATCGTTCCGAAGTTGAGCAGTTACTGAACTGGCGATTCTGGCTGGCAGTTATCGCCTGGTTGCTATTGGTCCTCGCCGCGGCGCGTCCCGAGCGTATCGGCGACGAACTTGAGGTGCCGGTTTCCGGTCGCAACCTGATGCTTGCTGTGGATCTGTCCGGCAGCATGGATGCGAAGGATTTCGAACTGGGCAGTCGCCGTGTTGATCGCCTGACTGCCACCAAGGCGGTTGCCAGCGACTTCATTACGCGGCGCGAAGGGGATCGTATCGGTCTCATCCTGTTTGGCGAGCGCGCCTATCTGCAAGTCCCGCTGACGCTCGACCGGGAAACCGTCAACGTTTTGTTAATGGAAGCATTCATTGGCCTCGCTGGTGAGAAAACGGCCATCGGTGATGCGATCACGCTTGCTGTTAAACGCATTCATGACCAGGGTGATGAAGCAGGCGAGCAAGTGCTCGTGTTGTTGACCGACGGCGCGAACACAGCCGGCGAAGTGGATCCGCTGAAGGCGGCGGAACTCGCTGCGCAAATCGGCCTGCGTATTTACACAATCGGTATTGGTGCGGAACAGATGGTTGTGCCGTCAATCACCGGTGGCATGCGCCGCGTCAATCCATCGGCTGATCTTGATGAAAAAACGCTAACCAAAATTGCTGAGCAGACGGGCGGCCGCTACTTCCGCGCGCGCGACACGACGGCGTTGCAGGATATTTACAAACTGCTCGATGAGATGGAGCCGGTTGCCGAGCCCGAAGCGGGTTTTCGGCCGGTCACTGCGTTGTACTACTGGCCACTCGGCGGTGCGCTGGCGCTGGCCATGCTTATGACGCTATTCAATTTGCTGGCGGGTTGGCAGGTTGCGCGCGAGATGAAGCGCGGGATGAAGGTCGTTCGCGATGCCGGCTGAATTTCATTTCATTCGGCCGGAGTGGCTCTGGGCGTTGTTGCCAGCCCTGGCAGCGATTGCGCTACTGGCGCAACGACGACTGGCACCGGGTAGCTGGCAGCGGGTTGTCGATCCGGCGCTGGTACCGTACGTGCTGTCGAGTTCGCAGAAGCACCAGGGAATTTATCGCTGGTGGCTGGTGATGCTGGGTGCAGTATTGGCGATAACGGCGCTGGCCGGTCCGGCCTGGCAACGTATCGATCAACCCGTGTTTCGCTCGGACCAGGCGCTGGTCGTTGCACTCGACTTGTCGCGCTCTATGGACGCGCAGGATTTGACGCCGAGTCGACTCGTGCGCGCACGCCTCAAGATTCTCGACATTATTGAGAAAAGACTCAGCGGGCAAACTGCGCTCGTTGTGTATTCATCGAACGCGTTCACGGTTACGCCGCTTACAACAGACGGCGACACGGTGGCGGCTCTGGTGAACAGCCTGGGTACCGACATCATGCCGAGCCGCGGCAGTTACCCGGTAGCCGCCATAGACAAGGCGCGACAGCTGCTGGAACAGGCAGGCTCGACCAACGGCGAGGTCTTGCTGATTGCGGACGGCGGCAGCTCACCGGCGGCGGAGCAAGCGGCGACCGAACTGCGCGAAGCCGGCTATCGTCTCTCAGTCCTGGCGGTCGGCACGCCGGACGGTGCGCCGATTCCGCGAGCTGGCGGTGGCTTTGTTACTGATCGTTCCGGCCAGATGGCAGTACCGCGGCTTGAAGCAGACGGCCTGCAGCGACTGGCAACAGCCGGCGGTGGCCGCTTCAGCGTTATTACCACCGATGACAGCGACCTGGAGCGGCTGTTGTCGCATGAGCTCGGTTCGAGCGCGGCGTCTGACGATGCCCAGGCAACCGACCAATGGCGCGAAGATGGTGTCTGGCTATTGTTGTTGCTTGTGCCATTGGCAGCACTGGCGTTTCGTCGTGGCTGGGTACTGGTACTCGTGATCGCGCTGTTGCCACTGCCACAACAGGCACAGGCGCTGACCTGGACTGATCTTTGGAAAACGCCCGATCAACAGGCACGTGAATTGCTCGCAGATGGCGATGCCGCGACAGCCGCAGAAAAGTTCGAGCATCGCGACTGGCAGGCGGTGGCACGCTATCGTGCAGGCCAGTACGGCGACAGCGCCGCCAGTTTTTCGGTAAAGGACGATGCCCGGTCATTGTACAACCTCGGTAATGCACTGGCCCGCATGAGCGAATTCGAAAGCGCGATAGAAGCGTATGACAAGGCGCTGGAAATCGATCCGACGGACGAAGACGCGATGTACAACCGCGATCTGCTGAAAGACTTGATGGAAGCGCAGGATTCGCAAAACGAGCAGAACCAGGAAAACAGCGGTGAATCCGGTGGCGAAGCGCAGCAGTCTGAAGGCGACAGTCAATCCGACGAGTCCGGTGAAGAGGGCAGTGAGGGCAGCCCGGGCAGTGAATCACAGGATGGCGATTCCGCACGCGAGCAGCAGGAAATGAGCGAAGAAGACCTCGCTGCGCTGCAAGAGGAACTGGACCGCGCGGCACAGGAAGCAGCCGAGCAGGGCGATGAAACCGATCCGCAGCTAGGTCAGGCACAGGCCGACGCCGAGGCGCGCCGGCTGCAGGAACAAGAGCAGGCCATGGAGCAATGGCTGCGGCGGATTCCCAATGATCCGGGTGGTTTACTTCGCCGCAAATTCCGATATCAGTATCAAAGACAGGGACGCGATCAGGACGGCAACAATGTCTGGCCTGACGACGAGGTGCAACCATGGTAGTAAGTGCTACGCGACGTAGCGTAACAATCGGGCGACGATTTCTGGCAGCGGTGTTGTGCGGCGTGCTGACGGTGGTGTCGTTACCGGCGCTGGCAGCAGTTGTTGCAAGTGTCGACCGTGCCGACGTTGAATTGAACGAATCGTTTACCTTGAAGGTCACGGTGGATACCTCGATCGACGTCGAGCCGAACGTCGATGCGTTAGACGATAATTTTTTCGTTGGTACTCGCAGCCACCTGAGTAACACGACAATTGTTAACGGCCAGATCAGTCGCAGCCGCACCTGGACCTACGTATTAATGGCGAAGCGGGAAGGCGACCTGGTGATCCCGCCGGTCACGATTGCGAATGAGCAAAGCAACCCGGTGCCGATTACCGTCAAGCCGGTGTCGAGCGACGCGCCGGGCGAGGCGGACATTTTTATCACTGCCGAAGCCGACCGCAGCGACAGCTACGTGCAGGCACAGGTGTTGTACACGTTGAAGGTTTATCGCGCGGTGTCGACACGACAGCCACGTCTGTCCGAGCCGGAAGTCAGCGGTGTCGATGTGCTGGTTGAGCTGGCCGGCGACGAACGTAGCTACGACGCATTGCTGAACGGCAAGGCTTACAACGTGGTCGAGAGGGTCTACGCTATGTTTCCCCAGGCCAGTGGTGAGCTGAACGTGGCGCCCGTCCGTTTCGAAGCGCGGGTGTTGCGCGATGGCCGTATCACCGGTCGTAAGGTATTCCGATCCGAACCGGTTTCGATCAACGTACAACCCATTCCGCCACCGCCGCCCGCGCATCCGAATGCCGTCTGGCTGCCAGCACGCAGCGTTGAGCTGAGCGAGGAATGGTCGCGCGAACCGGATTCATTGCCAGCGGGCGAGCCCATTACTCGTCACGTAACAGTCAAAGCACTCGGTCAATTGTCGACGCAGATCCCGGTCATTGAGCCGGCATCGACTGACCAACTGAAAATTTATCCGGACAAGCCCGAGCTGAGTGTATCCGCCGTGCCGCGCGGCATTCTCGCAGAGCGCAGTGAGCAGTACGCGATGATCGGTGTTAGTGCTGGCGAGATAGAGTTACCGGCCGTTGAGCTGCCGTGGTGGGATATTGAAGAAAGCGCGTGGAAGCTCGCGAGTTTACCAGCGCGCACGTTGTTGATTTTGCCTTCGGCCGATGCGCTACCCGTGCAACCGGAATCGGCCGAACCCGTTGCAGCAGCTGAAACGATTTCGGTCGAAGATCCGTTCTGGCAGCGTATCAGCGAAGGCCTGGCGATCGCCTGGTTGTTGACGCTTTGCGCCTGGTGGTGGTCGCGCCGGCCGCGCACTGCAGTCAGCAACGAGCCGCCGCCCGTGCCGCTGCACAAGCAACAGTCGCGTTGTCTCAAAACTGCGCGCAAGGCAGCGTCAGACGGAGACGCGGCGGGTGTGAAAACAGCGTTGCTCGAATGGGCTCGGCTGGAGTGGCCGCAAGACACGCCGCGCAGCCTGGGCGCAATGGCCGAGCGCATTGACGCGCCGCTTAGCGATGAGTTGCGCAATATGGCAGCGAGTCGTTATGGCCGTGGCAGCAACGGTACCTGGAATAGCGATGCCCTTGCAAAAGCGCTGCGCACTATCAGCGTACGCAAGACACGCGAGGAACAGCAGCACGACGACGGCTTGCCGCCGTTGATGCCCGCAGGGCAGCGCTGATCATTACTTGCCGTGTGGTTCGCCACGGCGAGCCAGTACGCGGGAATCAACCCAATACAGGATCTTTACCAGTGGCCGCTGTTTGGCATTGATGCCCACGGCTCCTGGCTCGGCAGCGAGT
>JBBKWB010000111.1:0-9405 GCA_037968755.1 Woeseia sp.
CATTGTGGCCGGTCAGGCATCTGTCGAAGCGAACACCAAGAAGCTTGGTGATTTGGATCCCGGCGCCTGCTTTGGTGAAACCAGCTACGTGCGCGGTGCGAAACGCACAGCGTCGATTCGGGCGAAAGGTGAGGTTACGATTCTGCGGGTTAGCTCAACCCTGATGGAACAGGTGTCGTCTTCCTGCCAGTTGCGTTTCAACAAGGTATTTCTACGGTCCTTGATCACGCGTTTGCAGGGCGACGGCAAGACCGAGACCTCCTGATTTTCGCGGGCGCGCGGCAGGAGCCGACGCGCCCGCACAGAGTCCTACTGCTGTTCGTCGAATTCCTGCAGCGCCACTTCACCTCCAGCACTCTTCAGCAAGATTTCGACTCGTTGCTCGGCGTCTTTCAGCGCCGTCTGACAACTGCGAGTCAATTTGACGCCCTGTTCAAACTTCTGCATGGCTTTTTCTAGCGGCAGGTCGCCACTTTCCAGTTCCTCGACCAGGGATTCCAGCTGGGCAAGTGATTTCTCCAGATCGATATCTTTTTTCGCGCTCATGGGCTGTCGGTGCTCGGGCGGCCGGTGAAGTCGCCCGTACGCTACCTGTGCCCGCCGGTATCGTCAACGGCTCCGGGCCGCGCGTTGACAAGACCTGCGGCCGGGAATAAAGTAATGCTCCGCTTAGACTTAGTCTAAATTGCTTCGTATTCGAGTAGGCTGGAGAGGGACAATCATGTCGTTAAAGGGCAGCAAGACCGAGGGCAACCTCAAAGACGCATTTGCAGGCGAATCACAAGCGAATCGCCGCTACCTGTATTTTGCAGCCAAGGCTGACGTCGAAGGTTACAACGATGTCGCAGCTGTTTTCCGCTCTACCGCAGAAGGCGAAACCGGCCATGCGCACGGGCACCTGGAATACCTTGAAGAAGTTGGTGATCCGGCCACGGGCTTGCCGATCGGCGCTACTGGAGACAATCTGAAGTCCGCAATTGCTGGCGAAACCCACGAGTACACCGATATGTACCCGGGCATGGCCAAAGCGGCTCGTGAAGAAGACTTCGATGAGATAGCTGACTGGTTCGAGACACTCGCGAAAGCTGAACGATCGCACGCCAATCGCTTCCAGAAAGCGTTGGATACGCTGGACGACTAACGCACTGCGTCGGCGCCGGGTTTGCACCCGGCGCCGGCATTGATTGTTGCCGGCAAATGCCGGCTGCAGTTCCCGGCCCGGACCTCTACCTATGCGCAAGAATGGCGATACTCGCGAGGGTAGCCTCGAGGCTCCAACCCGCCACCCGCTTGCCTGGCAAACGGAAGAATTCTACGACCCGCAGGCACTCAATGCCGAACTCGAGCGTGTCTTTGATATTTGCCACGGTTGTCGCCGTTGTTTCAACCTTTGCAACGCCTTTCCGACGTTGTTCGACGCGATCGATGAATCCGAGAGCATGGAACTCGATACTGTGCCCAAAGAAGTCTATTGGGACGTAGTCGATAACTGCTACCTGTGCGACATGTGTTACATGAGCAAATGCCCGTATGTACCGCCGCACGAATGGAACGTGGACTTCCCGCACTTGATGCTGCGCGCAAAAGCCACTCGCTTTCGTGACCAGGGTGCCAGCAAACGCGATCGCATACTTAGTTCGACCGACAAGGTAGGCCGCTTCGCTGGTATCCCGGTGGTTGTGCAGACCGTTAATGCCGCCAATCGCAGCAAGACAGCACGCAAGCTGCTGGAGAAGACCCTGGGCGTGCATCACGCAGCACCTATTCCCGCTTACCATTCAAAGACGGCGCGCAAGCGCTTGCGCGAACACAGGAACGAGCAGGGCGCTGCGGCGACCGCTGCCGGTGACACTACTGGCAAGGTCGTCATGTTCACGACCTGTTATGGCAACCGCAATATGCCCGAACTGGCGGAAGACCTGGTTGCGGTATTCGAACACAATCGCATTCCCGTAGCGCTGGCCGAAAGCGAAGCCTGTTGCGGCATGCCTAAACTCGAACTCGGCGATCTGCAAGCTGTAGCAACCTTGATGCAGAAAAACATTCCGGTGCTGGCGGCGTGGGTAGACAACGGTTGGGATATCGTGACTCCGATACCGTCTTGTACCTTGATGTTCAAGCAAGAGTTGCCCTTGATGTACCCCGATGACCCGGCGGTACAAAAGGTGCGAGATGCCATGTTCGACCCGTTTGAGTACCTGATGCTACGGCACAAACAGGGCATGCTGAATACCGAGTTCAAGCAGTCGCTGGGCAAGGTGGCCTACCAGGTTGCTTGTCACCTGCGGGTGCAAAATATCGGCCTGAAAACTCGCGACCTGCTTGCGCTGGCGCCTGATACCGAAGTTCAGGCGATCGAGCGCTGCTCTGGTCATGACGGCACCTATGCGGTAAAGAAAGAGTTTCACGAGATTTCCAAAAAGATTGCCCGGCCGATCGTCAACAAAGTTAACAAGAGCGACGCGACGCATTTTGCCAGCGATTGCCCGATGGCAGCCGAGCAAGTCGCCCAAAGCCTAGATAAGAACAGCGCGGAGCACCCACTGCGATTGCTGCGTCTCGCCTACGGAATCTGATCATGCAAAAGTTACAAAAAGACCAGCTCTATAGTCTTGAGGAGTACGCCGAGGCGCGCGCCGAGTTTCGCGCAGAAGTGTTGCGCCACAAGCGCAATCGACGCCTTGAATTAGGTACGAACGCCACCTTGTATTTCGAAGATCGCATCACCGTGCAGTATCAGGTGCAGGAGATGCTAAGAATTGAACGCATCTTCGAGGCGGCCGGCATAAACGAGGAGCTCGAAGCCTATAACCCGCTGGTGCCGGATGGCCGCAATTGGAAAGCCACCTTTATGGTTGAATTTCCCGATGCTGACGAGCGTCGTGTCATGCTCAAGCAGCTTATTGGTGTAGAACACAAAGTCTGGATGCAGGTTGGTGACGGCGAGCGAATTCGCCCCATCGCCGATGAGGACCTGCCGCGCTCCGACGATGAGAAAACCTCTGCGGTACATTTCATGCGTTTTGAGCTAACCAGCCAGGATGTTGCCGCGCTCAAGGCGGGTGCAGACCTGGCTGCCGGAATCGATCATGAGAATTACCAGGTCGATGTGCGGCCGGTCGCCGCAAATGTTCGTCAGGCACTGCTGAAGGACCTGGATTAGATTTGCGCCTGACGCCCGCTATTTCTCCCGGACACAGCCGCAATAAAAAAGTAAACTGTCCCCGGTTTTTTGCTTGCGGCGCTTTTGAATAAATGAGTAAACGATACGATGCGGCGGACATTGAGGTCCTTAGCGGCCTTGAGCCTGTGCGCCGTCGACCGGGTATGTACACCGATACAACCCGCCCGAACCACCTGGCACATGAAGTTATCGACAACAGCGTTGACGAAGCGCTGGCCGGGCACTGCAAAAAGATCGACGTCACGCTGTACAAGGACGGTTCGCTGGAAGTCAGCGACGACGGTCGCGGCATGCCGGTCGATAAACACCCGAAAGAGAAAATTCCGGGCGTCGAACTGATACTCACTCGCCTGCATGCTGGCGGTAAATTCAACAAGGACAATTACCAGTATTCCGGCGGTCTGCACGGCGTCGGAGTGTCGGTAGTCAACGCACTGTCGAAGAACCTTGAAGTCTGGATCCGACGCGGCGGCAAGGAATACAACATGAGCTTCGCCGGCGGCAAGAAACGCGGCAAGCTGGATGTGGTCGGTACAGTTGGCAAAGCAAACACCGGCACGACTTTGCGTTTCTGGCCGGACCCAAAGTATTTCGATTCGCCGAAGATTTCTGTTAGTAAACTGAAGCACGTCCTGAAGGCGAAGGCCGTGCTTTGCCCTGGGTTGTTGGTACGCCTGACGATAGAGAAGCCAGCTGAAAAGCTGGAGTGGTGCTACGCCGGCGGACTTGAGGAATACCTGCTCGAAGCGATCAGTAGTAATGAGCACCTTCCTGCCGAGCCGTTTGCGGGTAGCCTGAGCGGTAAACATGAAGCCGTTGACTGGGCGCTGGTATGGCAGACCGGCGACGGTCAGCCGGTTGCCGAGAGCTACGTCAACCTGATACCTACCCCGCAAGGCGGTACGCATGTCGCCGGGTTGCGTACCGGCCTGACCAACGCACTGCGGACATTTTCCGAGTTTCGCAGTTTGCTGCCGCGCGGTGTCACTCTCGCGCCCGAAGACGTCTGGGACGGCTTGTCATTCGTGCTCAGCACGAAACTCGAGGACCCGCAGTTCTCGGGGCAAACGAAAGAACGATTGTCATCCCGTGAGTCGGCAGCTTTTGTTACCGGGATCATAAAAGACAGTTTTTCGTTGTGGCTTAACCAGCACCCGGAAAGTGGCGATCAGATTGCCCAACTTGCGATCGGTAAAGCACAAAAGCGCCTCAAGGCTGCCAAGAAAGTGGTTCGCAAAAAGATCGTCTCCGGTCCTGCGCTGCCAGGAAAATTGGCTGATTGCACGTCCCAGGAGCCTGAGTTGTGTGAGTTATTCCTCGTCGAAGGCGATTCGGCTGGTGGCTCGGCGAAACAGGCGCGCGATCGCAATACGCAGGCGATCATGCCGCTGCGCGGTAAGATCCTGAATACCTGGGAAGTTGATGCGGCAGAGATCCTCGGTTCGCAGGAAGTCCACGACATCAGTGTGGCGATCGGCGTTGATCCCGCAAATGACGATATCAGCGGTCTGCGTTATCACAAAGTCTGCATTCTTGCCGACGCCGATTCAGATGGGCTGCACATCGCAACCCTGTTGTGCGCATTGTTCCTGCGCCATTTCCGTGAGCTGGTTAGTTCCGGGCACATATACGTTGCCATGCCACCGCTGTACCGCATCGATATTGGAAAAGAAGTGTTCTACGCGCTGGATGAGGCCGAACGCCAGGGCATACTCGACCGCATTGAGGCTGAAGGGCGGCGCGGCAAGATCAGTGTTACCCGTTTCAAAGGTCTCGGCGAAATGAGCCCGGGCCAGTTGCGGGATACGACCATGAACCGTGATACACGCCGCCTCGTGCAATTGACCATCGACGGCAAAGATCAGGCGGATCAGCTCATGGATATGTTGCTCGCAAAGAAACGTTCAGGCGACAGGCGTACCTGGCTCGAGACCAAAGGCAATCTGGCTGAGGTTTAAGGAAGGCGTAAATGCAAAATCAATTGAATCTTGATGGCGTCGAACAGCAGCCGCTGAAGGACTACACCGAGAAGGCGTACCTGAATTATTCAATGTACGTCATCCTTGACCGTGCGCTGCCGCAGATCGGCGATGGTCTGAAACCAGTGCAGCGACGCATCATCTACGCGATGAGCGTACTGGGTTTGTCAGCTGGTTCGAAACCGAAAAAATCGGCACGTACTGTCGGCGACGTTATAGGTAAATTTCACCCGCATGGTGATTCTGCCTGTTACGAAGCAATGGTGCTGATGGCTCAGGACTTTTCCTATCGCTACTCGATTATCGATGGTCAGGGTAACTGGGGATCCACCGACGATCCGAAATCCTTCGCCGCAATGCGCTACACCGAGTCGCGCCTGAAGCCTTATGCGAAAAGCCTGCTTGCTGAACTGGCGCACGGCACGGTGGACTGGGTACCCAACTTCGATGGCACGATGGATGAGCCGGTGGTCTTGCCGGCGCGACTGCCGAACCTGTTGTTAAATGGCACGACCGGAATCGCGGTCGGCCTGTCTACTGATGTACCGCCGCATAACCTGCGTGAAGTGGCAAGCGCCTGTGTACACCTGATTGACAATCCGAAAGCCAGCGTTGCGCAGCTAATGAAGCACATCAAGGGGCCAGACTTTCCGACCGGCGGCGAGTTGGTGTCGCCGCGCGAGGATATTCGCGCGATCTACGAAACCGGCAATGGCACTTTGCGGTTGCGGGCGACGTACAAACAGGAGAACGGTGACATTATCATCACCGCTCTGCCGTACCAGATCGCAGGCTCCAAAATTCTTGAGCAGATCGCAGCGCAAATGCGCAACAAGAAATTGCCACTGGTGGAAGACCTGCGTGACGAATCCGATCATGAAGACCCTATTCGACTCGTGATCACGCCGAAGTCAAACAAGGTGGACGTGGAAGAATTGATGTCGCACCTGTTTGCGACCACCTCGCTTGAACGTACCGTTCGCGCCAATATGAATATTGTTGCGCTGGATGGCCGGCCGCGGACATTTAATCTGCACGGACTGCTAACTGAATGGTTGAGTTTTCGACGCGACACAGTCAAACGTCGCTTGAATCATCGGCTGCAGATTGTGCAGGACCGCTTGCATATTCTCGATGGATTGTTGATCGCGTACCTCAACATCGACGAAGTGATCAAGATTATTCGCGAAGAAGATAAGCCGAAACCAGTGCTAATGAAGCGTTTCAACCTGGCAGATATCCAGGCCGAAGCGATTCTAAACCTGCGCCTGCGTAACCTGGCCAAGCTCGAGGAAATGAAGATTCGCGGCGAGCAGGACGAGCTTGCTACCGAGCGCGACGGGATCGAGAAAATCCTGAACAGTGCAGCGCGGCTAAAAACCCTCATCAAAAATGAGCTGCTCGAAGATGCGGAAAGCTACGGTGATGCGCGGCGCACCGTGATCGTGGAGCGGAATACTGCCAAAGCCCTCGACGATACGCAGTTGGTCGCGAGCGAGCCGGTGACCGTAATTCTGTCACAGCGGGGCTGGGCGCGTGCGGCGAAAGGGCACGAAGTGGACGCACTCGCATTAAGCTACAAATCCGGCGACGGCTTTCTGGCAGCTGCCCAGGGTCGCAGCAATCAGCTGGCAATGTTTATCGACAGTAGTGGCCGTGTTTACAGTATCAACGCTCACACTCTGCCGTCGGCCCGAGGCCAGGGCGAACCGTTGTCGGGTCGGTTTAAGCCGCCGGATGGCGCCGAGTTCTGCGGCACACTGATTGGCGACCCTGATGAAAAGTGGGTACTGGCGAGCGATGCGGGCTACGGCTTTGTAGCGCGGCTGGAAGACCTGGTAACACGCAACAAGGCAGGTAAGGCCGTCTTGCGAGTGCCGGGCGGCGGTCGTGCTGTCGTTCCGGCACCGGTGCCGAAGGATGCGGAATGCCTGATCGCCGCAGTTAGTTCAATTGGCCGCTTGCTGCTGTTCGAGATGGATGAGTTGCCCGAGCTTGCGAAGGGCAAGGGCAACAAGTTGCTCAATATACCCGGCAAGAAATACCAGGCGGGCGAGGAGCAATTGGTTTCCATCGCGGTTGTAGCGGAAGAGGGCAATCTACTTGTACATACTGCGACGCGTACGATGACGCTCAAGTGGAACGACCTTGACCACTACTATGGCGAGCGCGCGTTGCGCGGCAGTATGCTGCCCAAGGGCTGGCGCAAGGTGGAGCGCCTGGAGGCTGTAAAATTATCTATGTAACGGCCTATTATTGAGCCCGGACCCAGGTAAAGATAGGTAGATTAAAGGAAGCAAATACCGCCGGCTGTGAATCAGGCGGCCGCAAAAAACATCGAGACCGAAGAAGATCTAAATGAGTTTCGGCAGATGCTGACCAAGATTACCGTTGAGGCCGAGCCGAAACCGGAGCTGGATGATTATCTCGGCATCGACAAGCATGAACATTCCAAGTCGAGTAACAATCGCAACGGAGTGAACCGTAGGAGCCTGCAGACGGAGCGCGGTTTTTGAGCTGGCGACAGCGCGCGATTGAGCCGGTCGCCTCGATCCGAAACTGGTCAAGAAGCATCAGCGTCTTTTTGCTTCGATCACCGACAAGATTCCGTTCCTGTACGCCAAGGGCGTGACCCCTCGCGAGATCATGCGAACCTTCAAGGAAATGTACGGTGCCGATGCCCCGTCCGCACTGATATCCAACGTCATTGAGAGTATCATCGAAGATGTAGTGGAATGCCAGTTCCGGACTCTGGACGCGGATTACGCGATCATTGACCTAAACCGTATTGTGGGCAAGGTCCGCCAAGCCAAACGCGTCATCAACAGGTTGTTTATCTGGCAGTGGGCGTCGACATGAAAGGCCACAAGGAACTGCTGGGCCTGTGGCAAACCGAGCTACAGAATCGGGACGTATGGCATATTCTCATCGCTAGCGTTGACAGGCTCAAGGGCATTCCCGATGCGATTAATTTTGTGTATCCCGAGACTTGGATCCAAGTGTGCATCGTGCACATGGTATGTAACTCGAAGAAGTTCGTCGTCGTGACCTCATGCGAAGTTAACAAACCGCGACCGAAAACGAAGCGCTTTATCGCTGAATCAGTTTTCTGAAATCTGGAATGGAAAATACCCGCAAGGAGGTTAATACAATTAATGCGATCGAATCGCGCATCAGCGTGATCCGTAAATCCATCAAAAATCGAAAACCATTCGCAACAGGCGACTCTGTAAAGATGGTCATCGACTTAGCGAATTGGGACACCATCCACACGATGAGCCATGCCGATCTGCAACAGGAACCTCGCATTGAATCAACATATGATCAAGTTTGAAGATCGATGTGTCGACCACACTGGAAACTGGCGGTTCTGCAGAAAAACTTTCAGATTCCAGCACACACACACACAGTAGCCGCAATTGTGGGTGTTCATAGGATTAGATAGTCGCCAATAACGGTTCCACCGCTTCGCCATTGGTTTGATTCTCAATGCATCGAGCCATGTGGTGATTCTTCTGGTCGATAAATCGTCAATTTCACTTTCAAAAGGAAAACCGGATGGCTCGGGGCTTCGGAATTGACCGGGAATATACTATGATGAAAATGCAGCACTGGATATCTGATTCCGCCCAGGCGATCTTTATGAATTGCAATTTAGCGATGAACTGCTGACCCAGATTGTGCGACGTTGGCGGGTCAATTCACTATTGATCCATCTGCGATTTTCGAATCATCCGGAAAGGGAATACGCAAGCGCGGTCGAAGAGCGAAGAAAGGTTATTGTAGGTTTGTCTGGTCTTCGAGCGTACAGGTGCACCGACCATACGGTTGAGCTATGCCTCGGATAGCGGACATTAAGTCATGTTGAGCTGAGTACGAAGGTGGTTTGGCGTGACAAGAATCTTTCGGACAAGGTCACGGTAACACCGAAATGTTATTTAATTCTTTGGAATTTGCCATTTTTCTGCCGATCGTGTTCGCAGGGTATTGGTGGCTCGCCAACAGGAGTCTTAACTGGAGGAATGCATGGCTTACAGCGGCTAGCTACTTCTTTTACGGATGGTGGGATTGGCGTTTCCTTTCGCTAATAGTCATCTCGACGCTTGTAGATTACTTCGTCGGCATAACTCTTGGCCGCACTGATCAACGCTGGCGGCGGCGCGGCTTGTTAGTACTAAGTATCGGCGTAAATCTCGGCTTTCTGGGTATATTCAAGTACTACAATTTTTTCATCGAAAATTT
>JBBKWB010000112.1:0-106886 GCA_037968755.1 Woeseia sp.
TATCTTCAGGACGGCAACGACACTCACGACTCATTGAAAATTGTCGACGAGGACGCCGTCATCGACGGCGAACCCGATTCCGGCATTGACCCGTACAACACGGGCCAGTTTGATCGCTCCAAGTCCTGGAACAACCGCTTCCGCAAGTAGCAGCAAGTCCTTCCAGGCTGTCGTTAAACTTCACAGTCACCTGTGTTCCGACGTTGCAGATTGACGCCTTCCGTCATCGACAGTTAGTCTCGTCGGCCCCCATCAGGAGCCAGCGGCATGAGTCTGCGAATATCGTTCGAGCTTGAGGAAAGCGATCTGCAGCATTTTCGGCTGATCATGAATGAGGCGCGCAAGACCGCTGCAAATCTGAGTCCGGAAGACATAGTAGCCAGCGCAAAGGACCTCTTGAACGAGGTTGCGGCGGTACGCGTCCCGCAGTTCATCAGCGAACGACTGGAGCGACTTGCCGTGATGATCCAGATGCTGGAGGACCATGAATGGCGCTTGCCGGCACCCGAATCCGCGCGGGTCCTTAACGCACTCGCCTATTTCCGTGATCCTGAGGACCTGATTCCCGATCACGTTCCGGGCCTGGGCTTCCTTGACGACGCAATCATGATTGAACTGGTCGTTCGCGAGCTACGCCACGAGATGGATGCGTATCGCGATTTTTGCGATTACCGCGACCGAATGGCACCGCGGACCAGCGTCAAGGCTCGTACTACGGACGTTACAAGGGAAAGCTGGCTGGCTGAACGACGCAAAGAATTGCAGTCGCGGATGCGCCGGCGACGCAAGAAACTTGGCGACCGGAGCGGCAGCAAGCCGCTCAAGCTGCTGTAACGCGCCATCTTATGGCCAGTAATAGAGGCCGACCAGCAGCAAGGCTGTCCACATTGCCCCCTGGGCAATGTAACGCCGCCGGTGATCGCGGATCATCCAGTAGAAACTCCACGCGGATATTGCGGTCATAGTCAGGAAGATGGCGAAACTGACCAGCAACCCATGGAATTCATATTGCAGCCGTGGATAGTCATCGCCAAGTATCAGGAATATGAGCAACACGGCCCCGAGGCTGATCCCTATGGACGCGCAGGAGCCGAAGACAATACCGGTAATTACAGTAAGTGGACGCATAGCATTGGGGTCCGCCCTGAAAGGCGGTATAAGGATTCCATGAAATTTGCCAATTGTGCCCTTGATCGGGGCGCGTGAGGCATCTAGCCTAGCTCAACTGACCGACTCGCAACACCTTTGGTGGTATCGCTTGGAGAGAGATTTGAAGCAACATGTTACCGGCGCATCGATGCAGATTGCTGCCGCCCTTCTGAGCCTGTTGGCCGCGCCTGCTTTCGCGGCTACACCTGCCGTTGAAGAAAACACCGAACTCGGTCCGCTGCCCAGGCATGAAAAAATTGGTCAGCTCGTCACCGAGTTCGTACAGAAATCTCACTATCGGCATGCCGCGGTCGACGATGAACTGTCATCACTGGTTCTCGACCGCTACATCGAAGCCCTCGACAGTAATCGTTTGTACCTGCTCGAAAGCGACGTAAAGGCTTTTGAAAAATACCGCTACAAAATCGATGACATGGTTCGTTCCGAGCCACTGAATCCCGTATTCGAAATGTTTGATGTATACCGAACGCGGGCGCGCGACCGGCTGAGCTATGCATTGCAGCTGCTTGAAGTCGAGCCCGACTACAATGTCGACGAAGAATACGAATTTGAACGGGAAAAGGCACCCTGGGCGACCTCGCTGTCAGAGCTTAATGAAATCTGGCGCAAGCGCGTTAAGAATGATGCGTTAAGCCTGTCGATGGCTGACAAAGAATGGTCGGAAGTACAGGAGACATTGCACAAGCGCTATTCGCGCTTCCTGAAGCGTATGGATCAGGTTAAGAACGACGACGTGTTCGAAACGTTCATGAACGCTTTCGCTCATACACTCGATCCTCATTCAAGTTACCTGTCGCCGCGTAACTCCGAGGAATACCGCATACAGATGAGCCTGTCTTATTTTGGCATCGGCGCATCGTTACAGGTTGACGATGATTACGTCATGGTCATTAACATTATTCCCGGCGGCCCCGCATCCATCGACGGCGCCCTGCAACCGAAAGACCGGATCACTGCTGTAGGCGAAGGCCCTGACGGGGAAATGGTTGATGTAATCGGCTGGCGCCTTGATGACGTAGTGCAGCTGATACGCGGTCCAGAGAATACGGTTGTCCGCTTACAGGTACTGCCCGCGGGCGCCCTGCCCGGCAGCCCCGAATCGGTACTAAACCTGACTCGCGATCAAGTCAAACTGGAAGAGCAGGCGGCGAAAAGCGAGATCATTACCGTGCCGCGTGATGGCCGTGAATGGTCGATTGGCGTGATTGAAGTACCAAGCTTCTACCGCGATTATCGTGCTCTTAGCAGCGGCGATAAGGACTACACCAGCACGACCAAAGACGTGAAGCGCCTGATCGGTGAACTGGAAGCACAGGGTATCGACGGTCTGGTAATTGATCTGCGCAACAATGGTGGTGGTCATCTTACGGAGGCAACCGCATTGTCCGGGCTGTTTATCGATAATGGACCGGTGGTGCAACTACGTAATTCCAATGGTCGTATCAGTCGCCTCGACGACCCGGATCCGGTGCCGCGCGTTGCGTACAACGGCCCGTTAGCAGTATTGGTCAATCGCTACAGTGCATCCGCATCGGAAATTTTCGCGGCGGCTATTCAGGATTACGCTCGCGGCGTCATTATTGGCCAACAGACCTTCGGCAAGGGCACCGTGCAGAACCTGTATTCGCTGGATCAATACGTGCGCCGCCAGGATGACGAAGGGCTCGGCCAGCTTACGCTGACCATAGGCAAGTATTATCGCGTAACCGGCGAAAGCACCCAGCATCGTGGAGTCGACCCGGATATTTCGCTGCCCTCGCCGATCGACGCATCGCAGGTTGGTGAAAGCGTGCGGGAAACTGCGCTGCCCTGGGACACGATCCGCACCACCAAGTTTCGCGCCGGCGACCCGCTGGACACAACAATCAGCTCGCTGACGGCAAGCCATATTCTGCGCAGCAAGGACGACCCGGACTACCAGTTTTACACTGCCGGTATCCAGGAAGTCGAAAAGGCCCGCGCACGTAAGTCGGTCTCGCTGAATATCGAGACACGCATGGCCGAGCGTGAGGACAACCGCCAGAGCCGCCTGCAGCGAGAAAATGCGCGGCGCGCGGCGCTGGGCCTGGAGGCTATCGCGACGGTTGAAGAACTGGAGAAACTGGAAGGCCCCGATGTCCAGCGTGACCAGGCGGCCAACATCGTTACGGATCTGGCGCAGTTGCGGGAAGTGAAGGCGCATCCGGCACAAACTGCCCAAAACAGCCACTGATACGTAAGCCAGCGCTGTCCTGAGGCTGGCTGAATCAGGCTTGCGTCGCCTATGGCCGCTGTTATACTCGGCTATAACACCTTACGGAACCAGGGGGTTCCGAGCGGAGGTTGAAATGCAGTCGTTGCCCGCTCCAAGCGCACAGACAAAGCTCGACCAGAAAAGACGCAAAGGCACAATACTTGGCGCCGCGCTGTTTTCGGTCCTGCTCTCCCATTCGGCACTCGCAGCAACCGACAGCTATGTCGATTGCGATCGACTCGCGACCAGCCTTCGTAGCCTCGACGTTCCAGCAGAGGCCTTTCCGGCAGCTGACATGGAATTGAATGCCAGCGTAGACGGTGAAGAGCTCGCCGCTGCCCTGGAAACTGAGAACAACGATTCGATTGCCCCGGTGCTGCTGCTCACGCCGCGCGTCGCTACCATTATGCGTGATGTATTCAATGCGAGTGTGCCGACCGAAACCATCGAGGCCACTGTTGCGGATGAGACCGAAGCCAAAGCAGAAGTGCCTGCAGCTACCAGCCCGCCGTTGGTCAGCGCGCCGCGAGCGGCATTGCCAGATTCGCCGCTGGATGAAGATCGCAGCGAGAATAATCGTTACGTGCCACGCTTCCAGAGGCAAATGTACCGAACCGATATCTGACACATACCTGAGCACATAAAAAAACGCCCCAACCTTGCTGGTTCGGGGCGTTTTTTTATGTGCTCAGAAAAGTTAACGACTCAGGTACTTGGCAATGCCCCAGTAGTTTTCGCCCAGTATGTTGGCCGTCGTTTCGTTGACCGCAGAATTCTGATCGATATCGAATACGGTCGCGACACTGGTTGCCACCGGCACTGCATCATCGTCAGCACGAAATTCCGCCTTGCCGCCGATTAACTGTGCGCGTTGCTGCAAGACAGCTGCAACGTCACCACCTTTATCCATCGCTGCGTTGTACTTCTTCGCCCTGCGCAGCAGATCGGCGCAGTCCGAGTCATTGCCATATTTGACAGCTCCAGCACTCTTGTCATTAGCCTCTTTGGCCAGCGATGCAAAGTCGTTGTCGGCAAATTGCAAGAACAGCTGTTGCGCGAACGCAATGATCATGAAATTGATGGAGCGCTTGGTTGGAATATCGAGCCCCTGGTTCTCTGGCGGGCGACGATCTTTGATTTGCTGAAACTTGTCCTGGAGCTCCAGTTCCTGCTGCTGCAGGCCGGCGATTTCTTCACGAAGATTGTCCAGCATCGTCGTAGCTGCCCGACGGCGGAAGATCTTCAGGAAACCGCTCATGGAAATGAGCTTTTGCCGCTCCGCATCAAGCGTATCCGTAAGTTCCACGACCCGGTTACGGCATTCAGTCATTTTGCGTTCGACAACGCGTCCTTCCCTGGTACGTTCGTCGTTCCAGCTTACCAACTGGGAATTGTGCTGCTTCTGCTCACGTTGCTGCTTCAGTTGTTCGGCGAAGCGCGCTACTTTGCGTTCACAGCGCTGTGCGAGTCCGCGCAGCTGATAGAAGACAACTACATTACTTGACCATTCGGGGTCGACCAGCAGGCTCTCAAGGCGCTCCAGTTGCTGTTGCAGGCGTGCTGTCGCACCTTCCTGCTGCTTAACCTGGTCGCGCAGTCTGAATTGCTCTTTGCGCAGGCTTGCGAATTCCTTCTTCAGCTCAGCGCGGTTCCAGTACAGGTGCAGCAGTTTCTCGCTGTCCTGCGCAGGTTCCGCTGCAGTTCCGAAAAGACCAGCAAGCACGGACAAAATCAACTCCTTTACATAATGCAGACCGCGGGCACAGCGGCCGTGCGTATAGCGGCGATAATGCAGCGTCAGCGGTAACGATTCTTTGACTTAACGCTCACTTTGCGTGCCTGGACAGGCAGATAGGACAAAAAGCGCTGCTCATAGGGATACAAGCTGGCGCGAGACAATTAGAGGGCTCCTGGGCCGGTTCTCAGCGTTCGAGCAGCAAATGGCCGTGATCACGCAAGTATTCAAGCCACTTGTTGAGAACCATGTTGCGTTGCCAACGCTGGCTCAGCTCCTGCTTGTGTTCCCGGACGAGCTGACGAAACGCGGTGTGCCTGTGCTGACCGCTAAGGCTCATAGCTTCTGCGAGGCAGCAGTCCAGATACAGCCGTATTTGCATGTCCGGATCGGCAATTCGTTTACTGCCGTCAAAGAAAAAATAGGTCAAAGACAAGGTTACGGTGTAGCGGCTGCGGTCAAGAATCTCCAGGTGAAGGTCGCAATCACCAGCGACTCCTGAACGATAGTAACCATCCAGGCGTTCGACCTCGGGAACCAACTGCAACAAGCGCAGATAGTTACTCTCGTATAACGCCATCAAGCCGACAAAGCTGCGTGGCTTTGCGGCTGCCTGCGGGACCAGTTGGTGCTCGAGTAACATGCTTTGAATATAGCATAGCCCCTGCCCGGCAGATGCTCAGAACAGAGACAGAATTCACAGTTTCAGATTTGACATTTCAAGGTCGAACGCGACGCTCTACTCCGGTACCATCGAGAATTCGGCTGGATATTTCTTCAATTGAAAATTGAGTCGTATCCACGTGCGGAATGTTGTGGCGCTTGAATATTTTTTCGGCTTCGCGAACTTCGTATCCCACTTGCTGGGTAGACGAGTACTTGCCCAATGGTCTGCGTTCTTTGCGAATTTGCCGCAACCGTGCCGGCGCGATAGTCAGGCCGAAAAGCTTGTGCTTTTGTTTCAATAGAACTTCCGGAAGCTCGCCACAATCAAATTCTTCGTCAGTTAACGGAAAGTTGGCAGCATAAACGCCGTATTGCAGTGCCAAATATAGGCAGGTCGGCGTTTTTCCCGAGCGCGATACGCCAACGAGAATAACGTCCGCCACGTCGTAGTTTCGCGATATTCCGCCGTCATCGTTTGCGAGGGCAAAGTTAGTCGCTTCAATGCGCCGCATGTAGCCCTCAAGATCGCTCATGCCATGCGCGCGGCCCGCCAGGTGCGTTGATTTCTGCTGTAACTCGGTTTCCAGCGGCTCCACAAACACATCAAAAATATCGAGGTGCAGGCAATCAGCCTCTTTGATCACGCTGCGAAAATCATCCTGGACCATGGTCGAGAACACTATAGGCCTGGGGTCGCCCTCTTTGGCGGCCAGGTTAATCTTTCGAACCGCCTCCGTCGCCTTGTCAAGGGTATCGATAAATGGCAAAGTCACCTGCCGAAAATTCTGGCCGTCGAATTGCGTTAACAGGCTGTGACCAAGGGTTTCCGCGGTTACGCCGGTCTGATCCGACAAGAAGAAAACAGCACGTTCTTTCATAGGTAATCAGTCCCGATTAGCCGCCATCGCCTGTCGTACGGCTTGCCTGTAGTATCCATGGCTGATTGTCCACGTCCACAGTACGAACAACAAGGGAGTCCGGTTTGGAGCCTTTCGTCATTAAGCTCGATCAGCTAGGTATGCAACACGTAGAGGTTGTTGGCGGCAAGAACGCCTCCCTGGGCGAAATGATCAGTAATCTCAGTGAACTTGGCGTATCGGTGCCAGGCGGTTTTGCGACGACCGCGGCTGCTTATCGGGATTTCCTGAAGAACAATGGCCTGGATCAAAGGATCTCCAAACTCCTGAAGAAACTAGATGTCGACGATATCGACGCGCTGACTAAGGCTGGTAGCACGATTCGCGGCTGGATAATCGACGAACCGTTACCCACTGCATTGACCCAGCAAATCGAGACCGCATGGAATGAAATGTCCGGCGGCAAAGATATTGCTGTCGCGGTTCGTTCATCGGCGACGGCAGAAGATTTGCCCGACGCGTCGTTCGCCGGCCAACAGGAAACGTTCCTGAACGTGCGCGGCATAGAACACTTGTTTGACGCGATTCATCAGGTGTATGCGTCCTTGTACAACGACCGCGCGATAGCTTACCGAGTTCACCAGAATTTCGAACACGACATCGTCGCACTGTCAGTTGGCGTGCAATACATGGTACGCAGCGATATCGGTTCAGCAGGTGTGATCTTCACGTTGGATACGGAATCCGGTTTTCGCGATGCCGTTTTTGTTACTTCATCGTATGGCCTGGGCGAAACCGTAGTTCAGGGCGCCGTAAACCCTGACGAGTTTTACGTTTACAAACCCGCGCTTGCTGCCGGACGTTTTCCGATTCTGCGGAAGAACCTTGGCGCCAAAGCCATCAAAATGATCTACAGCGAGAATCCTGAACCGGGAAAGACCGTTGCAACGGTCGATGTTGACGAGACTGAAGCAGATCGCTTCTCGCTTGAGAACGACGACATCATTGAGTTGGCTCGCATGGCCGTCACGATTGAAAAACATTACGACCGACCGATGGATATCGAATGGGGCAAAGACGGCAGCGATGGCAAATTGTACATCCTGCAGGCTCGACCGGAGACGGTGCAGAGTCGCAGTGGTCAGTCCATTCGCCGTTTCACGTTGAAGAACAAGTCAAACATAATCTGCACCGGCCGCAGTATCGGCCAGAAGATTGGTGTTGGTACTGCGAAGGTTATTCGCAACGTCAGCGAGATGAATCGAATCCAGCCTGGCGACGTCCTGGTATCGGACATGACGGACCCGGACTGGGAGCCTGTCATGAAGCGAGCATCCGCAATCGTTACTAACCGCGGCGGCCGAACCTGCCACGCCGCAATTATTGCGCGTGAGCTGGGAATTCCTGCAGTTGTTGGTTGTGGCGATGCAACGAACGTCATCGCTGATGGTACGGACGTAACCGTTAGCTGTGCTGAAGGCGATGAGGGCTACGTTTACGACGGCCTGTTGGAATACGACGAAAAAGAAATTCAGCTTGATTCGCTGCCGGAAATCCCGGTCAAGATAATGATGAATGTCGGCAATCCGGATCGCGCATTCGACTTCGCCTCACTTCCGCACCGCGGTGTTGGCCTCGCACGCATTGAATTCATCATCAACCGGATGATCGGCGTGCACCCCAATGCTTTGTTGGAGTACGACAAGCTTGATGCTGACACGCGCATGCTGGTCGACGGCCAGATGGCTGGCTACCCGGATCCCATAGAGTTTTTCGTGGACAAACTGGCCGAAGGTGTAAGTACGATCGCAGCGGCGTTTGCTCCGCAGCCGGTCATAGTCCGCATGTCGGATTTTAAATCCAACGAATACGCCAACCTGATTGGCGGCGACAAATACGAGCCGAAAGAAGAGAACCCGATGCTGGGTTTCCGCGGAGCGGCGCGCTATGTGTCGAAGGCATTTCGCCCCTGCTTCGATTTGGAATGCCGGGCGTTACGCAAAGTGCGCGATGATATGGGACTCACCAACGTACAAATCATGATTCCTTTTGTCCGTACCGTTAACCAGGCTAAGCAGGTTATCGACATCATGGCCGAGAACGGGCTTAAGCGTGGCGAGAATGATCTGCGCGTTATCATGATGTCAGAGTTGCCAACCAACGCCCTGCTGGCTGATCAGTATCTTGATCATTTCGATGGCATGTCGATCGGCTCGAATGACATGACCCAGCTTACTCTCGGACTGGATCGCGATTCCGGCCTGATTGCCGACCTTTTCGATGAACGGGATGAAGCCGTTAAGGCCATGCTGGAGATGACGATCAAGGCCTGTCTTAAACGCGGCAAGTACGTCGGCATATGTGGTCAGGGCCCGTCCGATCATCCCGACCTGGCGTTGTGGCTGCTGGAACAAGGGATCGAAAGCATGTCTCTCAACCCGGACAGCGTCATCGAAACCTGGATGTTCCTCGCCGGTCAGAAAATCTAAGGCGAACACTGTTAAGAAAAAGCCTGCGAGTGACGCCACTCGCAGGCTTTTTTTTATTAACCGTGATCGGCAGAGTGCCTTAGAGGCGGTCGTACCGGGAGGATCGGCCTTTCCAGCGAACCCGCGGCAACCAGATTCCAAGAATAATGCCGAAAACCAGCACAGCCGCGCCCGCGATAAACCAGTTGCGGTTCGTCTGGCCACTCAGGTTTTGATTCTCCTGCGCCAGCGTGTCCGCACGAATCTCCGAGTCGGTCAGTTGTTGCTGCAGCCGTTGATTCCGGTTGTCGATCGCCAGAACATCGGCCGCGGTGCGTTTGATTTCATCCAGCTCTTTTTGCAATTGCTGCTTGTCACGCTCCAGCGACGCGATCTGCGCGGTGGCGCGCTGGGCTTCGGCACGAATCGCCTGGAGCTGGGATGTAAGGCCGCTGCCAGCAGACTCAGCGTCAGTCAGCTGGCTGGTAAGTTGCTGCAACTGCTGCCGTGCGGCCGGCTCTGCCATCAGGTAACGACTCAGGACCCAGCCTTCGGTACCACCGGGCGTGCGCACCCGCGAGTAGCCACTGGCCGCATCACGCTCCAGTACCTCGAGCTCGGTACCACTACCTATCATTAGCTGAATAGCGTTACTGGTACTCGGCCCTGTCCGCAGCATGACCTCAAACTCGTCACTCACCCAACGCGGTTCGGCGAACGCGAGCGGCCCTGTAAACACGCCGACTACACACGTCAGCACTAACAATCTCTTCATTTTTGACATCGAGTTAAACGCTCACTTTCTTGTTGCTGACTATATGACATGAGCCAGTTCTGGCAGTCAATCCGAACAGGCAATTCACCAGTTTACGACAGCATCGCTCAACTAGCAGCTGTCGCCGTTTTGCGCCAAATGGCGATGAAATTATTGGCGGGCATTGCGTTGAGGGCACTTCGTTGCAGGCCAGCGGCGCCCGCCAATTCATCCAGATACTCGAGATCACGAATACCCATTGCTGCATCGCGTCCACGCAGTGACGCGTCGAACTGGGCGTTGCTATCGCTGGTAAACTCGCCCTCGATTCGAAACGGTCCGTAAAGACAGAACGGCTGGCCTGCGGACAGCAGCCGGCCAGCCAGCGCAAATAATGCAACAACGGCATCAATACTCATGATGTGTGCAGTATTTGCCGAGAATATTCCGTCGAAAGGCCCGGCCGGGTCTGGGTCCTGCAGCACATCGAGCGCTACTGGCGGGTGCAAGTTTGGCGCAGCGGCCGCGGCCAGCCAGGCCCGAATATCCGCATGATTCTCAGTACGATCGCTGGTTTGCCATTCGATATCGGGCAGGTTGCCGGCAAAATAGACGGCATGCTGGCCAGTGCCTGAACCAATTTCCAGTACGCGCTTGCAGCCGGCCAGTTCGTCCCGAATGACCGCAAGTATGGCATCACGATTTCGCGCCGTAGCCGGCGCGTCAGGCAATGCACTCACGTTGCGGCCGCAATTACAGTCTGGTCGAGCAGCGCGCCTCGATACCACACGAGCTCGGCAATGGAGTCACGTATATCCGCCAACGCCAGATGCTCAGAACCCTTGCTAAAACCGCTCGCAACGTCCGGCGCCCATAGTTGCGCGAGGATCTTCAGAGAACTGACATCCAGGTTGCGGTAGTGAAAATAGGCTTCCAACAGCGGCATTTCGCGCGCCAGGAAGCGGCGGTCCTGGCATATGCTGTTGCCGCACATCGGTGACTTGCCCGATTCCACGTGCTGCGAGAGAAAGGCAATCGTGGCGCGCTCTGCGTCGGCCAGCGTTGTCGTGCTGTGCATCACCCGCTCCGTCAGGCCGGACCCGCCGTGCTGCCGTGTATTCCACTCGTCCATGCCGTCCAGCACATCCTTCGACTGCCGTATGGCAAGAACCGGTCCCTCAGCAATCTCATTGAGATGGCGATCCGTTACGACTGTGGCAATCTCGATGATGCGATCCGTGTTGGTATTAAGGCCGGTCATCTCAAGATCAATCCAGATCAGGTTGTCGGCCGCCGGTTGCGGTACTGTCGCTTCCATCCAGGTCTCGCCCATTCGCCCAAAATACAGCGCGTGAGTGTCGCACGGCGCGCACATCCGTTGCCAGCGCAGTGCAATCCGGATCCAGTCGTGCACGGGCTGCGGATGCACGGCATACTGCCGCGCTATGTCCATAGTCAATTCATTCCGCCACGATCATGGCTGACACTGCTAGCGCTGTGGTCACGGCCACATACGGTCGGCGTATGGAAGTGCGCCTGGCCGATGGCACCAGTGTTGGCGCTCGCATCAAAGGCCGCAACCTGCGCCCGGTCTGTGGCGACCATGTCACGATCGAAGTAATCGAAAATGAGCCAGACTGGCTCATCGTGGAAATACTCCCGCGCCGCAACGAGCTGACTCGGCCCAATCAACGTGGCAAAACTGAAATCCTGGCGGCGAATCTTGATTTCATTGCGGTGACCTGTGCAGCTGTACCCAAGCCCGACTGGTATATCGTGGACCGCTATCTTTGTGCGGCCGAGCTGATGCGGGTCGCAGCGGCCGTCATCTTCAACAAGGCGGATGACGGCACAATCGAGAACGATATCGACGAGGAACTCGCCGCGTACCGCAAGCTCGACTACACGACACTGGTCTGCAGCGCGCGCACCTCTCACAACCTTGATCTCGTGGAAACCGCATTGGAACAGCAGCTGGCTATAATCGTCGGCCAGTCTGGCGTCGGTAAATCAAGTCTTATCAATGCCATCACGCGCGCCGATCAACGGACCGCAGCTGTGTCCACCGCGCGCGGTGGCGAAGGCCGGCACACGACCGTCAACTCCGTCATGCTCGCGCAACCACGTGGTGGCTACGTAGTGGATTCTCCCGGGGTGCGCGACTATGCACCGGCAATTGCTGAAGCCGCGGATGTCGAGTTCGGCTTCCGGGAGATTCACGGGTTTGGTGTGGACTGTCGCTTCTCGAACTGCCGCCACCGGCAGGAACCGAAGTGCGCGGTCAAAGCAGCGGTTGAGTCTGGCGAAATCAGCGCCCGCCGTTATGAAAGCTACAGGCGCATGTTGCTGTTAACTGAGCAGAATGAACGCGGTCGCTATTGAATCTCGCTAACCGGGCGGCCAGCTCAGGCCACGTCCGCCCAACAGGTGCAGATGAATATGAAACACGCTCTGGCCAGCGCCCTCGTTGCAGTTCATCGCCACCCGGTAGCCCGGTTCAGCAATGCCCTCGGCGGCGGCTATGGCTTTGGCAGCGAGAAACATCGCCCCAACCGTTTCTGCATCGCCGTCTTCCAGGTCATTAATAGTCGCAACATGCTTGCGCGGCACGATTAGAACATGAGTCGGTGCTTGAGGATTGATATCCCGAAACGCGACAACGGCTTCATTCTCGAAAATGATGTCAGCGTCGAGCTCCGAGTTGGCAATGCGGCAAAACAGGCAGTTCGTTGCAGTCATAGATGGCTCCGTATAGCAGGATTAGACAGCGCGCCGACCAAAAAACGCGTGTGACAATGTACCGCCGTCCACGTATTCAAGCTCGCCACCCAGTGGCACACCGTGCGCGATCCGGCTCGCCTGCACATTGTGCTGCGCAGCCATGCCTGCCAGGAAATGCGAGGTGGCATCGCCTTCTACTGTCGGGTTGGTCGCAATAATCATTTCCGTGGTTTCGTTCTCGGCGAGCAAGCCTTCGAGGAGCTGCGCCCCGAGCTCTTCCGGCCCGATGCCATCCAACGGCGACAAATGCCCCATTAGAACGAAATACAAGCCTCGGTAACCGGTAGCATCTTCAATTGCCATGACGTCGGCCGGTGACTCAACGATGCACATCTGGCCGCGATCGCGACCCGGGGCGGAACAAATGCTACAAAGCTCGCCCTCTGTGAACATACGACAACGGCTGCAATGTCCGATGCCGGCAGATGCGTCAGCTAGTGCGCCGGCTAACGCGTTCGCCCCATCGCGATTACGTTCGAGAAGGTGAAAGGCGATCCGTTGTGCTGACTTGCGGCCCACACCCGGCATACAGCACAGCGCATCGATCAAGCGAATAAGCAGAGGTGAATACGACACGGCGACTCAGAATGGCAGTTTCATGCCCGGCGGCAGCGAGAGACCCGATGCCATTCCGGAAAATTTTTCAGCGACTGTCGATTCGACCCGACGCACTGCGTCGTTAAATGCCGCCACAATCAAGTCCTCGAGCATTTCGCGGTCTTCTCCGAACAACGAATCGTCGATCTCAATACCTTGTACTTCGTGCTTGCAATTCATGCGAATTTTCACCATACCGGCGCCGGATTCGCCCGCGACCATCTCTTTGCCCATTTCCTGCTGCGCTTTCTGCATTTCTTCCTGCATTTTCTGCGCCTGCTTCATGAGCTGGCCAATTCCACCTTTCATCTACTGCTCCTGATCTGTCTAATTGTCGCGACTAACGACTTCTATCGAATCGGTATTCAACGTGGCGCCGAACATGTCCTGCAACGCGCGAACATTGGGGTCGGCTTCGAGTGACTGTCGAGCCGCTGCAAGCTGCTCATCCGCCGCGCGTGCTTCGGCCTGAACGGGGGTTTCGACCGCCTCGTTGCCGACTTCAATCTCGATCTGCAGGGTCTCGCCAAAATTCTCGCTTAGCGCTTTCGCCAGCAGGCTTTTACGCTGTGCAGTCAGCACGGACTCCGATCGCTTGTCGAGCGACAAGTGTATGACATTGCCTTCGCGCCGCAGGTAACCGCAATTACTCGCTAACAAACGCGTCGCGCCAGCCAATCCCAGCGATATTATCAACGAAGACCAGTCAGGATTCTGCCAGCCGGCGCTCGACTCGACTGCCACGTTTTTCTCAGCAGGCTTCGCTTCAGCCTTTTTGACCGCCGCACTCGCCGCCGCCGGTTTCGTTTTCCTGGCGCTGGCCGCTGTTGGCGAGCGACTACCGCCCGGGCTGTTCTGCGCGGCCCGTACCGGCCGAAACGCAAGCATGCGCAACAGCGTCATTTCCGCGCCGCTGCGCGGGTCCGGTGCCAGGTGCAGGTCGCGGCGACCCATGATAGCGATCTGGTAAAAAAGCTGTGCATCTTCAGCCGACATCTGTTCCGAGAATGCCTTCAGCTGTGCTTCGCTCAGCTCGTCATGTATGTCGCTGGCGCCGGTCACCTGGAAAACGGCAATGCGTTGCAATGTGCGTGCAAGGTCGTCGAGCAAATTGGCGTAGTCTGGAAACTGTTCATCAATTTCGGCAATCGACAGCAGCAGCCCGGATGCATCGCCATCGGCGAGCAAAGTCAGCAAACCGGAAACGTGCTCACGATCGATCGTACCGAGCATTGCGCCAACCGACGCAGCATCCACTCCACCACCGCAGTAAGCGATTGCCTGATCGAGCAGGCTTAATGCATCGCGCAGACTGCCGTCCGCAGCTCGTGCGATCAATGCCAGTGATTCGGTATCGCACTCCACAGCTTCTTCTTTACAAATATACTCAAGGCGCTCGCGAATAAGATTCGGGGTGAGCCGCTTGAGATTGAATTGCAGGCACCGCGACAGCACGGTAACCGGTAGTTTTTGCGGATCGGTTGTCGCGAGCAGAAACTTGACGTGCGGTGGTGGCTCTTCAAGCGTCTTTAACAATGCATTGAACGAGCTCTTCGACAACATGTGCACCTCGTCGATCAAGTACACCTTGAAGCGCCCGCGCGCTGGTGCGTACTGCACATTGTCCAGCAGTTCCCGCGTGTCATCGACCTTGGTTTTCGATGCGGCATCGACCTCAATCAGGTCGACGAAGCGACCCTCGTCGATTTCGCGGCACGCACTGCATTCGTCACACGGATTCGCCGTCAGCCCGGACTCGCAATTGAGGCACTTGGCCAGGATGCGTGCGATCGTGGTTTTACCAACGCCACGAGTACCCGCAAACAAATACGCGTGATGCAGCCGCTGTGCCTCAAGCGCATTGGAAAGCGCTCGCAAGACGTGGGTTTGCCCCACGGTATCGGTGAAATTCTTCGGTCGCCACTTGCGCGCGAGAACGAGATAACTCATACGTCAGCCAGTTTGTTGCCGGGATTGGCAGAATTGATGTCAGAGCGGACAGTGTAACCATTGGTGCGAGGGGAACAAGGCGCAATATGGCCGTTCGCCAAGGCTCTGAAAGTGGTCCGCGCCAGCCGCTCCCCGGCACCCGGCTGCACCGCTGCCGCTGCTCCCTTCCGGGCCTGACGGGGTTCACGGTTGACCGTCGCGGGGTAGCCGACGCGGACCGGGCGCGATTATCGCCAAGTGCAGCGCTCGATACAATGCGCGGCCCGTGAATCGTGTGATTTACCGGGAACGAGCGACCATGCTGATAAAAGCAGCCTGCAAAATGACATGGTTTGCGTCGGATGAGGTTGTTATTCTCTCACTCCGCTTGAGCGGCCCACTGGCGCTCAAACCAGCCTCAGGAGATCTCACATGACCGGCATGCCGGAATTTGCAACCGTCGACCCGTTTAAGGGCATGACTGGCAAGGCGCCTGGCAAGGTACAAAACCTGCTCGGAGGACAATGGCGGGACGGCGACGCGATTCGCGACGACATTCCGGACCCGATGAACGGGGAAGCATTCCTGCAGGTGCCGGATACGCAGGACTACAGTGGCTTCATCGACGGTCTGCGCAGTTGCCCGAAAACCGGCTTGCACAACCCGTTTTACCGCCCTGACCGCTACGTCATGCTCGGCAGAGTCTGCGCGCGGGCCGCTGCCACAATGGCACAGCCTGAAGTACAGGATTTTTTCACGCGCCTGATTCAACGCGTAATGCCCAAGAGCTGGGCACAATGCGAGGGCGAAGTGGTGGTCACCCGGCTGTTCATAGAGAACTTCGCGGGCGACGGAGTGCGCTTTCTGGGCCGGGGCTTCTCCAATCCGGGAGATCACGATGGCCAGGAGTCGCGCGGCTATCGCTGGCCCTTTGGTCCGGTTGCCGTCGTCGCGCCATTTAACTTTCCGCTGGAGATCCCCGCGTTACAGGTCATGGGCGCATTGTTCATGGGTAACCGTCCGCTCGTTAAAGTGGATTCGAAGGTCAGCGTCGTCTTCGAGCAGTTTTTACGTTTGCTGATACACAGCGGTTTGCCGGCGAACGATATCGATCTTATTCATTGTCGCGGCTCGCAAATGGGCAAGTTGGTACACGAAGCGAAGGATATCTTTCGGCTGGTGCAATTCACGGGCTCCAGCGGTGTCGCAGAGCACATTGCTGGCGAACTGAACGGCCGGGTGCGACTTGAAGATGCCGGATTCGACTGGAAAGTCATAGGCCCTGATTTTCAGCCCGAGTGGCTGGACTTCGTGGCCTGGCAGTCTGATCAGGACGCCTATAACGCAACCGGGCAAAAATGTTCAGCGACCAGCATCCTGTTTGTTCACGACAACTGGAAAAAAGCACTGTTGCCCAAACTGGAAGCGCTCGCTGCACGGCGATCCATTGACGACCTTACCCTGGGCCCGGTGTTGAGCTGGACGGCCGAACGCATGCAACAACACATTGCCGACGTCAGTAACATCCCCGGCGCGAAACTACTGTTTGGTGGCAAGCCGCTTAAGAACCACAAGGTTCCATCCTGCTACGGAACGTTGCAGGCTACTGCAGTTGAAGTGCCGCTGGCCGCGCTGGCGGGTGAACATTTTGAGTTGGCCACCACGGAATTATTCGGTCCGTTCCAGGTTGTAGTCTCCTACGGTGACAAAGATCTGCCGACTGTACTCGGTCTGCTGGAACGTATCTCGCACCACCTGACTGCTGCCGTCGTCAGTGCGGATGTGAATTTCCAAAAGACTGTGCTGGGTGCAACCGTTAACGGCACAACCTACTGTGGTATGCGGGCGCGCACGACCGGTGCGCCGCAGAATCACTGGTTTGGTCCCTGCGGCGATCCGCGTGCGGCCGGCATCGGTACTGCTGAGGCCATTACCAGCACCTGGAGTGGTCATCGCGAGATCATCATGGATCAGGGCCCGCTGCCGGACGGCTGGACCGTGCCTGAGTCGGCTTGAGGACAGATCGATTCCTGCCATCGACAGTAAACTCCCGGATGTAGGCACCACGATTTTCGCGGTAATGAGTCAGCTCTCGGCCGAGCACAATGCCATTAACCTGTCGCAGGGCTTTCCAAGCTTCAGCCCCGATTCGCGGCTGCTCGATCGCGTCACTCACTACTTGCAGTCTGGCGCTAACCAGTACGCACCCATGACTGGCGTGCCCGCTTTGCGCGAAGCCATCGCGGACAAGGTTAGTACGCTGTATGGCCGCGCAGTCAACGTTGATTCCGAGATTACGATCTCCGATGGCGCGACTGAAGGTTTGTTCAGCACGATCCAGGCTGTCGTCCGCCCAGACGATGAAGTCATCGTATTCGACCCCGCTTATGACGCGTACGCGCCTTCTGTGGCGCTTGCCGGCGGGACAACCCGGCGTCTGCCACTGGTACGCACTGCCTCGCGCACGGGCCTGCATATCGACTTCGGCCGTCTTGCCGATGCTATAAGTAAGCGCACGCGGCTGATTATCCTGAACTTCCCGCACAATCCGACTGGCGCAATTCTGGCCCGAGAAGATCTCGACACTCTCGCCGACCTGGTGCGAGACACATCGATTTATTTGCTCTCAGATGAAGTCTACGAACACATAGTGTTTGACGGACAACGCCACTACAGCCTGCTCCAGCACCATGAACTCTGGCAGCGCAGCTTTGTTGTGTCTTCATTCGGCAAGACCTATCACGCAACGGGATGGAAGGTTGGCTACTGCATCGCGCCAGCCGAGCTGACTGTGGAGTTCCGCCGCATACACCAATTCACCTGTTACGCGGTAGTCACGCCGATACAACATGCGCTCGCGGACTTCATGCGCGATACACCGGAACACTACGAACAGCTGTCCGCCTTTTACGAACAAAAGCGTGATCACTTTTGCTCGCTACTCCGCGATTCACGCTTTACGTTGCAGCCAGCGGAAGGCACGTTTTTCCAGATACTGGATTACTCCGCTATCTCGACGGAACAGGATTTGGACTATGCTCAACAATTGACGCGAGAGATTGGAGTCGCTTCAATTCCCGTTTCCGTTTTTTGCGAGCAACCGGGCGAGGATCGCCTGCTACGGTTCTGTTTCGCGAAAGATGACGCCATGCTCGAAGAGGCCGCCAAACGTCTATGTCAGCTTTAAACATCGCAATCCTGCAGGCAGATTTACGCTGGCATGATGCCGCCGCGAACCGGGAGCATTTTGCTGCGAGCCTTCAGGATTTGAAACCGGGTACCGACCTGATCGTATTGCCGGAAATGTTCACTACCGGGTTTTCGATGGATGCGCCGGGTCAGGCCGAAAGCATGGATGGGCCATCGCTGATATGGCTGCGCGAAACTGCTGGCCGCAGCAACAGCGCAATCTGCGGCAGCCTGATCATCCGCGACAGCGACCACTACTTTAATCGCTTTGTCCTGATGCGGCCTGACGGTACATACGAGCAGTACGACAAGCGACACCTGTTTCGACTTGCCAGCGAAGACGCGCATTACCGTGCAGGCGAGCAAAACACGATCATCACGTTAAAAGGATGGCGCATCCGTCCGCAGGTTTGTTACGACCTGCGCTTTCCAGTATGGAGCCGCAGACAGAGCGACGATGATTTTGACTTGTTGTTGTATGTCGCCAATTGGCCGGGCGCCCGGCATCATGCCTGGGAAACCCTTTTGCGCGCCCGTGCAATCGAAAACCAGTGCTACGTCGCTGGCGTGAATCGTTGCGGCGTCGATGGCAATGACCTGCCCTACTTAGGCGGCAGTGCAATTGTTGATTACCTTGGCCACGATATTGTGAATCTTGGCGACCAGCCGGGTGCTGGCACAGCAACTGTCGAGCTAGCGGACATGCAAAAGTTTCGCAAGCGCTTTCCATTCGACATTGATGCGGATCGCTTCGAACTCAAACGCTAAGACTGCAGCTAATTTTGGCGGCGCAATTTCTGCGCTCGTTACATGCCGGCTCGCATGACCCGCTGCGGCAGCGAACGGCACCCCGTGAGTTGAGTGCTGCAATCGGTTGCTGCAGGCACTCGATCAAATCAGTATGCCGCAGCAGGTCAGGAAGCAACCATCGCCGGATCATTCAGCACGCTGAGAAATTGCTCGCCGTAGCGATCAAGCTTGGTCTGCCCTACGCCGCTGATCTCCAGCATGTCAGATGCCGTCCGTGGCCGGACCGTCAGCATCTCGCGCAATGACCGGTCGTGAAAGATCACGTAAGGCGGCACATTGTGTTCGCTGGCCAGCGACTGCCGACACGCGCGCAGCGCCTCCCACAACTGCTCATCTTCAAGCGGAACAGCTGCAACTGCGGCAGACTTCCTGATGGGTCCGGCCAGCTTCTTTGGGTCTTTCCGAAATGCAATCTGTACGTCGCCGCGCAGCAGACCGCGGCTTTGCTCGGTCAGAACCAGGGCACCGTAGCGCTGTGCGTCGCTGCGCAGAAAGCCGCGCACGATGAGCTGGCGGATTATCGACCGCCACACTGTCGCATCGATATCGTCGCCAATCGCAAATACGCTGAGCCCCGTGTGGCCATGCTGCCGAACCTTGTCAGTCGACTTGCCACACAGGACATCGATGACATGTGCCGCACCAAAGCGCTGGCCGGTTCGATAAACTGCAGACAGGAGCTTGCGTGCAGGCTCCGTTCCTTCCCAGGTCTTAACCGGCGTCAGGCAACCGTCGCAATTACCGCAATCGGCGGGGAGCGTATCTCCAAAGTATTCGAGCAAGGGTCGGCGGCGACAGCCCGTTACTTCGCACCAGCCAAGGAGCGCATCCAGTTTCTGCCGTTCGTGGCGCTTGAACTCTTCCGCGGCCTCGGATTCATCCAGCATTTGCCTCAGGCGCACGACATCCTGCAAGCCATACACCATCCAGGCATCGGCCGGTTCGCCATCACGGCCTGCCCGGCCGGTTTCCTGGTAGTACGATTCCATGCTTTTCGGCAAATCAAGATGCGCCACGAAACGTACATCGGGTTTGTCGATGCCCATACCGAATGCAATGGTCGCCACAATGATGACGGCATCGTCATTCAGAAACCGACGCTGATGATCGGTTCGCGTATCGCTCGGCAAGCCGGCATGGTACGGCAATGCATTAAAGCCCTGTGCATTCAGCCAATCAGCAGTGCTCTCTGTCTTCTTGCGCGACAAGCAATACACAATGCCAGCGTCCTGCCTGTGGCCCTGCAAGAACTTAAGCAATTGACGCTTGGCGTCGGATTTCGGCTGCACAAGGTACGCGATATTGGGCCGGTCAAACGGGCTGACAAAAACACCCGGCTCATCGAGTTCAAGTCGATCAATAATTTCCCTGCGCGTCTTTTCCGTAGCGGTGGCTGTCAATGCCAGGCGTGGTACGCCCGGAAACAACGTCTTGAGCTCGCCAAGTTGCAAATATTCCTGGCGAAAGTCATGCCCCCACTGCGACACGCAATGCGCTTCGTCGATAGCGATGACCGACAGCGGCACCTCACTCAGCAAGTTGCGTGTATAGCCGTTGGCCAGTCGTTCCGGGGCAACGTACAGCAGTTGCAACGTGCCGCTCTTAAGTTTGCTGATAACGTCACGTTGCTCTGCGTCCGTTTGGCTGGAGTTTAGAAACCCGGCCTCCACGCCTACTTCATGTAGCGCTGCCACTTGATCGTGCATCAAGGCGATAAGCGGTGATATGACCAGACCGACACCGCCGCGTAGCATTGCAGGAATTTGGTAGCACAAGGACTTACCGCCACCTGTCGGCATGATGACCAGCGCATCGCGACCGGCAACTGCTGATTCAATAACGTCCTGTTGCGCGCCGCGAAACTCGGTGTAACCGAAAACTTTGCGGAGAATATCCTGTGCTGTATCAGCCATTAGTGTTGTAACCGTTCGATTTCTTCGCAGGCTTGCAGCCACAGTTGCTCTGCCGCGTCCAGCGATTGTGAGTTTTCTGCCTGTGCCGCAAGCAGATCCTGAAGCTCTGCTTTACGACTTGCATCGTACAGGCCCGTGTCCGTGAGTCGCCGCTCAATTGTTGCCTTCGCTTCCTGCAGCGAATCCAACTCGCGCTCATACTGTTGCATACGTTTTCTTGTGGGCGCCAGCAACTGGCGTTTCTCTGCTTCCCGCTGTTTTTGCGCCTTGCGTTCCGCGGCGGACTGACTGCCATTACCTGTACCCCGCTTGCTCCCGTCTCGCGTCTGTTGATTCAGCCAGTCCGGATAATCATCCAGACTGCCATCGAACTCATTGACACTTTGTTCATTGACCAGCAACAAGGTGTCTGTCGCAACGCGTAGCAAGTGACGATCATGCGACACGATAACCATGGCGCCGTCAAAATCCTGTAACGCGGTCGCCAGCGCCTGGCGCATTTCGAGGTCGAGGTGGTTAGTTGGCTCATCAAGCAAGAGCAGGTTCGGTCGTTGATACGCGAGCAACGCCAGCGCAAGACGCGACTTTTCGCCACCGGAAAATGGTGCCGTATTCATGAACACGGTATCGCCGGAGAAGCCGAAACCGCCGAGCCAATTGCGCAGTTCGGATTCACGCGCCTTTGGGTCCAGGATCTGCAAGTGTTCGAGTGGCGAACTGTCGGGACGCAGTTGTTCGATCTGGTGCTGTGCAAAGTAGCCGATCTTCAGATCACGTGCGGTCGTAACGTCGCCGGCCTGCGGCGCCAGCAGGCCAGCCAGGAATTTGATCAACGTCGACTTTCCCGCCCCGTTGCGTCCAAGCAAGCCCACACGGTCGCCCGGCTGCAAAGTCATGCGGACGCCATCCAGTACCCGGGTATCGCCATAGCCAACAGCAACCTGCTCCATACTCAACAGTGGTCGTGGGTTTTTCTCCGGCTGCAGCAGCCGAAAGTGGAAGGGTGAATCGACGTGCGCGGCGGCGATCCGGTCCATGCGCTCCAGCGCCTTCAGCCGGCTTTGTGCCTGCTTCGCTTTAGAGGCCTTGGCTCTGAAACGATCGACGAACGACTTCATGTGCGCGATCTCGCGCTGTTGTTTTTCGTACTGCGATTGCTGCAGCGCGAGGCGCTCTGCCCGTACCCGCTCGAACGCAGTGTAGTTGCCCTTGTACATCGTCGCTTTGCTGTGCTCAATGTGAATCACGTGTGCGACGACACTGTCGAGAAAATCCCGGTCATGGGAGATGAGCAGTAAGGTGCCCTGGTAATCTCGCAACCAGCTCTCGAGCCAGATGACGGCGTCGAGGTCGAGATGGTTAGTCGGCTCATCCAGCAACAGCAAAGACGAACGGCACATCAATGCTTTCGCAAGATTCAGGCGAACGCGCCAACCGCCCGAGAATTCGTTCACCGCTCGATGCTCATCACCGATAGCGAAGCCCAGGCCATGCAACAAGCGCCCGGCGCGGGCCCGCGCGGTATAACCATCAATGTTCTCAAGGCGGCCGTGCAGGAGCGCCAACGCCTCGCCGTCACTACCGCCGTCTGTGCGTTCGATCAGACGCTCTACTTCGCGCAGCTCGGCATCACCGTCGAGTACGTACTCGATCGCCGGCCTGCCATCGTCCGGTGTCTGCTGTGCGACATGCGCGATCACCCAATCGGAAGGCACAGCCAGGGAACCGCCATCGGCTCCTATCTCACCGAGGATCAACGAAAACAGGCTGGACTTGCCACTGCCATTGGCGCCCGTCAGTCCCACCTTGTAGCCGGGGTGTATCTGTAACGTGGTTTCGTCGAGCAGCAGGCGAACGCCGCGCCGCAATGCGAGATTGGTGAACTGCAACATGGGCGCGATTGTAGCGGTTCTTAGCGACCGCGGTAGCCTAAACGGGGCTTACAAGGACCCGGCAGAAAAAGTGTCACAGGCATCGGGATTTCCCGAGTCGTAACCCGTCCTGAACCAGCGCTTGCGTTGTGCAGAGCTGCCGTGGGTGAATGAATCCGGTGTGACCGTCCCGCGCGACTGGCGCTGCAGACGATCATCACCGATTGCAGTCGCCGCGTTCAGCGCTTCGTCGAGATCGCCCTCTTCCAGAATGCCGTGCATGCGGTCGGCCCGGTTCGCCCAAACGCCGGAAAAACAATCGGCCTGCAGTTCAAGCCGCACAGAGAGCTGGTTGACCTCAGCCTGGCTGCGACCCTGTTGCTGCAACTCGCGAACTTTTGTGGAGACACCGAGCAGGTTCTGTACGTGATGCGCTACTTCGTGCGCCACAACATAAGCCTGAGCGAAATCGCCCGGCGCGCCGAAACGCGTTTGCAGATCATTGAAGAAGCTCAGATCGATGTAGGCTTTACGATCGCCGGGACAATAGAACGGGCCCATCGCGGCCTGGCCCATGCCACAGGCTGAGCGGGTTGAACCCGTGAACAGAACCAGAGACGGCGGTTGGTAGGTCTGGCCACCGCTGCGAAAGATTTCGCCCCAAACATCCTCAGTATCAGCAAGGACTACGGCAATGCGGTTAGCCGCAGGATCGTTCTCGAGGTTCTCTGGCAGCGGCTCTGCGCTCTGCGTGGAACCACCTACCGCCTCCAGTCCCTGCATCAGCATATTGGGATCAAGACCAGTGTAGGCCGCAATCAGGATGACGACGAGCGTGCCTATGCCACCGCCGAGCAATTTGCCGCCACGTCCGGAACCCCGGCGATCTTCAACATTGCTACTTCGTCTGCGGCCTTTCCAGCGCATGGCGCTCTCCGTTGGGTGCTCTCAGAAATTACTGCCGCATTATCGCCCGATTTGGTGCCGGGGTATCGTAAACATTGGTTACATCATGCAACGCATCCTGCCGAGACATGCACAGAAACTAACTGTCTGGTTCGAATGTCGAATTTGCTTTGCACTGTTTTCGCGGTCCCACTGGCATTCTGCGGGCTGGCATTGGCACCGCACCCTCCACCACCTATTCCGTTGAGCAGCCGAAAACCGGACCGCACAAACGAAAACGCCCCGGACGAGCCGAGGCGTTTTTTGTACGTGGTGCGCGGGGCACCGGGATGGATCAGCTCTTGCGACGCCGAGCAAATCCAGCGCCGAGCAGTCCCAGGCCGAACAGGGCCAAAGTACCCGGTTCCGGTACCGCTGTTGCTTCGGCAATCGTAATGCTAGTGCGGAACCAACCACTGCTAAACATTTCGTTGCTCGAGTTGTATTGACTCCACAACCAGTTAGCACTGGTGCTGATTCCATCGATCGGATTGCCGCCGTTGGCGTTCGTCCAAACATTCGTACCGCCGTTGGCACCGTATTCTGTGGCCGCCCGCCAGCTCGAACGATTGTTGGTGCTGACGTCCCAGCCGCTGGACGACGAATTCACATAGCCATCCCACAAGATTTCAGCAAGAAAGCCGGCAGGATTTGACGGCCCATTGTTGCCCGAATTCTCGACCGACCAGGCAAACCAATAGGTGCCCGGCCCAAGATCCAGGGAAACTCTGTCTGCTGTCCGCCAGTTCGATAAATTCGAAACCGTACCGATACTCGACCACCCAGTTCCGCCTGTACACGCCATGCTGCTGCACAGGCCGCCGTCTGCAATTATGTTGTCGCCGGTGAATGAAACTTCCACCAGGGTCGCCTGTGCTGACGCCGCCGACAGTGCCAAGGCTCCTACGGCCAATGTTTTTGATAATTTGTTCATCATTCTCGCTCTCATCCAGTGAGTAATTTCTGCTTGTAACTGATAACAAAGCAATTACCGTGCCTGAAAGTGTTTATTCTTATTATTCAATTGCTTATGAAATTCACATCTGAGCAATACGGAGGCACTGTAAAGAGCGTCGACACGGATACTCGATCCACTTAACGTAATGTCGGCGGGGTAGGTGGTTTTGCCGCTGCGCCCGTCGAACTGGGTTCTTAGCCTCCACCTGGACTCGGCAAGCAATTAGAACGAGGCTTCGTTGACGTTGGTTTGAGTAATTTGAGTGCGGGGATGGTCGCTTCGCGACCGGGCAGGCGGCTGCGCCGCTGTGCCCGTCGAACAGGGTTCTCATCCTCCACGTGGTCTCGGCTAGCAATTAGAGCGAGGCTTCGTTGACTTTGGTTTGAGTAATTTGAATGTGGGGATGGTCGCTTCGCGACCAGGCAGGCGGCTTTGCCGCTGCGCCCGTCGAACTGGGTTCTTAGCCTCCACCCACTCGGCGAGCAATAAAAAAGGGCCCCCGCTGGGGGCCCTTTTTTATTGCTGGCGGAGAGGGGGGGATTCGAACCCCCGGTGCGGTATAAGCGCACACTCGCTTTCCAGGCGAGCACCTTAAACCACTCAGCCACCTCTCCGAATTTTGTTGTACCCGCAACTCCGAACACTCGCCTTTACTTGCCAATTCCTGCAGGCAGCCAGGCCTTTGGAACATCTGTCAGGGCGAATGCGGCTTTGTGCGTCTGGACGCTTGGGCGGCGGGTATTCTAACGATCTGAGCGCGCTTGTCTATTTTCGGGATTTCTCGGTGCTCAATGTCGGCGGCGCGTCCAGGCAGTCGCCGGGCGGCAATGGTGCCTGAGGCGATGCGCTGGGGATAGTGAGCTCCCGGCCTTCGGTCAGGGAGTCCAGACCTTCTGGGGCGTCTACCCGCTTGCCTGACACAGCCTGCTGGTAAAGGCGCGGATCATTGCACTCTTCCGTACCGCCGCAGGCGCCAAGCAGTAACGCCAGCACCGGTGAAACGAGCATGAGTCCGCGGCGCATCATGCTGCCGCCCCGAATGTGATTCCTGCTGTGGTCATTGCGTCGATCATTTGTTGATGGTACCGCTCGTTAAAAGTCGTCAATGGTAAGCGAATATGCCCGTCAATGAGACCCATTTTTGCAAGGGCCCATTTGACCGGGATAGGGTTCGACTCCACAAACAGGGCCGTGTTCAATGCCTGTAGGCTGTCGTCAATCGTTGTGGCCCGGACCTGATCACCGGCTAGTGCTGCCGCGCAGAGATCCGCCATCTGTTGTGGCGCCACGTTGCCACTGACCGTCACAACGCCGTCACCGCCCAGCGCGATGAACTCGCGGACCGTAAAATCATCGCCGCTGTAGAGCATAAAATCGTCCGCAACCAGCTTCTTGATATCCTGCAAGCGCTGCAGGTTACCGGTGGCTTCTTTCAGGCCGAAAATGCGCGGGTGCTCGGCGAGCCGCGCTACCGTTTCCGGCAGCATGTCGGCAACGGTGCGGCCCGGCACGTTGTACAACATGATCGGCTTGCTGACTTGATCGGCAATCGTGCAGAAATGCTGGAAGATGCCCTCCTGCACCGGCTTGTTGTAGTACGGCACGACCATCAGGTAGGCATCAATGCCGGTATCCGCCACTTCGAGCGACAGGTCGATGGATTGCGACGTGGAATTGGAACCGGTTCCCGCAATGACAGGCATCCGTCCGTCGACGAATTCGACTACCCGTCGAATCAGGCTCGCATGTTCGCCCTTTACGAGAGTTGCCGATTCACCGGTAGTGCCGGCGACCACGAGTCCGTTTGTGCCAGCGTTGACATGAAATTCAACGAGACGCTCTACGGCGTTGTAGTCGACCTGGTTGCGCGCATCAAAGGGTGTGACCAACGCCACCAAGCTGCCAGTAAACACAATATGTCCTCGCCACGATTGAGGCGGCGATGTTACTGTTCACCCCAGTTGCTGGCAAGCGCGCAACGGACGCTTTGCCTTTGGCTCACCAACATCATTTTTAATCGAGAAATATGTCACAACTTATTGTTTTATCAGCCATGGGTACAGACCGCGCAGGCATAGTGAACGACCTTACCAAGGTCATCCTGGACTGCGGAGGCAACATCGAAGAAAGCCGTATGGCGGCGCTCGGCACTGAGTTCGCAATGCTCTTGCTGGTGTCAGGCAACTGGCATACCTTGAGCAAGCTGGAAGCGAGCCTCGACAAGTTAAGCCGTGATCGCGACCTGACTATCAATATAAAGAAAACCGGCGTTCGTGAGCGCAGCGAAGAAAGTATGCCCTACGCGGTTGATGTCGTTTCACTCGACCAGCCCGGAATTGTTTTTCAGCTTTCACATTTCTTCGCCAGCCGTAACATCGAGATCGCCGATCTCGCAACCCGGCGATACGCCGCTGCCCACACGGGTTCGCCGATGTTCGCAGTACAAATGGCCGTTAATGTGCCTGCCTCGGTGCACCTGTCGCAGCTGCGTGATGAATTCCTGGAGATCTGCGACCAGTTGAATCTTGACGGCCTGATTGAGCCCGTTAAAGCCTGAGCGCTATCCGCACTCGCCCTCGACATCACCCCAAGGAGTCCTTGCGTGAGTACACCGCGATTGAATCGAGTCGTTGCTGACTTCAAATGCCCCGCCACCTCGGGGCAAACCATCCAGCTAAAAGCCCTGCGCAGCACGAAAGTCGTTTTGTACTTCTACCCGAAGGATGCAACGCCGGGATGCACAACCGAAGGCCAGGACTTCCGCGACCTGCACGCGAAGTTCAAACGACAAAACTGCGTAATTCTGGGTGCGTCTCGCGACAGCCTCGCCTCGCATGAAAAATTCAAGGCAAAACACACGTTCCCGTTCGAATTGCTGGCTGATGAGGATGAGAAGGTCTGCAAGGCATTCGATGTTATTCGCGAGAAGAACCTCTACGGCCGGAAATTCATGGGCATTGAGCGCAGTACCTTCCTGATCGACGAGGCCGGCAAACTGCGTGCCGAATGGCGCAAAGTCAAAGTAAAAGGCCATGCTGAAGAGGTACTGGAGGCAGTCAAGAATTGTTAAGCACTTAACTTATTATAATCAGCACGTTATGAGCGATTTGATCAAATCACCGCAAAGTCGACAGCTTGGCACGCAGCCGCCACGGGTTATTATGGGGAACGCCCGTAACAATGCTGAGTCCGATGTCCTGACAATGCGAATCAAATTGAACGAGTTATAGCCGAGTGCTGAAATTATCCCGCCCCACCTGCCTGCTGCTGGCGCTCTGCCTGCTGCTAAACACGCCCGACGTGTCGCTTGCGGCCGAGGTCAATCTGCCGGACATTGGCAGCCCGGCCGATGCAGTGCTGTCGAAAAACAACGAAGCTCGTTTGGGAGCCTCCATAATGGCGCAGATCCGCGCCAGCGGACTTGTCGTTGATGATCCCTTACTGACTGAATACATCAACGAGATCGGACATCGCATTGCGGCCCAGGCCAACGATGGCGAGCAGAAATTTACGTTCTTCGTCGTGGATGATCCGGCTATCAATGCATTCGCATTGCCCGGTGGTTACATAGGCGTACACACAGGACTACTGCGAGCCACCCGTAGTGAAGACGAACTGGCCGGCGTGCTGGCACATGAAGTCGCCCACGTAACCCAGCGGCATATTGCGCGAGCAATTCACGCCAACCAGCGGCAAAGCATCTTGAGTACCGCCATCATGCTGGGCGCGATTCTTGCCGGCGCTGCCGGCGGCAGCGGCGATGCTGTACAAGGCGCCATTGCCGTTTCGCAAGGCACCGCTGTGCAGTCGCAGATCAACTTCACGCGCAATCACGAGTACGAGGCTGACAGGGTCGGCATTGCTGCTCTAGCGCAGGCCGGTTTTAACCCTCAGGGAATGGCATCGTTTTTTGAAGTCATTTCACGAGATACCCGTCCGATGGAATACCGCCTGCCGGAATTTCTGCGCACTCACCCGGTTAGCAGTGCACGAATTGCCGAAGCACGCGGCCGTGCGCGCGAGTATCCGGCAGTGGCTACCGTTGACAGTCGCAGCTACGGCCTCGCGCGTGCGCGCACTGAGGTCAGCAACTTTGAGCGCGCGGAACTGGCTGTAGTCTATTTCGAGCGGCAAGCTTATGCTCGCCAGTCGGATGCCGACAAGTACGGACGCGCGGTTGCGTTCATGCGCGCAGGCAGACCTCGGGATGCAAAACCTATATTCGAAGAGCTCGTAAATCGCGAACAGGATGTCATTGCATACCATATCGGACTGGGTCAGGCGCAACTCGCGCTTGAAGACGTTGACGGCACTATCGTGACATTCGAGCGTGCGCTGACGCTGTTCCCACGTAATGTTCCGCTCGTTGTGTACTACGCCGAGGCGCTGCTGCAGCTCGAGCAACCGGCGAAAGCTCACGCCATGTTGCTGGACCTGCTGAACAACGTACCGCCTACACCGGAACAGGTTCGGCTGATAGCCCGGGCTGCGAATGAGGCCGGTGACGCCGCCGAGGCGCACTACTACATGGCTGAGTATCGTTTTATGATCGGCGACCTGGTGGGCGGCGTTAATTTTCTGCGCCAGGCGCTCGCCCTGCCAGAGTTGCAGGAAATACAGCGCATACGCTACGAGGCACGTATAGACCACATTCAGGAATACATGTCCGAAGAACAATTGCAGCAAATGCGCCGCAGCAGACCCGTAGGGCCTGCGGGCCGCTCTGCTGGCCTGTCCCGCTAGATCGCGCGCACCAAAGGGCTGTTGAGCGCAAGGAATCCCGCATGACCACATCGATTCGTACTCTGCTGCTCGTCGCGATACTCCTCGGCATCACTGGCTGCGCCAGTAGCGACAAACTCTCTGCGCCGGATGCCCGCGCCGAATCCGATCCGTGGGAACCCATGAATCGGCAGGTCGATGCCTTCAATACGGGTTTGGATAAGATCACTCTTAAGCCGCTGGCAAAAGGCTATCGTGCCGTGACCCCGAATTTCGCACGGCAGGGCATCAGCAACTTTTTTGCAAACCTCGGCACGCCGGCAGTCGCGCTGAACAGCTTTCTGCAAGGCAAAGGGAGTGACGGCTTCGTCGACGTTGCACGATTTCTATTGAACAGCACAGTCGGCATCGGCGGTTTACTTGATGTCGGAACCGAACTTGGCCTTAACGAACACGATGAAGACTTTGGCCAGACCCTCGCCGTATGGGGAGTTGGCGACGGGCCGTACGTGGTCCTCCCGTTTCTTGGACCTAACACCTTGCGTGATGCGCTCGCCATGCCGATCGACTACCTGAGCCGCCCACTGACCTATTACGAAAACTCATCAGTGCGTGACAAGTTGCGCGTCCTGCAGCTCATCGATATCCGCACTCGCTTGCTGAGCGCCGAACGTTTCCTTGAAGACTCCAGCGATCCCTATATCACGCTACGCGAGTCGTACCTGCAGAACCGGAATTACAAAGTGTATGACGGGGATCCGCCACTGGATGATGACTTTTACGACGACATGCTTGACGAGGACTACTGACCAGTTGATCGATCGGCGGGAGGCGCTAGTCCTTCAGCTCCGCACCCGGTGCTTCGATAAAGCCCGACCAACGCTCACCGCGTTTCAGCAGACCCTCGACCTCCGTCGTACGCGCAATCGCCGTAATTTTCTCTGGCGTATTCAGAAAACTGATCTCACGTACGGTGTGGTTCGCCCAGGTAATCCATTCAAGCAGCAACGCAAGGCCCGCCGAGTCAGTGCGCGTAACATTCGCAAGATCGACTTCTATTCGAGTGTGGTCTTCAAACAGCCCTTCGCTCTCACGCAAGATCTGGTCGGCTGAATTGAAGCCGAGCTCGCCCGAGAGGACAAACTTGCCATCACCGAGATCCTCCAGGGAATAGCTGGCCATCAGGCGCCGCTGGCTGCCGCTTCCGTCTCCAGCCGCTTGATAACTGCATCAAGCCCTTTGACCTGGATTTCGGAATTCAGCTCTGCCCGGAAATTGCGGACGTACGAGATGCCCTCGATAGTGACGTCGAACATGAGCCAGCCGCTGTCGCGATGAACCAGTGTGTAATGCACCGGAACTTTAGTCCCGTCGTCCAAAGTAACCACAGTCCGTACTGTAGTGCGCTTGTCAGAGTCGTCGCCGCGATACGGCTGGATCTCAACGTTATTCGGGTCGTACTCCAGTACGCCATCAGCGTAGCGGTGCAGCAGCGTCTTATAAAATGCTTCGGTGAAACTCTTTTTCTGTGCGTCAGATGCCGTGCGCCAGGCGCGACCCAAAACCAGCTGCGCAGCGTAGTCGCGGTCGAACCGGGGCAGCAGAATGCTATCGATCAGCGCGTACAGTGCCGGCCGGTCCGCTTTGAGCGCATCTTTGCGCCCATCCAGTTTCTGGCTGAGCTCCTTAGCAGCGCCTTCAATCAAATCTACCGGTGATTGCGCAAACGCGTTGGCCGCTCCGGCGAATATCATTACCGTCGCGAGAATTTTTTTAATCATTTCTATCCTCAACTTATTCACTGCTACCAGCACTAAACAAGTATTTGCTAATCAGGTTTTCAAGTACTACCGCGGACTGGGTAAACTGAATTTCGCTACCCTCCTCCAGGAACATATCCGAACCACCCGGCTGCAGGCCAATATACTGGCTGCCAAGCAAGCCGGCCGTGAGGATACTGGCATCCGAGTCATCCGGGATCATGGCGTAGCGCTGGTCAATGACAAAGGTCACTTCGGCATTCAGCATCTCGGGATCAAAACGCACATTCGTTACACGCCCGATCGTTACGCCCGACATGGCGACGGGTGCGCGATTCTTCAAGCTGCCCACATTCTCAAAGCGCGCTTTGACTGTGTACATATCCGACCCCGAAAACGCGTCGGTGCCGGTTGTTTGCGTAGTGAGAAAAAACAACGCCCCCATACCAAGCAGTACGAAGAGGCCGGTGCCCAACTCTACGGATCGAGTCTGTTGCATGGTTGTTCCTTAAAGCTAAAGCGCAACTGCCGTAATCATAAAATCAAGAATTAGCACGGTGATGGCAGTGATAACCACCGTGCGCGTGGTGGCGCGACCAACACCTGCAGCTGTTGGGATAGCATTATAGCCCTCCCAAACGGCGAACAGGCTGGCGGCGACGCCGAATACGAAGCTCTTGATAATGCCCTCGTAGACATCATCAAGTGTCAATGTGTTCTGAATTTGCTGCCAAAATGCACCTGCGTCGACGCCGAGCATATTGACGCCAACGATATGCGCCCCGAACAAACCAACCATGCTGAATACCGCAGTCAACAAGGGCATCGATATAACGCCGCCAAGAAAGCGCGGCACCAGCACCCTGCGAACAGGATTAATGGCCATCATTTCCATCGCCGACAGCTGATCGGTGGCGCGCATCAGGCCGATTTCGGATGCCAGGGAAGTGCCGGCGCGGCCCGCAAACAACAGTGCTGTTATGACCGGGCCCAGTTCCTTCAGCAATGAAAAAGCTGCGAAGGTGCCAACCGAGTCCTCGGCGTTAAAGCGCGCCAGGTTGGAGTAACCCTGCAGACCGAGCACACCGCCAACGAAAAGCCCGCACACCATGATAATAACGAGCGACAGAGCGCCGGCGTTGTAAACCTGGTGAACGACGAGCCGGAAGCGGCGCACGAATACAGTCGGCGTGTGGCGCAGCAACTGCAAAAAGAACAGCTGCAGTGCACCGAACGTCCGGAGGAAATCAAGAAAGGTGTAATACAGTTCGCGGAACATCAGTCGGCCAACTCAGTGTGATGCCGTCACTCGGCATCCCGCCCGAGTAACTGTTCGGCGTAATTAGGTGCCGAGTAATGAAAAGCGACAGGACCGTCGGCCATGCCATGCATGAACTGGCGTACCAATTCCGAGGAGGTCTGGTTCAATTCTTCCGGACTGCCAGATGCCGCCACTTTTCCATCCGATATCAGGTAGCTGATGTCGGCTACTGTCGATACTTCCTGCACGTCGTGGCTGACAATTATGCTGGAGATGCCGAGTGCGTCGTTCATCCTTCGCACCAGGCGAACAATGACCCCCATCGAAATTGGGTCAAGGCCGACGAAAGGCTCGTCGTAAATCAAAATCTCCGGATCCATGACCATGGCGCGCGCCAAAGCGACTCGCCGCGCCATGCCACCCGACAACTCGCTTGGTCGCATATCGGCAGCGCCACGCAAACCAACTGCATGCAACTTGGTTAGTACGATGTGTCGAATCAGGCGATTGGGCAGCTTTGTATGTTCACGCAGCGGAAAGGCGACGTTTTCGAATACCGAAAGATCAGTGAGTAATGCGCCGTTCTGGAACAACATGCCGAAGCGTTTGCGCAGCGCAAACAGTTCTTTTTCCTTCAGGCTCGAAATGTCGACACCATCGACGAGCACACAGCCGCGATCCGGGACAAGTTGCCGCGTGATCAAGCGCAGCAACGTGGTCTTGCCGGTGCCACTGGGACCCATGACCGCCGTCACTTTGCCGCGTGCAATAGAGATATTCAGACCTTTGAATATCTGCTTGTGCCCGCGGGTGTAATCGAGATCACGGATCTCAATCAAATTGTCGGATTCACTTCCCATGACGGTCGCTGTCAGCGGCCCCGGCGGGCCTTGACCGCGCTCAGGCTGCCGCTTCCATGTCGGTCTTGTACTTGCCAAGGTGCGCGAGGCTGTTCAATTTCGCCCGCTTGGCGAAGGCATCCTGGCCCGCTTTGAAATTGGCTTCTTTACCACGCCACGCATCCAGCGCCGCCGCCTGCAAAGCGCGACCGTAGGAGAATGACAATTCCCATGGCAACTTGCCTGCCGCGTTCATGAGGCTCAGGTGCTCGGTGGCCTCCTCAGAGGTCTGGCCGCCGGACAGAAACGCGATGCCAGGCACCGCTGCCGGCACATGCGCTTTCAGGCAGCGCAAGGTGGCGTCGGCCACCTCTTGCGGGCCGGCACGTTTGGCCGCCTTTGTGCCGGATATAACCATGTTGGGCTTAAGAATTATTCCCTCAAGCGCGACCTTCTGTACCGCCAGCGCTTCGAATAACTGTTTTAGTGCTGCGGCGGTCACTTCCTCGCAGCGCTCAATGCTGTGGTCGCCGTCCATAATCACTTCGGGCTCGACGATCGGCACGATCTGCGCTTCCTGGCAAAGCGCTGCGTAGCGAGCCAGCGCGTGCGCGTTCACATCCTGGCAATAGTCGCTGGGAATGCCCTTGCCGATGTTTATGACGGCCCGCCATTTGGCGAATCGCGCGCCCAGTTTGTAGTACTCCGCGAGACGCTCACGCAAGCCATCAAGGCCCTCGGTAACGGTCTCGCCCGGCGCACCGGCGAGCGGCTTGGCACCCATGTCGACCTTGATGCCGGCAATCATGCCGAGATCGTTCAGGTATTTCGGAAACGGCACTCCCTCGCGGGTGCTCTGGCGAATGGTTTCGTCATACAGGATAACGCCGCCAATCGAGTCAGCCGCGCCCTCAGTGGTGAATAGCATCTCGCGATAGCGGCGGCGACTTTCCTCAGTGGATTCGGTATCGATCGTGTCGAAGCGTTTCTTGATCGTTGGCGAGCTCTCGTCGGCTGCCAGAATACCCTTACCATTCGCGACCATAGCTGTCGCGACCGCGTTCAATTGCTTGAGATCCATACCACTGTCTCCGAAATCCAGTTTGTTGTTTGACTTGTAATGAGGGCTGCAGCAATGGCAGTCCGTAACGACGGCGTAGCATAGCAAATATCCAAGGCAGACAGTCACCTGCGAATAGCGCAATCAGGCTGGCCTCGTCGGCCAATTAGGACTAAAATGGTCCACTTTCATCGGCGGAGCAGTACAGTGTTGCGAATCAGCAAATTGACCGACTACGGCACAGTCGTTCTCGGGCACCTGGCCAAGAGCCCGGCTGGCCTCGTTAGCGCGACCGATGTTGCCGCGGCAACCGGCATTGGCGTTGCAACGGTCAGCAAGTTGCTCAAGTCCCTGCACAAGGCCGGGCTTGTCACCTCCCTGCGCGGCTCACACGGCGGCTACCGGCTGGCACGGGACGCTGCAGAGATCAGCGCAGCGGACGTCATTGATGCGCTCGAGGGCCCCGTATCGATAACTGAATGCAGTGGCAGCGACAGCCAGTGCGAGCTGGAGTCGGTCTGCAGCGTTGGTGGTGCCTGGCAGCGCATCAACGTCGCTATTCGCCGGGCGCTTGACGATATCACTCTCGCCGACCTCGGCCGGGCCAACGCGCCCCTGCCCCAATTTAGTTTTGCCGGCACCCCTGTCAGTGTCGAACGGAAGATAAAATAGTGTCTACTGAATCACGAGACATCGACTCCTTCGTCAATCGCCGCTACGAGCACGGTTTTATCACCGATATCGAGTCGGATAGCCTGCCACCCGGGCTCAATGAAGATGTCGTCCGCGCAATTTCGGCCCGCAAGGGCGAGCCCGAGTTCATGCTCGAATGGCGCCTCAAAGCCTATCGCCACTGGCTCACGATGAAAGAGCCGGAATGGGCGCATGTGCACTATCCCACTATCGACTTCCAGGCGATTTCCTACTTTTCCGCGCCGAAATCCGATGCCGACCGGCCGCAGAGCCTGGACGAAGTCGACCCAAAACTGCTGGAAACCTACGACAAGCTGGGCATCCCGCTACACGAACGTGCGCGCCTCGCGGGCGTCGCCGTTGATGCGGTGTTTGACAGCGTGTCGGTCGCGACCACGTTTAAAGCAAAGCTCTCGGAAGCCGGAGTGATCTTTTGTTCATTCTCCGAAGCAGTAAGAAATCACCCGGAGCTGGTCCGCAAATACCTTGGCACGGTTGTGCCGTACCGTGACAATTACTATGCCACTCTGAATTCCGCTGTATTTAGCGATGGCTCGTTCGTTTATATACCCAAGGGCGTGCGTTGCCCGATGGAGCTGTCGACTTATTTCCGCATTAATGCGGCGAACACCGGCCAGTTCGAACGGACATTAATCGTTGCCGACGAAGGCAGTCACGTCAGCTACCTCGAAGGCTGGAGGGCACCGATGCGCGATGAAAATCAGCTGCATGCAGCAGTTGTCGAACTCGTCGCGCTGAAAGACTCCGAGATCAAGTATTCGACGGTGCAAAACTGGTACCCGGGGGATGAGAATGGCAAGGGCGGCATTTACAATTTTGTCACCAAGCGTGGTGACTGCCGGGGCGCTAACTCCAAGATATCCTGGACCCAGGTAGAAACCGGTTCAGCCATTACCTGGAAGTACCCGAGCTGCATTTTGCGCGGTGAGAATTCCGTCGGCGAATTTTACTCAGTTGCAGTTGCTAACAACATGCAGCAAGCCGATACCGGCACCAAGATGATCCACATCGGCCGCAACAGCCGTAGCACGATCGTCTCCAAAGGCATCTCTGCCGGCCGCGCCCAGAATGCGTATCGCGGCCTGGTACGGGTCATGCCGCAGGCGGAAAACGCTCGCAACCATACCCAGTGCGACTCCCTGCTCATCGGCAAGGAGTGCGGCGCACATACTTTCCCGTACATGGAAATTCGCAATCCAAGCGCCAAGATAGAACATGAAGCAACGACCTCGAAGATCTCCGAGAATCAGCTTTTTTACTGTCGGCAACGCGGAATTTCGGAAGAAGATGCAGTCAATATGATCGTTAACGGCTTCTGCAAAGAAGTATTCAAAGAATTGCCTATGGAGTTCGCCGTTGAGGCGCAGGCACTTCTGAACGTAAGCCTTGAAGGCGCAGTCGGCTAGTCAGGAACAAGAACAATGTTGGAAATCAAAAATCTTAAAGCCAGTATTGGCGATACCGAGATACTTCGGGATCTCAGCCTAAGCGTTAAAGCGGGCGAAATACACGCGATAATGGGCCCCAATGGCTCCGGCAAAAGCACTCTTGCGCAGGTTATCGCCGGACACAAGGATTACATCGTGACCGCCGGAAGCGTCCAGTTCCTGGGCAAAGACCTGCTCGAACTGGAACCGGAAGAGCGTGCGCGCGAAGGCGTATTCCTGGGCTTTCAGTACCCGGTAGAAATTCCCGGCGTGAATAACGCGTATTTGCTCAAAGCCGCTGTGAACGCGAAACGCAAACACAATGGCGAAGCAGAAATAGATGCGTTCGAATTCATGCAGCTTGCAAAAGAGAAGATGAAGCTGCTCGACATGGACCCCGGCTTTCTGAAACGCGGCGTCAATGAAGGCTTCTCCGGTGGTGAGAAGAAGCGCAACGAGATTCTGCAGATGGCGATGCTGGAACCCCGCCTCGCCATTCTTGACGAAACCGATTCAGGCCTTGATATTGACGCCCTGAAAGCGGTCGCTGGCGGCGTGAACTCGCTGCGTGATCCGACGCGCGCCATTATTCTGGTAACGCACTACCAACGCCTGCTTGATTACATCGAACCAGACTTTGTACACGTGCTGTCACAGGGGCAGATCGTTCGCTCCGGCGACAAGTCACTCGCACTCAAGCTGGAAGAACAGGGTTACGACTGGGTGCGTGAGGCGGCGAACGCATGAACGTTGCGGATCTCGATTCCGACCTGTTGAAAAAAGCCCAGGCCGCATTGCCGGCCGACACGCTTCGTGCCGTGCGGGAATCAGCGTTACCAGAATTTTTGCAAACCGGCCTGCCAACTACGCGGGTTGAGGACTGGCGCTACACCAATCTGGCTGGAGCGAGCGCATTAAGTCAGCAATGGCTCGAAAATCTGGTCGCCGGGACAGCAACCGCGAAGACTCGCGTGAGTGCGCTGCCCAGTATTGATGCACATTGCTTGCTAATTCGAAACGGCGTTGTCGACGAGGACCTGCTGCATAACATTGACCCTGCCGTAGCAAAAGTCTTGAGCATTACTAGATTGCGAGACCGGGCAGCAGCTGTCACAGCAGATGGCCCCCTCGACTCCCTGAATGCGGCAATGCTTCAGGATGGCCTGCACATTCAAGTGAATGCCGGGCAACAACTCGATAAGCCATTGGTCATCTTTCTTGATGACGGCGGCAATGCTGCAAGTCACACGCGAATCGTCATTGACGCCGAAGCAGATTCCAGACTGGACTTGATCGAATATCATCTTGGGCATTCAGCAGACCCGCATTTCGCCAACACCGTTACACAACTGGCTTTGCAGCAGGGTGCGACCGCAAATATTGTCCGAATTCAGGACCGCGCAAGGACGCACATACAGGTTGGCAAGCTGGCAGCCAGTTTGCAGTCGTCTGCCACGCTAGACTACGCATCATTCGACCTTGGCGGGCAACTGGTTCGCTACGACGTCATGGCCGATATTCAAGGCGCCGGTGCGATGGTCAGGATGCACGGCCTCTATCTCGCCAGTGACCAGCAACATATTGATATCCATACGCGGGTAGATCACCGCGTTGGTCCGGCGGCCAGCCGGGAAGAGTACCGCGGCATTCTCAACGGCCGCGCGCGCTGTGTGTTTAACGGCAAAGCCATCGTCCATAAAGGTGCGGACGGCACTGATGCAGAGCAGGCAAATCACAATCTGCTGTTGTCTGACAAAGCTGAAATCGATACCAAACCAGAGCTGGAAATTTATGCCGATGACGTCAAGTGCAGCCACGGCGCCACCGTTGGCCAGCTTGATAAATCCGCCCTCTTCTATATGCAGTCGCGCGGACTTGATCGTGATGCAGCAGCGCATCTGCTGACCCGCGCATTTGCTGGTCAGATACTGAATTTCCTGCCGTTCAATACCGTTCGTGACCATCTCGAAGCGCGCATTGATGCGAAACTCGATGAATTACTGGAGGAGCATACCCAGTGAGCATGCCCAACCCTGCACAGCAGACGCGATCTGAATTCGCAAAAGTTGCCGCTTGCCGGGCGGATTTTCCAGCACTGGCGCAAGAAATAAACGGCCATCCACTTGCCTATCTGGATAGCGCCGCATCATCGCAACAGCCTGCGGTTAGCATCGACGCAATGGCGGAGTACCAGCGCCATAGCCATGCCAACGTGCACCGTGGCGTACATACCTTGAGTCATCGCGCGACGGATATTTACGAAGGAGCGCGCGACGCGGTAAAGAGCTTTATTAATGCGGCCAGCCGCAAAGAGGTTGTTTACACGAGCGGCACAACAGAAGGCATTAACCTGGTCGCACAGAGTTACTGCCGCCCGCGCCTGCAGCCGGGCGACCGCATTGTTATCAGTCACCTCGAACATCACTCCAATATCGTTCCGTGGCAGATCGTATGCGAGCAAACAGGCGCCGAGCTACTGGTGGCCCCAATCAATGAACTTGGTGAAGTGCTGGTCGATGAGTTGTATGCATTGCTGGACGAGCGCGTCAAACTTCTCGCGATCGCACATGTGTCGAATGCGCTTGGCAGCGTTGTACCTGTTGCGGATATCATTGCCGAGGCGCATCAACGTGGCATTCCCGTGTTGGTGGACGGCGCGCAGGCTGCACCTCATGTGGCGCTCGACATGCAGGCGCTCGATGCTGACTTCTACGTATTCTCCGGCCACAAGATGTTCGCGCCGACGGGCATCGGTATCCTCTACGGCAAGGAACACCTGCTCGATGACATGCCGCCATGGCAGGGTGGCGGCGACATGATTCTCGAAGTGAGCTTCGCTGGCACAACCTACAACGAATTGCCTTACAAGTTTGAAGCCGGCACGCCCAACATCGCGGCAGCGGCAGGGCTCGGTGCCAGCGTGCATTATTTGCAAGATATCGGCATGGACGCTATTGCCGAGTACGAACATAGTTTGCTGGCCTACCTAACCGCCGAGTTGCAGAAAATTGACGGCATGCGCCTGATCGGCTGCGCCGAGCACAAAGCCAGCGTTCAGTCGTTCTTGCTCGACGATATTCACCCGCATGATCTCGGCACTATTCTCGACCATCAGGGCGTAGCTATTCGCACCGGGCATCATTGTGCAATGCCGGTCATGACGTTTTTTGGCATCCCGGGAACAGCGCGCGCATCGCTTGCGCTCTACAACAACCGCGACGACATTGATCAACTGGTCGACGCCCTTGGCAAGGCAAAGGATATGTTCGCAGGATGAGCGCTGCCGCTGCCAATCAGTCAGAGATTCGTGATCTGTACCGGGAGTTGATCCTGGATCACGCACGCAGCCCGCGGCACTTCGGCGTCCTGCCAGCAGCGACCCACAGCGCCCGCGGTAGCAATCCGTTGTGCGGCGACAGTTTGCAGCTCTACATTGAAATGCACGCTGACGGCATCATTAATGCTGTGTCGTTTGACGGCAACGGCTGCGCTATTTCGATTGCCTCTGCGTCGCTCATGTCGGAAACCGTGCTTGGGCTTGAAGCCGACGCAGCACTGAATTATTTGGCGAACGTTGTCGGTCGCCTTAACGGCACAACCGACGGCAATGGAATCGACCTCGGCAAACTCCGCGCCCTGGATGGCGTGAAAGAATATCCGTCGCGCGTAAAATGCGCGACCCTGGCCTGGCACGCGTTGCGGTCCGCCCTTAACAACGATCCGCAGTCGGCAACTACAGAGTAAAGCACCTATGTTCGGACATACCAATGAGCCATTCACTATCCAGAGAGATGTGAACGCCATCATCATTCCTGCCGGCGAGACCATAATCTTGCGGGAAAACACCACGGGCTTTATTACCCAGGCGCTGGGCGGCAGTTTCACCGTGTATGTTGAGGGCAACCTGTTTCGAATCGCAGGCACAGATGCTGATGCATTAGGTAAAGAGCCCGTACCACCTCCTGCCGTTCCCGACAATCCAACGGACAAAGACATCGAGGACGTCATTTGGAAACAGTTGCGAACCTGTTACGACCCCGAGATTCCTATCGACATCGTCAACCTCGGTCTGGTTTACCGCTGCGACGTAAAAGCCCGACCGGATGGTTTACGCACAGTGGATGTCGACATGACCTTGACCGCACCCGGTTGCGGCATGGGTGACGTACTGGTGCAGGACGCAAAAGAGAAAATCTCGATTGTGCCGACGGTCGCAGATGTAAACGTGGAACTGGTATTTGATCCGCCCTGGAATCAAGGCATGATGTCTGACGAAGCCCGGCTGCAAACCGGTATGATGTAACGACAAGGGTGCAACTGATGAAGACCCTGACTATTCTCCGTCACGCAAAATCAAGCTGGGAATCAAGCAGCGTCGCTGACAGCGACCGGCCTTTGAATGAGCGCGGTGAGCGTGATGCACCGGTCATGGCGCGACGTATTCATGCGGCTGGCATCCGACCTTCTCTGATCATCAGCAGTCCTGCGGCGCGTGCGTGGAGTACAGCAAAAGCGGTCGCACAGGAACTCAGGTATCCACTGGAGTTTCTGCAGCGCGAACACGATCTTTACCTCGCATCAACACGGCAGCTTTTTGACGTTATTCGCAGCCAGGATGAGGGATTCAACAACATCATGCTGGTAGGTCACAATCCCGGCCTGACAGATCTTGCGAATCATCTTCTGCCAGGGCTCACCGGTAACCTGCCGACCTGCGCTGTCGTATCGGTCAACATAGAACTGGATCACTGGGACCTGCAGGCTGACGGCGAGAAAACGCTGGCACTGTACGACTACCCCAAGAAATCCAGCGATAGCGACTAGCTACCTGGTCAGCACTCCGGCACGTTTACAGCGAGACCACCGCGCGAGGTTTCTTTGTATATGGCCGACATGTCGAGGCCGGTCTGGCGCATAGTCTTGATTACCTGATCAAGAGACACTTTGTGAGTGCCATCGCCATGCTTGGCAAGGCGGGCCGCGTTGATCGCCTTCAATGCGCCCATGGCATTGCGTTCAATGCAGGGAATTTGCACGAGGCCACCAACCGGATCACAAGTTAAACCGAGATTGTGCTCCATGCCAATCTCAGCGGCATTCTCGATCTGTTGATTCGTGCCGCCCAAAGCAGCGACGAGCCCGCCAGCGGCCATCGAACAAGCGACACCCACTTCACCCTGGCAACCCATTTCAGCACCCGAAATAGACGCATTGATCTTGTACAGAATGCCGATGGCACCGGCCGTCAGGAAGAATCGATCAATACCGTCGCGCGTCGCGCGCGGCACCAGCTCGCTATAGTAGTGCAGCACCGCGGGTATAATTCCGGCCGCGCCATTCGTCGGCGAGGTCACTACCCTGCCACCTGCCGCATTCTCCTCATTGACCGCTATAGCCCAGGCGTTAACCCAGTCCATCGTGTCCAGGCCGCCGCCGTCGCTGCGTTGCTTCAGTGACTTGTACAGTTTCGGGGCGCGCCGAAGCACCGACATCTTACCCGGCAAAACACCCTCTGTTACGAGACCCCGTTGCACACAGCTCTGCATCGCTGCCCAAATTGCATCGAGGCGTTCTGATATTTCTTTTTCTGATCGCCAACGCAGTTCGTTTTGCATCATCAAGTCCGCAATGCTGAGTGCGTTTTCATCCGCCATCGCCAGCAATCCGGCCGCATCGGTAAACGGGTACGGTGGCTCGCCCTGTTGTCCGGTTGGTTCCTGTTCGTCACCACGAACCACAAAACCGCCGCCGACTGAATACCAGTCTTCGCTGCACAGCTCCTCGCCCGCGCTATCGAATGCCTGGAAACGCATTCCATTGGTATGGCGCGGCAATTCGTCGTCGTAGTCGAAACTGAGGTTTGTTGCCGGATCGAAATCAATCTCGCCAAGCTTCAGCAAAGGCAGGCGGCAACTTTCGTGTATGCGCCGAAGGGACGGTTCCATTGAGTCCGGATCGATGGTCGCTGGATCCATGCCGCAAAGGCCCAGCAAAATCGCCGAATCCGTACCGTGACCGCGGCCGGTAAATGCCAGCGAGCCATACAGTCGAACGTCAATGCGCGATACCGGCAAGGAATTTTTCGCAAGTCCGCTCGCAAATTCGCGAGCGGCTTTCATTGGGCCAACCGTGTGCGAACTGGAGGGCCCGACGCCGATCTTGAATATGTCGAATACGCTAATTTCAGCCATGGCGAGAATCGTGTCCGTTCATGAATCAGTAAGCGACAGCAGGCCGGTGTTGCCACCCACTGCTGCGATATTATTGCTAACGGCATACTCGGTGCCGAAACGTAACAAGTAGTGCGGACCGCCTGCTTTCGGGCCGGTACCGGAAAGTCCCCGACCGCCAAACGGTTGCGAACCCACTATGGCACCTATCATGTTGCGATTGATATAGATATTGCCAGCGCCAGACTGTTTTACAAATGCCCTGGCGCGCGCACCGATGCGACTGTGCAAGCCCATTGTCAGACCGAAACCGGTGGCATTCACTGCATCAATCGTTTCCTGCAGCTTACGCCGGCGATACTTGAATACATGCAGCACCGGACCGAATACTTCCTTCTTGAGCTGCGCGATGCTCTCAATCTCGATTGCAACCGGCGCAAAATAGGTACCGGCGGAAGCACTTGCCGGGAGCCGACATTGGCGAATAATCTTGGCATTGGCGCCGAGGCTGTCGAGATGCGCTTGCAAGTTGCAGCGCGCTTCCTCATCGATGGTCGGTCCGACATCCGTTGCGAGATCCGCCGGGTCACCGATGCGAAGCTCCTGCATCGCGCCATCAAGCAGGGATATCACACGTGGCGCAATGTCTTCCTGCACACACAGAATCCGCAGTGCGGAACAACGTTGCCCTGCCGCATTAAATGCCGAGGCAATGCAGTCATGCACCACCTGTTCCGGCAAAGCGGAGCTGTCAACAAACATCGCATTCTGGCCACCGGTTTCGGCTATAAACGTCGCGATGGCTCCCTCACGATCCGCCAGTGACTTGTTTATTAGTCGCGCCGTTTCGTTTGAGCCGGTGAAGGCAACGCCAGCAACCCGTGAGTCCGCAACAGCGTAGCCACCCACTGTCGCCCCGTCGCCGGGCAGGAAATGCAACACATCGCCGGGTACGCCGGCCTCATGCAGTAGCTGGACAGCCCGATACGCAACCAACGGAGTCTGCTCCGCAGGCTTCGCGAGCACGGCATTGCCCGCCGCCAGCGCGGCGGACACCTGGCCGGCGAAAATCGCGAGCGGAAAATTCCAGGGACTGATGCAGACAAAAATACCGCGACCGCGCATTCCCAGCTCATTGCGTTCGCCGGTGGGACCCGGCAAATCTTTCGGTGCCGCGAAATGCTCACGTGCTTGCTGTGCGTAGTAGCGTAGAAAATCCACGGCTTCACGCAGTTCAGCAATTGAGTCAGGTATTGTTTTGCCCGCTTCACGTACACAGAGGGCCAGCAACTCTCCGGTATTGCGTTCGAACAAGTCAGCAGCACGCTCCAGTATGTCGGCGCGCGTAGTGGCCGACGTTTGATCCCACTTCACTTGCGCCGCACTGGCAAGCTCCAGCGCCCTGGCTACTGCTGGCTGGTCTGCCTGCACGCACTCGCCCACTACGTCGGCGTGATTAGCCGGGTTGATTGACGACAGCGCTGTACCATCCAGCAGCTTCCCGCCAACCAATGGTCCTGCCCGCAAGGTGACTGGCGCAGCTTGCATGGCTGCAGCCAGTGCCGTCGTCACCCGCCGGTCCGCCAGGTTGTGACCGGCAGAATTGCGGCGCTGCTCGCCAAACAGGCGTTCCGGCGATGGAATCTGGGTATGCGGCTTGAAATCGGTCTTCTGTGCGGTCGTTATTGGATCAGCAATAATGTCGTCAACTGCAACACTTTCATCGACGATGCGATTCACGAATGAGGTGTTCGCCCCGTTCTCAAGCAGGCGTCGCACAAGGTAAGGCAGCAAATCTTCATGACTGCCGACAGGCGCGTAAACGCGACAGGGCTTATTGAACTTGTCCGGGTCGGTGACTTCCGCGTAAAGCTCTTCACCCATGCCGTGCAAACGCTGAAACTCGAAGTCGCTGCGCGACCCCGCGAAGTGCATGATGCTGGCGAGCGTATGCGCATTGTGCGTCGCGAACTGGGGATACAACTGCGTGCCCGCGTCGAGCATCTGTCGCGCACAGGCCAGGTAAGAAACATCGGTGTAGGCCTTACGAGTGAATACCGGGTAGCTCGCGAGGCCTTGTTCCTGACCGCGTTTGATCTCGGTATCCCAGTACGCGCCCTTCACCAGGCGCACCGGTATCCGACGACCGTGCTGTGCGGCGAGTCCGCTAACAAAGCTAATGACATCCCGCGCACGGCGCTGGTACGCCTGTACAGCCAGACCGAATCCCGCATAGTCGTGCAAGCGACGGTCAGCGTAGACAGCGGCAAACACGTCCAGCGATAATTCCAGCCGGTCCGCCTCTTCTGCGTCCATGGTCAGCGCAATCCCTGCCGCCCGTGCCTTGAGTGCCAACTCGCTGAGGATCGGAACCAGCTCTTGCATCACCCGCTCTTGTTGGGTGAATTCGTAACGCGGGTGCAGTGCTGACAGTTTCACTGAAATACTCGGCGCGGCGAATATATCCTGTCCGTTTGCATTCTCGCCAATCGTAGCGATGGCCGCGCTGTACGCTTCGAAGTAGCGCTCCGCATCGTCTGCAGTGAGCGCCGCTTCACCGAGCATGTCGAACGAGTATCGATAACGTTGCAGGTCTTTCTTCGTCGATCGCTTCAACGCTTCTTCGATATTGCGCCCCATGACAAACTGGTGACCCATGATGCGCATCGCCTGGCGCATGGCACCGCGAATTACCGGTTCCCCTGCGCCGCTGGCGAGCTTGCCAAGATAGCGCGCCGGATTGCGTTTGGCCTCATCATCTACTTTCAGAATTCGGCCTGTCAGCATCAGTCCCCAGGTAGACGCGTTGACGAAAAGTGAATCACTGGCGCCCAGATGATCCTGCCAGCTCGCGGCCGTGATCTTGTCCGCGATAAGTCGGTCCGCGGTGTCCGCATCCGGTATCCGCAGCAATGCTTCGGCGATGCACATCAACAGCACGCCTTCCTCGGACGACAAATCGTATTGCTGCAAAAAAGCATCTATGCCGCCATCGTTGGCGGCGTGCCGGCGCACCGCCTCCACCAGCAGGCGCGCCGTGTCCTGGATCAATGCACGGGTAGGCTCGCCCGCATCGGCTGCGATCGCGAGTTCGGCAACGAGACTGGCTTCGTCGGCGAGGTAGGACTTGCTAATACCGCCAAGCGGTTCAACCGTTGCGGAAGGTTGGTCCGTAAACTTCATGTGAGCTTACCCTGCAGCAGCGTGACCCGACAGCTGGCTTGAAGAAGAGGAAAGTGATGGCGCCGAGTGTAGCCGTTCGCTCCCGGGCTTTAAAGATATCGCCGGAAACGATAAAGCGCTCAACTGCCGCGATTGCGCAGCCTTAACAGCCGTCGAGTGTGCTTGTCCGGGCGCCCTTCTGTTCGCGGCATTTGCCTGCGGTCGCTGCTGAGTTGCCTCTTCAGCGCTTCGCGTCGCTCGACTGACTCAGGCGTCTCCGAATAACATCGCCGGGCCTCACTGGCGGGACCGCGCCTCGGCGGCACCGCCAGGACAGCAAGTTCGTAAGGCAACTGCTCGCGCACGATATCAATACGATCGCCGGGCGCGACCCGTTGTCCTGGGCTTGCCCGTTCGCCGTTAATCCGCACGTGCCCGCCTGACACTGCCTGTCCGGCCAGGGTGCGGGTCTTGTAGAACCGGGCAAACCACAGCCAGCGGTCGATTCGCAATGCGGTATTGGCGTCGGGCACGGATTGCTACTCTTTCGTATCGGGGGGTGCTGATATACTTTGCGGCCATTCAGTGCAGAGAGCAATCCCGTGGCAGCATCGATTTTTAGCCAACTTGCAGCGCAAACCGAAGCCCTCAAAGACGAAGGCCTGTTTAAGCGGGAGCGGCTCATTGCCGGGCCGCAGCAGGCAGACATCACCGTCACCGGCAGCAACGGCAACAAGCAGGTCATCAATCTGTGCGCCAACAACTATCTCGGCCTTGCGAATCATCCTGACATCATCAAGGCAGCGCACAAGGCACTCGATGAATTTGGCTACGGCATGGCCTCGGTACGCTTTATCTGTGGCACCCAGACGATTCACAAGGAGCTGGAGCGGAGAATCAGCGAATACCTTGGCACCGAAGATACTATTTTGTATCCATCCTGTTTCGATGCGAATGGCGGCCTGTTCGAAACGATACTGGAAAGTCCGGATGCCGTTATCAGCGATGCGCTGAATCACGCCAGCATTATCGACGGCGTGCGGCTGAGTAAAGCGCAACGATTTCGCTACAAGAATAACGACATGAACGACCTGGAGCAGCAACTCAAGGACGCCGCGTCCTGCCGCCACCGGCTAATCGTCACGGACGGTGTATTTTCCATGGATGGCACAATCGCCAACCTTGGCGACCTTTGTGATCTTGCCGATCGTTATGACGCGATCACCATGATCGACGATTGCCACGCCACCGGCTTCCTGGGAGCAACAGGTCGAGGTACTCACGAGCACTGCGATGTCATGGGTCGTATCGATATCATCACCGGCACCCTGGGCAAGGCACTTGGCGGCGCATCCGGCGGCTACACATCCGGTCGCAAGGAAATCATTGGCTGGCTGCGGCAACGTTCCCGCCCTTATTTGTTTTCGAATTCGGTTGCGCCGGCCATCGCGGCTACCTCGATCGCGGTACTGGATTTACTGCAAAAGAATGACAATCTCCGCAGCCGGCTGCGCGATAACGCAACGTACTTCCGCCGGGAAATGACCGCATTGGGCTTCGAGTTGAAGCCCGGCGAGCACCCGATTATTCCAGTCATGCTGGGCGACGCGAAACTCGCGTCGAGCATGGCCGACCGCTTGCTGGATCATGGCATCTATGTGATTGGCTTCTCCTTCCCGGTCGTGCCGAAGGGACAGGCACGGATACGTACGCAAATGTCCGCGGGGCTGGAACGCGCGCATCTTGAAAAAGCAGTTGCCGCGTTTGCCACTGTCGGCCGCGAACTGGGCGTAATTAATTAGGAAATCGGGAATGAAAGCACTGGTAAAAGCGAAAGCCGAGCGAGGCATCTGGATGGAAGACATCGAGAAGCCGTCGCCCGGGCACAACGACGTACTGATCGAGGTCAAGCGCACGGCGATATGCGGCACCGACATACACATTTTTAAATGGGACGATTGGGCGCGTAAAACGATTCCTGTGCCGCTTGCGGTTGGCCATGAGTTTTACGGCAAGATTGTCGACTTCGGCAGCGAGGTCGTCGGCTTCGAAGTAGGCGACCGGGTCTCAGCCGAGGGGCACATCACTTGCGGTGTGTGCAGAAACTGCCGCGCAGGTCGACGTCATCTATGCATGAATACTCAAGGCGTGGGTGTGAATCGGCCGGGAGCGTTTGCGGAATACATTTCGGTACCGGCATTCAATGTATTCAAGCTACCGGACGCGGTTACAGACGAGATGGCATCTATCCTGGACCCGTTCGGCAATGCAACACACACCGCGTTGTCATTCGACCTGGTCGGCGAAGATGTGTTGATCACCGGTGCCGGGCCAATCGGCATCATGGCCGTTGCCATCGCTCGTTTTGCCGGGGCGCGGCATGTCGTTATCACCGACGTCAACGACTACCGACTATCGCTGGCCACGAAGCTTGGCGCAACGCGTGCTTTGAATGTCAGCCGGGATTCCCTGGACGACACCATGAAAGAACTGGGCATGACCGAAGGTTTTGATATCGGCATGGAAATGTCCGGTAACCCGCGCGCCTTCACCGACCTGCTGCGTACTATGCACCACGGCGGCAAGGTCGCGCTGCTAGGCATCCCGCCGGAGCAGACAGCGATTGACTGGAATCAGGTCATCTTCAAAGGACTGGTACTGAAAGGAATATACGGACGCGAAATGTTTGAGACCTGGTACAAGATGTCCAGCATGTTGCAGAGCGGCCTGGACATCAGCCCGATTATTACGCACCGCTTTGCCGTCGATGATTTCCAGGAGGCGTTTGAACTAATGGAATCAGGCCAGTCCGGCAAGATCATTCTCGACTGGGCATCCTGAGCAAGTAGTGAGCCAGCCTATCGAATTGCCAACGGTGAATACCGAGCGACTGTTGTTGCGCGCGTTTAGCGTCAATGACGGGGAGGCAGTGCGACAACTTGCCGGTGATCGACGAATAGCGGATACCACCCTGAATGTGCCACACCCCTACGAACCCGGGATGGCTGAACAATGGATAGCGACTCATGAGTCACTGCGCGCTACGGGCGAACTGGCGGTTTTCGCACTCGCCTTACGCGAGTCGTTGACGCTAATCGGCGCGATGAGCCTGCAGATTAACAGCCGTTGCTCACACGCTAATCTGGGTTACTGGATAGGGCACGAATACTGGAACAAAGGTTATTGCACGGAAGCTGCCGAAGCCGTGCTGACATACGGCTTCACAGACCTTGGCCTGAATCGAATTCATGCAAGCCACCTCGCGCGCAATCCGGCATCTGGAAAAGTCATGCAGAAGATCGGCATGCAGCACGAAGGAGTGCAACGCGAGCACACCCGCAAATGGGATCGCTACGAGGATCTGGTGATCTACGGCCTGCTCAAGCGAGAAAGGCAGTCTCGCCAGGAAGGCTGACGGTCGCTGTCCCTACTCAACTCCGCAGAAGCAATACGAGTAGACGCCGCGAGGATCGTTGAAGCGCGCGAACGGTCGTAGTGCCGCCTCCACAACACCAGCAACTCGCTGCAGCGCCGTCGGCTTACGACCGTAGGAAACAAAATCCAGGCCGAGCGCCTTCGCGCCGCCGAATAGCTGCAACGCGAACAACTCACCTGCACTCAATTCCGGCTCGATATACTGCAAGCTGTACTCGCCCTCACCTAGACCGGCCAAATCCGCAGCCGTTGCCACGGCGTCAGCGAACTCGCCGATCTGGTCGATAAGGCCGTTATCGAGCGCGTCTCTCCCGGTCCATACCTGGCCCTGCGCAATCCGGTCCACTGCCTCAATCGTCATGCCACGGTGGTCAGCCACCTTGCTGATGAACTCCGCATAGTTTTCGTCAATCAACGCCTGAATCAGACGTTGTGATTCTGCGGTCATCGCGCGGTCAGCACGCAATACGCCAGCCATTGAAGTGGTTCCCACGCCGTCGGTATAAATGCCGAGTGCCGCAAGTGACCGTTCGAAGGTTGGGTACATACCGAATACACCGATCGAACCGGTAATCGTCGCTTCACTGGCAACGATCTGGTCCGCCGGCATGGATATCCAGTAGCCACCGGACGCTGCAACACTGCCCATCGAGGCTACAACCGGTTTGCCCGCGTCACGCAACGCGAGCACTTCGTGACGAATAATTTCGGATGCGAACGCGCTGCCACCGGGGCTGTCCACACGCAATACCACAGCCTTAATGCTGTCATCCTGGCGCGCCTTGGCTAATAGCTCGGCGGTCGATTCACCACCGATCGTCCCCGGCGGCTGATAGCCGTCGAGTATGTCGCCGGACGCCACTACCACGGCGATCTGGCTGTCGCCCGTAAGCGAGCCATCCAGCAGGCGCATTTGCGCGACGTAATCGTGCATCACCGCGGCCCGATAACCCGCCGGATCTTCCTTGTCGCGACCGGCAAAACTTGCGATTCGATCACGGAGTTGCTGGCGCGTCATAAGGTCATCGACCAGGCCAAACTTGACCGCAACACCCGCTGCACTGATATCCGCTTCTTCCATGTGCCGCACGAATTCAGTACTCAGCTCATCGATTTTCTCGATCGAAACACCGCGGGCATTGCTGACGCCTTCCTTGTAGATACTCCATAGCTGCTCAAGTATTCGACTCATTGAGCTGCGATCTTCATCCGACATGTCGTTGCGGGTATACGGCTCAACGAAAGACTTGTGGGAACCCGCACGAAACACGTTCCAGTCAATCTTTAATTTATCGATCGCATCTTTAAAGTAATTCCGATAAACGCCAAAGCCTTCCAGGAACAGCATGCCTTCCGGATGCAAATACACTTCGTCCGCATGCGCTGCCAGGTAATAGGCAGACTGGCTGAAGAAATCGGCGTGAGCTATCACCGGCTTGCCAGACTCTTTAAAACGAGCAAGCGCATCCGCAATACGGCGGAGCTTGCTCAGGCCAGCGCCGCCCAGGCCACCGAGATCGAGCACTACAGCCTTGATCCTGGTGTCTTCTTTGGCGTAATCCAGCGCGGCGACAACATCGCGAACCAGCACCTGGGGTCGCGCATCATCCATCAGCTCAGCGATAGCACGGTCGTAAGGGTCACCATCGAGTTGCTCAACGAGATCACCCTGCAAAGGAATTAACAGAGCCGCCTGAGCCGGCAAATTCGGCGCACTCGACGATAGAGCCGCGATAATGATGGCGAACACAAACAGTAATACGAGCAAGTGCAGGACCTTGCGAAGCCCGTCAATGGCACGCCACAGCGTCAAGAATGCCCGCACCAGAATATTTCGTTCAGCCACTGCAAACTCCTTGGAATGACTTGCCAACAGCGCGTCTACCTGCCCAGGTACTACAACAGCAAGAGGGACAGATCAGACCAGAATGTGATGATCAACACCGACAGCATCAGAATGACGAGAAACGGAAATGTCGCGGCGTAAACCGTCATGATCGGTTTCTCAAACCGGTAGCTGGCGATGAATAAATTCAAGCCGACCGGTGGCGTGAGATAACCGAGCTGCATTGCCGCCAGGAAGACGATGCCGAGGTGAACCTCGTTGATACCGTATTGCGCCGCGATCGGCAAGATCAAGGGCACGACCAGGACAATTGCAGAAAAAATATCCAGAATTGCACCCAGGATCAGCAGAAATACAAGCAACAGTGCAAGGAAACTTACCGGGCTCGAAACCAGCTCGGCGACGTAGGCCAGCAGCTTCTGCGGTACGCCAGCATCGATCATGTAATTCGTCGATGCCAGTGAAACGCCGAGAATAATCAGAATGCCACCGACCAGTAGCATCGATTCGCGCATGACTTCGGGCAGCTTACGAAGTGAAATTTCGCGGAGGATAAATACTTCGACCACCAGCACGTAAAGAGCCGTAATGGCTGCTGCTTCGGAGACGGCAAAGTAACCTGAGTATATTCCGCCCAATACTACGAGCGGTAATGGCAGCTCCCATTTTGATTCCCAAAGCGCAGCACCCACTTCTTTCATCGAAAAAGATTTGAGCGGCTTACGGTTGTGCCGATTAATCCAGAGGCTATAACCCGAAAGCATGAGCAACATCAGCAGGCCGGGCAAAACGCCGGCCCGAAACAGGTCGTCAATGGACACTTCCGCAACGATGCCGTAGAGAATCAATGGCAGCGATGGTGCAAACAGCAAGCCGAGACTGCCTGATGTGGTTACGAGACCGAGGTTAAAATTATCCGGATAGCCATCTTGTTTCAGTGCCGGGTAAAGAATGGCCCCGAGCGCAATAATCGTGACTCCGGATGCGCCGGTGAAGGCAGTGAAAAACGCACAGGCGGCAAGGGATACCAAAGCCAGGCCACCGGGCATCCAGCCCAGAATGGCGCCCGTCAGACGAACCAGGCGGCGCGGCGCGTTGCTCTCACTGAGCAGGTAGCCCGCGAAAGTGAACAAGGGAATCGCTGATAGAAATGGCATGCTGGCAAGGCCCAGCACCTCTACCGCGATCGCCATCAGGTCGATACCTTCGCGGTAGTAACCGAGCATTGCACTGCCCGCAATCACTACGAACAATGGCGCACCGATGACAGCCAGTACAACGAGGAGCGCGCTCAGTACCATCACCGGCTTGCGACCTCAGCCGCAGCGGGTCGCAGCAAATAATATGCCTCGCGACAGGTTGCCAGAAGAAACCGATAACTCATCAAGGCAAATGCGATCGGTACGATACCGTGTGCAAGCCAGGCAGGCGTATCAACGAGAACGGTGTCCCCAAACTCGTAGGACAACATTACGAAACGCCAGGATTCGTAGGCGAGGATTCCGCAAATAGCGGCGGCAAAACCCTCAGCGATCAACTTGGGCAATCGTGCCAGGCGCGGCGGCATGAAATGTGAGAGCACATCAATACGCAAATGGCGGCCACTACGACTTGCTGCAACCGATGCGATCAACGCAATCCACAACACCATGAGCTTAAGCAACTCATCGACCCATACGAAACCAGAGTTGAAGAAAATACGCATGACGATCTGGCCAACCGCGAGCAACATCAGCCCCGCCAAGAGCAACACCAGGGCTGCATTCTCTGCAGCCGTTCCCCAGCGTTCCAAACGCCCGAAAAACACGCTCGGGCGTTCAGGCATTAATGCGACTCGAGCGCAAGATTGGCGGCACTTTGAGCCGCGTCAGCTTTCGGAGTAGCTGCGTCGGCCCCGGCTTTTTGCTCACGATAATCACGCAAATGCTGCTGCATTTCCTTCAGGAGTTCTACGGAAAACATGCCGCGTTCAGCCATATCCAGATTGGTCTTGTGCATTATCGAGCGAATTTTCTCAAACTCGCCATCACGTGGCTCAACGTTTTGCAGACCGACGTTCAACAAAGCATCAACCGCATTGCTCGTATCCTTTGCACTCGCCTCATCAACTTCGGCGTAGATGCGTGTCAACACGTCATCAAGGACCGCATGATCTTCTGCTGACAACTTGCTTAAGGTCCGTTCACTGATCGCCATGAAACCCATAGCGTAGAGTACTGGCAACTGCGTCACGTACTTGACCTTCGTATGCCACTGCAATGCGAGGGCAACGACCGGCGGAATCGCAACCATATCTATCAGTCCGGTTTGCAGGCCAGTCAATACGTCAGTCATCGGCAAGGCCACCGGCGACAGCTGTAGTGCTTTCATCGCCTCATAACTAATCAAGTCACCCTCAGGTAGCCAGACTTTCTTGCCTTTCAGGTCTTCATAGCTGCTGACCGGTGAATTCGACATCACGATTGCGAAACCGCCGCTGGCAAATCCAAACGTCTGAAATCCCAGCTCGTCAAAGCCTGCTTCCAATTTCGTATCAAGGAAGCCGCGTACGTATTCGACTTCTTCTTCGGTCTGAAATACGAATGGCAAACCATAGATATTCAGGTCGGGATAGCGCTTCTGGAAATCGGTCGGTGCGAACGTGCCGCCGTGCAGCTGTCCTATCTGAATCTTGCGCAACACCTTGCTTTCGTTGCCCTGCACGCCGCCCGAGTAAAATTTAAGCTGCACCCGGCCATCGGTGCGTTCACGAACTTCCTTCGCTCCGGCACGAAATTCGGTCATCCAATGAGAGTTTTCTGGTGCCAGCGTCGCGATCTTGATCTGCGTGGTCTGCGCCAGCGCAGCCATGCCGTGTAACGCAAGCAGTGCTATTCCAAATTTAGCTAACGGATTTCGCATTCACTTCCTCCAGTGTGCTGGTTGCCAAAAGTTGCTGGCCAGCACTAAAAATATTCGTCTGCACTCGCCAACAGGTCTGCGGCATCCTGCTGCGCAAGTACGTTGGTCAAGGTGTAACCGTCGACCACCGTATTCGCCGCCATAACCTCGTTCAGTAACTGGTCATGCAGCTCGCGATCGTACATCAGCCTCGCGTACCCGCGTGCGAATTCGACCTTGACGCCGAGATCCTGGCCTCCGGTCAATTCAATGGCGCGTTCGAAGTATTCCCGGCCCTTCTCCGGTTCGCCACCGAGTGCCGGTGGCCGCAGTGTCGCGAGGATGCCCAGGTAGGTATAGACCGACGCGCTCGCCGACGGTTCGCCTATTCGCAAATAGCGCTCCAGTAGTGCCTGCATATGCGGCAATTCAGCCAGCGCGTTCCAGTCGCCGCTGTGTGCCCGAATCCACGCCAGCGAGGCTACACCATAGGCCAGCACGTAATCTGCATGCCGGGCCTTTAAGCCGCTCAGTGATGCCTCGTAGGCTTCAAAATCCATATCAGCCCAATTGCAGGCAGGCTCGTAACCCAGGCAAATTGCCTTGCCCGCGTAATCGCGTGCCCGTTCGGTCAGGCGTGCTGCTCGCCCGGGTTCCGTAGCAAATACCGCTCCGTAGGAGGCGTATAGCTGTGCCGCGGCAGCATAGATGTCCGGACTTTCCCGGTTGCCCTCCACCAGGCTGTCCAGCAGCAACAAATAGGCTGGCGCGCCATCACGCACCGTAGCCGGATCGGTCTGGTTAAGCACCGCGGCGGACAGATTGTCGGCGAAGTCGCTGGCTGCCGAGGACACCAGCGACGCGCAGCCGGATATCGCTACTACGAGCAGCGCAAACAAACAGCGCCACAGGCGCCAGCGTGGGGAGAACGGATCGTTCATGGCAAGAATGACCTCATTGTCAGGAATGAGTTCGAGGCAAGAACCCCGGGGCCGCCATGATACCGACAGGTGAGCGCAATAAAATGGAAGCAATCGTCAAGTTTGGCAGGACAATTGGCCGGCAGCGCACTTTGGCGCTGCCGATCTGCAGCTCACGTCGCGCGGCGTATTAGATTTTTTCCTTGATACGAGCGGCCTTGCCGGTCAGTCCGCGCAGGTAGTACAGCTTGGCGCTGCGCACGTCGCCGCGGCGCTTGACTTCGACCGCACTAACGACTGGGCTGTAAGTCTGGAATACGCGTTCCACACCTTCGCCATGAGATATCTTGCGGACAGTGAATGACGAGTTCAGACCACGATTGCGCTTGGCAATGACGATGCCTTCAAACGCCTGCAGACGCTCACGCTCGCCTTCTTTCACACGAACCTGCACGACCACGGTATCGCCTGGACCGAACTTCGGAATTTCGCGGTTCATCTGTTCGTTTTCGATTGCTTCGATTACTTTACTCATCTTTCTCTACCTGCCGGCCACTTTGCCGCATGTGTGATTTCGACAAAACCTGACACTAATCAGCTGTCAGTTTTTGCAGTTCCAAAAATTCATCGAGCAGATCTTGCTGCTCGCTCGTTAACGTCAGCTTCGCCAACAAGTCCGGACGCCGAATAAAACTTCGCCCCAACGCTTGCTGATGTCGCCAGCGCGCTATGCGCGCATGATCTCCGGACAACAGCACCTCAGGCACTGTCTTGCCGGCGATCGATTCCGGCCTCGTATAATGCGGGCAATCTAACAAGCCCTGCATGAACGAGTCTTCCGCCGCCGATGCCTCATCACCCAGCACACCCGGCAGCAGCCTTACTACAGCGTCAATCACCGCCATTGCGGCAATTTCGCCACCGCTCAGCACAAAATCGCCGAGCGATAATTCTTCATCAACGCAAGCCTCAATCAGGCGTTCGTCGATGCCCTCGTAACGACCTGCCAGCAACACAATGCCCGGCAGCGTTGCCAGCCGCTTCGCGGCATCCTGGTCGAACACCCGGCCTTGCGGCGACAGGCCAATGACCGGGCAGCCAGTCGGCAGTGCATCCTTCGCAGCAGCGATCGCAGCAGCCAGCGGTTCGAACTTCATGACCATGCCGGGGCCACCGCCGTACGGCCGGTCATCGACTGTGCGATGCGCATCATCGGCAAAATCGCGCGGATTCTGGCACTCAAGGGAATAAAGCCCCCTGTCCGCCGCGCGGCCAACGACGCCGTACGCCGACACCGCTTCAAGCATTTCCGGGAACAGGCTGACTACCTGCACTTGCATGGCTCAGTCCCATTCCCAGTCGACCCTGATCAGACCGAGGTCCAGATCAACGCCAAGTATCGTTTGTCCCATGACGAATGGAATCAACACTTCCCGTTCGCCAGCTACAACCAGCACATCGTGTTCCCCGGTTGCCAGCAGGTAAGCGACATGGCCCAACTCGCGACCATCGCGCCGTTCAACTTTCAGCCCTTCCAGGTCCGACCAGTAGTAATGGCCCTCGCCCGGCTCCGGCATTTGCTCACGAGGTACGCCAATATCGGCGCCTCGACTCTGCAATGCGACATCGCGGTCATCGACTCCATCGAGTCGTGCAACCAGCGACTTACCCTGCAGCCGCCCTTCCGCAATTCGCGCTGCGCGCCATTCCTTGTCGATACGCAAATAGACATCGCGATACTCGAGCAAGGCATCTCGCGGATCGGTAAAAGAATTCAGCCGGACCCAGCCACGCACTCCCCAGGGAGCGCCAACCTGGCCAATAATAATCGGCTGCCGATCCAGCACGCTATGACTACTTTGTGCCACCGGCCCTGCCAGGCGCGTACGCCCGGCCATTATCCTTACGCGGCTACCGCGGCCTTGCGGCTTGCTTTAAGCAGGTTTGCGACCCGATCAGATGGCTTCGCGCCTTTGCTGAGCCAGTAATCCACGCGCTCGAGATCAATCCGCAGATTCTCTTCCTTCTCGGTACCTACCGGATTGAAGAATCCGACCCGCTCGATATAGCGGCCGTCACGACGGTTGCGGCTGTCGGTGACTACCAGGTGATAAAAGGGGCGTTTCTTCGCGCCAGCGCGCGAAAGACGAATACTTACCATTGTTTTTCCGTTAAAGGTTCAAGACAGGCAGACATGCCTACGCTCGGGCCCGGCCCGAGTAAAGCGCGCATTGTACGCATTTCAGGCCAAATGTGAAGCAATTCCAGCGCTTACAGCCAGCGGCCAGCGACGCTCGAAATTTCACCTGCGACGTTACGGCATGTAAGAATTTTTATCTTTTAAATCAGTGTATTACTACTTCGGCGGGCGCATGCCAGGCGGCATTCCCGCGCCGCCCATCGCCCGCATCATTTTTTGCATGCCGCCCCGCGACATTTTTTTCATCATTTTTTCCATCTGCTGATGCTGTTTCAGTAGCCGGTTGACGTCCTGGACCTGCAGGCCGGAGCCCACTGCGATTCGCCGTTTGCGCGAACCGTTGATGGTTTTCGGGAAGCGGCGCTCGCCCGGGGTCATCGAGTTGATAATGGCTACCTGTCGCTTGAGCTGCTTCTCATCAGCGCCACCCTTCAGTGCAGCGGCATTCGCGGCACCCGGAATGGGCAGTTTTTCCAGCAGTGCCGCCATTCCGCCCATATTCATCATTTGCTGCAGCTGATCGCGTAAATCGCTCAGATCGAAGCCCTTGCCTTTCTTCAGCTTGCCGGCGAGCTTGTCGGCCTGCTTGCGATCAACCTTGCCTTCAATTTCCTCTACCAGCGACAACACGTCGCCCATTCCGAGGATCCGCGATGCCATGCGATCCGGATGAAAGACTTCCAGGGCATCGGTCTTTTCGCCTATACCCATGAAGCGAATGGGTTTGCCGGTTACCTGGCTCACCGACAAGGCTACGCCACCCTTGGCATCGCCATCTGCTTTCGTCAGGATCACACCGGTCAGCGGCAGACGCTCGTTAAACGCGCGGGCCGAATTAACCGCGTCCTGGCCGGCCATGCTGTCGATGACAAAGAAAGTTTCGTGAGGCTTTGCTCGTGCGTGCACGGCCACAACTTCATCCATCATTTCGTCGTCGACGTGCAGACGTCCCGCGGTATCGACGAGCAAAACATCCATATGCAAACGGCGGCTTTCATCGAGCGCGCGATCCACGATCTTGCGCGGGTCTTCTTTTACATTGCTCTCGATAAACGTCGCATTGATCTCACCTGCCAGCGTCTTTAGCTGCAAGATGGCCGCCGGGCGATGCACGTCAACGCTCACCATGGCGACCCGTTTACGCTCTTTCTCAATAAGGCGCCGTGCCAGTTTCGCCGCCGTCGTGGTTTTACCTGCGCCCTGCAAGCCGGCCAGGAACAGGACGACTGGAGGCTGCGCCCGCAGATCCAGGGGAATTGCTTCGCTACCAAGCAAGGTTACGAGCTCGGCATGGATAATTTTGACGAGCGCCTGGCCCGGCGTAAGACTGCGGCCGACGTCCTCGCCGACGGCGCGCTCGCGGATGCGCTCGATGAACGTCTTGACGACCGGCAAGGCCACATCCGCTTCGAGCAGCGCCAGTCGTACCTGGCGCAGGGTGTCCTTGATATTGGCGTCGGTCAGGCGACCTTTGCCGGTCAGATTTCGCGCCGCTTCAGACAGCCGACCCGTCAAATTGTCAAACATCCAGGTGATTCCACAATGAATTCTGATGCCGTCACTACGACAGCATTCAGACTGGTCGCCGACGAGCGAACGACCGCGCCATTGTAACGCCAATGCGCTCCGTCGCGAACCATCGCGTGCACCAATACGGATCAGGTGGCTGGTTGTTGCGGCAGCGCTGCGAGCAATCAGATCTGGATCGTGACGCCGTTGCTGAGCATCTGGACATGCCGATTCGGCAGGGACGCGCGAACCTGACGGAAAATTGTGTCTTCGTCGCCAGGCTTCATGCCAGTCAACCAGATCTCCGGATCATGCTGCAGTTTGCGCAAATCGTCCGTCAAAGTCTGCGGACAGTAGTGCCCCGAAATATCCGCCAGCTCACGCTGCTCGTCCGGGAACGACACCTCGATAACGAGCGCGCGCAAGTCATCGCAGGCATTCAGAACGGGCCAGAGTGTCTGGTTGGTACGGGTATCGCCGCTAACCGCGAAACTGCCTGCCGAGTTTCGGACGGTAAAACCGATCGAGGGCACGGTGTGCTTGACGTCGACCGCATGAAAGTCACGATGGTTGATGGTGACGGTGTCGCCAGGGTTGCATTCCTGGTAGCGCAAAACCGGATTGTCCGCAGATGGCAATGCGGCAAAATCCGGCCAGATAACCCAATTGAAAATGTGCTTCTGCAGCGCGTCGAGGGTTTCCGGACGCGCGTGCACGGTCAGCGGCTCGTCCAGATCGTCAGCGAATATGGCGTCGACCAGCATGGGCAGTCCGGCAATGTGATCAAGATGTGCGTGTGTCAGGAACACGTGCCGGATCAATTGCACGTCGGCCAGCGCCAGGTCACCGATTCCGGTACCCGCATCGATCAGCACATCAGAATCCACCAGCATCGCGGAGGTTCGCGCGCCAGCACCAATTCCACCGCTGCATCCGAGAATTCGTATCTGCATGATTAGTCGTGTTCGCGCCAGCGGATCTGCATAGATTGGGGCGTGAGCGACGCTACCCCGGGCTTGCAACCTGCCGGCGCAACCTTAGGCCAGGGTTCTATTGAAGTGCACCATGTGGGATGATTCTTCAAAGCAAACTAGGGTATCGCCTGTCGGGATTCTGTGTTTCAAATCACAATTCCATTGTTGTACGTAATTGCCGGCACAATGCTGGCGCTGTCCCGCCTGAAGCGCTTCATCGACCGCCGCGGTGTACTGCTGTTGGCCGCCTATTTGCTTGCGATCGCCGCATTCGCCTGGCACAGCCATACGTTGTTCAGCATGATCCTTGTTGCCGATGGTCTTCAGCTGTCATTGGCCAACAGTGCATCATTCGTCGGCCTGCAGCTCGCTTTGATCGCCATCGTTGGCGGAATCGAGGCAAGACTACGCGGACTTGCCGGTGGTCTACTGTTGCTCGCCGCCGTCTGCGCTGCCGCGACCGGTAGCCACAACGCGGGCAGTACTATTGCCAGCGGCTGGCAACTGCAAGCTCACATACTCATATCCCTTTTCGCCTACGGCATGCTTGCCGCCGGCGCCATCGTTGCCGTCTTTGCGCTGATCCAGGAACGCCGGCTGCGCTCCGGCAGGCTCGCCAACCTCAACGAACTGTTTGCTCCACTTGAAACGACCGAACGCCTGCTTTTCGGTGTGTGTGGCCTGGGCTTCGCCACATTGCTGCTCAGCGTGTTATCCGGGTTCCTGTTCGTAGAAAACCTGTTTGCCCAACACCTTGTCCACAAGACTGTTCTATCCCTGCTCGCCTTATTGCTGTTCGGTATATTGCTGATTGGCCGGCAATTCGCGGGCTGGCGTGGCAGCAAAGCCGTGGCGCTGTACCTCTGGGGTTTCGGCGTACTCTGCCTTGCTTACTTCGGCAGTCGCTATATTTTGGAAATCGTTTTAAACCGCAGTTGGGGCTAATACCCTCCTGTCTCTGCGGCCGCTTCCGGGCATCTGCCTTGACAGCTGTCGGTCAGCCTGATGAACTTCCAGATTGCTCTCTCAATGAGGTGCTCATTCGTTGAGCAATGACGTTCCGCTAGCAGGCCTGTTTGGGCTGCTGATTGTCCTCCTGCTGCTTTCCGCGTTCTTCTCTGGCTCGGAAACGGCACTAATGAGTCTCAACCGTTATCGGCTGCGCCATCGGGCACGCGGCGGGCACCGTGGTGCCCAGCTTGCCGAGAAGCTACTCGCGCGACCTGATCGTCTCATCGGCTTAATCCTGCTCGGCAACAACCTGGTGAACTTCACTGCGGTTGCGCTGGTTACACTGATCGCACTCAAGGTCGGCGGCGAGCCGGCCGTGGCGATCGGCACAATCCTGCTGACCGTCATCGTCCTGATATTTTCTGAAGCCGCGCCGAAAACACTCGCTGCGCTGCATCCGGAGCGGATCGCTTATCCCGCTTCGTTCGTCTACTACCCGCTGCTGATGATTACGTACCCGTTGGTCTGGCTCGTCAACATTGCCTCTAACGCCGTGCTCTGGTTACTCGGTGTGCGTGACTCCGACAGCAAAATGAATTCACTGACCTCGGAAGAATTGCGTACGGTTGTGTTTGAAGCCGGCTCGATGATCTCACGCAAGTATCGCAATATGCTGATCAATATTCTTGACCTTGAGAAAGTATCGGTCGATGACGTCATGGTGCCGCACAACGAGATTGTTGGCATCGACCTTGACGATGACCTCGAAGAGATTACTGCGGTTCTCAGCAACAGCGAACATACGCGACTCCCCGTCTACCGTGACAACATCGACAACGTTATCGGCTTGTTGCATTTACGCAGACTGACCCGGCTGCTGAGCCAATCATCATTTAGCAAAGACGATATAGAAGCATCAGTTGTTGAGCCGTACTTCGTGCCGGAAGGTACACCGTTGAGTACCCAGCTCGTGCAGTTTCAAAAGAGCAAGCAACGTTTCGCGCTGGTGGTCGATGAGTACGGTGATATTCAGGGCATCGTCACGCTAGAAGACATACTCGAAGAGATTGTCGGCGAGTTTACGTCGGACCCCGCTACAAGCACCGACGAGCATATCGTGCGCGAATCACCAACCAGCTTTCTGGTCAGCGGGACCACCAATATCCGCGAAATGAATCGGGTGATGGACTGGAACCTGCCAACTGATGGACCGAAAACCCTGAACGGTTTGATCGTCGAGTACCTGGAAACAATCCCGGCAACAGGTACGGGTCTGAAGATCGCAAATTACCCGATCGAAATAGTCGATTCAGACGAGAATCGCGTGCAAACAGCGCGCATCCATGCGCGCCCTGAAAGCAGCCGCAAGGCAAGCTGATTTCAGTCAAACGCGGCGTCTAATGCGTCCGCAATACGATTGACACCTACAACCTCGATTCCGGCCGGGGATTCCCGCGGAATGTTTCCTTTTGGCACAATCGCGCGCTTATAGCCCTGCTTGGCGGCTTCCGCCAAACGTTCGGTTCCGAAGCGTACCGGTCGCACCTCTCCAGCGAGACCAACTTCCCCGAACGTGACCAATCGTTCGAAACATGCCCGGTCGCGCAGGCTCGACACGATAGCGAGCAATACCGGCAGGTCTGATGCTGTTTCGCCGATTCGCAAACCCCCAACTACGTTGACGAATATGTCATCGTTAGCCAACGAAATTCCCGCGTGCCTTTGCATCACCGCAACCAGCATCGCCAGCCGACTTTGCTCAACGCCCTGGGCGACCCGCTTCGGATAGTTTCCCGCGCCGTCGGCTACCAGCGCCTGAATTTCTACGAGCAATGGGCGGCTGCCTTCCCAGGCAACAGAAATTATGCTGCCGGGATTGTGCTGCTGGTCGCCGGTCAGGAATATGGCTGACGGATTTTTAACTTCGCGAAAGCCACTCTCAGTCATCGCGAATACACCCATCTCGCTGCTCGCGCCAAAGCGGTTCTTCACCGCACGAACGATCGTATAGCGGCTGGCCGGGTCGTTTTCGAAATACAGAACGGTGTCGACCATGTGCTCAACCACACGCGGGCCCGCGATCGCCCCTTCTTTTGTTACGTGACCAATCAGGAACACCGCAACTTCATGTTGCTTGGCAAATTGGACGATACGGCCAACACATTCCCTGAGTTGCGCGACGGAGCCCGGAGCAGAACTCAGTGCCTCATTAACCATAGTTTGAATTGAATCGATAACCACTACCTTCGCGCCGGCAACGGATATTTGTTCGATAATATTGTCGAGTGAAGTATCCGCCAGCAAACGCAGAGCAGCGTTGCCGAGGCCAATGCGTCGCGAGCGCTCCGCAATCTGCCGCAACGATTCTTCACCGCTCGCGTAACAAACGGCCAATTCTGGCGGTAAGCGTGCGGCCACTTGCTGCAATAAGGTCGACTTGCCGACACCGGGATCGCCGCCGAGCAAGACGACGGACCCGGGTACCAGGCCGCCACCGAGTACGCGGTCAAATTCTGAAAAGCCGGTGGCGTAGCGTTGCTCCGCTTCTGCTGTTAGCTCGCCGACCGTCGCCGGCGCCCTGGCCGACGCCGGGCGCTCGCGTTGACCCGCGCTGAGCTGAATCGGTGCGAGGGTGTTCCAGGCATCGCAGTCGGGGCATTGCCCTTGCCATTTCACACTGTGGGCGCCGCAGGCGCTGCACGCATAGGCGGTCTTCGCTTTTGCCATCTGGGTACGGGTTAGTCCATGTGCAGGGCGCTCAAGGGTAAATCAATTCGTCGCCGATTTCGGCACTTTAAGCCAGCGAATTCGGAGGCTTTCGGGCAGAACGCGAGCCAGGTCGCAAAACCGGCCTTAAGGGCCTGCCACGCACGAAAATGCCAACCCTATCTCACTAATAATACGTGTGATTTTCTATACTCGCCCGGATTGCAAGAGACCCTGAATTGGATATCGAACAGAAAAACCATCGCGACCGGTTGATCGCCCTCGGATTTGTCAGCTTATTGCTGATTATTGTCTATGGGCCGGCATCCAGCTGGTTTGTCGCCGCCGACCGCTTCATTTACGACCAGATCGCCGGACGAATCCAGCAGCAACCGCTGTCTGACGCGGTAGTCGTATCGATCGACCCCCAGGGCAAGTCCGCTGCGCAAATCAGCACAGACTATGCGCGGCTGCTGGACGTGATGCGTGACCACGGCGCCGCGCGAATTATCCTGGCGAGCCCGCCTGCTCACCTGGAAACTGCCGCGCTCCCGGATTGGGCCGCGGGACTCTCGGACGGACCACCCATTTTTATGCCCAGCCGCCACGTATTGTCGGCCAGCGCGGACGGCGCAGGATACCTGGATATTCGTCCCGACAATGACGGCATCATCAGGCGTTCAAACCTGTGGTATCTGAATGGCGGCGTCATGTCGCCATCACTGCCACTGGCCGTTGCGCTAAGCAATATCGAGAATCTACCGGCCGCGAACATTGCCCGCAATGACGCCGCGATGTTTGTCGGCAGTTACGAACCGCTGCCACGCATTAATGCGGTAGAGCTGCTTGCAGTGCCTGCCGTCGCAGACCAGCTTTCAGGCAAGACCGTATTTCTGGATGCCGACCCACCGCTGCTTGCTGCCAGCGCTCGCCTGCCGTCCGGACAGTATGTAACGGCCTCTGAATTGACCGCCGCAATGCTCGCCGACATCGAAAGTGGGCGATCAATCACCGCCCCCGGTTGGGCCGGAATCATGGAGATCCTGGCACCGGCGACGTTGGCTGTACTGGCCATACTGCTGCTTCCGGGCCACAGCCGCCGGCATATTCTGCTGGCCACTGTCGCCGCTGTCCTGGTCTTGCTGCTGGCAGAAGCCCTCTTGCTCGGGGTCGCGCACCTGCGCTTTGATCTCGGTCGGCCGATAGTCATTCTGGTCGGGGCTGCGCTGGTCAACGCTATTCTCGCCGGCGTAATCCGGATTGCCGCGAATGATTCGCTTAAGCGCGGCAACGACTTCCTGTCTGCAGGCCGGCTTGAACCGGCATTCGCAGAATTTCGGCGTTGCCAGCCGACAGAATCCGTAGCAAACGCCATGTACAAGCTGTCGTTGGCGTTTGAGGAACAGGCGCAACCTGAACGTGCCGAAGCCGTGCTGAGCTGGATGAAAGAGACCCAGGGACCCGGCCCGACGCCGACCGAAAAGCTTAGCCCGACAACAGGAGCGCCCCAGCAGCTGGGTCGCTACGTGATCGAGAAAAAGATCGGCCGCGGTGCCATGGGCGCCGTATATCTTGCGCGTGACCCACGAATTAATCGTGCGGTAGCGTTGAAAGTGATCCCGATCGAGAAGGAGTTTGAAGACGATGAGCTGAAAGAAGCACGGCTGCGCTTCTTCCGCGAGGCCGAGTCCGCAGGCCGCCTCGCGCACCCCGACATCATTACCGTATACGACTGCGGCGAGGACAAGCACCTCGCCTACATCGCTATGGAGTACCTACAAGGTACTTCACTGACCTTCTTCAAGGATCCGAAAAAGTTGCTGGCGCCGCGCAAGGCGCTGGATTTGTGCGCGCGGACCGCGGATGCGCTGGACTATGCGCACAACCAGGGGGTTATCCACCGCGATATCAAGCCTGCAAACCTGTTGTACAACGCACGTGACGATGTGCTAAAAATCAGCGATTTTGGCGTCGCGCGACTCACGGACAACAACCGCACCAAGACCGGTATCGTCCTCGGTACGCCGATGTACATGTCACCCGAGCAATTAAGTGCAGAAACCCTCACGGGACATTCGGACTTATTTTCTCTTGGTGTTACTCTATATGAGCTGCTGACAGGCGAGGTGCCGTTTAAGGCGACCAATATTGCACTGTTGATGAAAAAAATTACGAGCGAAGATCCCGCGCCGGTCTCGAACCGACGGCCCGGGGTACCACCCAGTGTTGACACAGTTCTGTTCAAGGCCCTGGCAAAACGTCCGGAGGACCGCTTTGCCAATGGTGCGGAGATGGCCATGGCCCTCAGAAATTGTGCAAAATACGCGTCGACCTAAGATCAGGTAGAAGAATAAGGCGATTATGACCCTGCGCAGCAAGATCAAGCTGGCCGAGATTTCCGATACCGGCAAGGTTCGGGAGCACAACGAAGATGCCATCGGCTCAAACGCCGACATTGGCCTGATGGTGCTCGCCGACGGTATGGGCGGCTATAACGCTGGTGAAGTCGCCAGCGGCATTGCTGTGCAGACCATAACCGAACTCACAGCGGAGGGCGCTGTACGCGAAGTCCGCAATGCCACCGACCCCAGTACCGGCCTCATGCGTCAGACCATCGTCCTGCGGGACGCCGTGGCCAGGGCGAACAAGATCATCTACCAGACCGCACAAAGCCAAACACATTGTGAAGGCATGGGTACTACCCTCGTCGCCGCCATGTTCTACGACAATCGGGTTTCGGTTGCCCACGTCGGCGATTCACGCGCCTACCGTCTGCGCGGCGACAAATTTCAGCAACTCACGCTTGATCATTCATTGCTTCAGGAGCTCGTCGATCGGGGCTTCTACTCCGAAGAAGAAGCTCAGCGCTCGACCAACCGGAACTACGTCACACGGGCACTGGGTGTGGAGCCCACTGTGGACGTCGAAGTGCAGGAGTTTGAGGTCGAAAAAGGTGATGTCTATTTACTCTGCTCCGACGGCCTGCCTGACATGGTGGAAGATGAAGATATTCACTTAACTATCAGCACGTTTAATGCTAGCCTTGATGTGGTAGGTCAACAGTTGGTGCAGCTTTCGAACGAGCACGGCGGGCGGGATAACATATCCGTCATGCTGGCTGAAGTAGTCGATTCGTTTGCCGCAAAGCGCGGGCTGATGGAACGCATATCGAAATTGTTTCGCTCGTCCTAATGCTGGGGTCTCGGGGGCTCCAATCAGGTTACGGTCAATGAAGGAACGGCAATAAAAAATGGCACGTTTAATCCTCAGTCTCGACAGTCAGGTCCTCGCTGAATACAACATGTCCAAAGAGCGGTACACGATTGGCCGCCTGCCGGACAACGATGTTCGGATCGACAACCCGGCTGTCAGCGGACACCATTCGCTGATCATCAATATCCTGAACGATTCGTTCCTGGAAGATCTCAACAGTACCAATGGCACCTACGTCAATGGCAAGCTGATCAAGAAGCACGCGCTTCAGCACGGCGATGTGATCACCATCGGTCACCATCAGCTGCGCTTTGCCGACCAGCAAATCAACGAGCCTGAGCAAGACGAATTCGAGAAAACCATGGTCATCCCGGCCGGTCAGCAGAATGCTGAACAGCTGGCGAAGGCTGAGCTCGCGGCCGAAGCTGCGGCTGCAAGCAGGCAAGATAAATCCGCTGACGACCGGATCGATGTCAAAGTGGATATGCCGAGATCGAAATCGGAACCCGCAGCCCACACTGAAACAGCCGCCGGCCTGGACCCATCAGCCGCGCCGAGTGCGCTGCCTTTGGCGAAGCTACAGGTTCTTAGTGGCTCCTTTGCGGGCCGCGAACTGGAATTGACCAAGGCGCTCACCACACTGGGGCGACCGGGCATTCAGGTTGCAGCGATTACCCGGCGGGCAGAAGGCTACTTCGTGGTTCACGTTGAAAGTGGTAAGCCCGACGACTATCCGCTGGTGAACGGCCAGCCGATTGGCCCACAGGCTCGCAAGCTGCAGGACAACGACGTCTTGCAACTGGCCGGCGTCAAGATGGGTTTCTTCAAGGCCTGAATATTACTGCCCGGGATCACCGATCTGTGGTGATTCCCGGTGCATCACGCCGGTAACCAGCTGGTAAGGGATCGTACCGGCTGAGCGTGCAATTTCTTCTACCGGTAACGAGCCTCCCCACAGCAGCGCGACATCGCCAACGCGGTCGCTCGCGTCGGGACCCAGGTCGACCGCTGCCAGGTCCATCGAAACGATACCCGCCAAGGGCACCCGACGACCATTGATCAGGACGGGGGTTCCGGACGGCAAGTAGCGTGAATAGCCGTCGCCGTATCCCGCGGCAATAATTCCCAGGTTAGTATCGTGCTGCGCTGTCCAGCTGCCGCTGTAACCTACCCTGTCCCCGCTCTTTATCGGCTTTACGTCAATTAGTCGCGCTGCAAATTGCATTACCGGTTGCAGACCGAGGTCAGCACCGTTGCCGGTCGCGAACGGTGATATTCCGTACAGAGCTATGCCCGGTCGTACCCAGGTCTCACCGTGATGCCCCCAAAACGACTGCGTCTGCTTTGCGCTGTCCAAACCGAACAGCGCCGCGGAATTCGCGACGCTGACAGCGCCCGAAAAACCTTTGCAAAGATCCCGAAAACTCGCGATTTGATCCGCCGTTTGCGAGCTTGTCGGCACATCCGCCGAGGCGAGATGCGTCATCAGCCGCAGCTCGCGGATCGTTGTGTTGTCTTGCAAGTGCGCGATCAGGGATGGCGATTCCAGAAGGTCGAAGCCAAGCCTGTGCATGCCAGTGTCGATCTTGAGCCAGACGACGAGGTCGCGGGCAGAGGCACTCTCCAGCAACGGCAACTGAGCGTGGCTGTGAATTACGAGCTCGCAAGCAAGCTGCGCCGCCTCGTGCAATTCCTCTGCGTTGCTCGGCCCCGACAGCAACACAAGTGGTTTATCGACACCCGCGTTACGGAGTGTCTTCGCTTCGCCGAGCCTGGCAACTGCGAAGCTGTCCGCGGCATTCAGTGCACGGGCAACGGTGATCAAGCCGTGGCCGTAGGCATTGCCCTTTACGGCCGCCATGACACGACACTCGGGCGCTTTGCGGCGAACAAGCGCAAGGTTGTGTTGCAACGCATCGGGAGAAATCAGTGCCCGGGCTCCGGCGCTCATGACTAATTCCTGCACGCCACCGGTTCAGGCAATGGCATCACGAATAGTCGTCGCCAAAATATTGTTCCGGAACCAGATTTTCAAATTTCGTAAAGCGGCCGACGAAGGTCAGCGCGAAGTCGCCGATGGGACCGTTTCGCTGTTTGGCGATGACGATGTCGGCAATACCCTTGCGGGGCGTGTCCTGGTTATACACTTCTTCGCGATAGATGAAGATGATCAAATCGGCGTCCTGCTCAATGGCACCGGACTCGCGCAGATCCGACATCACCGGGCGTTTGTCAGTACGTTGTTCGACACCGCGATTCAACTGAGACAACGCAATCACGGGCACCTCAAGTTCTTTTGCCAAGGCCTTCAGTGAGCGCGATATTTCTGAAATCTCGGTTGCTCGATTCTCCGAATTACCCGCTACATGCATGAGCTGCAAGTAATCAATAACGATGAGCCCCAGACCATGCTCGCGCTTTAGGCGTCGTGCGCGTGCGCGAATCTCGGTCGGAGTCAGTGCCGGAGTGTCATCAATATAGATTGGCGCATCGGACATCAGCTGCACGGCTGTATTGATTCGCGACCAGTCCTCGTCGGGGAAGTTACCGGTCCTGAGATGTGATTGGTCGACCCGCCCCAACGACGAAATCATTCGAAAGGCTAATTGCTCGGACGGCATCTCCATCGAGAAAATAGCAGTGGGTACCTTGCCGCCAATTGCAGCGTTTTCGGCAATGTTCACCGCAAAGGTTGTTTTACCCATCGACGGTCGGCCGGCAATTATGACCAAATCGCCCTTTTGCAGGCCGGCTGTCATCTTGTCGAATTCGGTATATCCCGTGGAGATTCCTGTGACGTCACCATCGGACTGGTGCAGGAGATCAATGCGATCCACGGTTGCCGGCAGAATTTGTTTCAGCGCCTGGAAACCGGTTTTACCGCGGGCGCCTTTTTCGGCGATCTGGAAGACCATGCGCTCCGCTTCGTCGACCAATTCGGACGCACTGCGCCCATCGGTCGTATAGGCATTGCCGCTGATTTCATTGCCTGCGCTGATCAGCGCCCGCAACGTCGCACGCTCACGCAGGATGCCCGCATAGGCGCGTACGTTTGCGGCACCCGGTGTCTCGTTGGTTAGAGTAGCGAGGTATTCGAGGCCGCCAGCTGATTCCAACTCGCCGCGGTTATCGAGAAACTCGGAGACGGTGACCACATCACATGGCTGGCCGTTCTCAACGAGATTCGCGATCGCTGTAAATATCAGCCGATGGTCCTTGCGATAGAACTCTTCGGCGACAACAAGATCGGCGATCTTGTCCCAGGCCATATTGTCGAGCATCAGGCCGCCGATCAGCGACTGTTCAGCCTCGATGGAGTTCGGCGGCATTTTCAGCCGCTGCTCGGCCATATCGCCCGGCATACCGTCGTCCAATGCTCGCACCATGAACCCGAATCCCCCAGAAAATCAGGGCGGCCACTGCGACCGCCCCCTGAATCACTCGCGCAATTCGATCTGTAAAGGTACCACAGGGCGCGACAGGCACGCCCCGTACGACTTACTCGTCGCCGACTACCCTGACAGTGATATCAACATTCACTGCAGTGTGGAAGTGCAGGCCGACTGTGTGCTCGCCAGCGTCGTGTATCGGACCATCCGGCATGCGCACGTCCGCGCGCGCCACTTCGATATTCAGCTTCTCGAAAGCCTGCTCGATATCAATAGGACCAACAGAACCGAAGAGCTTGCCCTCCGGACCAATATTGGCCTGGATAACGAGCTCCATACCTTTGACGAGATCTGCACGTTTCCGCGCAGCCGCAAGTTCTTCTGCCGCTGCTTTCTCAAGCTCTGCACGGCGCGACTCGAATTCAGCCATGTTCGGCTTGGTTGCCAGCGCAGCCTTGCCCTGTGGTAGCAGAAAATTGCGGCCGTAGCCTGGTTTTACAGTGACCAGGTCACCGATATTTCCCAGATTCTCAACATTGTCCAGCAAGATTACGTTCATTTTTCTAACCCTGTATTTGCGTTTGTCTTGTCGCTACACAACTAACTCTTGTTGCGTGCAGCGGCCGTGCGGGCCCGCAAGTTGAACCACACGTCAATGTATCCCAGTACCGCCAGCACCATGACCAGCAGTGAATTTAATATTGGTAACAGTATGTACATCGTAACCACCACCAATTTTGGCAAGCGACCTGCCGCGTGCAGCGAATGCACAACCGCTATTCCCTGGATGCAGAATACAGCAAACATGATTGATGCCATGTTCTGTATCCAGACAGAATCAACGACCAGTGTCAGCACCGACGCAAGCGCCATCGCCATCGCGAGTACTCTTCCCAGACTCAGGTCGCGGAACTGGCCGAACCGACCCCGCTGATCTGGCAAGCGCTGAAACAAAGCGTAACCGAGCAGCAGCACCAGCACCGCAACAATCCAGCGCATGAACACAAACAGCATCGTTCCCTGCGCCGCAAGCTGCTCGCGTTGCGTTTCGAGAAACGTTGCAACTTCAACCAGCTGCAGCGTTCGAAATTCGGCAATCAGCAGGTCAATCCGCGCCAGCCAAAAACCGACCGGATCACCAACCGCGATAAAGAAACCAGCGGTAAGGATGATCGCCCCGAGCACCGACACCTGCAATGCAAATGTTAGTGACCGTGATGCTTTCGCCGCCGCCGCCAGTAACGCCACCGGCACCCAGATGATGGCTGCATTCAGCAGCATGAACTGGGCCGATTGTCCCATTGCGAACAACAGGCCGCCGATCAATGCCGCACCACCCATTGCCCGTAACGTAGCCTGCTTCAGACCCAGCGCCAGGGTCAGATGCACGATCAAGGCACCGCTGATGATGGGCGCGCCGGGCAAAGCCACGGTGAACGCCAGCATCACGATTGCGTTCCAGGGCCGCGCCAGCAACCACTCGGCTATGGCTCGCACGTGCGTACGCCCGTTACAGCCCTGTCAGTGACGGTCCGTATAAGGCAGCAATGCGAGAAACCGGGCGCGTTTAACGGCCGAGGACAGCTGGCGCTGATAGTGCGCCTTAGTGCCGGTAATTCGGCTTGGCACGATCTTGCCAGTTTCCGTTACGTAAGCTTTCAAGAGCGTGAGATCTTTATAGTCAATCTCGGTGATGCCCTCGGCGGTAAAGCGGCAGTACTTCCGTCTGCGTGAATATCGACTCATTAGCTGCTACTCCGTCACGCGCTATCAGCCGCAGCGGCCGGTTTTTCGGCAGCGTCGACTTCGTTGTTATCAGAATCACTGGATTTATCAGTGGCTTCGTCAGCGGCTTCGCCATCCGCGGACTTTTCGTCTTTGGCAGAGGAATCGTCAGACTCCGTGGCTTCGGCTGCGGAATCGTCAGAGTCACTGGCTTTGGCCGCAGCTTCGTCAGACTCCGTGGTCATAGCGGCTTCGGCAGCTGCTTTGGCGTCACGGCGACGTTGCGCCTCACGCTCTTTGACCTTTTCCTCTTCAACAGCAACTGCCATCGGCGACGCTTCTGTGAGCGCGGTCTTGCGGTTGATTACGAGGTGACGAAGCACCGCGTCATTGAAGCGGAAAGCACTTGTTATTTCGTCAATAACAGCAAATTCACACTCCACGTTCAGCAGAACGTAGTGCGCTTTGTGTGCTTTATTGATGGGATGGGCGAGCTGGCGGCGACCCCAGTCTTCATTGCGGTGAACGGTACCGCCGGAAGCGGTGACCATGCTCTGGTAGCGTTCTACCATGGCAGGTACCTGTTCACTCTGGTCCGGATGGACCAGGAACACGATTTCGTAATGTCTCATTGTATCCCCTTGCGGATATTAGCCTCGCCGATCAGCCGGAGAGGCAAGAGGTTCGGTCCCTGCTTGCATCAATGCGACGCAAGGTACCGCCCGCCGATGAAGCGGGACGCGCATCCTACCCAAGCCGCTACGCGGGCGCAAGCAAAGACCCTGAAAAATCAGCTAAACAGGCGGTCTCGATGGGTTTGGCCAGCCAAACCGGCATTCCTCAGTCGCTGGCGGTCCTGGCGGAACGCTGGCGCAAGGCTTCATACAGGCAAATTCCGGTCGCAACGGACACATTGAGGCTGGAGACCGTACCGTGCATGGGCAGCTGAATCAGTTGGTCACAGCGTTGCATCACGCCCTTTTTCAGGCCCTCGTGCTCCCGTCCCATCACCAGCGCCAGCGGGCCGTCGAGTTGCGCCTGAAACAGGCTCTCGCTGCCTGCGTCGCTGGTACCGACGATCGCGATCCCGTAGTCCGACAGCCATCCCAAGGTCCGGCCAATATTGGGGACGGTCGCGAAAGGCAAGGTCTCCGCCGCACCGGACGCCACCTTGCTGACCGTTGGGCCGAGACCGGCGGCACCGTGCTTGGGCGCAATTACTGCATCAACACCTGCTGCGTCGGCGGTGCGCAAACAAGCGCCAAGATTGTGTGGATCCTGGAGACCTTCCAGCACCAATAACAGAATGGGCTCAGCGGTGTCAGCGGTGAGTCGTGTTTCCACGAAATCGCGCAGCGCTGCCTCGTCCATAGTCGTGCTGCGTTGAATCTCGGCAACGACGCCCTGGTGCCGCGATTCGCCACTCATTTGCTCCAGCCGCGAACGATTTGCCGACTGCACTTCGACGCCCATTCGATTGGCCATTGCCACGACCGCTTCAACACGCGGATTGGCCGTACGGTATTCCGCGTACAGGCGTCGCAGATTGGCCGACTTGGTTGCCAGCAATTGTTCGACAGCCCGCAAGCCTGTGACGTAGCGTGACCTGCTCATCGTTTGCTCTTTCCTTTGCCACCTCGCCTGCCGGGCTTCTGCTTCTGCTTCTTCTTCGGCTGCTGCGCTTCGTCAGAATCCGTATCCATTGGCCGGAAATCGATGCGCTTGGTTTCCATGTCGACGCGTTGCACCTGAACTGTCATCGCATCGCCAAGACGATACCGCTTGCCGCCGCGGTCCCCGACCAGCTCCAGCCTGCTCGCATCGAACTGGTAGTAGTCATTTTTCAGGCTGGTGACGTGCACGAGTCCATCAATTTGCAAGTCCGTCAATTGCACGAATACACCGAAGTTTGTAACGCCGGTAATAACGCCCTCGAATACCTCGCCAACTTTATCTTCCATGAACTCGCATTTGAGCCAGGCTTCAACTTCGCGGGTTGCTTCCTCTGCGCGTCGCTCATGTGCGGAACAGACGTGGCCCAGTCGATCCATCGCCGATTTGTCATAGTGATAAGCGCCGGCCTTTCCGCCTCGCACCATGTGCCGAATCGCCCGGTGCACCAGTAAATCAGGGTAGCGGCGAATTGGCGACGTGAAATGCGCATAGGCATCCAGCGCCAGGCCAAAATGACCGATATTTTCTGGCGTGTATTCAGCATGTTTTAGAGAGCGCAGCATCGCCATCGAGATCGCCTGGCTATCAGGTCGGTCTTTAACCTGATGCAACAGCTTATTGAATTCGCGTGGCTCGACGTGATCAGGATGCGGCACTTTCAAATCGAGACTCAGCAAGTATTGGCGCAAGTCTTCAAAGCGTTCCGGGTCCGGTTTTGCATGCACACGATATAGCCCAGGTATCTTGTTGGTACGCAAGAATTTCGCCGCCTGGACGTTTGCGGCGATCATGCACTCCTCGATCAACCGGTGCGCATCATTACGCGGCACTGACACAATCTTTTCTACAGTACCGTCTTTACCGAGTTCGATCCGGGTTTGCGGCAAGTCCAGTTCAATTGCACCGCGCCGATTTCGATTGTTGGCGAACGCCTGGTACAGGTCGTGCAAGTGTCGAATCGGTTTCTGTAAGTCGCCCGGCACTGACTTTGGCGTTTCACCAGTGAGAAAGCCGCTGACCTCGGTGTACGTGAGCCGCGCATGTGAGCGCATTACACCTTCGAAGAAGCGCGATTTTTCAACCTTGCCCTCCGCGTTCACACGCATTTCACAAACCATGCAGAGACGATCAACTTTCGGATTGAGTGAGCACAGCCCGTTGGACAGCGCTTCCGGCAGCATCGGTACAACGCGGTCCGGAAAGTAGACTGAAGTGCCACGTTTGATTGCCTCTTTGTCGAGCGGCGATTCAATATCGACATAGTGTGCAACGTCCGCGATAGCCACAAGCAGGCGCCAACCTTTGCCGGATGGCTCGCAGTACACTGCGTCGTCGAAATCACGTGCATCGGCGCCATCAATCGTGACAAGTTGCGTGCTACGCAGGTCTTCCCGGCCTTTCTTGGCTGTGTCCGGTACCTCACTGCCAAACTTCTTCGCCTGCGCAATGACCTCCTTGGGCCAGTTGTTCGGGATGGCGTGAGAATGAATGGCAATATCAGTCGCGATCCCTTTTTGGTTTGGCGCGCCGAGTACTCGCACAACGCGGCCGGTTGCTTGTTCCTGACCGCTCGGGTAATCGAGAATTTCAGCAACGACCATTTCACCGTGTTTCGCAGATCCGGCTTCATCATTGGGAATCAAGATGCGGTGTGAGATTTTGGGATTGTCGGGAATAACGATGCCGATGCCGCGCTCGCGAATGAACTGACCGGCAGTCTCTTTGAATCCGCGCTCCAGAACTTCTACCACTCGACCTTCCGCCCGCCCCCGGCGGTCGGTGCCCACGACCTTAATCACTGCCCGGTCGCCATCAAACAGGCGGCGCATCTCGCGCGCGGACAGGTAAACGTCATCGCCACCATCGTCCCGACGCATGAAGCCAAAGCCATCGGCGTGGCCGATAACCGTGCCCGGTACGAGCTGCAGCTTTTCGATCAGGCAATATTCGTTGCGGCGGTTTTCGATTATCTGGCCGGCCTGCACCATCTTCCGCAGCTTATCGACCAACAGCTCGCGCGTACGCTGGCCTTTCAGATTAAAGTGCTTCTGGATCGCGTCGGCCTTTCGCGGCTGCCCGACCTCTTTCAGGTAATCGAGCAGCGCATTGCGTTCCGGCACAGGATGCTGGTATTTCCCGGTGCTCTGGGCACCTCCCTCAGGCTTGGCTTTCTTTGGCAAACTGGCTAACTCCGTAGTAACTGCTTGGCGATTGACAGGATACGGGAGCTTTGAGTACAGTGCGCCCCCCGCAAGGGACGCAATTGTACGCGTCCCGCCTGCCGAGGTGGCGGAATTGGTAGACGCGCTAGCTTCAGGTGCTAGTGTGCCTAAGCAACTCGTGATGAAAATCTACCAGAGAATCACGCGGTTACAATGGCAAGTCGACCACCGGCAATGCGACTGGTACGGTTTTTGTCGTCTGTACGGTTTGACAAGGTAGTCTGAAAACCTGATTGGATAGTGAAATGCCCAGGTGGCGGAATTGGTAGACGCGCCAGCTTCAGGTGCTGGTTATCGTAAGGTAGTGGAGGTTCAAGTCCTCTCCTGGGCACCAATCAGATTCAGCTTATCTACATTATTTTGCGAGCTGCTTCTCGATTTCCGATTCGACTACTCGTCTAATATATTCTCGGTAGCCATTTACTTGGCCCAGAATTGCGGAGCCGCGCTCGCCAAATCAACTTACCTCTATGCCCGAAATATGTCGACCTTAGTCTCAAGACATTTCCTTAACGACAGATCGTTAGCCCCAATCCCAAACCAACTATCAGGCCTCTGATAAAAATCTAACCCACGACCGATCTTGACCGTCCAACCGTTGTCTATGCGAATTTCCCGATCGTGCATGCTCTCGTTGACTTTTAGATCGAGTTCGACATCTTGCTCTAAGAGGCTTTGTTTGAGCTCAGCAAGTCGTTCAGCGAGCTCCTGGACGTCGGTCTTATCGTCGTAGTTTGTAATTAGTTGAATTTTTTCAATATTTGGCGCTTTCACGATCGCTTCGCAAAACCGAACGAAATTCTGCACCTGATGAGTAGCGCGAATATATGGATCCTCAATCACTACCGATTTCGCGCCACGCAAATAGGGGGCCACGATCGATTCGTAACTAAACCCAGTGGCGTTGTACGTAATTGTGTAGTGCATCTCTTTGAGCGGCACGATCTTGGGTTCCGACGCAACAACTTCCGCCTCCGGTATTGCGGTTTCCGCTCCTGATGGCTCTACCGGTTCCGCCGGCGTTGCAATTGACGGGCTCCTCTCTGGACTACCGGCCTTTTCCGGCTCCTGCGTCGCTAACGCGCCCTTAGACTCCGGACAATCGACGACCTTTTCATCACCTGACGTCGCAAAATAAGACAAACCGATCTTCTCGAATTCGTCATCAGGCTTGCGCTTATTCATCTGCTCCTTTACGCGGCGGCGACCTTCAACGGCATAAGCCACGTACTCTTCAAATTCCTCATCGCTGACTTCGCCATGCGGATGGAGCATTTTCAAAAATGCCGCAACGGTCTTGATAATTCCCTTTTCATCACGGCCTTCGACAGCGGACCCAAGCTTGATGCGCTTAGCTACATCTTCGTAGCGATTGGTTTGCTTCAACTGGTAGTGAAATGCCTCGGCAAGATAATCGGTTATAAATCCATAGTTATTCGTAAGAAATTCACTACTGGTCTTCGGCATTTCCCAACCAGGCATGTACATCGCGAAGCGATCCATTACCGCCAGATCAAATTCTTTCGGCAACGGTTGAAACAGATCATTGTCGCTCGAGTTCACCAACTGATTGACCGATAAATCCAAATTACCGATAAACGCCATACTGGCATCGGCAATAATCTCGACCCCACGAGAGAATCGCCCATTCGCCATGAAGTCCTTCATGATTTGAATGGTGTCGGGATCTTTGACCTTCATATTGCCGACTTCGTCGAAGGCGATCGTGTCCCAGTAGCCCACGAGGCCTACCTTTCTTCGTGCGTTGTTATATTTGAAGCGTTGCTGCCAATCAAGAAATGCACCGAAGAAAATGCGGCGGCGTGAAGCTCATCGAGCGCTTACGCAGCGTGATGGAATAAATGCGGAGCACAGGCGTATTTTGGAAGTCGAAGAATCCGGAAAGCCTAACAAGCCAAGTGGCCAAAGAACGGGGGCAGTTCAGTCCGAAGAAAGCCGGCAGGTCACGGGCAGCGGTGCTTTCGTTAGGCACAATTCGATCCAGAACACGCTCCCCGTCTCAACGATACTTTCGGCACCTATCGCGCCGCCCATCTGTTCGACCAGCCGCTTGGCCACCACCAGGCCAATTCCAGTTCCTTCCTCTCCACTGAATTTTTTGCCGAGACGGTGAAATGGCTGGAAGAGCTGCGAAAGCTGATCCGTAGTCAGTCCTGCACCGCTGTCTTGGACACTGATACGGACCGAATCCGGAGTACTCTTGCCGCACTCGACGATAATAAAGCCTCCCTGCTTGTTGTACTTGATGGCGTTGGAAAGAAGGTTGATCAAAATCTGCTTAAATCTAGTCTGATCGGCTTTGACGAAATAGGGACTTTCGAATATCGGAAAAGTCATAGCAATGCCACGCTCCTGTGCCAGTGGCTCAATCATGTTTCGGCACTCGAGCATGACTTCGACGAGGGATACCGGCTCCATCGACAACGGCGCCTTGCCCGATTCGATCGCTGCGAGATCAAGGATTTCGTTGATTAGTTCCAACAGGTACCATCCTGCGCCGAGGATCTGCTTGACGTTTCTATTCTGTGAAGTCGTTAGCGGCGGCGAGCCGGACTCGATGAGTTGAGCGAAACCAAGGATCGCATTGAGCGGTGTGCGCAGCTCATGGCTCATACTGGAAAGGAAGTCCGACTTAGCGAGACTGGCCTTTTCAGCAATTTTTATGGCGCCTTCCAACTCGACGTTTTTCTCCCGCAACGCCTGGTTCAATCGTTTCCGGTCTGTGATGTCGCGCGCGGCCGCGAACACGCCGAGGATGTGGCCCTTGTCGTCCTTGTAGACAGAGGCATTGTAAAGTACGTCTATAGTCTGGCCTGTCGTATGGCGAATGGCGAGAGCGTAATCCCGTACGAAGGCCTTGTCGAAAACCTGCTTATAGCTGTTGCGAGCCTTGTCCGCCTCGGTAAAGTAGTTGGAGAAATCCGATCCTATCAGCTGCTCGCGCGGGACGCCGGTCGCCTGTGCAAAAGCTTCATTGACATCCGTGATTGCGCCCAGTGCGCTGATGGTGACTAGGGGGTCGAGCGAGGCTTCGATAAGCGAACGTGCATATTTGGAGAGCGTTTCGGCGGCATTTTTGGCTGCCTCTAACTCCTTTGTTCGCAAGGTTACGGTTTTAGAAAGCTGGCTGCGTTGTTCTTCAATTTCTAGTTTCGTCTTTTCGACACGCTCGACCATGGAATCCAACTCGGTTGCCAATTCTCCGACTTCATCACTCTGCTGCAGATTCAATCGGTGCGAATAATTGCCTGCCCCGATTTGTTGCGCGCCTTGCTCAAATGCGCGCAAAGGCTGCAGCAAATCGTGCCTCACGAGGCGCCAGACAAATACTGCCAACCCACCCATCAGAATAACGATTAGAGCAATCGACACCAACATCATGTGCATTGCCCTTGTTACGTCTTCACGATTGGAAAGTATCAGATGACTTCCGGTGTCCAGGAACTCCTGGGTGATTACCAAGAGTGACGTGATCGAGCGAGATTTAACGAACGCTGCGTCCTGTGCCGCTCGGGGATTGGATATTTCCACGCTCGCTGTGGCCGCTTCAAACAATCGATCATAGACGGTCTGTGCGAGTTCGATGTTTCTTTGGATTCGATCGAGCCTGTTTCTATCATCGGCCCCAGAGAATGACATTCCCTCAATCTCTGATTTCATGCTGGCGACCTTGAGTTGCCACTGACTACGGGAGCGCGGCTCATTAAGCAGGACAGTTTCTATGGCAAGCTGACGTAACTGAGTGGCACTTGTGATCAACTGTTGGGCGGCTGTCACTTCGCTCATTTGCCGCTCAACGTCATGCGCTATGAAAAGCACTGCACCAAGGGCAGTTGGGATAAACAGCACAACAACTACCAGCAGCCAATTGACCTTGGAGCGTATCCTCACGATAGTCCTTAGTGGACGATGCTGACCGCAGCAGGCATCACCGCTTCGAGATCCCGATATTTGATCACATCAAGGAAATTAGGCATCGAACGGGGCGCCACGATTCTGCGCTGCATCACCCAGCGCGCTTGGTCTTCAAGCGCCAGTAGAAGTGCCTGATCGAGCCTGACAGCATAGTCTTCCGGGTCGAAGTATTCGGCTACGGTCGCACCATCGACATTGGTGGCTTCTCCCAAGATGTGGAGGACTGCCAAGGGTTTATCGTAAATATATCTTTTGGCGGCGACCAACCCCTTCAATACACGCTGAATGTCCTGTGGGTGACTATCGATATAAGCCGTTTTGCCAACCAGCAAGAATTGAAAGGCATAGATATCCTCACCATATGTCAGGTTGATGCTGTCGCCCATGTCAGCCGTGGCCATGGACAGATAGGGTTGTATCGTCACCGCAGCGTCTATCCTGCCTTCTTTCAGTGCGTCGATTACCTTGTCTGGACTCACGTCAACCAAACGCACCTTGTCGCTTGGAACGCGATTGATCTGCAACAGCGCATCGAGGAAATAGATGAGATTGGTACCCAGGGACACGCCGACGGATTTTCCGATCAGATCGCGAACGCCTTGGATGTTTCGATCTCTGAAGGTAACGATAGCGATCGCGCGACGTGATTGCGAAATACTGGTGAGTATGGCGATATCGTTACCGCCGAGAAGTGCAGCAACAAATGGAGTGTCAGCCACGATGGCCAGATCCGCGCTGCCATTAAGGACTGACTCCAAGGCATCTTTGCCCAGTAGAAATGGCTGGCTGACAACCTCAACGCCAGCCTGCTGAAACAGTTTTTTCGCCGAAGCGACAATCATCAGCGCGCTGTTGATCTGCATCGGCACCGCGATCGTTACTCTGTTGGGGACCACGGATGGCGCTAGTGATCGCACCATCATGAGTCCCACCAAGCCTAGCGCCACCGTTAGGGTCACGGACACGAGGCCAACAGCCATTCTATGAGTTGACTTCATGAATCATTCACGCATTGAGTGAGCATAATATTGCGTCAGAATGTTGCATGTAGTCAGGTCCGCTCTCAGATGCCACGCCATTTGTGAGTACGTCTCACGCATACACTCAACCTATACGTCCCGAGGCCGTTAGAAACACTAATCGTCACCGCGAATCGCGATCTCGCGCGTGCCCTATCGCCTTAAGATAACACGTCCATTTGGTGCTGAAATACAAGAAATCGTCATCCGATGCTGCATCGTTTTCCCTGGTGCTGGCTCTGGAGCGGCCTGAACTCTCGGCACGAGAACTTGCGGTGCTTTATACCGAGCGGGGTTACTTCGTATCGGAGTCCAGTGTTTGATAGGCTCCTGAAGGCCCATGATCTGATCACGAGCCCCGCCTTTGTACTTATGAAGGCGGCCGACAAGTTCCAGCATCCGACCTCGGCACCGAATCAGCTGTGGCAGACGGATTTTACTTACCTCAAGGTGATCGGCTGGGGCTGGTTCTATCTGTCCACCGTGCTGGATGATTACTCGCGCTACATTCTGGCCTGGAAGCTGTGCGATGGCATGACAGCCAATGATATCAGTGTGACGCTCGATCTGGCGCTGCAAAGCATGGGCTTGAAACGGCGACAGTCAAACACCGGCCGCATAACCATGAACCTGATAACCTGAAAGTCTCTCTTAAATCAGGATGCCCTCAGTCCGGAATCCTTTGACGACGTACAATTATCATAACGTACTTAGATTCGTAATTAAGCGCTTTCCGGGCTTCGGGAGCGATCCGGGATCATCCAGTTTGAGATCAGTCGTTGCCATAATTCCGAATCCTAATTGTTTGGGTTGCTGGCCCCAGATACGTTGAAGAATATGCGGTGCGAAACTCATTAATGGGCACGGAGCAACCGCGGAGTCTTCTGCACAAACTTTTGGCGTCGAAGTCGCAGCCTCGAATTTCATATTTAGCCAGTGGTAATTGATTAAGAATTATTCAGTCAGGCTTGAGTCGCATGCTAGATCATTGAGCCAAGGTCAGAACCCACCGACGGATATGCGCTGACCATTCTCTTTAGCTCCGCTGTCTTCATGCCGACCTTGATGGCCAGCCCGAAGATATTGATAAGTTCTGCGTATTCGGGACCGAACAGGTGCGCGCCTAATATCTCGTCCGTCTGATTATCGATAAGCACTTTGACAGCTGCACAATCCTCGCCGACCCGCATGTTTGAATAAAAGTCACCCGTGTCGGTGAATTTCGAGCGAAAATCGATGCCGAGCTCTTTCGCCTCCGCCTCAAGCAATCCGACCCGCGTAAGCTCCGGTATGGTAAACACGGCCGTAGGAACGCCACGATAGTCGGCGGTCTTGCTGTTGCCCTTCAGCATGTTTGAGGCAGCGATCTTACCTTCATGAAATGACACCGGCGTCAGTGGCCAGCCTTCCGTATCGCTCGCGTCCCCGGCTGCGTAGACCGCCGAATTAGAAACGCTTTGCAAATATTCGTTTACTTTTACGCCCCTGTCACTGAACTCAACGCTCGCTACTTCAAGGTTTAGGCGATCCAACGCTGCGACACGTCCGGCGCCGTGCACGACGAGGTCGGTATTCCAAGTTTTGTCACTGCCAGCTTGCGTTGCTGTAACTTCGAATCCGTCTTTGCCTTTCTTGATCGACTGGACGTTCGTCTCCGAACGAAACTCAATGCCAATACGCTCAGTACGCTTAACGAGCATGTCAACCAGATCGGGATCGAACGCAGGCAATGGTCGCGTACCATGGTCAAGCACACAAACATGGCTGCCCGCACGTGCGGCAATATGTGCAAACTCAAAAGAAATGAAACCGCCGCCAACGAACAGGATTCTTTTCGGTAATGCCTCCAGTTCGAGGAACTGTGTGCTATCGATCATATGTTCCGCACCTGGCACCGGGACGTCTCGTGGGCGAGCTCCGGTCGCGATCAGAACATACTGACTCTCCAGCAATGAACTACCTGCTTCAATACTATTAGGACCCGTGAAGCGCGCTGATCCATGGAACGTCTCCACACCATTCTTTTGCAAACCAGCTTCAACGCGACCCGGCATCCTGTCCGTAAAGGTGCGTTTGAATGCCATTAGATCGGGCCAGTTGATGCGCATGTCATCAACTTCTACGCCTTTGCCGCGCATGAGGTTCACGGCATCTACCAACTCAGCACCGCGACGAAGCATTTTCTTAGGATCGCACCCGCGCAACGCACAGGTTCCGCCGTAAGGCAGCTCATCGATGACGGCGACCTGCCATCCCGCCGACGCACATCGATTTGCAGCAGACGTCGCCGCAGTGCCAGCGCCAATGACAACCAAGTCGAATGACTTCAAGATCTTGTCTCCGGGTATGTATTCGAAAAATTGCAGAATTGCGCGATCAACTAGCCAGCACAGCAACTGAGTTGCTTAACATCCTTAAAAAACGTTTGGGCGCAAAGCTTCAGTCCCTCAACCATTGTAAGGTACGGGAAGAGTTGATCGGCAAGGTCCTGTACGGTCATCTTGTTGCGTATTGCCAGTGCCGCCGCCTGGATCATCTCGCCTGCCTCAGGTGCCAATATTTGGGCTCCGATAAGGCGACCAGTATCTGCGTCTGTTACCAGTTTGACGAATCCATCGGTTTCGAAATTGGCGAGCGCGCGAGGCACATTCTCTAAGTCCAGCTTTCGGCTATCTGTATTGAAGCCTGCTTCCTGGGCCTCCGATTCAGAAAGACCGACTGTCGCTACCTGCGGATCGGTAAATATCACGGCTGGCATCGAAGAAAGATCCAGTGCGGCATCGCCACCCGTCATGTTGATAGCCGCCCGCGTTCCAGCTGCGGCCGCCACATACACAAACTGCGGTTGCGTAGTACAGTCACCAGCCGCATAAACGTTTGGCACTGACGTTCGCATGTGATCATCAACGACAATCGCACCACTGTCAGTCGTTTGCACGCCCGCAGCCGCAAGATTCAGGCTGGCTGTATTTGGTGGTCGGCCGGATGCGACCAACAACGCATCAGCAGCAATCAATTCGCCGTCAATCGCAATGCTGTAAGTGTTGTTGTCATAGTCAACCCGTGTCGCGCTGGTACCCGACAATACTCGAATGCCCTCTCGCTCAAACGCTTCAGTCAGGCCCTGCCCCAACGCCGGGTCCTCCTGAGACAACAGCCTGGTACGCGCAAGAATGGTTACTTGAGCACCAAGGCGACGGTATGCCTGTGCGATCTCGACAGCAACAACCGAAGAACCGATTACGACCAAGTGCTCTGGAATACTGTCTGAGAACAAAGCGACGGTTGAGTCCCAGTACGGTACATCCTGCAGACCCGGTATGGGAGGCACTGCTGGAGACGAACCAGTCGCAATGAGGATGTGATCTGCAGTCAGAGATCGTTGACTTCCATCCGATTGGATCACCAACACAGTGCTGGAATCCTTGAACGAAGCAGTGCCTTTTACTAGCTCGATTGACTCGTTGCCTTCAAGAATATTTTCGTACTTCGCCTGCCGTAGCTCTTCGACACGAGCGCTCTGCTGAGCAAGCATCTTGACGCGATCAATAGACGGCTCGCTGTCCGCCAACCCGTCGAAAGGATTGTGTCGCTGATTGTGGGCTAATTGCGCACCACGAATCATGATCTTTGAAGGGACACATCCAACGTTGACGCAAGTGCCCCCAACAACATCGGATCGTTCGATCAAGGTGACCGTTGCGCCACCCTCCACCGCTTTGGTTGCCGCAGCAAATGCGCCGGAACCGGAACCAATGATTACGACGTGCGACGCGCTTTCGCCCTTGCCATTAACCGCCTGCCCATTACGTTGGAGCAATTTTCCTTCGAAGCCTTTGCCGCCCAACGCATCAAGCAACCAATCGACCGAAACATCAATATCAGCGTCGATCTCGGCTGCGGCTTCTTTGAATGACACTCGTGCTGAAACTCCGGGAATCTCATTCAACGCGCCTTGCGCAGTTACGGCGCAATGATCGCAAGTCATGCCGGAAATACCCAGCGTTAGTGTAGTCATTTCGCTATCCAGTAAGTTTAGTCGCCGCCACAAACGGCCATGAGAAGTCGTCGTCGATCAATTACTAATGGGCGTCGCCGGATAGCCAACGTCTGTGGACGCATCGGCGATCGCTTTTGCAGACGTCTTTGCGGGGTCGAAAACGGCAATCGCTGTCTTAGTGTCATAGTCCACAGTGACCGATTGCACACCATCAACCCGTTCCATCGCTTTTCTCACGGTAATCGGGCACATTGCGCAGGTCATTTTCTCAATCGCGAATGACTGCGTATCCTCAGTCACTTGTTCCGTGTCAGCCCACGCCGCCTGACTCAGTTGCAGCGCCAGCGGACCAGCTAAACCGAACGCAACAATTGCGGTGAACGCGATAAATGCCTTTTTCATGTTTTGCTCCTAGTAGAAAAGTGGTGCCCAGTAGTTAATTGTCAAAGCCAGTAATACGAGTACCGTGGCACCCCACAATGCGACCTTGGTAATTCGGGCTGAATTATCTGTTGCACAATAAGATCCGTCTGCACAGTCCTTCTTCGGCTTCAGATAGACATGCCAAAACCCGAATCCAAGAAAGATAAAAGTGATTCCCGCGAATATCGGTTTGTAGGGTTCGAGCACCGTCAAGTTGCCGATCCAAGCGCCACTTGCTCCCAAGGTGACAAGTACTAGCGGCACGATGCAGCACGACGAAGCCAGGATAGCCCCGAGCACGCTTCCCGCGGCGACCACCCTGTTTCTTGACGCGTCTCTGTCAGCTGAGACCACGGTCTGTTCTGTCATTCAATGCTCCTTATGAGCGTTGTGTCGTATTTCGATATTTGTTACGTTAATCCCTGTAGTGACTACAGAGTCAAGCTAGTTTGAGGAAATAAAGGTGCGAGAGTTCACAATCGGTCAGTTATCAAAGCTAACGGAGGTCAATATCGAGACTATTCGCTACTACGAGAAGGTTGGGATGATTCCCAATCCACCGAGAACAAGCGGCGGCTTTCGTATCTACTCAGCGCCGCATCTTGAGCGATTGTCATTTATACGCCGCAGCAAGGAGTTAGGCTTCAGCCAACCGGAGGTCCGCAAACTCCTGACGCTCGTTGATGAGCACAAATACACCTGTGCCGAAGTTCAGGAAATTGCCGCCAATCAACTCGATGCGGTTCGAACCAAGATAAAAGACCTGCGGAAGCTAGAGAAAGCATTGGCGGGTATGCTTAGTGAATGTGCTGGTGGCGATATTCCAGACTGTCCCATTGTCGATATTCTATCTACCGTGCCCGAGGCGTATCGAAAAATGCTGGGCTGATCGCAATTCTTCAAACCAATAACATCTGTTAAGAATCACGATCCATAGTTGACGAAATAGACAGGATAGTTGACGTTAGGCTGAGCCTAGGCAGTGAATGCGCCACAGAAACACACAGAAATAGTGAGATTTACGGTCATACCGGTACGACTTTCGGTATGGCCATTATCCCCACAGATATCACATGGTTACTGCCCACCTGTTGTTAACCCATTGTTTTCCCGCAGTATGGGCGGGGTTGCCCACGGGATTCGTAGCTTCAGGTGCTAGTAGGGGTAACCCTGTGGAGGTTCAAGTCCTCTTCTCGGCAGCAAATAAAAAGAGGCCCTACTCTCACGAGTAGGGCCTTTTTTATTTGCTGCGCGGAACAGACGACCTCCAGGGTGCCATTTGTTGCTATCTGCCACCCCTCAGCGTTAACGGCTTTGTCGGCGCCACTACTACCCTGCTGTCGTCGTAGAACCGCGGTTGCCATGGTTAAGCGAATTGCCGAGCTAGGTTCAAGTCCTCTTCTCGGCATCGACAAAACTGGTGGGCTGCAGTGCGCATGACATTATGGGCTCGTATAGTCATCGCTTTGGATTACATTCTCCTGATACTTGTCTGTCTCGGCTGGCGGTGCCAACCCCCAATGACCAGAAGACTGCCCCGGCCTGTTGGTCGCTTACGCCCTAAGGTCTATTAAGACAATAGTCAGTAGGACCACAGACCTTTCCACTCCGATCAGAGCATGCTCGACCCCACCTTCAAGGAAAGCCAATTGCCCTTGTTTCAAGCAAATATGCTTATCCGGCGTTTTGAGAGTGACTTCCCCTTCGATACAATGAAATACCGAAGCGCCGTCCACGCTACAGAATTCGGAACGATGCATGTCAACACCGGCATCTATGACTAATCGCGCTAGCTCAAGCCCTTTTGTTTTTGCAATAACTTTCGACTTCTCTGTTTCCAGATCATTCGCCCATGACTTCAGATCTACAACTTCCCCCGACACTGCGTGATGTGTAGCCATAAATTGTTACCTCTCCCCAAAATACACACATTCACCACTTCGCGCCTTGTCGTGAATAACCCGATTCAATTTTTAATGGTCAGCACTCTTTGATGGCGGAAGCGTATATTACCGTACTCCCCGCGCCGTTTTGCGACTGACCATTGGAATCGGCTATCTGGACGACTCAGAGATCGCACGCGCAAAACTCAAAAATAAACGCCCTGACCGTTAAAGGATATAGTCGTGATCGTTGAAACATTACTACCGATAGCGCGCGATCACCTCGTCACAATCAGCGATACAGCCCGGCTCACCGAGGCTGCGAGCTGTTTCGGGCGTGGCGATACCAGCCTTATCATCGTATGCGACGACGCCGCGATCATGCTGGGTGTCGTCAGCAAGACGGACATAGTTTCCCGAATAGGCCGGTGTGATGGCGGTGCATGCATGACAACGGTCGGGTCGGTGATGTCGCAGAAAATAGTCTGCTGCCGCCCCGGCGATACGCTTCAGGAAGCGTGGTCGCTCATGAAAGAGAGCGGTTTTTTTCATATCCCGATTGTGGATCAGAATCGCCGACCGATGGGCATGCTCAATGTCCGTGATGCACTTCAAGCAATGCTGGGCGACGTCGAGTACGAAGAAGCGCTCTTGCGCGATTATGTCATGGGCATCGGATATCGCTGAGGATGACCAATATTTTCTGCTTCACTGTCAGCAATAACGGAGCATTTAGGAAAGGATAAAGCCAGTTAGGGACTTCACTGCGCTTTCGCTCATACCAGGGAGCTTACGGGAGCTTTCAGCCAAGAATGCAGGAGTTCATTCGTATTCTCGACAATTACGTGCCTGTCAAACAGATCGCTCCGCACCGGTGATATCGGCGTATGCTGGCGGTTTGACTAACAGGCTGTCAATGACCGACATACATTCGCAAATCACAGTAATGCTGGATCGAGAAACAGAAATCGGCCATCGCGTAACATTGGTCGAACGATTGCAGCGAATTAGTGGTGTTATCGAGGCTCGCTTCGACTCCAGCGATCATCGCCATCTTACGATTACATTCCGCGATGGATCATTAAGTCCGCTCACATTGCTTGATTTCTTGGCGACCCACAATGCTGCAGCATCTTTGGCTGTGTGAAAGTACGGTCAGACTCGAACGAGCGCGCCGTTCGACTCAGTCCAGTGCCGCCCGCATCTCCCTAAGGGTTGCTGTCCACGCAGCATTGATATCGTGTTCGGTTGCTCCGGCTATCATCAGGTCCAGATACTGTTTTGCGGGGACGTATGGGCCCTTCGGTTCCGTAACACGATAAAGATCTGCTGCATACCATTTTCCGTCTTCACCCAGCACCTGAAATGTCTCTCTCGAATATATGCCAAGAGGAACGTCTTCCAGAATATCGAGCTCTTCCATTTCGCTTTTTGGAATGTAGTAGAGAACGCCGTATATCATTCCCGCCGGTTTCGGAATGATGCTACTGATGCCGCCTTGCATATCGTCAGAGTACTTCCGAAACTGAATTTCAAAATTCGGCAACTGCGCATTCATTACGTACTTCAGGCTCGGCGTAAACCGCTTCATGTACTCTTCGGACATGTTTGAACCGTATCCGAAGTGAAGCACCATCTCCTCCTTCGCGTAAATCTGCGTGGCAGAGAATGAGATGCATATCGCCAAAACACCAGCGGCGGTCAGCTTTATCAATACTGGAAAACGATTCATCACATTTATCCCTTAACGTGCATCAAAATTCAGTGTGCATCCTCAGCGACGATATCCGGCTGCTGCAATTACTTCAAGAACTAGCCATTTAGTGTACATGGCGTGGCATCAGGTGATTTATCATAGCCACGGCGCATAGTATTCGAAAGAATATCCATACAAGGCAGGCGAACGAGCAATGCTGATGAGACCCGCACCGGAGTTAGACGTATCCACCTGGCTAAATACTGACGAGCCGATTTCATTGGCGTCGCTACGTGGGCGTGTGGTTCTTATCGAGGCTTTTCAAATGCTATGTCCGGGATGTGTCTCGCATAGCTTGCCTCAAGCCAAGCGAGTGGCTGCTTATTTTCACCAGTCTGATGTTGCCGTGCTTGGTTTGCACACAGTCTTCGAACACAAAGCCGCGCAGGGAACGGAAACCGCACTCAAAGCGTTTCTTCACGAGTATAGAATTGGCTTCCCGGTCGGCATCGACCGGCAAATAGGTGACGCTCGAATTCCCAGTACTATGTCCGAGTACCAGATGGAAGGAACGCCGACGATGATACTCATCGACGCCGAAGGACTCATTCGAAGACAGCATTTTGGTCGTGAAGAAGACCTGGTTCTCGGCGCTCAGATTAGCGAACTGGTCGCCGAAAACGATCCGGCAAACCAAGCAGGAACAAGCGTCTTCGCTGCACCCAATAATTGTGATGAAAATGGCTGCCCTGTTTCAGAATAGAAGCCGCTTCAAGTTGCGTGTCGAAGCGCTGCGCCGAGCTTTGTCCAGGCGTGAACGATGCCCCGAATGATTAGCAGGACTAGTTGCTGACCGTCCGAATTGAATGACAAAGTCCGGCGCTGAGCGCAATCATCAACTCGCCATTGCTCGGATTCACAATTTGCTCGTCGTCGCGGAGTGTTAGTTGGCATTCAACGGTCGCGCCACGTCGCAGGCTGCGGAAGCGCTCGAGTACCGGCTCTCGAATACTGTAGACCGGCAGGATCTCACCGGCTGTAATTAAGAGACCCGATGAGCGCCGCGAGTAAACCCGGACGACCAGGAGTTCAACTACGCCAGCGTAGCCGCCAAAGGTCAGTCGAAAGCGAGGTTCGCCGGTAACTCGTGCCAGGACTCCATACTCGCGCACAGATTCCACGTGTTGTAATGCCGGTGGCATTGCTGGAGCTGCCGCACTCGCTTGCACGTTCCCTTGAGACACATCCAGAACAGGCAAGCTGTTCTCTACTTCATCGAATTGTTTACGCATAGTTTTCCCTGCAACGCCCGATCGCAGCCTGCGGAATAAGTAATCGTTACAGTTAAGACGTTTACGCCACCAAATCCGACAACGCTGATAGCTACTATTTTTTGATACGGGCATTCGTGTAGCCGGGAACCTAAGCCCCACGGGGGCTACAGCCGATCGTCGGCGTAGGCCAATACCCGCTTCAGACAGTACAGCTATTACCCGCCCCAACAATCTGGGTCGCAAATCCAGCCTGCCTGGTTGTAAGGCACGCGATTAATTCCCGGAGTCACTGCTGAGTCATATCCTGCGGATATTGGGGGGCCAATTATGGCTGCGTGGCGGCATATAGCCACTGATGACTGCAAATTCGAGGGCGATCCAGCAGGAGGCACGGCTTTATCGAATATGGCGAGACAGCCCAAATCGGTTAGACTGTGGCGCTTGCGGCTCACCTCCAAAATCCAATAAGGCCACTCATGCAAGCTGTCGTCGATTACCTGAATGCGATCATCTGGAGCCCGTTGCTGGTTGGCCTCGCGCTCGGCGCCGGTCTGTTTTTCTCGTTTCAGACCCGCTTCGTACAGGTACGGATGTTCCGCGAAATGATTTACCTGCTGGTATCAGGCAAGAGCTCGGACAAAGGTATCTCTACCTTCCAGGCCTTGGCCGTATCCCTGTCAGGTCGCGTAGGCACGGGCAATATCGCGGGTGTTGCCGCTGCCATCGGCTTTGGCGGTCCAGGTGCGGTATTCTGGATGTGGGTCGTGGCATTCCTCGGCGCATCGACCGCTTACGTCGAATCCGCGCTCGGCCAGATTTATAAAGAAGAGGACGAAGGCCAGTATCGCGGCGGTCCTGCTTACTATCTCGAAAAAGCGCTAGGTCAGAAGTGGTATGGCTGGATGTTCGCGCTGACAACGATTGTTGCCTGCGGCCTGCTGCTACCCGGCGTGCAATCAAACAGTATTTCCTCCGCTGCCGAGGTGGCCTTTGGCAGCGAGGCAATGGTGACTACTGCAATCGGCACAGTCAGCGTGACCAAAGTGGCCACGGCAATCGGCGTCGTAACGATACTGGGTTTCATTATTTTTGGCGGCGTGAAACGTATTGCTCACTTCACGCAAATCGTCGTGCCGTTCATGGCCTTCGCCTACATCGTTACCGCTTGTGCCGTCGTTGCACTGAATATTTCGGAACTTCCGCGCGTTATCGGTATGATTTTTGGAGATGCTTTTACCCCCATGGCGGGCTTCGGCGCCGCAGTTGGCTGGGGCGTTAAACGTGGCATTTATTCCAACGAAGCGGGCCAGGGAACCGGCCCCCACGCAGCGGCGGCTGCCGAAGTCGATCACCCGGCGCAGCAGGGTTTGGTTCAAGCGTTTTCAGTTTACATAGACACTTTGTTCATCTGTTCCGCGACTGCGTTCATGATTCTTATCACCGGTGCGTATAACGTGCACGACCCAGCGGGTGGCTTTCTAATTCAGAATGTTCCAGCCACGCTGGACCCGAATAGCCCCGCGTTCACCCAATATGCCGTCGACAGTGTTGCCACCGGCATTGGCAAGCCGTTCGTCGCACTGGCGCTGTTCTTTTTCGCGTTTACGACGCTGCTGGCCTATTACTACATCGCAGAAACCAACGTGGCTTACATCCGCCGCACGTTCAAGTTTCCAGGTATGACATTCCTGTTGAAAATTGGTTTGATGGCTTCGGTTTTTTACGGCGCCGTGCGTACGGCCAGTCTGGCGTGGGGCCTGGGTGACATTGGCGTCGGCCTGATGGCCTGGCTCAACATTGTCGGCATTCTCATTATCTTCTTCGTGTCAAAGCCGGCACTTAAGGCGCTACGTGACTACGAAGCCCAGAAAAAAGCGGGTGTTGAGCACTATCGATTTGATCCCGAAGCGCTGGGCATCAAGAATGCGGGCTTCTGGGTCAAACGCAACAAGCGTTAAGGCTGCACCGCGAAATTTTCGCCCAAGCCATATTGTGGCAGGGCCAGCGTCCAGCTAAACTCAGTGCGGTCGAAAGTTGGTCATCAATAATAATAACCTCCCGTTTGAGGAGAGTCGCCCGAGAGCGAAGGTCGAAGCGCTTCAACATCCATGGCAAGCCAACTGATGGCTGCATTCTCAAGATGAATGGTTCGTCGCAAATGGCATAGGGCGCGCTTCGGTTGCGGGTATAAGGAGAAGCCTGTGTTACTGAGCGTCAGTTTGCTCGTTCTGCTGCTGGCAACAGCGGTGATCTACCTGTGGCGTCAGCCTCGGCAGGGGGGCCCGCGTGCCAGTTCAGAAAGTGCAAACCTTGATGGCAGCGGCCGTTTCCATGCGCTGTCTATTCGTTTTGGCGCTGGAGCTTGCGAACAGTCACGGCAGCTTCACGGCCAGCGATTCCTCGCCGGCAACGTGCCCGAGTTACCACTGGCAGATTGCAACGTCGATAATTGCCAGTGTCGATTCGTGCATCACGGTGATCGCCGTCAAGGTGACGACCGCCGCAGTCCTTTTCAGGGTGGCTTCGGCGGCTCGGCGCCACGCCGGGACGATGATCGCCGGCACAGCTCTGACCGCCGTAACGGTCAGTCGCCGTCACCAACGGACAGCTAAGTATTATCCGCTGTAGCCGCGCTTCAGTATCCCGAATCGGCCAGCACGGTTTCGTACGAGCGCAGTTCGTGCTCGTGGTCTGCTCGCTCTTCGATCAGGTCAATAATCTCCGCCTCCAGCCTGCCCGTGTCCTCAGACAGCTGCTTTAAGTCGGCAAGCAAAAGCACACGGCTTTCCATCGTGGTTTCGCGGCTGATTAATGCGGCTTCGGTATCCCTGATCTGGACCTTCACGCGTTCAAGTTCTGCCTCTCGTGCACGTATCGCATTGCTTGCCGAATTCACATTCGATCGCAAGGTATGCAAATGTGCCCCGTTCCGATAGGCATCGAGGAAATAGGGCTCCTGGTCACTGGCGCAAACACCGTAGTACTGGCCACCAGCAGAGCCGAGTGCAAAGCCTCGGGACGGTTGGCAAAATTCACGCAGTCCTTCTTCGCGCCCAGCACGGTAGTCGTCAAAGCTTGGCGTGTAGCCGTGTTTCGCGCAGGCCTTGCGATGCTGTCCAATGCGATCCGCCGTATAGCCGCGCGAACCGTCTTCAAAGCCGATCGCCCGCCAGTCACTTACCGCGCATTCGTCGGCACTCATTGATGCACAGCCTGCCATGAACAGCGCAGCTGTCATCACCAGTATTCCTGAGAGTATTCTTTTCATGAGCCTGTCTCCGCCGGTGCAATACCGCACCTTTTCTCGATCCACCTAACATACAAGCGGTTTCAGCTTGTGACCGTGACCTGACTCACAGGCTGAAAAGCCGCTCTTCCCTGTCCTCTGGCGTACGCATTGCAGTCAATGTGACCTGCGTCACGGCCACTGCCAAAGCTGCGCCGCTACTCTGTCCCTGATTAATTCTGCTCACGAGACGCAATCGGCATGGATCTGGCCGCCATCAGTATCGCCACCGCCCTGGCCGCGGCTGGCGCACTCGTTTTCGCGCTACTGTTGCTCGCCAGTCGTACAGCACCTGTGCTGCCGTGGCGACGCTCCGTATTCGCAAGCTCGATGACCAATGTGCCGGCACAGGCCTTGCAGCGCCAGTGGCGGGTACTCGGCCAACGCCGTGCACTCTTCCTGTTGCCTATCCTGTTCCTGATTATCTCTGTTGCTACCTTACTGGTAGCTGAACCGGCAGAACATTTGTTGCAACTGCCGAAATGGCAACAACTCGCGGTGGTGGGCATTGTGCTGCTGGCGGTTGCGGGCGGCGCATTTCGGGCAATTCAGTTCTCCGTGCAACGGCAGCGATTGTTCCTGAAGATCGACGCCAGCCAGACGATAGGCCACGCGTTGCGACGCATCACTGTCAATCTGAACAGGACCTTTCATGACGTGCCGACGGCGTTCGGCACAATCGACCATGTCGTTGTGGGCATTCATGGCATCTATGCGGTGAGGGTTATCGCGAGACGCCCAGCCCGTAACAAGAGCCTGCAGCTGGAAGATGACGAACTGGTCTTTGCAGATGGCAAATACCGGGTTTCGCTAAAGAACACACGAAGAATTGCTGACCGGTTTGCCCGGGAGTGCGCCAAGGTGTTGCACCACGATGTGCACGTCAGGCTGATTATTGCCGTCCCCGGATGGGAAATCGAATCGCAAAGCAACGATGATGTACTCGTCACCAACGAACGAAACCTGTCGATGCTAACGGGCTGGAAGGATCAGCGCGACCACCTGATGAACGAAGACGCAGACGCGCTACACCGTTATCTTGACGAGCGTTGCGCAAGCCCGTCTTGAGTTAATCAGTTCGCGGCTGGCTGCTCGCTGCCGGCATTTCCATTGGCTTTCTTGCTTGCGCGTTTTTTTCGAGCGGGCTTCTTCTTGGCACTCGCCTTTGCCGATTTGCTAACTTTGGTCGAGTTGCCGACTGTCGCCGCGTACAATTCATCGAATGACATTTGCAGGCATTCGCTGTAGAAAGCCGGGTCCGGCATCATATCCCTGTCAGCAACCGCACTGATGGTAATGGTGCCGTTGTAGCTGACCACCGCCTGGAACAGACCCAGTCCATGAACAACAGGGCCCAGGCCCCAGGTCGCAACCAGTTTCGAACCCATCGAGAACAAGGGAATGTTCACGCCGGGCACATTCGAAATGACGGTGTTGAAAATCGGTGGCACACGGGAAGACAGCTTGGCATCGGCAGCCATTCTCGCGATCAGTCCGGAAACAGTTGATGGCAAGAATTCTGCTGCGTCTCCGGCCAGTGTCGGGCCCATGACGTAAGTCAGTTTTTTTGCCTGCTGGCTCTCTTCGCTAACGGCGATCAAGCGTTCCAATGGGTCGGCAATATCACTGCGAACAGGCAAGCTCATCGCTGTGACCTGGTTTCCAGCAGTGCCTTGTTGGTCCGGTGAACGCACAGACATCGGCGCCATTGCGACCAGGGTATTCGTCGGCAATTCATTGCGTGACTCAAGGTAACGCCGCATCGCACCACCGCATACGCTGACGATCACATCATTTACCGTTGTGCCGGGCTGATCGTTCTTGATTGCCTTGATCTGGTCCAGACTGAAAACCCGACCGTCAAATACTCGGTGCGGCGACGCATTGCTGTTAAAGCGAGTCCGCGGCACGCGAACCGGAATTTTTAGTTGCCGGGTCCAGACACCCGCAGCCACTTTGAACAGGGCCGGCGCCGAACGCTTGATGATCCTGCCGAATTTCATCGGCGCGGCAACACTGCGGGCCAGGCTACGCGTCAACAGCTCTACGCCGGTCGGAATGCGCTCCGGCTGCCAGTTATTGAGCGGCTCATCAACGTCCGCCTCGGGACTCAGGTCATGAATGGCCTCAGAAATTTGCGCACCCGATACGCCGTCGATCGCCGCGTGATGAATCTTGGTGAGCAGCGCAAAGCTGCCCTTCGGCATGCCTTTAACGTTGTCGAGGCCTTCGATAACCCAGGCCTCCCACAGCGGCTTGCGCATATCGAGAGGTCGCGAATGAATACGCGCCGTTTCAATACACAGCTGCCGCCAATCGCCCGGGCTCGGTAACGCTATGTGCCGGACGTGAAATTCCAGATCGAAGTCCGGATCTTCGATCCAATAAGGGCGATCGAGACTCAATGGAACCTTAACCAGGCGCTGCCGAAACGCCCGCGCTTTGTGCAATCGTTTGTCGAAGAATTCCAGGATCTGCTTGAACGTAACGTGCCCGTCCGGCGCTGTTGACTGGTCATAGATTGACAAGCTGCCAATATGCATCGGCGTTGACCCCGTTTCCATGTACAGGAAACTGGAGTCCAGTCCGGTGAGTTGTTGCATCCGATTGTCCTTAGCGGTTCCGCGCCTGTTACGACGACGGCTTTGAATCAGTGAAAGAACAGGCGCCTGAAACCACTGCTATCGAATGGCTTCCAACTGCCTTCAGCCTGCCGCAACCTGTCCGCTATTGCGTACAGTACGGCCGGATTAAATCCCATACCAAGATGGCTGGTGCTGACGCCAATACTCTCGACCATTTCACAGGTCGGTAGCTGGGCGATCTTCCACGACACAACCGCATCTGATTTGCTGTAGATCGCTGTTGTCGGGACGCCATCAATTGGCATTCGCAATTTTGCAACGCGGCGGCGAATTTGCTCGTCCGTCACACGCATACCCGAGATAAACTCATAAAACCGCCAGACATTGGTTCCCTTTGGGTCGCCCAGCGGGCTGCCCAAGGTAACAATGTTGCGCACCATCTCTGGATTGCGACGCGCCGTTTCCCGAGCCAGAAGGCCACCCAGGCTCCAGCCGACCAGGCTGACTTTGCGCCCGGACGCTTTGTACAAACTGTGTAGCCGTGCATCCAGCGCGCCTTCGAGATCGCCGCCCTGCATGATGCCGAAATTTCGTCCGAGATCCCAACGATGCGCATCGTAACCCCAGTCACGCAGATAACGGCGAATAACCCGGGTTGAGCGATCAGAGGCCATAAATCCCGGCACGGTCATGACCGTATGTCCGTCGCCTTCTTCAAGATTGCTCAGAAACCGGCCTGTCGGCCACAAAGCGCTTGCCTCGGTGAGTGCGCGCGGTGCTTCGAGTAACGCCAGCAACAACGGCGGCGGGGCCACCGCCAGGCCGTCGGGCTTAATCGCATCAGGCTGCCGCCGTTTGGTTACCACGCGCTAATTCTACCTCACTGTCCAGGCATTCGGCGTGTCACGTACGTGACTTACAAGAAAAGGACCGTATATGGCTTGTCGGGATCGCTCAGGATGCGGCGTCCTCGGCACGCTGCAATTGAGCACTGGCATCGCGAAACTGCTCCCCTGCCCGCCGCAGGTAGTCGCTTGCCTCCTGGTCGTAGCCATCGGCCGAGGCAGACCAGACCCGGTTCACATAACGCTCACCAGCCGCGAATTCGCTCATGATATCCGCGTAGGTTTGCAGGTTGAACAAGTGGATCAGGCTTTCGCGGGCGTCGGCGAAACGCTGTAAGTCGACACGCAGGCGATCATCGATTGCGTCACGCAATGCAGCACCATCTTCTGCGCCGCGGGCGATCAACTCATCCAGCAACGTAACAATATTGTGCAGGGAATCTGACAACTCGGCGCGATTACCGGTTAAAACCGCCTCAGACCTTGCGGCACCGCGGGTCTGGCGCTTGATCATGATAACGCCGATCAAGGCGATCACTGCTGACGGCCAGAACAGGCCCCAGTTAGTGCTCTGGGTATCCAGCGCCGTTGCAAAGGCGCCGCCAAGAAAGCCGGCAATCAACAACAAGTAGCCGCCGAGAATCATGTCTTGTCACCAAACGTCACGACTCGTTTCATACATCTACTCCACTCAACTGGCGGAAAGAACATATTTGATTGCATAGCCCACTCCTACCAGCGCCTCACCAACAATCAGTCCGGCCGCGATCGGTATGCCAACGTTTTCACTCCAGGATTTGCCCCGAAAGCGGTCTGTCAGTTCCCGTGCGAGTGTGCCGAGCGAATACGTCAGTACGATGTTGAATGGCAGATAGAAACCAAGTCCGACTGTAATACCCAGACCGCCAATGACCGCCGACAGCAAGCCACCGAGCATGGCGCCAGCCAGGTATTTTTCGGTTGGGACGTCACCGCCCATGATGCCCTCAACCATGCTCGCAAGCGCCTGCCCCTGCGGTGCCGGCAAACGGTCGCTGCCCAGCGTGAACGCTTCATGCAACACAAAAATAACGCCAATGACGACGATCGGACCGAGCCAGGCACCGATAAACTGACCGAACTGTTGCATGCGCGGCGTTGCACCAACGAGGTAGCCGGTTTTTAAATCAAGCATGAGATCTGTCGCCTGCGACATCGCAACACAGGTGGCCGCACCAACCGTGATGGCCGCGACGATGGAATCGCCACGCTCCATGCCATGCGTCAGAATGATCAGCAAGGTAATGCCGATCAAAGTCATGCCGGACAGCGGCGACCAGTTCGTGCGGCCAATTGCTTCCGACAAGATAATCCCGGACATCCAGATCCAAAGCGTGCCGAGCAATGCCATACCAATGCCACGCAACAAGCCGACTGACTCGACAGCGGTAACGGAAATAAAGGTCAAAACCAATGCCGAACCGATGATGCCAACGTACAAGAGCTTGATCGGCATTTCGTCTGCGGCAGCCGCACTTTTTACCGCCGATGACTGCTGCATTGAACGCACTGCGCTAATGATCAGGGGGAATGCCAGCGCTACGCCCATTATCGCGCCACCGATCAACATGCCTATGCCCAGTGGTCGGTACAGCAACAAGCGTAACTGGTTCGGGTCGCTGATAGCCGCACCCAGTTCATTCAGCGGAAAGCTACCGGTCGCCGACAACATGGGTGACAGGAACCAGTAGGCGACATAGCCACCGATGATAAACGCGACGCCACCGCGCCCGGCAATGAAACCAGTGCCGATAGTCAGCAAGGACAGGTACCAGATGCCATTCATGTAGCCCGGCATGCCGATAAGCGAGCCGAAATCCCAGTTCGAAACGCCGGTCCACTGCGAGGCGATGTGAACGCCCGCGCTGACGCCAGCGGCGCCCAACAGAATAATGGCTTTGCGTACGCCCGCTCCCGGCGATTTCAATATCGTCGCAACAGCGACACCGCCGGGGTAAGTCAGGCGCTCGAAATCGATCATGTGTTTGCGTAGCGGAATGATAAAAGCGATGCCGAGAAACGCGCCGGCAATGCAACCGAAGGTCAGCAGTACCGGATCAAAGCGGTCGCCGTAGCCAAGAATAAAAATCGCGGGCACAGAAAACATCATGCCGGACGACGCGCCGTTCACGCCGCTGGCAATAGTTTGCACTATGTTGTTTTCAACTATGCTCTTGCGTCGCAGGATGCCGCGCAAGATACCGAAGCCGAGAATGGCCGCGAGTTCCGAGCCTTCAATTGAGAAGCCCAGAATAAGCGCTGCATAGCCAATCGAGATAGCAATGATGACGCCGAGAAACCAACCCACTATTACGGCCGGCCAGGTCAGCTCAGGATAGACCCTCTGCGGCACAGCGCCCGGTACTGCCGTCATGCATACCCCCCACTACGATCACCGGCGACCTTTGGTCGCCGCGGCGGATCGCCCAATACCCGGACGAACGCCTTATTATGCGCGAAAGACTATCACAACATCTCGAGTCTCGCCGCCAGTCGATCGTGCTCAAGCACGTCCAGCAAGTCGTCGCCAAGCTCCCGGCACGCGGCCACCGCCTGGCGCCAGTTTTTCTCCCGAACCTCGGGCGTAAAGTTTATGAAATCGTAACGATCCGGCACCTTACCGTTCGGCAGTTTCGCAATGAATTCCGGCGAAGGACAAATCAATACGGTGCGGTCGAGCGCCTCTGGACTGTGCCGCCGATACGGCAGACGCTTGTCAAACCATCCCGGTATCAAGCGACCAAAGAAGTGCGGGAACAAGGTAAGCCGATCCGGATCACTAAGTGGTAGATCGAGATGGTAGTCAATCACGCCGCCATCTCGATACGTGCCCGACGGAGCGTCCGGAATATTGGTGACGCCGTTAAGTACCAATGGAATTGCGCCGGACGCCAATACCGCTTTCGGCAAATTAGCTGCCGTTAGCGGCACATGCTGCAGCGGAAAACCCGTCGCATTGTAGAACGGCGGCAAATCGCGCTGATCGAAAAACAACGCCCGAGAGAAAAAACGGCCGAGCAAGCGGCGGCTCACCACGTTGCTGGCTGCCGCCAACAACATGCCACTCGCCAACAACCAGCGGCTGTCGCTCGCTGTCAGCCGGCCGCATAGCACTGTCATTATGTGTAGTCGGCAGTATGGGTTTGCCAGCGCTTCCGCCGCGCCGTTCGGCCCCAGCATCTCGTCAAGAATTTCGACGCTCTTGCGAGTGATCTCGTTCGTGTCAGGTTTTTCGGAATACGTCTGCGCAAGGTATGCGCGTTCAAAGCGTTCGATGGCCGCCAGTGGCTCTGTCTGCGCGTAACAGGCAAAGCGCCAGGCGCCAATTGAGGAGCCGACGAGATGTACGGGACCGGCGAGCGCGGGTAGCACGCGCTCAACAATGACCCGGTCCAGCTGACTCAATACCAGCCATTTCGCGCCGCCAGATGCGCCTGCCAGGGTCCCTACCCGTTCGACCGCAAAACCGTGTTTTTTGATATCAGCATACGCGGCGGGTCCCGCCTTGAATTGAAGAGCGCCACTACTGGCTTGCAATTTTCCGTTCCCGATCAATAAGTTTGTGTCGCTTGATTCTGCCGCACCTTGGCCTCTACGTCAGCAAAATAACGGAACCTTAGCGGCGCGCGATGGCTCGAATGACCGTGTAAAATGCTTTTCTTGCCGTTGGGAACAGGTACAGAATGAAGAACCTCCTCGCCATCGCGTCGGTAATTGCCTGCGCTGCCTTAGTCCCGCGATGGGCCGCCGCACACGGCGACACGACGATTCCCCTGCACGTTGCGAGTGACGGCGTGGATATCGGCGTCTGTGACGATCCCGCGTCGCCTTGCGGGTCGATCGGCTACGCCTTGCGCCAGGCCGGTAAAGGCTCACAAATTCGGATCGCGGCAGGCAATTATTCCGTAAGCAATGCGGAAGACCTGTTCATGCTGGTCAGCGGTATCGTCAATGTCAGCGGTGGCTACAATCGCCAGTTCTCCGCGGCAACCTCGGGAACAACTGTCCTGACCGGGGTACCGTCTGAATTCCGGCAAATGCTCGTAGCACGTGGCTTCGATACGATCGCCGACAGCAAAGGCAGCAGCGGCCCTGCTGCCGATGAGGCGAATAAATTACTGGCGCTACACCGGAAACTGCAAACTGGCGCAGCAAGTGGTCCCTGCGTAAACGGTTCGACTGGCAGTCTCGATTGCGACAGCGTCGATCTGCTCGCGCACATTGCGTTAGACCAAGTGAGCGCTGGCCCGAGTGGCGGCAACGATATCTGGGGTTTTACTGATCTCAACAGCGGTAGGGAGTACGTGGTCGCCGGGTTTAATATCGGCACCGGCGTATTTGATATCAGCGACCCCGAGGCACCACGCGAGGTTGGTTTTATTGATGGCCAGAACGCGTCCTGGCGGGATCTCAAAGTGTACCAGCACTACGATGCGAACCTGGCGCGCTGGAAAGCGTACGCCTACGTGACGACGGACGGTTCGAGTGACGGTTTGTTCGTCATAGATCTTACCGACCTGCCACACAGCATTAGTCGTATTCCGTATTCAAGCGAGTTCAGTCGCGCACACAATGTATACGGCACCAGTGCAGACTTCAGCACCGGCATTCCGCTGACCGCGAATCCTAATCTGATCGTTGCCGGCTCGAATATCGGAATCGGCCAGTATCGCGCTTATTCCCTTACCAACCCGGAATCGCCGGCATTCGTACCCGGAAGTTCAGTGCCGGATATTCTCTCGGGTACGGACACCAGCTACATGCACGATGCGGCGTCCGTATTAATAACGGATACACGCAAAGACACACAATGCGTTAACGCAGGCGTCTATTGCGAACTGTTGTTCGACTTCAACGAAGAAAATATCGAAATCTGGGACATCACTGATGCCAGTGACCCGCAGCGACTGAACCCGGCGCGCCAGGAATACTCAAACCGCGGCTATGTGCACTCCGGCTGGTTGAGTGAAGACCGCCAGTATATGTTTGCGCACGACGAACTTGACGAACAACGGTTCGGATTGAACACCACCTTGCGAGTGTTCTCCCTGGCCGACCTCACGGCGCCTGCCCTGGTCGGTAGCTGGGTCGGGCCTACCAATGCCATCGATCACAACGGCTTTGTCCGTGGCAACCGCTATTACATGTCCAATTACAGTCGCGGCCTCACAATCCTGGACATCAGCAACCCGATAGCCCCTACCTTGGCAGGACGAATCGATACCTATCCGTTCTCCGAGCAACAGGGCTTCGTCGGTGCCTGGGGCGTTTATCCATTCTTTCCTAGCGGCACGATTGCAGTCAGTGACATGAACAGCGGTGTCTACCTGATGCGCGACCGCAGCCGTGACGATACAAACGGCGGTCTGCTCGCGCTCGGCAGCCCGTCATACAGTATTGAAGAAGGACAGACCGGCAGCATTGAAATCACTCGCGGCGGAAGTGCTGCCGGCACGGCAGGAGTCACCGTTGAAATCGTACATGCGACAGCCGATGCAGCTGACTATGTACTCGGCAGCAATACCGTCAGCTGGGCTGATGGCGACAACACTCCTCGCAACATCAGCCTGAGCGGTGTTGCGGATGGCAGCGATGAGGGACTTGAGTTCGTATTGATACGTTTGGTTAGTCCGACAGGCAATGCGGTTCTTGATGACCGTAGTACCAGTCACGTATTTATCAATGACCCGTCGGCACCTCCGGCCGTGCAGTTCTTTGACGGCGATGTCAGCACGACTGAGCGCGGCTTCGGCAAGGCCGTTGTGCTGCTACAGCGGCTTGGCGATGTTGCCGCAGCGGCCAGTGTCGACTTTTCCATTGGCGCTGCGAGCGCGACTGCCGGCGACGATTTTAGCGGAGCGACTACTGGCACTGTCAGCTGGGCTGCTGGCGACGGTCGCCCGCAAGCTATCGAATTTGATATCACTGCAGATGCTATTGCGGAAGGCGATGAATTTTTTGACGTCGTGTTAGCGAATGCCAGCGGTGCGAGCATCAGTGGTGTAGCCACAGCGCGAGTAACCATAGTCGAAGCGGTTAACGTTGCGCCAAACGCGCTGTTAAGCAGCAGCATTACCGTGCAGGAAAATCGCTCGGTCACACTGGATGGCAGTCAATCGAACGACCCGAACGGCGACCCGCTGACTTTTAGCTGGTCGCAAACTGCCGGGCCGGTTGTTTCCCTAAGCAATACCGGCAGCAACGCACAATTCACAGCGCCCTCTGTTAATTCAGACACGTTGCTGCAATTTCAACTTGTGGTGGCGGACCCGGGCGGGCTGACTGACAGCGCCGTAATTGCCGTAACCGTAACGAACACCGCCGCCTCAGGTGGTGGCGGCGGTGGCTCGATGGGTCTGTTTGCGCTACTGCTGCTAGCGCTGGGCATTGCCCGTCGCCGGCTTATTCGAACGGATGCCGTTTGATGATTGTCTGTTCGCGATCGGGGCCTGTTGAAATGATGTCCAACGGCACTGCAACGATCTCCTCGATGCGTTCCAGGTACGCACGCGCATTGTCGGGCAACGCCGCGTAGCTGGTCACACCAACAGTCGAGTCATCCCAACCTGGCATGTCCTCGTAGACCGGCACACATTCCGCGAAGCGATCAAGAACAACCGGAACGCCCGCAACAGGCCGGCCGTCGATTTCATAGCCAACACAAATACGAATGGTCTCCAGACCATCCAGCACATCGAGTTTCGTCATGCACAGGCCTGACACGCTGCTGTTAATGATTGAACGACGCAAAGCGACCGCATCAAACCAACCACAGCGTCGCGGCCGCCCTGTGGTCGCGCCGAATTCCGCGCCAACCGTTGCGAGATGTCGCCCTTGTTCGTCAAATAATTCCGTCGGAAACGGGCCTGCCCCCACGCGCGTTGTATACGCTTTGACGATGCCGAGGATGTAGTCGAGGTGGCGCGGACCAACACCAGTACCGATGCTTGCCGCAGCAGCAACTGTATTGGATGAGGTCACATACGGGTAAGTACCATGGTCCACATCCAGAAAGCTGCCCTGCGCGCCTTCGAAGAGAATGCTTTCACCCTTGTCCGTGAGGTCCTGCAGTACCTGTGTCACATCAACGGTTAGCGGCCGAACGATTTCCGCTGCTTGCATCGCATCGTCCAGGGTGCGTTCGAAATCAATTGTGTCCGTGCGAAAGTAATTCTTCAGCAGGAAGTTATGATAATCGAGCACCTCGCCCAGCTTTGATGCAAATTTCTCCCGTACAAACAGATCCGACACTTTCAAAGCGCGTCGCGCGACCTTGTCTTCATAAGCGGGACCAATGCCACGTCCGGTTGTGCCAATGGCTCCGGCGCCGCGTGCTTTTTCGCGTGCCAGGTCAAGTGAAACATGAGACGGAAGAATCAGCGGACAACTGTAGCTAATCTTCAGGCGTTCGTAGACTGGCACACCGTTTTCGATTAACGCTGTTGCCTCTTTAATCAAAGCTTCCAGGGACAGAACAACGCCGTTGCCAATCAAACACAGCACATCGTCACGCAGAATGCCGGATGGAATCAGGTGCAGTACGGTTTTCTTGCCGCCAATAACCAGCGTATGTCCGGCATTGTGGCCGCCCTGGAAGCGGGCAACTGCCGCTGCCCGGTCAGTCAGCAGGTCAACTATCTTGCCTTTGCCCTCGTCACCCCACTGGGTACCAATGACGACTACGTTCTTGCCCATGTTGTTCTCTTGCTCCAGGAGTCAGGATCGTGCGAGAAATAGCAGCAAAACACCTGCCACCATTGCGACCAATCCAGCAATACGCAAGTTATCGTCACCCAGCATCCCGATGCGGGCCACAGTCTTGCGGAAATTTTCGGGACTGACAAACGGCATAATACCTTCGAGAATCAGGTACAGCGCAAACGCGGTCAGAATGTCAGTCCACATGATTGTTACTACGTCGGTGTAACGCGAGAGCTAGACCCGACTCGCACTGACCTAATGTCATCACGCAATTGTGATGACCAGCCCACGTCGAATGGGCTCGCAGTACAGGTCGAACGCCGCGTCTCAGCGAGAACCGTCCATCTTGTTCATGTACCGGAAGAAGTCGTTCTTGGGGTCGAGGACGATCAGGTCCCCCGACTGGCGAATCGAATTCCGATACGCATCGATACTGCGATAGAAAGAGTAAAATTCCGGGTCCTGGTTGTAGGCAGTTGCATAGATATCCGCTGCTTTTGCATCGCCGTCACCGCGTAGCTTCTGACTGTCACGATAGGCCTCGGCAAGAATAATCGTACGCTCGCGATCCGCCTCTGAGCGCAGTTGTTCGGCTCTCTCGCCACCCTCGGCACGGCGTTCTGCAGCCACCCGGGCACGTTCTTCCCGCATCTGGCGGTATACAGAATTGCGGACGTCGTCAGGGAATTCGACCTGCTTGACGCGGACATCGATTAGCTGGACGCCGAGACCCTGCGACGCACTCTTGGCTGTCTCAAGCATGTCGCGCATCAGTTCGGCGCGTTCAACCGAGATGGCTTCACTGACTGAACGTTTGCCGAACTCGGTTACGATTGCGTTCTTGATGATTTCGGACAGACGAGCATCGGCGACCTGTTGAATGCCACCGGTCGACGTGTAGTACTGCACCGAATCAATAATGCGCCACTTGACGAAGAAGTCGACCTGCAATGCCAGTCGCTCCGCAGTAAAAATACGCTCCGGGCGTTCATCCTGGATCGTCATGATGCGCTTCGGGAATTTGCGTACAGACTGAAGTATCGGCCACTTCCAGTGCAGGCCCGGTTCGTAGTGATCAACGACCACTTCACCGACGTGCAGTTTGATCGCCAACTCGCGTTGATTAACGGTAAACGCTGACAGTCCTAACAGGACGAGCCCGATACCCACTGCGACAATAATTGCGAAACGTGAGTCGGTCATTGACGTGTCCTCCTGTCACGGGCCGCAGTATCGGCATCGTCGGGTCGCGACGATTCCGATGGCGACTGGGAAACACTGGTGCGCGCCCCGTCAGCGCGATTCGATGCGCTCGGCACAGTGCCACCTTCCATTAGTTTATCAATCGGCAAATACAACAGCTGCCCGCTTCCGTCGGTATCGAGTATGACTTTGTTTGTCCGGCTGTAGACATCTTCAAGCGCATCCAGATACAAACGTTCGCGAGTCACCCGCGGTGCCTTTTTGTATTCAGCCAGCAACGACAGGAAACGTGCAGCATCACCTTCTGCATCCGCGATCAAACGATCACGGTAGGCTTCAGCATCTTGCAGCATCCGCGCTGCACGACCGCGAGCACGTGGGATGATATCGCCGGCGTAGGTCTCGGCTTCAAGAATTGTCCGGTCCGAATCGTTGCGAGCTTTCTGGGTATCGTCGACCGCTTCCTGCACTGCTTGCGGATAATCAAGCTTCTCGAGACTGATCGAAGTCACCGTCATGCCGGCTTTGTAGCTCTCGAGCGTAGCCTGCAGAATTTCCTGCGTACGTGGCGCAATCTGGTCACGACGTTCAGTTACCAAGGCTTCCAGCGTGCTGGTGCCCACGACTTCACGTAACGCACTCTCGGTTACGTCTTCGAGCGTTGCTTCCGGATCGACCACCTCGAAACTGAAATTAAACGGGTCCGACCGCCGGTACTGCACCACCATCTGTACAAAAACGTATTGCTCGTCGGCTGTCAGAATCTCTGTTCGAAATGCGTAATTGGCAACCGCATTGGTGTTCACCATATCTATCGTTTCGATTGGATACGGCCAATGCCAGTGCAGGCCCGGCATGGTCGTTGTCGTGAAGGCGCCAAAGCGTTGCACAACGGCGCGTTCCGCCTCGTCCACGCGGTACAGGCCGGTCAGCGCCCAGGCGATCAGCAGCAGTACTGCCAGCAACCAGCCACCACTAGAGGGACCCGTAGAAGAGCCACCACCCTTGCCACCCAGCATCGCGGACAAGCGGCGCTGCCAGTTTTGCACGATCTTGTCGAGGTCTGCCGCCTCGTCGTCATCGCGCTTCCAGGGATCCTTTTTACCGTTTCCAGACTCGTTCCAGGCCATTTAGTCGTCTATCTCTTTATTTATGCGTTCGGCCGGGCACCGTCTGTGCCTGGCTCAAATTGTGACGCGGGGAGACTCTCACGCTTCAGAAAGCGCTGCAAATCCCGCTCACCCAAGTTTAATTCCAGCGACCAGCCACCGTCATCCAATGCGGTTTCCTGGACGACCGCGCCCAACTCAAACAGGCGCGCCCGCTGCCGCCCCTGACCGGGACGAAGGCGCATCATACCG
>JBBKWB010000113.1:0-42681 GCA_037968755.1 Woeseia sp.
CGTGTCGTATCGCGCGGTAGCGTCGAACAGTTCGGCGATGCAATCGTGGGGTTCTATCTGGGTCGTGTGGCCGTTGAACACGAGGTCGAGCGACGCGACGAAACGCGCTGCAACATCCGGCCAGTCCACGTCCGGGTAGGCGGCCAGGTGCGCGTTGTAATTGCCGACCGCGCCATTGAATTTTCCGCGGATTTGCACAGCCGACCATTGCTCGCGTGCTCGTGACAGGCGTGCCAGCACGTTCGCAAATTCCTTACCGACTGTCGTCGGACTTGCCGTCTGGCCGTGCGTGCGAGCCAGCATCGCGATGTCTGCATAGTCACCCGCCAACGAACGAATCTTGGCATGCAGTTGCTTCATCCGTGGTATGACGAGTTCATCGCGGGCCTGCCGCAGCATCAGTGCGTAGGCGAGATTATTAATATCTTCGGAGGTGCAGGCGAAGTGTATGAAGTGCTGCAGTGCCGCTGCTTCCTTGCCGTCGCCCAGCCGCTCGCGAATGAAGTATTCAACGGCTTTGACGTCGTGATTCGTCGTGGCCTCAATGCGCTTGACGTGTTCAGCGTCATCCGTGCAGAAGTTATCGACCAGGCCGTTTAGCACGTCTTTCAATACGGGCGAGAGGGCCGGCAACTCGGTGATTTGAGGTTGATCGGCCAGCCACTGCAGCCAGCGAACTTCGACCAGAACACGGTAGCGGATTAGCCCGTATTCACTGAACACGTCGCGCAGCGGATTGATCTTGTCGGCGTAGCGGCCGTCAATGGGCGAGACGGAGCGGAGGCTGGTTATATTCATTGTTCGCTGCCTGGATTCTTCAGATTGGCGCCGCCCTGCAACCTTTGCCGAGGGCAACGCAGGCTAGACTTGTGCTGGCAAAGCGCGAATCATACACCATTGTTTTTTCTTAAAGCTCCCAGCGAGCCGGACGGAGATGATCAGGATATGAGTGGCAAGGGATTTCGAAGCGAGCGAGACAGTATGGGCGAATTGCAGGTCCCGGAGGACGCATTGTGGGCAGCCCAAACGCAGCGGGCCGTGGAAAACTTTCCGATCAGCGGGCTGACGATGCCGCGCGCTTTTATCCGCGCACTTGGCCTCGTCAAATGGGCCGCAGCCGGAGCCAATGCCGAATTGGGGCTGCTGACCAGCAACAAGGCCGTCGCAATTCAGAAAGCGGCGCTGGAAGTTGCCAATGGCAAGCACGACGCGCATTTTCCGATCGATGTGTTCCAGACAGGTTCGGGCACCAGTTCGAACATGAATGCCAATGAAGTCATCGCGCACGTGGCCAGCGCGGCCATGGGTGCTGAAGTGCATCCAAACGATCACGTCAATATGAGCCAGAGCAGCAACGACGTGATACCAACGAGTGTCCACGTGAGCGCTGCATTGACCATTCACGAGGCGCTCTTGCCAGCACTCGAATCGCTTGCTGATGTGCTTGAGAAAAAAGCCGACGAAACCCGCGACGTCGTAAAAACCGGCCGTACTCACCTGATGGACGCAATGCCGGTGACCATCGGCCAGGAACTCGACGGCTGGCGTGCCCAGATCCTGTCTGCCCGCGCTCGCCTGACCGATACTCAAAAACGCCTGACGGCTCTGGCGCAAGGCGGTACCGCGGTTGGCACCGGCATCAACGCGCATCCGAAATTCGGCCGCAAGGTGGCAAACTTGTTGAGCGAGCACACCGGTGTCGAATTTCACCAATCGCCGTCATTGTTCGAAAGCCTTAGTAGCCAGGATGCCGCGGTGGAGGCCTCTGGCCAGCTCAAAGTGCTGGCGGTCAGTTTGATGAAAATCGCCAACGATCTGCGCTGGATGAATTCGGGTCCATTGGCCGGTATCGGCGAGATTGCTCTGCCAGCGTTACAGCCCGGTTCCAGCATCATGCCCGGCAAAGTCAACCCGGTCATACCTGAAGCGGTGGCCATGGTCTGCGCGCAGGTAATCGGTAACGACACCACTATTACTATTGCCGGCCAGTCCGGTAATTTTCAGCTCAATGTGATGCTGCCCGTCGTGGCCTACAACCTCTTGCAGAGTATCGAGATCCTCGCCAACAGCGCTCGCTGCCTGGGCGACAGCGCCATCGCTGGCTTCACCGTCAATCAGGACAACATCGATCGTGCGCTGGATCGCAACCCGATCCTTGTTACCGCGCTCAATCCGGTTATCGGCTATGAACTTGGCGCGAAGGTGGCCAAAACGGCCTATGCAGAAGGCCGCCCGGTTAAAGAGGTTGCCCGCGACCTCACGGACCTGACGGACGCGGAGCTGGACCGCTTGCTCGATCCGGCGACCTTGACCAAGGGTGGTATCCAGAATTAGGGGCCTGACTGCCAGCGCTATTCGCGAGCGCCTGCGCGATACCCGTTTGCCGGCTGATCCGGTCCGCGTGGACATTGCGAGCGATGGCCACGACTGGCCGCAGGCATTGCTCGACAGCTTTACGCAACCGTTGCTGCCATCGGCGGTGTTGGTGCCGATTGTTGAACGTGCGAATGGCCTGACGGTGTTGCTGACCGAGCGTGCTGCGGACCTCAAACACCATCCCGGACAGATCAGCTTTCCAGGTGGTCGCATGGAGGCAAACGATCGCGACCTCGTTGCGACGGCGCTGCGTGAGACTCAGGAAGAGGTCGGCATTCATCCTGAGCTGATTGGCATCGCGGGATTTCTCTCCGTGTTGCCAACGGTCACCGGTTACGCCGTGACACCTGTTGTTGGCTTTGTTGATCCGGCTATGGAGTTGCGGCTCGACGAGCGTGAGGTGGCCGCCGCATTCGAAGTGCCGCTCGAGTTCCTCCTCGACAGCAGCAACCAGGAACACAGCAGTCGGAATTATCGCGGTGTTGATATCCCGGTCGTGGCCTACCAGTTTGCCTCGCGGCGTATCTGGGGAGCGACGGCTGCGATGATTATTGAGCTGCAGAAGTATTTATTAATTAAATAGTTATGGTGGATATACAGAAATTACTCGAAGTAATGGGTGCCCTCCGCAGCGACTGTCCCTGGGACCGTCAGCAGACCTTTGCCAGCATTGCCCCGTACACCGTCGAAGAAGCCTATGAAGTGGCGGACGCCATTGCACGGGAGGACTGGAGCGGCCTGCGCGACGAGCTCGGGGATCTGCTGTTCCAGGTTGTATTTCATTCCCGGATGGCGGCCGAGGCCGGTCATTTTGAATTTTCAGACGTGGTCGATGCGATCTGCGACAAGATGGAACGCCGCCGCCCGCATGTATTCGGGACGTCGGAGCAACGTGCCCGGGGCGTAGTGGCGGGCGACTGGGAAGCACAAAAAGCGGCTGAGCGTAGCGATACCGACGCGAGCAGCGAACTCGACGGCGTTACCCTCGCACTCCCTGCGCTGTCACGTGCGGCCAAACTCGGCAAGCGTGCTGCACGGGTCGGCTTCGACTGGCCCGACCAGGCTGGGGTTGAGGCCAAAATAGCGGAAGAACTGGTTGAGTTACGGGAGGCTCGGGAGCTCGCTGATCAAGATGCCATACAGCATGAGCTCGGCGACGTGCTGTTTGCCGTGGTGAACTGGGCCAGGCACCTTAAGGTAGACCCAGAAAAGGCGCTAACGGGTGCCAACCGCCGCTTTGAGGAGCGTTTTCGGCTACTGGAGCAAAGCCTGCAGCAGCAGGGGCGGGCTTTGAAAGACTGCGATCTCGACACCCTTGAGGCAGCCTGGACCAATGCCAAGAATCGCCTGAACCGCAACGCCTGACTATCTTTCCGGCGTTCAGCCAGCATTCAGTGCGGGACCACTATTCTTGCTGCCAGGCTCGGAACAGTTCCGCGCCGCTGGCAGAAATGGAGAGACCACTATGTACGCCAACATACGGATTGCGAAGCTGGCTGGCGTCGCGCTCGGCACAATGCTGCTGATAGCCACACCGGCTCAGGCGGACAAACAGGGCCGTAACGGCGCAGTCTATGACTACGCGAAAGTGATCGATGTGCAACCTATCGTACGTTTCGTGACGGTAACCTCACCGGTGCGCGAGTGCTGGCAGGAAACCCGCGAGTACAGTGTTGACCGTCGTCCAGCAGGCAGTGCCGGTGGCACTATAGTCGGCGCGATCCTGGGTGGCGTAATCGGCCATCAGTTTGGCAGCGGCAGCGGTAACGATGCGGCAACAGCGGCCGGTGCCCTTTTGGGTGCGGCGATAGGCACTGATTCGGCACGGCGTCAGGGTTCACGCGGATCCGAGCGCGAGGTCTACAGTCGTCCGGTAGAACGTTGCCAGACCAATTACACGTCGCGCGAGGAAGAGCGTATCGATGGCTACAACGTGACCTATCGTTATCACGGCCAGAAGTACGCAACGCGTATGCCCTACGATCCGGGCGAGCGCCTGCGGATCCGGGTTGACGTTCGTCCCGCCAACTGAGGCGGGACTTTTAACAGGCAGGCGGCTTGTGACGGCATTCGTTGCAATCCGCCTTGCCACCCACCAAACTTCCTGCACCTTCTTGTTTATTGGCCCCAGCGCTGAATGCGCGTGGCAGGCAGGTAATACCCCATGAATCTTATGCGCCGGATACTACTGCTCAGCATTGGCTTGCTGGTAATGCAGTCGACAAACGCCACCGTACGCGACAGCGTGCCGGCAGCAACGTCGATGCAGCTTGCACAGGGCAATGGCCCGAGCCTTAGCGAAGCGGTTGAACAGGTACGTCGTCAATACAAGGGTCGTATCGTCAGCGCTGAGACGCAGACTCGCGGCAACCGCGAAGTCCACGTGATCAAAGTACTGACCGAAGACGGCAAAGTGAAGACCGTGCGTGTCCCGGGCCGATCCCGCGGCGGCCGTGGCTAAGGACTGAGCATGCGATTATTGCTGATCGAAGATGACGAAACGCTGCGCGAGTCTCTCGCAGGCCAACTGGTAGAAGCTGGTTTTGGCGTAGAGAAGGCAAAAGATGGCCGTGAAGGCCTGTATTTCGCGCAGGAGTATCCGATTGACCTCGCGATAGTGGACCTCGGCCTGCCCGAGATGCCCGGTCTCGATGTCATTCGCCAGGTGCGCAGCGAAGGCAAAACCTATCCCATACTGATCCTGACGGCACGTGACCGCTGGCAGGACAAGGTCGATGGCCTCGAGGCCGGCGCCGACGACTACGTCGTAAAACCTTTTCATTTCGAAGAAATCTCGGCCCGTGTTAACGCGCTACTGCGCCGCAGCGGCGGCTGGGCATCGTCGGTGCTGACGGCTGGCCCGGTTCAGCTCGATACCGCGCGCCAGGACCTCAAGGTTAATGACCAGTCCATTGAGCTCACCAGTTACGAATACCGAATCATCGAGCATTTGATGATGCGAGCCGGCGAAGTCATTTCCAAAAGTGAGTTGACGGACCGTCTGTACGATCAGGATTTCGAACGCGACAGCAATGTTATCGAAGTGTTCATTGGTCGCCTGCGTAAAAAGCTGGATCCGGACAATACAATAAAGCCGATCGAAACCTTGCGCGGTCGCGGTTATCGTTTCGCGCTCGAACGAAACCAGGCAGAGTAGCCCGGTTTGATTTCATCACTCAGCACTCGTTTGCTGGTGTCGGTTGGCGTCCTGCTGCTGGTTTTCTTCGGTGTCACAATCGTCGTATTGGAAGTAGCCTTCCGCGATGCCGGTGAACAGGCGCAGCAAGATATTCTCGACAGTCAGATAATGGCTTTACTGGCGGCGGCAGAACCGGACGAGGCGGGCGAGCTCGTCATGCCGCCGGATTTGCCTGAACCACGTTACGGCACCCCGGGCTCCGGCCTGTACGCAGAATTGCGTGACGCGGCCAAGCAAGCAGTCTGGCAGTCCCGTTCAGCTATCGGCATGCGGCTGCCACGACCAGCGGCCGGCGAGCCGGGTGAACAACGGCTGTCACGCCTGACTCTGGAAGACGGCACCCCCGTTATGACATCGACGCTGGCGGTCAGCTGGGAGTTCGCGAACGGCGAACTGAAACCCTATACCTTCCATGTCACCGAAAGCCTCGATTCGCTTAATGCCCAGATTGCGGCCTACCGCCGCCAGCTGTTCGGCTGGTTCTCTGTATTGGCGCTGTTGATGTTGTTTGCGATATCCCTCGCGATGCGCAGCGTATTGCGACCATTGCGGCAGATCGAAAGCGAGATCGAGTCAATTGAAGCCGGCAAGCGCCAGGCACTCTCGGATGATTTCCCGACAGAGCTGAAAGGCGTTGCGCGCAATATGAATCTGCTCATTGGCAGCGAGCGTGGCCGCGCGGAACGGTACCGGCATACCCTGGACAATCTCGCGCACAGTTTGAAAACTCCGCTGGCAGCGATGCAGGCGGTGCTCGAAGAAAAAACGCCGGAAGGCTCGCAAGAAAAACTGACAGCGCAGCTCGAGCGCATGAACGACATTGTCCGTTACCAGCTGCGCAAGCCGGCGAAGTTAATCGTGGAGGGTATCGGTCTGCCACCGGTCGCGATTCGTAGTGAATTGCAGCGACTAGCGGATGGACTCTCCAAAGTCTATCGGGACAAGAGCCCTGAGATCCGTATCAGTGTCTCAGACGATGCCGAGTTCCGCGGCGACCGCGGTGATTTCATGGAGCTCGCAGGCAACCTGCTCGATAACGCCTGCAAATGGTGCAAGAAAGAAATTTCGGTGGAGGTATCGAGCATTGCCAACGACGCACAGCGCAAGGGTATCGCACTGGTCGTTAGCGATGATGGCAACGGCGTGCCAGCCGAGCTCGCCGACCAGCTACTGGAACGGGGCATGCGCCTCGACGAGTCGGCGCCCGGTCACGGCATAGGCCTTGCTGTTGTGCGGGAAATTGCCGCCAGCTACGACGGCAATATTACTGTTGCCAACGCCGAGCTCGGCGGCGCCCGGTTTACCGCGACGCTCTATACCGCAGCGAATTAACTTACTCTTTTGACGGCTCGGACTTTTTAGCCAGCGTCATGAACGGTTTGATCAGGTCCAGCGGCAGCGGGAAGATAATCGTGTTGGTTTTCTCGTTAGAGATGTCTTTCAAGGTTTGCAGGTAGCGAAGCTGCAGGGCCTGTTCTTCGGATGCCAGTGTCCGGGCCGCCTGGGCCAGCAGATCCGCTGCCTGCTGTTCACCTTCAGCATTGATGATCTTGGCGCGCCGTCCGCGCTCGGCTTCCGCTTGCTGGGCCATGGCGCGAATCATAGTCTCGTCAAGATCTACATGCTTGATTTCTACGTTTGAGACTTTAATGCCCCAGTTGTCGGTGCGCTTGTCGAGAATGTTCTGGATGTCGACGTTCAGCTTGTCTCGTTCGGCAAGCATGTCATCGAGTTCGTGCTGACCGAGAACCGAGCGCAAGGTGGTCTGCGAAAGCTGGCTCGTTGCTTCGAATACATTCGCAACGCGAATGACTGCTTTCTCCGGATCAACAATGCGAAAGTAGATAACCGCATTAACTTTGACCGAGACGTTGTCCCGTGAAATTACATCCTGTGTCGGTACGTCCATAACCACGACACGCAAATCAACCTTCGTCATGGTTTGTACAAACGGGATCAGGATGATGATGCCCGGACCTTTTACTACCTGGAAACGTCCAAGAAAAAATACGACTGCGCGCTCGTACTCTTTCATGATCTTGATCGTGTTGAACAGAATGACCATGAGGAGGGCAAGGCCGATGCCTAGAAAGGGGATTGACATAGTCGTTCCTTAATTAAGTACGTTAATAAATTTATTGCTTGCCGCTGTCGAGCGGCTCGACACGTAATCGCAAGCCGTCAATGGCGCGCACGCGCAGTTGCTGATCTTTGCTTACCGCAACCGGACTGACTGCCTGCCAGGCTTCGCCATCCAGCCAGACGCGGCCTTCGCCGCTAAAGGCTTCTATCGCCACCGCTACGCCGCCAAGGATGGATTCTTCACCGCTGACGGCGCCGCGTTGGCGGAGTTTGATCAGGTAGGTGGTCATCCAGAGCATCAGTGATCCGGCAATCACGCCGAGCATCACTACAAATGGTATGGAAATCCCGAAACCGGGCACGCCGCTATCAAACATCATGATGGCACCAAAAATAAATGCAGCTATGCCGCCGAGTCCAAGTGCACCGAAACTAGGTGCAAATGCTTCGGCAATGATTAACACGATGCCTACCACGATCAAGGCGAGCCCTGCATAATTAACGGGGATTATCTGTAGCGCGTACGCAGCGAGCAGCAAGCACACTACACCGACAACGCCGGGCACGATTGCACCGGGATTCCAGCCTTCAAACATGAGTCCGTAAACACCGACAATCATGAGCAGTAACGCAACCTGCGGATTAGCTATTGTGCTCAGGAACTTGATGCGCCAGCTTGGCTCGACAAATTCTACGATTGCGTTCTCAGTATCCAGGGTCACGCTCGAATTATTCGCAGTGACCTCGCGACCTTGGAGGGCGGCGAGCAGGGCGGTGCGATCTTCAGCGATCAGGTCAATCACGTTCTGTTCGAGGGCCTCCCTGGAGGTCAACGTTGCAGCGTCGCGTACTGCTTTCTCGGCCCAGTCAGCATTACGGCCATGAGTTTCCGCGAGACCGCGAATATAGGCGACAGCGTCGTTGAGAACTTTGCGCCCCATGGCAGTGTCCGGCTCGCGCACAGGATCGTCAGCCTTGTCGTTTTCACCATCGTCCGCTGGGTTGCTTGCATCGTCGCTTTCGGCGTCGCCGGCAGTGGTGTCTTTTGAGTCACTGTCTTCGCTCGAAGGCTTGGGCGACATCGGCGAGGGCTTGTCCGGCACGTCGTCTCCACCCAGCGATACCGGAGTTGCGGCGCCGAGGTGCGTAGTAGGTGCCATGGCGGCGACGTGGCTCGCTAGCAAAATGTAGGTGCCCGCACTGTCAGCTCGTGCACCGCCAGGCGCTACGTACGTCACGACCGGAACCGATGAGCCAAGAATGGCCTGAACGATGTCGCGCATCGGTTCAACCAGGCCGCCAGGCGTATCCATGCGAATAATAACCAGGCTCGCATTTTCCGCGTTGGCTTGTTCAATGCCGCTAATAATGTACTCCGCAGTGGCAACACCGAGCGGACCGTCCAGTTCCAGCTCGAGAACCTTACCGGCGGCATGCGCATTGGCGGCCAACAAAAGAAACGTTGCGCAGACCGCCAGTAGCTGCCGCGCGCAGAGTCCAATTCGGGTCAAGATTGCTGATTCGCTCATGCTGACATCATAACAGTAGTTCCGCTCCAGCTAATCATCCGCATTGGCAGGCTTCTAGCAAGGCAACGGGCATGGCATGCTAGGGCTATGTTTATTCGATTCATAACCACGGGCGGCACGATCGACAAGATCTATTTCGATGCGATGAGTCGTTTCGAGGTCGGTGAGAGCCAGATCCAGCATATTCTGCAGGAAGGCCTGGTGGCATTTGACTATGACGTGAAGTCAATGTTCCACAAAGACAGCCTGGAAATGACGGACGACGATCGCCGCGAAATGCGCCAGTTCATAGAGGGCGACGATGCGCAACGCTATGTCATCACACATGGGACCGACACCATGGCGGAAACTGCCTCGATGCTCGAAGGCATTGCGGCCAAATCAATTGTGTTAACAGGCGCGTTGAGCCCGGCTCGGTTTCGGACTACGGATGCGGTGTTTAATGTCGGTATGGCTGTCGCGGCAGTGCAGGTAGTGCAGCCGGGCGTCTACCTGGCCATGAACGGACAACTGTTCTCCGCCGGACAGGTTCGCAAAAATCGCGATGCGAACCGCTTCGAAGCCATTAACGAATAAATCCCTGCCATAACGAACACGGCCGGCAAAAGCCGGCCGTGTTACGTGCTTTGCCGATAGCGCCTAGCCAAGGTCGAAGTTGATGCCCTGTGCGAGCGGTAAACCTTCGCCCCAGTTCATCGTGTTGGTCTGGCGGCGCATGTAGGCCTTCCAGGAATCCGAGCCGGATTCGCGACCACCGCCGGTTTCCTTCTCACCACCAAACGCGCCACCGATTTCAGCACCCGAGGTGCCGATGTTGACGTTGGCAATGCCGCAATCCGAGCCCTGGTTCGACAGGAAGTACTCGGCGTGCTGCATCTTGTCCGTAAAGATGGAAGACGACAGGCCTTGCGCAACGCTGTTCTGTTTTGCGATGGCGTCGTCCAGATCTTTCGCCGGAATCAGGTACAGGATCGGGCCAAAGGTTTCGGTCTTGACGATGTCCCATTCGTTTTCAGCAAGCGCGATCGCCGGTTCCATGAAGTTACCGGGTCGATCCACGCGCTTGCCGCCACACAGAACTTTGCCGCCTGCTGCTTCGACAGCTTTGAGCGCAGCCTGCACACGTTCAATCGACGACTCTTCGACCAGCGGGCCCATCAACGTGTTGGGATCCAGCGGATCGCCGATGCGAACTTGTTTGTATGCTTTGAGCAGGCGTTCTTTCAGTTCGTCCATACGTGACTCGTGCACGATAACGCGACGGGTACTGGTGCAACGCTGACCGGCGGTGCCGACAGCGCCAAACACGATGCTCGGTATGGCGATATCAAGATTGGCAAATTCGTCGATGATAATTGCGTTGTTGCCGCCGAGTTCGAGCAAAGACTTGCCCATGCGTTGCGATACACGCGCGCCAACCTTGCAGCCAATCGCCGACGAACCGGTGAACGAAACGAGGTCGACACGCTTGTCGTCAACGAACTGCTGTGCGAGTTCATTGCTGCCATCGTTGATCAGGTAGAAAATGTCCGGCAGATCGCTGTCAGCCAACGCTTCGGCAATGATTTTCTGAGTAGCCACGCCACACAACGGTGTCTTGGGCGATGGCTTCCAGATATTCACGTTGCCACAAATTGCGGACAGGCAACCATTCCAGGCGGCCACTGCAACTGGAAAATTGAACGCGGTCAGAATGCCAACGATGCCGAGCGGGTGCCATTGCTCATACATGCGATGTTGTGGTCGTTCAGAATGCATCGTGTAGCCGTACAGCATGCGCGACTGACCAACCGCGAAGTCCGCGATATCAATCATTTCCTGAACTTCGCCGTCGCCTTCAGCTTTGATTTTGCCCATTTCCAGTGTGACCAGGCTGCCCAGCGCATCTTTGTTGTCGCGCAGCGCATTGCCTACGCGACGGATGGCGTCACCGCGAATGGGTGCGGGAATCTTGCGCCATTCGAGAAAGGCTTCACGAGCATTCTTGATTACTGTTTCGTATTCAGCTTGAGTGGTGCTACGAACACTTGCGATACGCTCATTGTTGGATGGATTGATCGAGTCGATCAGAGGCGCGGATTTCGTTTGGGTCGCGGCGCCACCGGACCAGGTACCGGGATTGACGTCGTCTAGCCCCAGTCGTTTGAGTATGTCTTTCATTGCTTGGCCCCCTGGCCATTCTTGAGATAAGTTGCGCGAGCGGCACCAGATCAGTGCATCGACAGGCCGCGCATTGTGCCAAGCTCCCGGCGCGGATTCCACACAATCCCGCGAACCCGGCCCGCCGTAGCCATCCTTATTACCGCGGAAACTTTTGCGGTCTGATTCGACCGCATGGCATATTTAGACCGAGTCTACGTAGTAACAGGCCGGTTCTGGCCGAATCAGGAGTTCCCGTGTCCCGAAATAACACCGACTGGCAGCCCGTCAGCTGGCAATCCATGGCCGCCGCCCAACAGCCTACCTACCCGGATAAGGCTGAGCTGGAGCGCGCGGTTGCTGATCTTAGCCGCCTGCCGCCTATCGTGACCTCCTGGGAGGTTGAAGCCCTCAAAGCGCACATTGCCAAGGCTCAACGTGGTGAGGCATTCGTACTTCAGGGCGGGGATTGCGCGGAAAACTTCACCGATTGCACCTCCGAGAGCGTGGTCGCCAAGCTCAAGATCCTGCTGCAAATGAGCCTCGTCATGCTGTATGGCATGAAAAAGCCGGTGATCCGGGTAGGGCGGATGGCCGGCCAGTACGCCAAACCGCGCTCAGCTGATATTGAAACTCGCGACGGCGTGTCGCTGCCGAGTTTTCGTGGTGATCTGGTCAATCGCAGTCCGTTCACGCCAGCAGACCGTATTCCTGACCCGCAGCTGATCCTGCGCGGCTACGAGCGTGCGGCACTGACCCTCAATTTTGTTCGTGGCTTGATTGACGGCGGCTTTGCGGATTTGCATCACCCGGAGTACTGGGACCTGGACTGGGTCGGCCATTCAAAGACAGCGGCGCAGTATCACGCCATCGTAAATTCCATATCCGAGTCACTCGATTTTCTGGAAACCGTATCGGGCACACCGCTGCATCGCACCCAGCGCGCCGAAATCTACGCGGCACACGAGGGCTTGCACCTTTTGTATGAGCAGGCGCAGACGCGCTTCCTGCCACGGCGAAAACGCTGGTACAACCTGACCACGCATTTCCCCTGGATAGGCATGCGGACGGCTGCCATGGACGGCGCACACGTTGAGTACTTCCGCGGTATCGCGAACCCGATGGGTGTGAAAGTGGGCCCGGGGATGACCCGTGAGTGGCTGCAGGACCTGATTCGCGTGCTGAACCCGAATAACGAGCCAGGGCGCCTGACACTCATTCATCGTTTTGGCGCCAAGGCAATCGACGATGGGCTGCCGGATTTAATCCGAGCGGCCAAGGAAACGGGGTCGCCGGTGCTGTGGGTTTGCGATCCGATGCACGGCAACACCGAGAGTACGGCGAACGGTACCAAGACCCGCCGGTTCGACAATATTATAGGAGAGCTGGAGTCTGCGTTTCGTATTCATGCGGAAATGGGGAGTTACCTCGGTGGAGTGCACCTGGAGCTAACCGGCGAAAACGTGACTGAATGTACAGGTGGCGCACGTGGGCTGAACGATGCGGATCTGGCACGGGCCTATAAATCGACCGTCGATCCGCGATTGAATTATGAGCAAGCGCTTGAAATCGCGATGCGCATCGCGGGTATTCACCGCAACGCCTGAAGTCGATCGCCGGCTTCAGGCCGGCTTGCTTGCCAGCATCGCCCACGCATCGCGATTGTCGATGCTGCGGCTTTGCCCGGGCGCGAGGCCGTCCAGTGAAAACGGACCAATGCAGTGACGAATCAGACGCAGGGTCGGCAAGCCGGCTGCCGCTGTCATGCGGCGAACTTGTCGATTCCGCCCCTCGTTGATCGCCAGCTCGATCCAGGTGGTGGGGATCGCGCGGCGCTCCCTGATCGGCGGGTCCCGCGTCCATAGCCCGTCTGGCTCGTCGACTATCCGTGCGAACAACGCTTTGGCGCTGCCGTCCTTCAGATGTACGCCGCGCTCGAGGCGCGCAAGCTGTGACGCCCTCGGAATGCCCTCAACCTGTACCCAGTAGCGTTTGGCGAGTTTTTCACGCGGTTCGGCTATGCGTGCCTGCAAGCGGCCATCATCTGTTAGCAACATGAGCCCTTCGCTATCGCGATCCAGACGACCGGCCGGATAAACAGCGCTCGCCGTCACATAGTCGGAGAGCGTCGCGCGCTGATCCTTGTCGCGAAACTGGCTAAGTACCATGAATGGCTTGTTGAGCAGGACGAGCGGCATGCGCGCAGTATAGGCGATGTGCACAGCGTAGTTTGCAGGTAAAACGCTGACCCCGCTGGTAGAGTTCCCGCCACGCTGTTTGCGCGTGCCCCGACTGGCTGAAGTGTTTTAATTTATGCCCGAAGAACTTATCGACGTTCAACTCCCGACTTCCAGCAAGGCTGCCGGCCTGCTGGACTCAGCCACGTTGGGGCTGATCGCAGCACTGCACGATAATTTTGCGCCTACGCTCGCGAACTTGCTGGCAGAACGGGAAAATCGCCAGGCAGAACTGGATCGCGGCACATTGCCCCGCATTGAGTCTGAAGCGGCGGCCGCGCCATGGCGGATAGCCGGAATTCCACAAGACCTGCGCGACCGACGGCTGGAGCTGCATCTCGATCCCAATTGCGCTGAGTTGCCTGCGACCAGCGGCATTTCTACTGTGGTGGTGAATTTTGATGTGCTGTTGCCGGTCGCCGGCGCTGCGTTGAACGCGCACGACTCGCTGCTGCGGCTTTGTCGCGAGCCAGATGCAAGACTTGCCTTGGTTTTTGGGCCGCGCGCGATCAGCAGTAACGAAACTGCATTGCGGCGAAATGGCGTGCCGGTCAATGCGGCGCTGGTCGACGTGGCGCTATTCCTGCGGCATCACTGCGAATCGGGCAACGGGCTTTACCTGCTAATTAATCAGCTCGGCTCAGTGAATGAAGCGGCATTCTGGACCGCACTCTTTCGATTTGTGGAGGCGCGAGAGAATATTAACCCGGGAAGAATTCGCGCCACGCTGGGGATCGAAAGCGTGGCGGCCGTTTGCGCCGTAGACGCGATCTTGTACGAGTTGCGCGACTACGCCGTCGCTTTGGCGGGTGACCGCTATGCCTATCTCAGAAACTTTGCGCGCAGTTTTCGGCGTTTTCCACAATTCCTGCTTCCGGACAGGACCATGCTTGGCGGTAACGAGCATTTCCTGCGGTGCAGGGGATTGCTTTTGATCCAGACGGCGCATCGCCATGGCGCGTCCGCGCTTGCACCCACTGCGAACTATTTCCTTGCTGGTGCCGACAGTGAAAATCAGCTCATCGCGCGCATGCGGGCTGAGAAAGAGCGGCATGCTCATGATGGATTCGATGGCAGCGGCATTGTCGATGCCGCAATCACGGAGATCGTGCGCGAGGTTATCGAGCGTCTGATGCCCGGCCAACACCAGCAACACCGACTTTGCAGAGACACTCGCGTAACTGCCGCGGATCTGGTGCAGATTCCAAAAGGAAAAATCACAGAGCAGGGGATGCGCGCAAATCTACGTATCGCGACGGCCGCACTGCTTGCGTGGGACCGCGGCGAAACGGTTCTTGCCCTGAATGGCATGCGTGAAACCCGCCACAGCGTGGAATTCGCAGCCCTGCAACTGGGGCAATGGGTGCGCCATGATACTGGCGTGCTGGACGATGGCCGGATCATTGACGAGGCCTTGTTCCTGGACCTGCTGGCGGATGAGAGCAGCAAGCTTGTGAGCGTGGCCGGAGAGCTGGAACGGGCGCAAGCGCAAATTCGAAATGTCGTCCTCAAAAACTCCGATGCGGCCGAATTGTTTCCAGATAGCGCGTGAATCCGGGCCGCGGGGCTGTTCGCCACCGCCCTGATCGGTACAATGCCGCCACCTGCTCGACTCCCGCGTCTGCTATTTGAGAGATTTCATGCGATACGACCATATTACGGTGCCCACTGACGGCACGGCCATAACGATCAACCCGGATCATTCACTGAATGTACCGGATTTTCCGATTATTCCATTCATCGAGGGAGACGGTATTGGCGTTGATGTCACGCCCGTCATGCTCGACGTCGTTAATGCTGCGGTGGAGAAAGCGTATGGCAAGAAGCGGGCCATTCGCTGGATGCAGGTTTATGCGGGCCAGGCTGCCGCAGACCTGTACGGTAACGACAACTATTTGCCCGATGAGACACTGCATGCATTACGCGAGTACGCGGTATCGATCAAAGGACCATTGACGACACCAACCGGCGGCGGAATTCGTTCCCTGAATGTCACGATCCGTCAGACGATGGACCTGTTCGCCTGTGTACGACCAATTCGCTACTTCCCCGGCGTATCAACGCCGATGAAAGATTCCGACCTCGTCGACATGACTGTGTTTCGCGAAAATACCGAAGACATTTACGCTGGTATCGAATACGCGGCCGGTTCACAGGAAGTACAAAAACTCATCAAATTCCTGCAGAACGAATTGGGCGTGACCAAGATTCGTTTCCCGGCAAGCTCCGGTATCGGTATCAAGCCGGTATCCCGCGAGGGTTCAGAACGACTTGTTCGCAAGGCGCTGCAATACTGTGTTGACCGTGACCTGGGTTCGGTAACCCTCGTGCACAAGGGCAACATCATGAAGTTCACGGAAGGCGCTTTCTGCCAGTGGGGCTATGAGGTTGCGCGCGAGGAGTTCGGCGCAACGCCTATCGATGGCGGACCGTGGCTGACGTTCAAGAACCCGGTGAGCGGCCGTGACATTGTCATCAAAGACGTCATCGCCGATAACTTCCTGCAGCAGATTCTGATGCGGCCGGAAGAATACGACGTGATTGCAACCCTGAACCTGAATGGTGACTACATATCCGACGCACTCGCCGCGCAGGTCGGCGGCATCGGTATCGCACCGGGCGCCAACATAGGCGAGGGCATCGGTGTATTTGAAGCCACCCACGGCACCGCGCCGGGCTTTGCTGGTAAGAACCGGGTGAATCCAGGTTCGTTGATCCTGTCAGCGGAAATGATGTTGCGCTACATGGGCTGGGCTGAAGCGGCTGACATGATCATCAAGGGTGTTGCCAATACGATCGCCAACAAGGAATTGACCTTCGACCTTGCGCGTCTTCGCGAAGCTATTCGTGCACCGAAGCGCAAAGTGGATCCGAGCGACAAGAAAAAGGTCGAGGAAGAACTGGAGCAACTCATACCAGGTGCGAAACTGCTGGGCACGCGAGGCTTCGGTCGCGCGGTGATCAGTCATATGGACGACTGACGGCAGGGCGGCGCGATGATGACGGTTTTTGATCGGGATTGTCGCGCCTGCCCGCGACTTGCGGGTTTTCTGGATGACGTAAAAGCTCGTTACCCGGTTTATTATTGCGGTCCTGTGCCGCCGTTTGGTGATCCGGCGGCGCGCTTCCTGATTGTTGGGCTTGCGCCAGGCATGCACGGTGCAAATGCAACCGGGCGGCCATTTACCGGCGACCATGCCGGAATTCTGCTGTACGAAATGCTGCATGAGTTTGGTTTCGGCAGCTTGCCAGCATCTACGTCTGCCGACGATGAACTGGTGTTGTCAGACGCGCGCATCACGAACGCTGTGAAATGCCTGCCACCGGACAACAAACCCGTTGGCGCGGAGATCAACACCTGCAACCGGTTTCTCGCCAATGAACTGGATTCGGTGGCGGACGACGCGGTTGTGATGGCACTCGGTGGTATCGCGCACCGCGCTATTATTAAAGCATTGGGCCTGCGGCAGGCGGACTACAAATTCGGGCACGCGGCTGAGCATCGACTGCCAGGCCGTTTTCTCCTGATCGACTCCTACCACTGCAGTCGCTATAACACCAATACGCGTCGCCTGACGACCGACATGTTTCGTAACGTGTTTGCTCGCGCCCGGGAGCTCTTGGCTACGGCCGCAGCATGAGCACTAAGGAAAAGTACTGAGCCAACGTGAGCGCCGGAAACAACAACGAATTTGATGCCAAGAGCTTTCTCAAAAGCCTGACGCACCGACCGGGCGTTTACCGTATGCGTAACGCAGCGGGTAAAGTCATTTACGTTGGCAAGGCACGCGATCTTCGCAAACGCGTTGGCAGTTACTTCCAGCGGACACACGCGCATCCAAAAACCGCATCAATGATGTCGCAGGTTGCGGATGTGGACGTCACAGTGACCAACACTGAATCCGAAGCGCTGATTCTCGAATACAACCTGATCAAAAAGAACAAGCCACGATTCAATGTTGTGCTCCGCGACGATAAGAGTTACCCCTATATTTATGTCTCGACACAGCACCCTTTCCCGCGCCTGCAGTTCCACCGCGGACCGCGCAAGGGCAAGGGCCGCTACTTCGGTCCCTATCCCAGCATCGTTGCGGTCCGCAAGACTCTTAGCGAACTGCAGAAACTGTTCCTGATCCGGCAATGTCCCGACAGCTTCTTTCGCAACCGCAGCCGACCCTGTCTGCAATATCAGATACGCCGTTGTACTGCTCCCTGTGTTGGCTATGTAGAAGAAGCGCGTTACCGCGAGGACGTCGATGCGGCCGTACTGTTTCTGGAAGGCAAGAATCGCAGCGTCATCGATACCTTTGTGAAACGCATGGAGGAGGCCGCTGAACGCCAGGACTATGAACATGCCGCACGTTATCGAGACCAGATAGGCAAGCTCAAGGAAATTGAAACTCAGCAACTCGCATCACGCCACTCCGCGCAGGATCTCGACGTGGTGGCAAGCGCCTCACAACCGGGTACGCATTGTGTGACGGTAATGTTTATTCGAAATGGTGCAGTGCTTGGAAGCCGTAATCATTATCCGAAGCTGGCCGGAGATGCCGACAAGGCTGAGATCATGAGCGGGTTCCTGGCGCAGTATTACCTCGGTCGTGATGCGCCGCCGGAGATAATCGTGGACGCGGCGATTGAAGACCAGGATCTGCTTGAGCAGGAGCTCAGCGCGCGTTCGACGCATGCGGTGAAGATCAAACACCGCGTCCGTGACCGGCGACAGCAATGGCTGGAGCTGGCAGCGACTAATGCGGATCAGGGTTTGATTATGAAGGCCAACAGCAATGCGACCTTGCAGCGGCAGTTTGCCGCGCTCGGTGAGCTGCTGAATTTCCCCTCACCTCCTGAACGCCTTGAGTGCTTTGATGTTAGTCATACGTCCGGTGAGGCGACTGTCGCATCGTGCGTTGTATTCAATCAGAGCGGGGCGCTGAAGAGTGACTATCGTCGATTTAACCTCGAACCCGCGGCGCCAGGCGACGATTATGGCGCGATGCGTGAGGCCTTGCGCCGGCGCTACGCACGCGTCAAGAAAGGCGAGGTGCCGATGCCGGATGTGCTGTTCGTCGACGGTGGCAAGGGCCAGCTGGCCGAAGCGACAGCGGTGCTGGCGGAGCTTGAAATTGACTGGTTACAGGTAATTGGAGTCGCGAAGGGCCGCTCGCGCAAACCGGGCATGGAACAGCTATTCTTGGCAGGCCAAAACACGCCCACTATACTGCCTGCTGATTCACCGGCGTTGCTGCTGATCCAGCAATTGCGCGACGAAGCACATCGATTTGCGATTGCCGGCCACCGCGCGCGGCGTGGCAAAGCACGTACCACCTCACGCCTTGAGCAGATCAATGGCCTCGGGCCCAAACGCCGCCGCGAACTGCTGCGGCAGTTTGGTGGCCTTCCCGGTGTAATCGGTGCCAGTATCAATGATCTGGCCAAAGTGAATGGCATTAGCAAGGCGATGGCGGAACGTATTTACAACGATCTGCATCTGGACGGCAAGAACTAGAACTCGAATAATTGAGCGTCAGGAGCGTCAGTGAAATTTAACTTCGCCATATTCTTAACCCTGGTCCGGATTGTCGCCATTCCGGTCGTCGTTGTTTGTTTCTACAGCTCCATACCTAATGCGCGACCAATCGCCGGAATCATTTTCGGTATTGCAGCTGTTACGGATTTGCTGGATGGCTATATTGCGCGTCGTTTCGGGCAGCATTCGCGGTTTGGCGAATTTCTCGATCCGGTGGCGGATAAGTTGATGGTCACGATCGTGATGGTATTGCTGGTGCAGGGCGACCCGCGGTCGTCCGTCGACATCATTGCGATGATTATCATTGGTCGCGAAATTACTGTATCCGCTCTGCGAGAGTGGATGGCTACAATCGGCGAGCGAGCAAACGTCGCAGTCTCCTGGGGCGGCAAGATCAAGACCACGCTACAGATGTTTGGTATCGCTTTCATGGTGTACCAGCACACGTTGTTTGGCCTTGATATGTACAACACAGGCTTTGTGCTCTTGCTGGTGGCGGCCGGAATGACCTTATGGTCGATGTTCGCCTATTTGCGGGCTGCCTGGCCGAGTATGCATGCCGACAGGTAATTTGCCCGGGCACGTCAACTTATTTGACCCCGGCGCTTGACACTGGGGGCCGCGCCGCTAAAATTGCGGCCCCTCTGCTGAAAAGCGGAGCGCGGCGAGCCCGGCTCGTCACCTGTAGCCGCTTATGGCATGGCCACAGGTTGCTGAAAATCGCGAGAATAGCTCAGTTGGTGGAACGCAACTTCGCCAAGATTGTGGTCCGGTTCAGCAAGTAAAGGTAAAATTTAGTGTTTACTAATCCCGTCGGTCGTTTTGGGGGCCGGATGGGGGCAAATTAGCGGGTGTAGCTCAGCGGTAGAGCATCACGTTGCCAACGTGAGGGTCGTGAGTTCAATCCTCATCACCCGCTCCAAATTAAGGCCCGACGACATCGCTGTCGTCGGGCTTTTTCGTTTGGGTCCAAATCCGGGGACAGTCACCGATTTCCGTATTCAATTTGATTCAAGCTGGCAAGTCTGGGTTCGGTCCGTGGGTTTCGGTATCGGGCCTGCAGTCGACCGGTCCTATGCTGGATGCTCACCCGAAAATACCTTGGCCTGCCCCCTTTTCTGCATAATCGGCTTCGGTACTGGCTATTTTCTTTCTTAAGTCTCGCTTGGGTACCGTATGAAGAATCCCGGATTTGGCAAGCTGATCAAGCGAATTAATTGGTACCCCCCATTTCTGGGGATGGGTATTAAAGTAAGGTCGTATCGCGATGACTTCACTCGATTTGAAGTCGAGCTACGGTCGCGGTGGTACAACCGCAACCTTTTCGGTACGCATTTTGGCGGCGGCCTTTACGCCATGTCAGATCCGTTTTTCGTGTTCATCGTCACGATGAATCTCGGCGCCGGCTACATAGTTTGGGATAAATCAGCATCCATCGATTTCCTCAAACCAGCGAAGGGTACGATTCTCGGGGTATTCGAGATCAGCCATGAGCGCCTTGCCGACATTCAGGCCGAAGTCGACTCGCTCGGAAAAAAGACATATGACTTTCATCTTGACCTGGTAAACGAAGCCGGCGAAGCCGTCGCGCGTGTTCACAAAGTCGTCTACGTGCGATCGAAATCCGCCAGTCGCAGCCGCACGGAATTGGGACAGTAGGAATTGGCGCGGGGTCAGGCGCTGCTATTCGGAAAGAACCGGTTATGAAAAAAGTGATCCGTATCGACTCCGATCCATTGGCGAATGCCAACCTTGGAACGCCGTGTCGCGGCCCTCTATCCCCGACGTTTGTAATTTAGTGAGCGAGATCGGCTATCGGAACTTCTACGCTCGCGATATTGGCGGTGCTGTCGTCTTTAGTTGAGTAAACCACCAGAAGATGGTCGGCAAGTCGCGTCAGTTGCGGCACCGAGAACGGCGGGAGCCCGTCAGCAACGGGAATGCGGCTCAGAATAGTGCCATCAACGGCAACATGTGTGAGTACCAGGCGTGCCCGTCCTGGAGCGCTGCTTTGGAGAGCACTGACTACGGCCGATCCGTCTTGCAACAACACCATGCCCACCTTGCCGAGTGCCTTTTCGGTCAGCACGTCGACCGGTTCGGAGAATGGCGAATCGACACTTGCGGACCGCGCCAGGCGGACCACCGGACGATCATCGGCAGCAGTGAACCAGGCTACAACCACTTCGTGGTCTCTGCTCTTAACGACCGGGCCGTTGACAGGGCAGCCACCGATCACCCAGCCATCGTCCGCAACGGCGACACCGTCCTGCCAGATTCCGTCTTGTTGCCGCGCAATGTAGATATCCCTGACTTCGCCGGCTGTTCGATTGCGGTAAACCGCAACCGGACCATCTGCACTGACTGTTACGTCCGTCTGGCAGCAATCACAGACCAGCCCATCGATTTCCTGTTCGTTGCTTAGTTGGGCCGATCGGTTGAGGGTGGCACCGCGCAATGTCATGCCGCTGGTATTGTTGTCTCCGTGTTCGTGGCCGCCGGTTTGTCGGCCATCCAACCAGACGAGCCCTACACCGTCTGGGGTCGGAAAATGACTGACGAAGCCATGTTCCGAGTCCGTATTATCTCGATGAGGTGATGCTGGTTCACTCCACGATTTGCCGGCATCGGACGAGACGGAGGTGACGATATCGTAGGCGTAGCCACCAGCAGCACGGCGCACGAGCCAGTGCGCGGCCCAGAATGCACCATCGAGGGCTGTAATGGCCGGAAAATCAGCCCAATTGACGAACCAGTTGTCGCCACGGCTAACCTTGCCCGCGGCTTGCCAGGCGCCATCACGAAACTCGGAATAGCGCAGGGCGTGACCCTCTTTATCAGGCTCCAACCAGCTCAGCAGCAAGGTGCCGTCAGCGGACTGCTCAATATTCGGCGCAGTGCTGCCTGACGCGGCCGGTAGCGGCAGAGACCGCATATCCGCTCGTGCCTCCATCGCAGCGGTGGCGATGACAACAAGGCCCAACATAACAAGCGCGGGTGGGGTTCGTGAGATTCTCATGTGGCTGATTATGCCGACCAAATCGGCTGGCAGCGAGCGCTATCGTGAATTGATTCCAGCGCGAGGATCGCTATACTGCATCGCCTGCTGGCAGGTGTGCTATCGTCCCGCGCGCCTGAATACACCGGTTGCACCTGGCTAGGTGGCAGAGTGGTCATGCAGCGGCCTGCAAAGCCGCGTACGTCGGTTCGATTCCGTCCCTAGCCTCCATATTTCCCTGCACAGCCAAAAACCCTGCCCGGGTGGCGGAATTGGTAGACGCTACGGACTTAAAATCCGTTGACCGAAAGGTCGTGCCGGTTCGATTCCGGCTCCGGGCACCATCGCTTGAAAATCAGGGACTGACCCCGGTTTTCCTTGTCACTGGGAAAACTGCGCGGATCCTCACTCGATATTCGTTTTATGCGCCGATAATTGGCTCGTTTTCCTCTCTTTCTCGTCGATCGAGGTCCGCAGCTCGCCCCTTTGCACCGCAATTCAGTCACAATAAGAAAAAGTGCAGTTGGCGAACCGGTTTCGCAATAGTTTGCGTCCAATGAATGGGCGCCCGGATTTCGCAGGCGCATAAGGGGAAGGAACAATGCTGCCAATCTACGTGATCAGCCTGGCTGATGCGGAAGACCGACGTGCGCAGGCCCGCGCGCAGTTTGCGAGGCAATCAGTGGACTTTCAGTTCTTCGATGCGTTGAACGGGGAAGAAGGCCTGACGCTATTTGATAGCTGTGACGACGAGACATTTGTCCTGCACACAGGCCGCGTAACCACTGCGGGCGAGATTGGCTGCTTTGCGAGTCACAAGGCCTTGTGGCAGCGCTGCGCGGATGCTGATGTAGCTATCATGATCATGGAAGATGACTTCACTCTAACCGACGATTTCACGCGCGCAGTTGCCGCTACCGATGCGCTAATTGATGAACTCGGCCTTATGCGTCTGCAAGACGAACGTCGCGGCGTCAGCAAGCCTGTTCTGCAGTTTGGTGAATTCCAACTGGAGCGTTACACCAAAACCCCACATTGCGCGATGTGCTACGCGATCACCCCGGCTCTGGCGCGACGCTTACTGGCGTTGCACAAGGTCTACTACGCGCCCGTCGATGTCGTAATGAAACACGTTTGGACCTTTGACAACCCGATGTATTGCCTGACGCCGTATACCGTGACAGGAAGCGAACTGAGCTTCGATTCCATGATCGGCGATCGCGACAAGTGTTCGAAAGGTTTTGGAATGCGCTGCCGCCGAACCATGCTGAAGTGCGGCTGGCAGTGGAAACGGCTGATGTTCAACCTTGTCCAGTCCGATGCAAAGATACGGGCGCGCTGCGCCGAATTGCAAGCGAGCGAACTCTCGACGTCCTGAAGCCGCTTGTTAACGAAGCGGGTTAGCAGACGACAATGTTGGCTCGGCAACTTTGGAAACTTTGGCGACTTTGAAAATGCCCGTAGTCGTAGAGCGCACCGACATGTCGGAATCTACAACACAATTGCGACCTTCCTCTTTCGCCGCGTAAAGCGCCTCGTCTGCCATCTGTACAAAGCCCTGCATGCTGCGCGAGCTCTTGGATGGATCCAGGTGCGACAGGCCAATACTAAGGCTCACACACTTGGCGGACTCTGAGCCGCGGTGTTCGATGTTTTTGGCGAGTACCTGCTCGCGGATTCGTTCGGCGAGATTCAGCGCGAATTCACGGGTCGAATCGAATAGCAGTATTACGAACTCTTCGCCGCCGTAACGGCCAGCAAAATCTTGCGGTCGCTTCAGACTTTTCTCCAGGATCTTGGCTACCTCGCTGATAGCGTGGTCGCCGGCCTGATGACCGTACAGATCGTTGTAGGTTTTGAAGTGGTCGATATCCATCATCAGAATGGAAATGGGCTTGCGCATCGCCTTGGCATTGTCCCAGGACGCAACCAGGAATTCGTCAAATGCACGTCGGTTGGGTAGCTGCGTCAGCGCATCGTGATTGGCACGATAGCTCAGGATTCGTTCCTCCAAAAATACCGTGCGTCGTGCTTTCGACAATTGATAGCAGCCGAGGGCGCCGATGACATTCAGGAACATGAGGTACAACGCGTTGTAAGCGACTTGAATTGTATCTACATTTTTTAGCAGCGCCGCCACGACAAAGGCTAGTAACAAGGTCATGCCAGTGCCGATTGCCGCTGTAACGCGCAGACCGAGAAAGAAGTACACAAAGACAATAACGATCTGGTAGCCCGCGAATATCCTCGGCACCTCGTAACGCGCCGCGAGGGCACCGATGACCAACGATGTGATCCCGATAGACAAGCCAACGACTACGCCTGCAATCTGCAGGTAGCGGCCCCCGAATGCTGAGTAGGTTAGTGCGAACATCACCGCGATCGGCGGCAGCATGATGCATGCGCGCAAAGCGACGGCGATTCTCGTGAACTCTAACGGCAAGAAGATGCTGTCCAGCAACATCATCAAGGCTATGAAGCCGGCACCGATTAGCAGCTGAATGCGTAGTGAGCCATTATTGCGGGATGCGGCGTACGTCTGGTACTCGGATTCCAGCCGCCGATTCTTAAACGTCAGTCCCGGGCTCTGCTCATTGAGCTCCTGAATGTAAGGTCCTTCCATTCCTCTCTCCGCATCGCCCGATGGCGCTGCCTGGAACGAGCAATCCTAGCAATGAAGCGTCGATTGCCCGGCAACCTGTGTCACAGATTTTCCATAATGCGGATACGCGGGAGTGGCCGTCACTTGCCCGAATCAGTGCTTTCCGAAGGCCTCCGAGCCGGCCGCTTTCGTTTGGAAAAATCTTCCCGGAATCCACAGCTTATGGGGGCCTGGTGGTTTCAAATGAACGCAATATTGCTGGTTGAAACCCGGCCTTGGAGGGATTACCGTGCTGCAAGCCGGACGTTACCGTGCGGCCATTGCTGAATCGGGGGAGTTCATTCATGGCAAACGTAAGTCGACGCCAGCTATTGCTGGGTGGCGGTGCTTTTCTCGGCACCAACCTTGTTCCGGGAATTAGCGTGGCGGCCCAGGCTGCCACGGCGAGAATGATGCAGTCAGCCGAAATTCCGCGGCCGGATTACATGATTCGTGCTGGTACAAACGAAAACCCGTGGGGCCCGTCGCGGGTAGCGCTGCAGGCAATTAACGGTGCAATTGATCTCAGCAACAAGTACGGCGGCATTCACGATGAGATGCTCGCGCTGATGTCGTCCATCGAAGACGTACCTGTCGAGAGCATTGCGATCGGAACCGGTTCAGGTGAGATTCTCAAAGTGGCGGGCATGATTGCCAGCATGCACTCCGGCTCAGTGGTTTGTGCAGATCCCACGTACCAGGACCTTGTTCGCTACGCAGGCCGGGCAGGCTCCGAGATTATCCGGGTGCCGGTAGACGAGGGATTGAAGCTCGATCTCGAGGCGATGGCCAGTGCAATCCGACCGGATACGCGGCTCGTCTATATCGTCAACCCGAATAATCCGCTGCCAACCATCATTGAAAAGAACCGGTTGCGCGACTTTGTTGCGGAGGTGTCCAAGACCCGACTGGTGTTCGTGGATGAGGCCTACCACGAGTTTGTCGATAACCCCGAGTACGGCTCTATGATGGAGCTCGTGCGCGAAGGCTATAACAACATCATCGTCGCTCGCACCGCGTCCAAGATTCACGGGCTTGCAGGCCTGCGCATCGGCTTCGGTTACGGGCATCCGGATCTGGTCAAAGAGATTGATGAACGCAAGACCGGGCAGATCAATATTCTGGGTATCAAGGCCGCCTATGCCAGCTACCAGGATCAGGAGTTTCAGAAATTCACGCTCCGCATGAACCGGGAATCGATGGACATAGTCGAGGATATGTTCGAGGAACTGGGCTTGCGCTACGTCAAGTCGAACGCCAATTTTACCTTCTTCCATAGCGGAATTCCGGTCGAGGAACTGAACGCGAAATTGCGTGACGACGGCATTTATTCGGGCCGGCCGTTTCCGCCGTTCCTGGACTGGTCGCGAATCAGCATGGCCAAGCCCGACGAGATGCGTTACTACGTGCAGACTTACAAGCGTTTGTTCGGCTAAATCCTTCGGCGATGCGTCAAGAAAGAGCCCGTCTTCGACGGGCTTTTTTGTGCCCCGGCGAGGTCGATACAGGAGTTTATGTGGCAGAATATGAGCCGGCCACAGGCCATCCCGATCATCCACCTGACTCGCAGATTCCCTATGGCCAAGCTCTATTTCTATTATTCTTCCATGAACGCCGGCAAATCGACTGCCTTATTGCAGTCGAGTTACAACTATCGCGAACGCGGCATGAACACCCTTGTGCTCGCCCCTGAATTTGATGATCGTTACGGCGTAGGCAAGGTCACATCGCGCATTGGGCTGGAAGCGGCGGCTACCACCTTTAGCCGTCACGAAAACGTCTTCGACATCGTTGCCGCTTGCGTCAGCGAAGGACCACTGCACTGCGTACTCATCGATGAGGCACAATTCTTGACGCGGGAGCAGGTGCACGAAATGGGGCGGGTTTGCGACGAGCTGAATGTCCCGGTGCTGGCCTACGGACTGCGAACAGACTTCCGCGGCGAGCCTTTTGAAGGCAGCAAATACTTACTGGCCTGGTCCGATAACCTCAATGAAATCAAGGCAATATGCCATTGCGGTAAGAAGGCCACGATGGTTATACGGCTGGATGAATCAGGTAGGGCAATTCGCGAGGGTTCGCAGGTCGAGATAGGCGGCAACGATCGGTACATCTCGATGTGCCGGCGCCACTTCAACGAGCAATTCTACGATGTGGCAGGCAGTAAATCCTCAACGCGCGCGGCCAAATTAGGATAGGTCGAATCGCAGTCGCGCAAGCCTGACTACTCGGCAGTTTTGCCGGGCTCGTTCAGATCCAGCGACATCGTATTCTCGCGCGCCAGCATACGACGCATGTCGTCGATGCTTTTCATGATGACCGTATCACTAAAGCTTGCGCCTTCCAGCGGTTGACGATTACGCGCGCTTGGGTCAACAAACTTCAGCCCATGGTGACCGATAGTCACGACGTCGTCATGGACCATGATGTAATTGGATACGCGTTGCGAGTTGACGAACGTGCCGTTAGTGCTGTTGAGATCCATCAGCAACGTGACACTGCCATCCCGTATGAACAGGGAATGGTGACGGCTGATAAAGCGGCTTGAGATGGAAATATCGTTGTGTTCGGAGCGCCCGATCATGACGCGTTCTGCATCCAGCGGTATTTCTCGAACCGTACGGCCGTGATAGGTCAGGAACAGACGGGCACTGTCACCGTCATGATTCGAATAGACGGCCTGCAATCCTGCTGTGCCCGTCATCTGCGGGATTGTGGGCTTCTCAAACAGGGATGAGGTTAGCGGACAGCGTCTTGCCCGCGCCAAAGCCAGTAGCATCAGGCGATCAACGATACCGGGCCAGCCACCTGAGGCTTCGAATACGGTGGTACAAACCGATTCCGGGAGTACGGCATCGGGCTTGTCACATCCACCCGCACGCAGTTTGCTGTGCAGGTAGATCGTAACTTCTTCGTCTTCCATCGGCGCCAGGTTGAACGTGCCAGTCAGGCGATCTCGAATAACCTGCATTGCAGGGGCATCCACCAGATTGCTCAATGAATAGTCACTGCACAGCAGTAGGCGCACAGCGCTTTTTCTGCCGACCTGTAAGGCTGCGAGATCGCATACGACTTTAAGCGCATCGGCGTGCAACGCGTCGGTATTTTCAATGATGATGAGCGGTGCGCGGTGAGCGGCAGCTTGCTGCATCGCGTAGACGCGCAACATATTGAGTGCTTCGTTCGCCGATCCCAGCTCTACATCAAATTCAAGTTGCTGCAGAATGCGATTCAGGAACTGACCGCCGTCAAGACCACGGCCATCAATTATTACGCGATTAGCGTCGTCTTTCTGGGACCCTAGAAAATGATGGATAATGGTGGACTTTCCGGACAGCGCGGGTCCTTGCAATACACCCAGTCCACGCGGATGCGCATCCGTTTGACGGATAAAGTCGAGCGCGGCCGTCTGCGAAACGTAACTCACAACCAGCAACGGCTGGCTGTGGGTACGAAAAGGTTGCACCGAAATGCCGGCGGCGGCTAATTCCATCACTGAGCCCACGTTCAGGGGGAAGATTATTGTTTTCTTACAGCAACTTCGTGGTTTTTATTGATGTATTTCGTATACCACGGAAGGCGCGTATGGCAGTCTACGGGGCGAGCCCCGCCCTTGTAAACAGATCCGTGTTCAGCGTTACAAAACAAACTGTTAACGTTGCATAGCGATTATTTACATTATGTTAGTTAGGTTAATAATTGATATTAGTATGAATAAGATTTTCGAAATGCCTGTTGTCGGTCACCGTCGGTGCCAGTTTTGGACCGTAAACTATTGAGCGCATTACTCGAAGCCCGAGACCTCAGCATCATTCGCGGCGATCGCCTGTTGTTTCGACAGGTTGGGTTTGCGCTAAATCCCGGTGAATTGCTGTTGGTGGAAGGCGCGAATGGCTCGGGCAAGACCAGTCTGTTGCGCGTGCTCGCGGGCTTGATGGATGCCGACAGCGGAATGGTCTGCTGGAACGGTGCGGATACTCGCCGTGCTCGCCAACAATATCGCGAAAACCTGCTCTGGTACGGACATCGCAGCGGTTGCAAACAGGACCTCAGTCCCCGTGAAAATTTGCGCTGCGAACGGGCACTCCGTCCGGGCTCGGGCCAGCAGCCGGATGGCGTGCTGGAGCGCCTCGGTATTCTGCGCGTTCTGGATCTGCCGGTGCGGGTGCTGTCTGCCGGGCAACAACGACGTGTAGCGCTGGCCCGTCTGCTACTGGGGGCAGCGCCGCTTTGGCTACTTGATGAGCCCTTCACCAATCTTGATACAGCGGGTCAGGAACTGGTAAACGATCTCATTAGTGAGCACCTGCTAGAAGGTGGTCTGTGCGTCATGGCATCGCATCGCGGCGTTGATGCGGACGTGCCGCAGCAAAAGCTGGTGCTGCAATGACACCGCCTCTATCCATGCCGGGACTGTGGCAGGGTTTTGCCGCGGTGCTGCGCCGGGACTTGCTACTCGCCTGGAAGCGTCCTGGAGATGTTCTCAATCCCCTGGTCTTTTTTGCCATCGTGAGCACATTGTTCCCATTGGCAATCGGGCCGGATGCCGAACAGCTCCGTGTCATCGGCCCTGGCGTGGTCTGGGTAGCGGCCCTGCTGGCCACGATGTTGTCGCTGAACAGCTTGTTCAGTAATGATTTTGAGGATGGCAGTCTCGAACAAATGCTGCTGAGTCCGCAGCCGCTGCCATTGCTGGTTTTGGCAAAATCGACCGCACACTGGTTGCTGAGCGGGCTGCCGCTCGTGCTGGCTGCACCAGTCATAGGCATGAGCTTTAACCTGCCAGTGAGCACCCAGATGGCAATGCCGGTTACCCTGTTGCTGGGTACAATCAGCCTGAGCTTGATCGGATCAGTCGGTGCAGCATTAACCGTCGGCCTGCATCGAGGGAACGCATTGCTGAGTTTGCTCATCCTGCCATTAGCAATGCCAGTGCTGATATTTGGCGCGCGCAGCTCTGCGCTGTCGGCTGCCGGCGACAGTATTGCGGCGGGTGCGTATTTCCTGGGCGCCTATTGCATGTTGTCATTAACCCTCGCACCATTCGCAACCGCGGCGGCGCTACGGATAAGCAACGAGTAACTAATTTCATGTGGACATTTTTTCATAAGCTGGCATCGCCGCCTCATTTCTACAGCCTGGCGGGACGAATGACGCCCTGGTTCGCGATTAGCGGGACGCTGCTGATTGTTTACGGGACGATCAGCGGGCTGTTCCTGGCACCAGCCGACTACCAGCAAGGCGACGCATTCCGCATTATCTATGTGCACGTTCCGGCGGCGTACCTCTCGATGATGGGCTATTCGATTATGGCCATTTCGGCCGGCATCGGTCTCATCTGGCGCATGAAGCTCGCCCACGCCGTGGCGGCGGGCGTGGCGCCATTGGGCGCCTGGTTCACATTCCTTGCACTCGTGACGGGTTCGATCTGGGGTCGACCAATGTGGGGAACCTGGTGGGAGTGGGGTGATCCAAGACTCACCTCGGAGCTGATACTGCTGTTCCTGTATTTCGGCTACATGGCCTTGCGCGCTTCTATCGATGATGTCAGCAAGGCAGATCGCGCCAGTGCCGTGCTGGCACTGGTCGGAGCCGTAAATGTGCCGATCATTCATTTTTCAGTCGAGTGGTGGAGTTCGCTACACCAGGGACCAACCTTGATACGTGCCGAGGGGCCGGCGATCGACGGGCCAATGCTGTATCCGCTGCTCGCTATGATCTTCGGCTTTACCCTGTTTTTTGGAGCGTTACTGTTGATGCGCGTTAAGAGTGAAGTACTTTTTCGCGAGCGTCGCTCGAAATGGGCTAGGCGCTTATTGAGTGATGGAGCACACTAATGGACCTGCTGTCGATGGGAAAATACGGCTTCTATGTCTGGACCTCATTTGCGCTGACCGGCTTCGTGCTGACGGCCTGTGTTGTGCAGGCGAAGCGCCGGCACAGGAAAGTGCTGCATGATATCGCGCGCCAGCATCAGATTATGGAGTCAGAGTAATGAAACCAAGGCAACAACGCATGCTAGCTGTCGGCCTTGCCGTGCTGGGCATTGGCGTGGCATCAGCGCTGACCATGCGGGCATTCCAGGAGAACATGATGTTCTACGTGGAAATCTCCGACGCCGTCGCAGGCAATACACCCCAGGACAAGACTTTCCGAGTGGGCGGGCTCGTCGTTGAGAACAGCGTCCGTCGCGAACGCGGCGAACTGGAAGTGCGTTTTGATTTGACCGATATGCAGGACCAGCTCACGGTCAGCTACAGCGGTGTGCTGCCGGACCTGTTTCGCGAGGGGCAGGGCATCATCGCCCATGGCCGCATGCAGGGCGACGGCGTGTTCGTCGCTGACGAGGTGCTGGCAAAACACGACGAGAATTATATGCCCCCGGAAGTCGCCGATTCGCTGGCCAAAAATGCGGCGGCCAAGGCAGCCGCTGCTGAACGCGCAGCAAACAACAAATGATTCCTGAGATTGGGCATTTTTCGTTGGTACTGGCGCTCGCGCTAGCGGCCTGTCAGTGCGTATACCCGCTGCTCGGTGCATGGCGGAACGACGCCGCCATGCAGGCGGTAGCTCGCCCGGCAGCGCTTGGGCAACTGGTGTTTGTTGCAATCGCGTTCGCCTGCCTTGCCGCGTCCTTTCTGAACAGTGACTTTTCTGTGCTCTACGTCGCCAACAATTCGCAGCTGGCGTTGCCCGATGTTTACAAGTTTTCAGCAGTGTGGGGCGCACACGAAGGGTCGTTGTTGCTGTGGATACTCTTGCTCGCTGCCTGGACTGTCGCCGTTGCGCGTTACAGCCACGGCTTGCCCGACGCATTCGCTGCCAGGGTTATCGGCGTGCTCGGTTTTCTAAGCGTTGGCTTCTTGCTGTTTACGTTATTTACCTCGAATCCATTCGAACGATTGTTCCCGGCACCGCCCGATGGGGCTGACCTCAATCCGCTTCTGCAGGACCCGGGTCTCGCGATTCACCCGCCTATCCTGTACGCGGGCTATGTCGGGTTCTCGGTAGCGTTCGCGTTTGCTATAGCGGCAATGCTCAGCGGCAATCTGGATAAAACCTGGGCACGCTGGACGCGGCCATGGACCACCTGGGCATGGCTGTTCCTGACTGTCGGCATAGCGCTTGGAAGTTGGTGGGCGTATTACGAGCTCGGCTGGGGCGGCTGGTGGTTCTGGGACCCGGTTGAAAACGCGTCGTTCATGCCGTGGCTTGCTGGCACTGCATTGATTCACTCCCTTGCTGTGACAGAAAAACGCGGCCTGTTCAAAAGCTGGACACTGTTGCTGGCAATCACCGCATTCTCGCTAAGTTTGCTGGGCACGTTTCTTGTGCGGTCCGGCATCCTTGTGTCGGTCCATGCGTTCGCAACGGATCCAGCACGCGGCGTATTTATCCTTGCGTTTCTTACTATCGTTATTGGCGGTGCCTTGACCTTGTACGCGATACGCGCACCGCGAATGGATTCGCAAGCGGGCTTCAAGGCGTTGTCGCGGGAAACGTTTCTTCTATTGAACAACGTACTCCTGATTACAGCCGCTACGCTTATCCTGATGGGTACCCTGGCCCCACTTATCGTCGAAGTCATGGGGGCCGGCAAGATTTCCGTCGGTCCGCCGTGGTTCGAAATAGCGTTCGCTATTCCGATGTTGCCACTAGTACTGCTGGTCGGCGTCGGCATGCACACTGCCTGGCGGCAACAGCCGTGGAAAAGTCTTGCGAAGCAACTGCGTCTGCCGGCGGCCATCGCAATTATTGCCGGTATCGCTATTCCTGCCCTGGTTTACGGCCGTCTCGGTCTTTTGTTGGTCATAGGCTGCACAGCAGGTTTCTGGCTGCTTGGCGTTGCGTTGCTGCAGCCCCTGCGCTCGTTGCGGCGCCAGCCCGGTACGCCGCCGATCACGCGCGCAGCGCTCGGCATGTCCATCGCACACTTTGGTGTTGGCGTATTCGTCCTCGGCGTCGCAATCGTGTCGGCGTTCACCGTCGAAAAAGACATGAGTATGACAGCGGGACGGAGTGTTGAAGTTGCCGGCTACGAGTTCAAGCTGATGGGTTTGCAGGATGTCAACGGCCCGAACTACCGCGCTCTGGAAGGTGAAATCGAGGTGCGTCGCGATGGTAATTTCGTCACAACGCTGCGGCCGCAAAAGCGCACCTATATCGTGCAAAAGAGCCCGATGACAGAAGCGGGAATCGACGCCGCCTGGCATCGTGATCTGTTCGTTGCGTTGGGCGATCCGCTCGGCAACGATGCATGGAGCGTGCGCATTCAGTACAAGCCGCTTATCCGCTTTATCTGGCTGGGTGCGTTCATTATGGCCTTCGGCGGGATTGTTGCCGCAAGCGACCGGCGTTATCGAATGCCGGTGCGTGCAAAGGACACACAGGCCGTCTTGGCAGGAGAAACGGCCTGATGCTACGTTACATCGCACCCGGCATTCTGTTCGCAGTGATGCTGCCCGTGTTTCTGATAGGGCTCAATCGTGATCCCTCGGCCCTGCCATCACCGTACCTCGATAAGGCGGCGCCGAGCTTCAGTTTGCCGGCGCTTGCGGATCCGGCGGCCACGGTGTCGAACGAGGATTACCGAGGGCAACTCGTACTCGTAAATGTCTGGGCGACCTGGTGCGTGGGTTGCCGCCAGGAGCACGCTTACCTGATGCAATTGCGCGCTCGTGGCGAGATCCCGATTTACGGCCTGAACTGGCGCGACGAGCGCGACAGCGCGCTGGAGTGGATTGCCAAGCTTGGTGATCCGTACGTGGCATCTGCTTATGACGCTGACGGTCGCGCTGGTATCGACTGGGGCGTGTACGGAGCACCGGAGACGTTCCTGCTCGATGCCAAGGGCATTGTTTTGTACAAGCATCTTGGCCCGCTCGATGAGCAAGTCTGGCAGCGTGAATTCGTGCCGCGTATCAGCGCCAGCAGGAACGGCACATCATGAGTAGATTAAAGTGGTTGGGTCTGTTGTTTATATTGAGCACTGCGCAGGCTATTGATAGCGGCGCGGCATTCGAAGATCCCGCGTTGCAAGCACGCTATGAGCACCTGATCGAAGAAGTTCGCTGCCTCAAGTGTCAGAACCAGAACCTGCGCGATTCCAATGCATTCCTTGCCTCAGACTTGCGCCGGGAGATCCGTCGCTTGCTCGCGGACGGCAAGACGGACAACCAGATTTACGACTTCCTGGTTGAACGCTACGGCGAATTTGCGCTGTACCGACCGAGGAAAAGTGGCAAGACGCTGATCTTATGGCTCGCACCCGCGCTATTACTTTTCGGTGGCGCGATCGTTGTCGTGCGAGTCCTTCGCAGCCGCAGTGGCTTGTCACTGGACGAAGATGCGGACGCCGAACCAGGCAACTACGGAAATCCCTGACGAATGACCCTCTGGATAATATTCGGCGCCATGCTGCTGGCGGGCGCATTGTTTGTTTGCTGGCCCATCTATTCTGCACAACGGCGCCTGACGGCGGTGTCAGCTATTGCGGCTATCAGCATCATGATCGTGGCGGCCGGCGTCTACTCCGTGATCGGCTCACCCGGCGTGCTGTCGGGCTCGCAAAGCGGGCCATCGGTTGACGAGATGGTTGCTGCTCTGGAGCAACGACTACAGAACAATCCAGACGATGTTGCAGGTTGGAAAATGCTTGGGCGTTCCAGCATGCAGCTTAAGAATTTTTCACGCGCCGTTACTGCTTTTGAGGAAGCCTCGCAACGCGAGGGTGGTGGCGATGGACAGACGCTGGCAGATCTTGGCGAAGCGGTGTTATTGGCAGATGGCGAACGCGTTTCCAGACGTGCTGCGCAATTGTTTGATTCCGCGCTTGCCATCTCACCGGACAACCAGAAGGCATTGTTCTACGGCGGCATTGCGGCCATTGAAAGAAATGATCCGGACCTGGCAGCGGACCGCTGGGAAGCCTTGCTCGCACTGTCGCCGCCGCCGGAGATTCAGGAGATCCTTAAAATACGGATCGCACAATGGCGAGGCAATTCTGGTGAGACGCCACCTGCGGCAGCCGAATCACTAGCCCTCAGCGTGGCCGTTGCGCTAGGCAGTGAGGCGCAAGCGGCAGTTAGCGCGGACACCAGTATTTTCGTGATCGCCCGGGACCCGCAGCAGCCATCGCCTCCCATTGCTGTAGCCCGGCGCCAGGCTGGGGAATTGCCGGCTATGGTGATACTCACGGATGCCGATGCGATGATTCCGGGGCGCCTTCTGTCGCAGTTTGCGGAGCTTGAGATCGTTGTCAGGGCTTCACTGTCCGGTCAGCCGATTGCGCAGAGCGGAGATTGGTACGGCCAGCGCATCGTTCAGGTCAGCGAAGCCACTTCAATCAATATTCAAATCGACCAACAGGTCGATTAAGTCGAGTTAACAACGGGGGTATCCATGTCTCAGCCTTCCGCGATAGAGGCCGCCACCATGTGCTTCGCCTGTGGGCCGGACAACCCAATCGGTTTGCAGATTGCGTTCGCGCTGGATTCTCAAAACCGCTGCGTCGGACAGTTTACGCCTGGTGAACATCACGTCGGTTACCAGAACACGGTGCACGGCGGCATCATCTATGCAGCGCTCGATGACGTCATGGCTAACGTCATGTATCTGCAACAGCGCAAAGCGCATACGGCACGTTGCGAAATTCGCTACAGGCAGCCTTTGGAAACGGGCCAGACGATCGACTTAACCGGCTGGATAGACAGCGAGCGACGTCGGCTCATTACGTTGAAGGGCGAGGCGCGGCGGCAGGCCGACGGAGTTGTCATCGCCGATTGCGAAGCCAGCTTCATGCTGGTGTAAAGCGTTGCTGTCACCGACGCTACTGCTGAGCGTGGCAACCCTTGTGCTAGCATTTCGCCAGAATTGACCGCGCACAGTCGCAAATACCACGGACGGAATCCATGTCGTTACCTGCAAGCTTATCTGCGAACCTGCGGCTGCCCGCCATCGGCGCGCCCATGTTTATAGTTTCAGGCCCCGAGCTGGTACTCGCGCAATGCAAAGCTGGAATCGTTGGCAGCTTTCCGGCATTGAATGCGCGACCGGAGGCGCAGCTTGATGAATGGCTCGCAAGAATCACAACAGAGCTGGCCGACCATGCTGCGAAGAATCCCGATGTAAAGGTTGCGCCATTTGCGGTCAATCAGATCGTGCACCAGTCCAACAACCGTCTCGCCCATGATGTCGAGATGTGCGTCAAATACAAAGTACCGATCGTCATTACCAGCTTGCGACCGCCGGCGGATGTTGTCGAAGCCGTACACAGCTACGGTGGCCTCGTGTTCCACGATGTGATCAACGTCCGGCATGCACGCAAGGCGATTGAGCAGGGCGTGGATGGCATTATCACGGTTTGTGCCGGCGCCGGTGGTCATGCCGGCACCTTGAGCCCGTTCGCCCTGGTTAAAGAGGTAAGGGAATTTTTTGATGGCATTATTATTCTTTCCGGCAGCATGAGTCGCGGCAACGATATTCTTGCGGCACAGGCGATTGGCGCTGATCTCGCTTACATTGGCACCCGCTTCATCGCGACCCGGGAAGCCAACGCACCTGCCGCGTACAAGGAAATGATCGTGGCGAGCAAAGCTGACGACATTGCCTACACCTCGTTGTTTACGGGCGTGCACGGCAGCTATCTAAAGGGCAGTATTACTGCTGCAGGTCTGGACCCGGATGATTTGCCCGATGGCGACAAGCACAAAATGAATTTCGGCAGCGGCGGCTCATCGAAGGCGAAAGCGTGGCGCGATATTTGGGGAGCCGGGCAGGGCGTCGGATCGATGGACGACATCCCGGGGGTCGGCGAGCTGGTGGATCGTATGGAAACAGAATACCGGGCTACCGCAGCACGCCTCTGTCATGTCTGAGGTGCGCTGATGAATCTGACTGCGTTGCTTTTTGTCGGCAGCGGTGGCGCTCTTGGCGCTATTGCGCGCTACTCGTTGACGGTATTGTTGCCGCGACAAGCGCACGAACTGCCGTATTCGACCTTTCTCGCAAATGTAATTGGCTGCTTCCTGATGGGCGTTGTACTGCAGTGGTTCGCGGATTCAGACTGGATTGGCGGAACAGCGCTCGCACATGAACCCTACAGGCTCCTGCTTGCCGTCGGTTTCTGCGGCAGTTTTACTACCTTATCGGCACTGGTTTTCGAGATGAGCGCGATGCTACAACGTAACGAGATCGTAGCCGCATTCGCTTATTTGCTGGCAAGCGTGATCGGCGGCATGTTGTGTTTCTATCTGGGTGTAATGCTTGTCCGATTGATTGCCACGAACGGCTGACCGCTAGTCCTGGCGATTGCGCTGGCTGCCGGAAATGCCAAGCACGATCCAGGTGACCACGACCGCCAGTGTCCAGGCGATAACCACATCCAGCAGCAAGCCTGTCCAGAAAAATTGCGCGGGCGCGACATCATTGCCGCGGATAAAAAACCTGAACGGCACGCCAACTGCGTCCCCTGGGCCGCAACAGCCCGGCCAGATCGTACTTTGTCGCAGCGCGCCCCACAGGTTGGCCGCGACAAAACATGCCAGCACCGTCCAGTACGCGGCAGATCGATGCAGGGCTCCGAAACTGAAACTCATAGTCTAAGACTCGCATGTTGGATGATGCAGGGCTCCGAAACTGAAACTCACAATCAAAGACTCGCATGGTAGATGATGCAGGGCTCTGAAACTGAAACTCATGGACTACGACTCGTCAGTTGGATCGGGTAACCTGTGCTTACTTTACATCGCTTTAGACTCCGGATGCTGTAACGCTTATGGACCTGCTGGCTATCGCCGTACCGTTCTTTCTGCTTGCATTGCTCGCTGAGCTGGCACTGGATAAAGTGCGGCGCACAGGTCATTACCGTCTGAACGATGCGCTTAACAGCCTCAGCGCAGGCACACTCAGTACGACCACCGGCTACTTCAGCAAACTGCTGCCTGTCTTGATCTGGGGGCTGGCGCTCGAACACCTTGCGCTGTTCGATATACCCCTTGCATGGTTCGATTTCTCTTTGCGCGGCATCGCGTTGTGGTTGCTGGCGTTGCTGGCATTCGATTTCCTCTACTACTGGGCACATCGCTGCGGCCATGAAATCTCTGTGTTCTGGGCGGCGCATGCTGTGCACCATCAGAGTGAGGACTACAATCTTTCGACCGCATTGCGCCAGACCAGCACTGGTTTCCTGTTCGGCTGGATATTCTATTTGCCGATGTTCATCATCGGAGTGCCACTCGAGGTCATCGTCACGGTCAACGCAATTGATCTCATCTATCAATTCTGGGTTCACACGCAACATATAGGCAAACTGGGCTGGCTTGACCGCGTGTTGGTTACACCGTCGAATCATCGCGTGCATCATGCCCAGAACGAGATTTACATTGATCGCAATTACGGCGGTATTGTTATTCTCTGGGACCGCCTGTTCGGATCTTTCCAGGAAGAACTGGACGACGAACCCGTAGTTTTCGGTGTGCGCAAGCCGCTGGCCAGCTGGGACCCGATCTGGGCCAATCTGCAGGTCTATAGCTATCTTCTGCACGATGCACGGCATACCCGGCGCTGGCGGGACAAACTGGGCATCTGGTTTCGCCGAACCGGCTGGCGTCCCGCCGATGTCGAGGCGCGTTTTCCACGAGCCCGCAATGACCTTGAGCTGTTTCAGAAATATGACCCACCGCTAAACGCCGGCCTCAGTCTGTACCTGGTAGTGCAGTTCATGGTTGCGGCCGTAGCTGTGCTCTGGATCGGCCGGCTATTTGCGCTGCAGGGGGCGGCAATAGTTGTGCTGCCTTGTTTGCTCCTGTGGTTACAGCTTTACGGCATCGGTTTGCTTAGCGGGCGACACCCGCACGCACGCCGTTTCGAGCTATTGCGGTTGTTGTGCGTAATGCCCGCCGGGATTATTTACTATTACTTCGTACCTCTTGGTGGCGTGAGCGTTATTTTCACTGCCACAATCATCGCAGGCTATGTGGCGTTGTCATTGGCGGCATTGCTCGTCACCACTAATGCCGAGATGGGCGCGCTCGAACATGCCACGTAAACGCTTGAGCCTTTCTGAAGCCCGGCGTATTGCTCTCGCCGCACAGGGTTTCGCCAAGCCGCGCCGCGAAAAGCCTGCCGGCGCTGGCCAGATTCGCGGTGTTATTGAAAGACTGGGCCTGCTGCAGCTGGATTTTGTCAACGTGTTGTTGCCTGCTCATCGACTTATTCCGTACTCCCGCCTTGGAACCTACTCACACGCGGCGTTCGACCGCGCTGTTTACGAAAACGGCCACTTCACCGAACAATGGGCGCACGAGGCCAGCATTGTGCCGGTCAGCAGTTGGCCACTGCTTCAGCACCGGCGGCAAGCTCACCAGACATCGCCGCGCAGCCCGCTGCGCAAGATCCCAAACCACCAGCGCTATCTTGCCAGTACCCTGGAACTTGTCAGGGCAAATGGCGCGCTTACTGCGAATGAACTCCCAACGCACCCGGGCCCGAAAACGAAACCCGGTGACTGGCATCGATCAATCGCACGTTGCGCGCTCGACTACCACTTTGCTCGCGGCAATCTAGCCGTTAGAAAACGCTTGAGCAATTTTCAGCGCGTTTACGATCTTCCGGAGCGATTGATACCTCCGGAACACCACCGTCGAACAATCACGAGTAACGATGCCCAGCGCGAGTTGCTCGCACGGGCTGCGGCAGCGATGGGCGTTGCCACGGCGCGCGATCTGGCCGACTACTACCGAATGACTGTACGCGACTGTCTGCCCCGTCTCGCGGAACTGGCAGATGCCGGCACTATTCACGAGGTGAAAGTGGAATCATGGAACGAGCCGGCCTGGTTGCATACTGCTGCGCGCTTGCCGCGTTCAGTTAACGCAAGTGCATTGCTGTCTCCCTTCGATCCCGTGGTCTGGTATCGACCGCGAGCAGAGCGACTATTTGATTTTCACTACCGTATCGAGATTTACGTGCCAGAGAGCAAGCGGCGCTGGGGCTACTACGTGTTGCCGTTTCTCTGCGGCGATCGCATTGCCGCCCGTGTCGATCTAAAGGCGGACAGGGACAAGGGAACACTAGTGGTCAGATCCGCGCACGCAGAGCAGGGGATTGATACGGATACAGTCGCATCAAAGTTGGCGGCAGAATTGTACTGCCTTGCTCACTGGTTGGGACTTGAGTCTGTCGCGGTAGGCCGACGCGGCAATTTTGCATTGCCGCTCGGTAAGCTTGTGCGAGCGTCAGTTTGAGTCGGGACGCGGCTTGCTGTATTCGTCTATGACTTGCTCGATGGCGTCCGAGCACACTTTGCAAAATGCCTCTGTCCGCGTGAACATGATGCAGTTCTGTTCAGAACGGTAGTACCCGCTGGCCTGGTAGTTAGCACCCTCGAACGCGCCTATAGCAGTTGGGTAGGGCGCGGCCGAGAACAGCTTGTCTTCGAATTCCCGGTTCTCCCGAAACAGCGCGTTCATTTCGGATTCCGGTGCTTGCGTTTTTCGTAATTCGGCCCGCCGTTGCTGGTAAGTGAGCGAATGCGTCTCGTACTCGGACTTGGGCCACGGAGTCGGTACTGGCGTATCGCTCGCCACAAGCTTCTGCCACTTCAGCGCACCGCCTGCAATTGTTGCCGTGACGTTCGGCTCATAGGGTTCCACAATGTTGTCAGGCGCCTCGTAGGCAACGCTACTGGTGTAGTACTCATCCGCGAGTCCAGCGAAATGGTGGCCAAATTCGTGAACGAACAAATAGTCGCCCCAATCATTATTTGCCGCCGCCGTACTGAACAAGCCGTAAATACCACCGCCGCCATAGGTATCCGTGTTGGTCAGAATTTCTATGAAATCGTAAGGCGCGGAAGAAATAATGCGCCGCATCTCGCGGTTGTCGTAGGTCAAAATGTAACGCTCGCTGCGAAACGCATCGTAGGTTGCGCCGAACGGGCTATCGCGGTATATGCCGGTGGATGGCCGCGATACGCCGGACTCTGCAGCGGCCGGTGCCAGCGCCCAGACGTTGAAGTCACTACGCCGTTCGCGAAACGGGGAGGTGCTGAATAGGACTTCCGCGAGTTCCCGGGCTTTGCTGATGAATTGGTCGTGCTCGGCCGCGGTATAGCCATCACCCAGGATCAGCAGATCAACTTTGTACCGGGGATCGCCGCTTTGCACGATGGGCACAACGCGGGACGCATGGCTCGCTGATTCTTCGTGCACGAGATAGTCGCCGGGATCAATTTCTGTTTCCCAGATTTTGACGAACTCATTCGCGGGCCCACGCTTACGAATACTTAAGGTCACGCTTTCACCTGGATCGGCAAAGCGCACGGATTCATGAAAGCTACGCCGCATCCGGCGCGCTTCGCCGGTCGTTTCCCATTCACCGTAGATACTGCTGAAGCTTCGCGAATACAATAACGTTCCGGCGCCATTGCGGACCTGAAATTCGTACTTGCCGCGCAATGTTCGATCAATGGGTTCTGCGGGATTGCCTGGGAATGCCAGGGGTTCGCGCACAACGCGATCGAGGCTGAAGTGCTCTTCCGTTGCGGTGCCACTGTGGTAATAATCCACGCGCAGCGTCCGGCCGTTATCCGGACCTGGACTTTCAGCAGCAGCTGTCGACAGGCAAAGGATGCAGGCAAATAGGGATATCACGGTTCGCATATTTTGTCCCCAGTCACGCCAGTTAAACACTGCTCGTCGGTTGTATCGGTGAACCATCATAGAATCGGCTTAGCCGGTAATTTTTTGTATCAATATTGCTGGCCGCGCCAGTCAACATTGCCGCCATGGTCTTGCCCGCACCGGGACCAATTCCAAAACCATGACCACTGAAGCCGGTGGCGATGTGAAACCCGGGCAAGACATCGCTTTCGCACATTATTGGCAGGATATCCGGTGAGGTCTCGACCATCCCTGCCCAGGATTCAAGCAGTGGCACGCCCGCGAGTGCAGGGAACGCTTCCGCCAGGTTCGCTTTCAGTTCTTTGAGTACCTGGGGATTCGGGGCGGGGTTCAGGACGCGGCGACTCTCGAAGGGTGATGGCTGGTCTAGCGGCCAGCGCGAGGGCGTACGCCATTCATCCCAGAATTCCCGGCCAATGGACAAGCGCAGGACTTTGAATTCCAGCCGCAACGCCGGTAAGAACCGCATGCAATTGCGCAGCGTGGTTGGCGTGATGCCATGATCGAGCACCGACCCGTGAGCGACCGTATAGCCGCCATCCTGCCGGCGGCGAATGCCTACCTTGTCGTCAAACACGCAGCCGTTCAGTAGTTGCGGTGCGGCGGCGGTACGGGCAACCGTACCGCGAACCCGGAGCTGCGGAACCTCAATGCCAAGTGAGCGGCAGAAGAGCGCGGTCCATGCACCCGCGGCGCATAGCACGGTACCGGTACGTATCGTCCCGTGTTCGGTGACGACTGAGGCCACGGCGCCACCCTCGGTTTCAATTCCGCGAACGGCACAATTCGTTAGTACGCTTGCACCTTCGCGTTCCGCCGCGCGCGCGATTGCCGGTGCCGCTTTGTGCGGCTCCGCGCGACAATCACTGGCGGTGTACAGCGCACCCTTCCATTGCTGCGAGGCGAAACTGACCTGGTCGTCCAGTTCGCTGCCGGTAATAATTCGGGTATCGAGATCATGTTCCCTGGCGATTGCTACCCATTCGGATAATTCCTCGAGCTGGGCGTCGCTGCGCGCCATGAACAGGCAACCGCATTCCTGGAAGCCCACTTCTTCACCAATTTGCTCTTCCAGGTTTTGCCAGACTCGTCGGCTCTCCATCATCATCGCTAACTCGCGCGGGTCCCGACCTTGCTGACGAACCCAACCCCAATTGCGCCCCGACTGTTCGCCCGCAATGTGGCCCTTCTCGCACAGAACTACGCTCAACCCTTCGCGTGAGAGAAACCAGGCAGTGGACACACCGATGATGCCGCCACCAATAATA
>JBBKWB010000114.1:0-4825 GCA_037968755.1 Woeseia sp.
CGTCCAGGTGCGCGTCAATGCGCTCATCCAACCGCCCTAGATGCAAGAGCCCCACATGCGGCGCGCGCACCAGAACGCTGCGCACGTGACGCAGCGTCACCGCCTCTTCGGCGTGCTGCTGCACGACGACGGGGACGACATGGCGTTGGAGAGGGGCGGCGGTGTTGCTGGTGGACTGCATGGCGAAGTACTGGTACGCCACAGTGTCTTCGCAGTGTTATCAGGTGGCCTAGCGTCAAAAGTCACAAGAAGCGCACACTACCAACGCCACCGGCGCGACATTCACCTCACAGCGGACACCTCGATCGGCTGCTCGAATACGCTTTCATACAGCGGCTGGGCCTGGCCCTGGACATACAGGCCGGGAATGTAGAGTTGCCTTACGACCACATGTTGCGTTGGAATCCACCGTGTGCCGCGATCCGCACCTTCCACCGTGCCCTGAGCTGGCTTGCCTGCTCCGATGTATGCGCGCAGGGGCTCTCGAAGAAGGGCCCGCAATTGCAGGTCGACCTGCGTCCAGGCGTAAGGCAACGCGAGCATTAACCGTGCCGCTTCGCGCAGGGTGTAGCCGTGTTGGTCCGCAAAGCGGCGAATGAGTGAGAAGTTTTCGAAGTCCAGCCACCACCCGCTGCCAAACTGCGCATGGCGCGTCGAGGCGCTGCTGGCGAAACGGTAGTAGTACTGGCCGGTCGGCAGACGTGTCGCCTGTGGCAGCTGCATGCCACCGGTGCCCACCGCCTGACCATCGTTGAACCAGCGTTCCGTGTCATACCCACTGGCGATGACGCGCCAATGGGGCTGATCAAAAAAGTTGGCGTTGGCAGCAATTGTCATGGGCAGGCCGTCGGGAGCTCACGCTGGAAGGTGCACTGTCAATCCGGCCGTGTTTTGGAACAAGGGCCAAAGGTCATGGCGCGTTGCCTGTCACGGCTGCTGGTGAAAGGCAGCTTCGTGGTAGTTGCTTCGCCGCGACGCCAATCTACAAGTGACGTTGGACACTGGCCAGCCTGCACGCGGGAGACAACCATTCCGTAGGACGGTCCCGCATAAGCGAGCCTGCGTAGCCTTAATCCAGGAGTTCAGAATATGAAGCCGATAATTCCCTGCATCACGCTCGCTATTTTTGCAGCGTCCGCGCATGCACAACAGCCCAGCGCGGTGGCGTCGGACTGGCCAGCCGCGGGGCGGCTCATCGTGACAGCATCGCTGCGGGCCTGGGTGGCGGAATACAACACGACCCCGTTTGATGCGCAATTCATCGTGGGGCCGGGCGGCACGCCGCTGATTTCGACATTTACCAACTCTGCTTCGTCGTCCACGAAGGTGGCGCCGATTGTGGCGGTCTCGGCAACGATGGATCGGTTCACGCTGTCAGGTTCTTTCATGCCTGAGATCGACTTCAACGATTCGGCAGTACCCGGGGGCAAGACCGGCCGCAGTGAATACGACATCAGCCTTGCCTACTCCATCGTTCCCGGGCTCAGTGCCGCAGTGATCTACAAGGGCGGCAAGGTCACCGAGGTCGCAACCAGTGCCGCCCAGACCATTCTGGGCGTACGCGGGGATGCGAAGATCAACGGTTTGCTTCTTGGCGTGTCAGGCAGTGCCCCATTGGGGGCTGATCTCGTCAGAGGGCTCAACTTGTACGGTAACGTCGCCGCAGGCCGGGGCAAAATCAAACCCGACTTCGGACCTCGTGAGAACATAAGCTACCTCGTCAGTGAAGTCGGTCTGAGTTGGGCAATCAACCAGGGCACGGCCTTCGGTCCGTTCAGCAGCGCGCTGCTGCAAGTCGGCTACCGCGCCCAGACCCTTAGTGGGCCTGTTACGCACCAGACCATCGATCCGGCGACTCGGGCCGTCGTCGCTACGACGCGATCGAAGTCTCAGACCACCACGCGCGGACCCGTCATCGGACTTACCATGGTGTTCTAAGCGCTGGAGCGATCAAGCGATTTCGCCCTGCCTGCGCAGTCTCACGGCGAGGGCGACTGCCAACTTCATGTTGAAACAGCTTGGTCGCTATCAACTCGTCAACGAGCATGGGCGAGGCGCGATGGGCCTTGTGTACGAGGCGTTCGACCCGAGCATCAACCGGCGCGTCGCGATCAAGGTCGTGCATCGCGATCACTTACCGGAGGATCTGGCGCAGGAATACCGCGCCCGCTTCAATACCGAGACACGCGCCGCGGGAAAGTTGCTCCATCCGAACATCGTGACGGTCTACGACGCGGGTTACGAAGACGACGTCGCCTACCTGGTGATGGAGTTCGTGGAAGGGGAGGATCTCGAAACCCTGCTTTCGAAGAAGGGTGTGCCGCCGACGGAAGAATGCCTGTTCATCATGCGCGAACTACTCGGCGCCGCTGAATATGCACACGAGCAGGGGATCATCCACCGTGACATCAAGCCCAGCAACATCCTGATCGACCGCCGAGGGCATGTGAAGCTGAGCGATTTTGGTGCAGCGCGCATTTCTGAAGGCGGCGATTTCACGCGAACGCAGGGCACCGTGATCGGGACGTTGCGCTACATGGCGCCCGAGCAGGTGACCGGGCAACACATCGACGCGCGAACGGACTTGTTTTCGTGCGGCATCGTTCTGTATCAGATGTTGACCGGTGTGCGACCTTTCACAGGGGCGACCGAGTACCACATCATTCAACAGATTCTTTACGCGCAGCCGACCGAAGCGTGCGTCGTCAACCCTCAGACGCCTAAGTGGCTCAGTCACATTACGCAGACTGCACTCTCAAAAAAACCCGACGAGCGGTTTGCGTCGGCTGCCGCTTTTGCTGCGGCCCTGACAGGTCGCCAACCCGTCGCACTGTCGCTGCGTCCAGAATCATGGGCGCCAAGCGCCCGCGCGGAGCATGCCGGTGCGCCCGCTTCGGCGTCTGATCAGCACATAGCGAGCCATCCGACGACTGCGCCGCAGGGGGGACTCGTGATTCAGGAGATCGAGCTGCTGTATTGGAAAGAAATGAAGGACTCCACCGACAGCGATGATCTGGTCGCGTACCTGGAGAGATTTCCATCGGGGATCTATACGGAAATCGCAAGGAGAAAGCTGAAGAACATGCGTGGCCTGTCGGGCTCCGCCCGTTCAGGGTCCGGTGCGGATGGTGAGTTTGACCACCAGGCCTTGCGCGATGACGACGAAGCGACCCGGATTGTTGGCGCGAGCCTGGAGATCGGTGTAGCGCACTCAGCAGTGCGCGACGATGATGCCCATCGAGCCGTTTCGGCTAGCCAGTATGAAGAACCCGGAAGGCAAATGCAGAATCGCCGCGTCGAGGATCATGAACGCAGCCCTGAGCATGCGCGTCGATCCAACGCACAGCGCATGGCTGACAAATCGCGTGAAGCGGTTGCGCTTCTCAAGGAAGGCGAACCTCGCCAGGCCGAAGACGCAAGTATGGCCGAGGAATCGCCAAAAGTTCAAGTGGCGATAAAGGCCGACGAGGCGCGACAAGCTGAAGCTCAGAAGGCCGAGGCGGCTCGCGTGGCTGAAGTAGCTCGGGTTCGGACCGAGCAGGCCCGCCGGGCGGAGCAAACGCGAATCGCAGACGAAGCTCGTCAAGCCGAAGAGGCGAGAAGGGCTGAAGAGGTTCGCGTCGCTGAGGAAGCTCGCGTGCGGACCGAACATGCCCGCAAGGTCGACGAAGCTCGAAGGGCTGACCAAGCTCGACAAGCTGAAGAAGCGCGAAGGACCGAAGTGGCTCGCGTGGCCGAGAAAGCTCGCGTGGCTGAAGAAGCTCGCGTGGCTGAAGAAGCACGCGTCCGGCTCGAGCATGGCCGCAATGCGGAGCAAACGCGAATCGCAGACGAGGCTCGCCAAGTTGAAGAGGCGGGAAGGGCTGAAGAGGCCCGCGTCCGGGCCGAACGCGCGCGCAAGGCAAGGTCTCTCGAGGTTGAGGAAGCGCGCAAGGCAGAGAAGGACATTGCTCTCAAGGCGGAGGCACTCGCCGAAGCTGAACAGACTCGCAGGGCAGAGGAAGCTGGACGGGCCAGCGACGCGCACAAGATTGGGAAAGTGTCCCATACCCAATCACGCCATCCCGGCATCGGAACACAGCGCAACCCTGCCCCTGTCAATGTGAAGAGGCCCTTCGCTCGGCCTGTCGTTGCGCTCATTCTCGGGCTGGTCATCGCGGCCGTGTTTGCCTGGTTGCAATTGCAACAGACGACGCCGGATCCGTCTACGCAGGACGCCGGTCTTCTGCCCACGCCTGCCATTGATCGCACGAGGCCCGAAGTTGGAGGTCAGAGCCAGCCCGCGGGAACCGCAAACTCGGAGCCCCCGGTGGAGGCCCTGCCAAAGGCGGCCGGAACGGCCGCGGAGAGTGCAGTCGGTTCACCGGCCCCACCCGTCCAGCCGAAGCCGTCTCCCACTGCGGCTGAGGCTGGCGGCGCGAGCCAGGTGCCTACGCCAGAAGTCCTGCCCTCCACGACCGGGGTGGAGCCCGAGCCTGCGTCGGCGACGCGAGAAGCAGCGCGGCGCAAGCGCTCTGAAGAAAATGCGCGGGCGAACAAGGTGCGCAATGAGCAGGCTCGTCAGGAGGCGGCGCGAGAAAATGCAGCGCGCGCAGACCGTGATCGCGCTGAGGCACTGCGGAAGGACGGCGAACGTGCCGAAGCTGCTCGGAAGGAACGCGAGGGAGCAGAGGCACTGCGAAAGGAACGCGAGCGAGCCGACGCTGCCCGACTAGAGGCGCAACGCACTGAGGCAGCGCGGCTCGATCGTGAGCGCGCGGATGCGGCCCGCCAGGAGCGGGAGCGTGCTGAGGCAACCCGCATAGAGCGGGAGCGTGCTGAGGCA
>JBBKWB010000115.1:0-2898 GCA_037968755.1 Woeseia sp.
CCGCCTTGCCGGTGCGCATTTGTTCCATCACCTGCTTCATGCGCGTCACCGAGTTGGCAATCGTCTGCATGGCATCATCTATGAACTCAGGATTGGTTTTATGTTTCTCGGCGTTGCGAACAATCAGGGATTGCTGAGCAATCAGATTGTTGAGGTCATGCATCAGGAATGCCGTCAACCTGTTATATGCCTGAAATTGCTGAACTTCGGCCAACATGCTATCCGATCGCTGCTGCGCGAGGTGCACGGCGATATGGTGACCAACCGTCTTCAACAGGTCGCGATCCTCGTAATTGAGCTCACGCGGTTGGCCAGCGTGCGTCAAGAGCACGACACCCAGCAATTCCCGGCGGAGAAACAACGGCACGACTAACCAGGCATTGCTGATATCGTCCAGCCAGGCCGGCATCTGCAGCCCACCGTAAAGATCCGGTCGCCTTCGGTATTCGTCAATATCCACGAGCCAGCGCTGCTTCTCCACAAAAATGACCAGTGGATCACCGTCCGGAATATCTACCGCATTGAACTTAGTGTTGTACCCGGAGACGAGCTGGTACGCATGGCCCTTCTCGTCTTTTAACCAGAGCAGGCCTGCCGGGCTGTCGACAATTTGCGCCAGCGCCTGAATTACGATTTCCCGGGTAGTCGTGTCCTGGAAGTCGGCTAGCGTTGATATGAGTCGTAACCACTCTTCCCGGTAGTCATACTTGTTTCGGAAGAAATGCTTGCTTAGAAATACCTTGAAACGCCCTCGCAGCGTCGTCGAAAACAAGAGCGAAATCAGTACCAGGACGGCGCCGACAAAGAAAACGATCTGTGCGAATCCACCCCAACTGCCACCGTAAAGCAGGATCGCGTAACCGCCCGCGCTCATCAGCAACAAATACAAGCCGACTGCGACCAGGCTCGTTGAGTAAAACACGACCTGGCGCGATACAAATATGTTCAGGTCCCAGCGCGGATCGCTGCGTGCCGCTATGGCGATCAAGGGCACGAACAGCACATTGACTACGCCGCGCGCCTCCCAAACTGACTCGTCAATAGCTCCGAACAATACGCCTTGGGAAAACATGAACAGGTCGTAGGCAAACATGCCGCCAACCGCTATAGACAACTGTTTGATACGCGAGCGTCGTTCAACGGGAGAGTTACGTACCAGTTGCTCAATCAGCATCAGACCAGCAAGTGCTGTAACCAGGCCGCCGGGGATGAGCAGACGACCGTAGTCGAGTGGAATCATCTGAAATTGGTGAATCGACCACATGCCGATGCCGGTGAGCAGCATCGCTATCCACGGCAGATTAGCAATGGCGATTACGATGCGGGAAGTACCGATTCGACCGACCAGAATCGAAAGGAAAAGCAACCAGCTTCCCGCCCGCAATACCTCGATACAGTAGATCAGGGTCACCGGCACATCGGTGGCGACATCTACAGCAAGGAAGCCACCCCAAAGAGAGTTCAAAAGGCACACTGCGACCAGTAGCCCGCCAACTCGCGAACCGCGCCAGTTTAAGACCAACAGAAAAGTGAGAAGAAAGTAGAGAATTCCTACCAGGGCGTAGCCCGCTGCACCGATTAAAGCCATGGTCAAGAGCGCTCACTCATCATCAGAATTCTGTCCACCTGCCTGGCAAGAAAGAATACCAGTGCGCAGCCTGGTAAGGGAGGCGAAATGCCTCCGCGACAGGTACCCCGCAGCTGGACCGGAACGTCTGACAGTCCGGCTTGCAGTTTCGAACCGATACAACCAGCTACAAATTGGGTCCTTATCTGCTTATGATCGCTGATACTTCCCGGGCGCAGAAAGGTTAAACAGGATCGACGCAAGAACCATCCAGGCTGTTCGATCCCGATCCATCGTCCTGACCCTTAGCGCGACGACCCTGGGGCTATTGCTGCTGATCCAGTTCTATCATCCGACAAGGCATGGAATGTGGTTCCATGTCTTGTTCAACACGCTGCACGCACCCGTTTTCGGAATTATCGCGATCTGCTTGTATCGGGTCGCCAGAATCGTAACCCGCTGGTCTATCGGCAAATGCATAGCTGCGGTATTGGCACTGTCCGTATGTCTTGGCGCTCTAAGCGAGCTGGCGCAGGTCCCGACCGGCAGAGACGCGTCGCTCGGTGATCTTCTGACCGATGTGTTGGGCGCCAGCGCTTTCTTGTTTCTCGCTGTTGCCAGTGGTTTTCTTGATCGACCAACCAAGAGCACTCGCATTGGTCTCGCGATTGTCGGCGCTATTACATTAATTGTAGTTAGTTTGCCGCTGCTGACAGTCTCCGCCGCTTATATCGAACGCAATCTACAGCTGCCGGTTCTTGCTACACCAGATGCCAGCCTGGGAAAGCATTTTTGGCGTCGCCAGCATGCCAGTGTATTGCAAACGGTGTTTCCGCCAACGGACCAGTCTGCATTCCGGATTCAGCTGCAGGACGGCGCTTGGCCCGGGCTGATTTTTCACGACACCTGGAGTGACTGGAGAAATTACTCCGCGTTGGTCGTTGAAATGGGCAACGACGAACGCCTGCCACTGAATCTTCATTTGCGAGTTCATGATCGTGAACATTCACGCCATGACCAGCCCTACTCCGATAGATTCAATCGAACCATTACGCTGCCGCAGGGCCCGCTGCTGATTCGAATCCCGTTAAGCGAGATCAGGGACGCGCCCGCATCCCGACAACTTGATCTGGGCCAGATTGATGGCATGGCGGTATTTAGTGATGCCAGTAATGCCGGGCGCCACTTCTTTTTAATCAGCATCCGACTCGAGTAAGGCCAATTTTGAGGAGTCGCAATGGCTGCGACCAGAACATCGAAGTTGGTAGGCGCGGGTAGGAATCGAACCTCCGACCTCCGCTATGTTGTAGCAGTGCTCTACCACTGAGCTA
>JBBKWB010000116.1:0-4468 GCA_037968755.1 Woeseia sp.
TCAACGTTGTGTTCTATTACGGCGCGGTGCTGTGGCAATCGGTTGGCTTCACGGAAAGCGATGCGCTGCTTATTAATGTTCTGAGTGGCGCCTTGAGTATCGGCGCGGTGATTGTTGCGCTGCTGCTGGTAGACAGAATCGGCAGGAAGCCCTTGCTGCTTGTTGGTTCCATCGGCATGGCCGCATCACTCGGTACGCTAGTCATCGCGTTTCTGAATGCGACGACTGCAGCGGACGGCTCCCTGACACTCGAAGGCATTTACGGGCCGCTCGCCCTCATCGCTGCAAATGCCTACGTGATGTTCTTCAACGCATCCTGGGGTCCCGTGATGTGGGTCATGCTCGGCGAAATGTTCCCAAACCAGATTCGGGGTACCGGTCTTGCAGTGAGCGGATTGGCGCAGTGGTCGGCAAACTTCGGCATTACACTGACGTTCCCGATCATGCTGACGTCTATCGGGCTCGCGGGGGCTTACGGTTTCTATACGGTTTGCGCGGCGATCTCGATCGTATTCGTAGCGAAGATGGTGCACGAAACCCGTGGCATCGAACTCGAGGACATGAAGGGCTAGTCAGCCATCAGGTTAGACAGCGTTCCGATACGGCCAATGGATATCTCCCTGACCTTTGGCGGTTTCTTGCGTTAGCGCGTCAACTCATCGCGGAGTCGAGTGAATTCCTTTTCGCGCTCAAGATGGGCGATGCGGGCTGTAAGCCATGTTTCCCGTGAAACGATATTTCTGTCTGGAATTAGAATTTTCTCGTCACAAAATTAATAATTGCACCTACCCATAAGGGGAGAAGCCAACGTGAAAGCATTGAGACTATTGACGACCGTCCTGCTGAGCATTCTATCGACCGCCAGCATCGCACAGCAATCAAGCGCAAAGGGCGTTTTCCAGACTGAATTGCCCGATATCGAAGGTCGCGAGGCGGTTGTCCTCGAAGTTGTCTATCCACCCGGCGTGGCATCGGCGAGTCACCGCCACAATGCGCATACGTTCGTCTACGTGCTCGAGGGGACGGTCGAAATGCAGGTGGCGGGTGGTGAGCTGAAGAAACTTACCGTTGGGCAGACGTTTTACGAGACACCGAACGATATCCACTCTGTGTCGCGTAACGCCAGTGAGACCGAGCCGGCGAAGATTCTCGTGTTTTTTATCAAGATGAAGGATGCGCCCGCCTCGGTGCCTGCGGGCGACTAGCCCGGACCAGCAACGTGTTCGCGACTAATGTCGCTCTTACGGCTGGTCCTGCGGTCTTCTTTGAGCTCGCTCCTTGCTGGCGAAAATTGGGCTGGCAATTCGTTGCAGTATTGTCCAGGTACGGTCGCCTGGACCCGAACTAGAACCCGGAGTTTCGCTGCGAGTCGTCGTACATGCCTGTCAGAAAAGGGGTACAAGACGAATCAAGGGCCTCTTCCATCATACCCACTACCATCGAAACGCCGTTGAGCCCACTTTGCATCCCGAGCGCGACGGGAATCTTGCCCGCATCCGGCACACTGCACCGAAAGTACGGCCTCAATTACCCGTTTGGATACTCGATACAAGCAACCACCTTGGCCACACCACCTCAGACCCTGCAGGCATCGCCGATCAGTGCGATGGTTCGCATGCTGCGGCTGCCGCAAGTGCGCTTGTGTGGATCTACTTCGTTACGTTTGAAATCAGCAGTGCCGGGTTGGCCTTGCGCCGGTGGTTGTCAGGCAACTCGTCAATGCGAATTGACTCGGTCATATCATAAGTAGATGATACGAAATCCATTAACAGGCTAGATGCAAATCACATAATGTCTCAAAGATCTTCGTTTAATCAATGGTCCGTTGGTTAATGACCTTAATATAAAAATCTTTGTGATTAATCACTAAATCAAAACACAGAAACCTACCATAATGAAAATTACATTTAGCAAAAGTTACCTGTTGTTAGTATTAGTCATCGCTTCTGTACCGGCCTACTCAGACACTTTAATAAGCGCCGGCGAGGACTACACCTGCGTACTGGAATCGAATGGAAAGGCCTATTGTTGGGGTGACAATTCAGTAGGACAGCTCGGAAACGGTTCTACTAAATCCAGTATGAGTCCCGTCGCGGTTTCTGGAGGTCTTCGATTCAAGTCAATCAGTGCTGGCTGGGATCATACCTGCGGTGTTTCAGTCGACAACGAAGCTTACTGTTGGGGACGCGGCAGATACGGACGGCTAGGAAATGGATCGTCTGAAAACAGTATGGTTCCGACCGCCGTATCCGGTGGCTTGTCGTTTGAATCCGTCGACTCCGGGATGGCTCATACCTGCGGAATAACTGCCGGTGGAGACGCTTTTTGCTGGGGACGGGGAGAAGATGGAATTCTTGGGAATAATTCAATCGAGAGCTCTCTGGTTCCCGTACCTGTTTCTGGTGGACTTGCTTTCGGTTCAATACATGCAGGATCGGCTACAACGTGTGGCGTAACAACGAATGGCGACGCGTATTGCTGGGGAGCAAGTGATTTCGGCAACTTATTGGGACTCGGACCTGGCGATCGTGACAGAAAACTCGCTCCAGGGCGTGTGGCAGGCGGGTTTAATTTCAAACCAGGCTCAATAAGTGTTGGCCTTGATCACGTTTGTGCCACTACTACAGCGGATAAAGCTGTCTGTTGGGGACGCGGCAGATACGGAAAACTGGGTATTGGTACTGCAGATGCGTTAGGAGTTATCGAAAATCTGATGACACCAAGAGAAGTAAAAGGAAACTTATCTTTTGCGTCATTGACTACCGGAGTCTTTCAAACCTGCGGAATTGCAACAGATGGCAAGGCGTACTGTTGGGGAAGAAATGGCTCAGGGCAGCTGGGCGATGGTTCAACGACAATGCGAGTCGAACCTGCCGCTGTATCCGCTAATTTGAGTTTCAAGCACGTAGCCGTTGGTAATGATCATGCCTGTGGAGTTTCTTCGAACGATGAAGTTTACTGCTGGGGAAATGGCAACGCCGGGAAACTTGGAACACGTTCATCTGACAATAAACTGACGCCTACTAAAGTAAAACTATGATGATTAAAAATAAATTGGTCACAAAAGCCATGTCTAAGAAACTAACAGTTATTCTGGTTGGACTATTTGCCTTAGTTAGTGCCAATTCACATGCACAGCGCTTGCAGCAGAATCAGGAACAGTTCCAGGTTCTTTTGTTTACGAAGTCTCTGGACTACCAGCACCTTTCAGTGCCGAGTGGCGTGCAGATGTTCAAAGAGTTGAGCCAGGATAATCACTTTGGTCTCACCTGGACGGAACAATCTGATTTCTTTGACGATCAGGAACAACTGAATAGCATGGATGTAATTGTATTCATGAATACATCCGGCGATATTCTGAATGATGGCCAAAGAAAAGCGCTGCAGGATTACATACATCAGGGTGGCAATTTTGTAGCTATACACTCGGCCTCATTTACGATGATGGAATGGCCGTGGTATGTGAAACTGGTTGGCGGTGTGTGGAATCGTCATCCGAATCCAGGCATTTGGACGGCAGTTGCTAATAATGAGCAACCGGATCATCCATCAACGTCTCATTTACCGAAGAAGTGGGTAGTTACTGAAGAGTGGTACAACTATCTGGAACTGTCAGACAATATTGAAGTTGTCTTGACTGTCGATGAAACCACCTTCCCCGGGGGCAAAATGCCGGACTACCATCCAATGGCCTGGTACCAAGAAGATTTTGAAGGTGGACGATCTTTTCATACCGGTTTGGGCCATCCGGAAGGCATCTATGAGCTGGCCTGGTACAGACAGCATATTTTGGGCGCCGTGTGGTGGGCTGCAACTGGCGGGAAAGCTTTTGAATGAAGTAATAAGGCCTGACCTTTCCCCATTCGTCCAGCGTATAACCACTGGGTGCTCTCTGAGCTGGACAAAAGTAACGTAGAACGGATTTGATGCGAGGAATTCGGCACTGGCCGGGGCAGACCACCCGGCAGTGCCGTACCCGCAGCTGCAGACTTCAACAGGATGATGCGCTAACCCGGCTTGTTGGCCAGCGCTGTCACAGGTTTACCCACACACCACCTCCGTTACTCGATTTCACTGCGGCCTCGACAAAAGCAATGCCCTTGCGGCCATCTTCACCCCGGGGGAACACTCCGATTGTTGTTGTTCCGCTTCGCGCAGCACGAATCGCTGCTGCGATCTCCTTATACAAAGTCGCGAATCCCTCGAGATAGCCCTCCGGATGTCCCGCAGGAATTCGTGTCGCCGCGGCGGCGGCGCTACCCGCGCCCGGGCTACCGCGAGTTATGCGGCGCCGAGACTCGCCTAAGGGTGAGAATTCGAGTTCATTCGGACTGTCCTGACGCCAACTCAGACCGCCTCGGGTTCCATAGACGCGCAGCGTCAGGTTGTTCTCATTTCCGGGCGCGATCTGGCTGGCCCAAAGTGACCCTTTGGCCCCGCCCTTGAATCGCATCAAGACATTGACGTT
>JBBKWB010000117.1:0-42937 GCA_037968755.1 Woeseia sp.
GGGTAATAGGCGGTCCTCTAAACCAATTTTAGCCCAAGTTCTGCTTTGGCGCGTTTAGCGGACCAAACGGAACATGCGTTCCGGCGATCCAAGATCAACGGTCTGCTCTCATCCGAAGCGGACGTTCGCGAAGCAGGAATCGCGACCATCAGGGGGCAGCTTACGGCCAGAAGCAGACGTTCGAAAGATTTTAGTGAGTTGGTTATACGGAGTTCTCCCAGAATGTTAGATATTTTCGCCTAATGTCGGTCGGGCAAGATTATTACAGACAGGCGCTTATTCTTCTTATACCCTCTCTTCTATACCGAATGACCCGCATGAAGAAACTTAAATTGGGAGAACCGAATGGCCGTCTACAGAATTACACGTTTCGCCGCGTCTGATATGGATAAGGTACGAGAAATTACGGAAAACATGCGCGATGTATTAACCAGTATTGGCGCCGATTTCATTGACTTGGTCTCATATGGGAATGGCAAAGGTGTAGTTATCGCTAAATATCCAGATCAGGCAACAATGGACGCTGCTGCCGAAACGGCCAAAAAGGCATTTTCTGACATGATTGAAGCAGGGGTAGTCGATGGTGACTCAGTACATCCACACACTGGCGATGTCTTTAATTCTTTCTAAGGTCAAGTAAGCAAAACTGCCTTTCAAGCGAGGCGAATAAGAGTCGTAGGAATATCAAAAGTCTGCTTTGAGTCAGTAGCAGAAATTGTAACTCAAACTAGGTGATCGTCGCCTTACGGCCAGAAGCGACCATTCGATTCGTATTTCGCAGTTATTGGCAAGACCATTCCGTAATTTCGTACTTTCTCTCGGCGCTGTCCGGAGTCGGACGAATCGTGACCAAACAATGCTCCCTCTTTGCGGTATGACCTACTAGCCAGTAGAGCCCAAGGTTTTCCCTGTAGTGAATGCTATGGACGTCTTTTCCGGCGATCGATTCACCCTGGGGCGACTGCAAGTTATTGGTATCCAGGAAAGCAATCATCTGCTCCGCGTTTTTCCTCGTAATCAATTCGTGGTCAACATCAATCCTTCCGTGGCCGGGTATAGTTATGTGTGTGTCGGACTTTTCAGTGCAATAGTCCCAGGCTGCGGGATATATAGACCCCTCACAATTAACAACAGGCCGAAATGTCCTGAACTGGTTAACCGAGACGGTGGGATAGGTGATTACTAGCATTAACGGATATCTAACTCTTACGTCGCCCCGTTGATCGAGCACGATCGCATCCGCATCACCTGCCGCCATGGCTGCGACGAGGTGTCTCGACGGATTCTGTATCAGCTTGCTGGGCGCCTCGTAGATTGCGGCCTTCTCGTCCTCGGTCAGCTCGATGTCAAATCCAGTGGTAACTCTCACAAGTACTTCACCAACGCCACGATCACCGTAAATCAATAGGGCCGCGGCGAAGAACAGCGATATCGTCTTGGTCAAGTCCATTGTCACCCGAATTTGGCGAGCGGCTGCATTGGGTTGCGGATTCAAGCGGTGGTTGCAACATCTAAACTCTATCATCGTATAGGAGGATGTTGCAGATGGGGATACGAAAGAGACGTCATTACACCGAAACTGAGAAAGCGTTGATGTGGGATCGCTGGAAAAAGGGCGACTCTATGAACGAGATTGGTCGCTATTTTGGCATTCAAGGCCACTCGTCTATTCAGCATATATTCTCGGAGACAGGCGGCATTCGGCCACCTCAGAGAACGCGCGCAGCGCGTTGTTTGTCGTTGTCTGAACGCGAGGAGATATCGCGTGGCGTAGTTGCTGGCCGCTCGATGCGTTGGATTGCCAACAAGCTAGGCCGGGCGCCGTCCACGATCAGTCGAGAGATACGCCGTAATCGAGGCCGGCGAAGCTACCGGGCCCATAAGGCGGATGCGGCCACTTGGGAACGGGCCAAGCGTCCGAAGAGCTGTAAACTGGTACTGCATCCAACGTTGGCTCGGTTGGTGGCACAGAAGCTTCAGGGGTTCTGGTCACCGGAGCAGATCGCGGGATGGTTAAAGACCGAGTTCCCAGACCGAGAGCAATACCAGGTGTCGCACGAGACGATCTACAAAAGTTTGTATATCCAGGCTCGCGGGGCTTTGAAAAGCGAGTTATTGCAGCATCTTCGACGCCAACGTGCCCTGCGTCGATCGCGCCATCACACACAGAAAACGGCGAACCACGGCCGCATTCTGGACGCCGTGTCGATCAGTGAACGACCACCGGAAGCGGATGATCGAGCCGTCCCCGGTCACTGGGAAGGCGACCTGGTCTTTGGCAGCAACAACAGCCAAATCGCAACGCTGGTTGAACGACAGACGCGTTACGTGATGTTGGTAAAGGTCGCCCGCAAGGACACGGCGACGGTGATTAACGCACTGATCAAGCATGCTCACAAGTTACCCAGAGAGCTCTACAAGTCATTGACCTGGGATCGCGGAAAAGAACTTGCCGCACATAAGCGCTTTAGCTTGGCCACAGATATCGACGTGTACTTCTGTGATCCGCAACAACCTTGGCAGCGCGGCTCAAACGAAAACACTAACGGTCTGCTTCGGCAGTACTTCCCGAAGGGAATGGATCTCGCAGATGTTCATCAAAACAGACTGAATGCCGTTGCGCGGCAGCTCAACGAACGACCGAGAAAAACGCCAAACTATCGAACACCGGCTGAATGCTTTAACCAATGTGTTGCATCGACCGATTGAATCCGCAGTCAGTAGCTGCCGGTAAGCATGTATTAGTTGCTCAATTCAGCCTCGATCAAATTCACAGTATCTACTACACGATCCTGAAGCCGGGTAACGATATCGAGTGTGTCCTCAATTAACATGCCCCGATTTCCAAACAGACCTTCAACCTTCATGTCTCGCTGAATATTCTCGGGATCACCTACGAAACTTGATTCTGGATAGCGGCTCATCTGATTCGTCTTGGAGGCAATACTTAACGTGGGCACCCTGTCGTGTAGATACCAAATTATTTCTTCCCGATTCTGCTCTAGCAACCCGGACTGATTACGCAGTTTTGAAACCTGAGCGGGCCAGCCGGCCAGAAGCGCGTTCAGTTTGTCGTTAGAAACTGAAGACAATTCCCCTGAGGCCAGCAAGGCCTCCAAAGTAGCAACCGGCAACTCCATCTTTGCAGCGCGAAAACTGCGGTCCATGAGAGCGTAAAGAGAATCCACGGGCTGAACCTGGGTTTCGGGCCCGATGTGTGACAGCAGATCCGAAACTGCCAGTCTTAAGTCGAGAAGTCGCGTTTCGTAATAGTTCAGATGCAACTCGACCTCTCCGAACTCTATTGCGAGAGACGTCAATTGGTCCTTACTACGGCTTTGCTCAACTGTTTCACCCCACCATGCGTCAATCGCGAACGCCAGAAGAATGCTCGCCACAATGGCTGTTGCCTCAACGCCTATGCGCTTCCAGGGAATAATTCGAGATTCGGTCATCAAAATTCTCGTTGCTCGTCAATGTGCGGTTTGGGTCGGTAGCAGAAATTGTAACTCAAGCTAGACGATCGTCGCCTTACGGCCGAATGCGACCCTTCGTGATTCACGATAAACTCGCGATTCTAACGCGAGGATCAGATCCATGAATGTCGGTGAAGTTTATTTAGGATTGTTCGGCTCCGACTTTGACCCTTCGGTTGCCAGAGACGCAATTCCGATTGATCGAGCGATTGCGATACCGAAGGGCGACCCTATCCCCAAATACTCGTCTTGGAGATGCTCCACCGGCAAGATTGAGCATGACTTTGTCGATGTGTACAAAATGGCATCAACGCTGGTGTCCGAGCTTGAGCCCCATACAAAGGACATCGTCCAGATCAAAGAGCGTTTCGGATTAGAAGCTGTATTGCAGGTAGTGTTGGCGATCTCGACCGCTGAAGGTCACCCGACACCTGCTATCGGATTCAACGCGGATGTCTTGGATTTCGTGCACGCAATTGGGGCAACAATTGATATTGACACCTATCTGCGCTGATCGATATCAACCGTCCGCAAAGTGGTCTTGCTCAGATTTAGTGGACACTCAGTTACGACACAGTTTCTGCTGCGGCCAATCTAACGTTGGCGCCTGCCCGATCTAGAACGCAATGTCCGATCACGCTCCCCCAAGATTCGATGTCACTATCGAAGTAAGAACAGGCGTTCGGCTCAGGCGGGCGTCTTCTCGGGGTGCTTGCCTCTGATATGCCTTTGGTTCAGGTTTTGCTTTGTAAAACTGGCCTGCCAACCGGTCGGCAGCGCCTGCCGGCGCCCCTTGGCAGCAATGTGGCCATGCGCATGGCAAAGGCAGCGGGCCGGAACCCGCGCGAGCTGGCGGCAGAAATCATCGAGCGGTTGCCTGCAAGCGAGCTGATTTTGAAAGCAGAGATTGCGGGCCCGGGCTTTATTAACTTTTACATTGGTCCGGCAGCGTTTCATCGTGAGCTGCGGGCAATTCTGGATGACGGCGCACGCTACGGACACCAGGACCTGCGTGAAAAGCCGACGGTACTGCTTGAGTTCGTATCGGCGAATCCGACCGGGCCTTTGCATGTCGGTCACGGTCGGCATGCGGCCTATGGAGCCACGCTTCGCAACCTGTTGAAGGCCGCTGGCTTCAAGGTCAGCACCGAGTATTACGTGAATGATGCCGGCCGGCAGATGGACATCCTCGGTGTCAGCGTTTGGCTGCGAGTACTGGAAAGTAAAGGTGTTGTGCTGCCATTTCCGACTGCGGGCTACAAAGGTGCCTACATTAATGACGTTGCTGCGGAAATCGATGGCGCGGCGCTCGCGGATGTCAGTGCGGAACAGGTACTGAATGGCCTGCCGGACGACGGGCCGGATGGTGACAAGGAAGCGCATATAGGCGCGCTCATCGAGCGCGCAACGGAGTTGCTCGGTGAAGACGCTTTTCTGGCGCTACGCCAGCAGTCGCTCGAATCGATTCTGGATGAAATTCGTGAGGACCTGCGCGAGTTTGGCGTCGAGTTTGATCGCTGGTATTCAGAAGCCAGCCTGACGACCGACGGCCGCATAGACGAAGCCCTGGAAGTCTTGAAAAAACGTCGCATGCTGTACGAGAAAGACGGTGCCTGGTGGTTCCGGGCAACCGACTTTGGCGACGAAAAAGATCGGGTAGTCGTGCGCGACAATGGCAAGAAAACCTACTTTGCCTCGGACATCGCCTATCACTTCGACAAGCGTAAACGCGGCTTCGATCATCTGCTGGATATCCTGGGTGCGGATCACCATGGCTATGTTGCGCGGGTTCGTGCCGGGCTCGAAGCAATGGGTTATGCCGGCGACGACCTTGAAGTGCAGCTGATGCAGTTCGTGACGCTTTATCGCGGCGGCGAAAAAATGCAGATGTCGACCCGCTCCGGCGAGTTCGTCACGCTTCGGCAGCTCCGCGAAGAAGTGGGCAATGATGCAGCGCGGTTCTTCTATGTCATTCGATCCAATGACCAGCATCTCGATTTCGACCTCGAGCTCGCCAAGAGCCGCTCGAATGACAATCCGGTTTATTACATCCAGTATGCGCATGCGCGGGTAGCGAGCGTGTTCCGGCAACTGGACGAGCGCGAGATAACGTATGACGAGGCTAACGGTCGGTCGCAGTTCGCAATGCTCGAAGAGCCGCAGGAAAAGGCAGTGATGTCGACGCTAAGCCGCTATCCCGAGATTATTGAGTTGGCAGCGAACAACCGTGCGCCGCAGCATCTTGTGCATTATCTGCGTGACCTCGCTAACGAGTTTCACACTTACTATAACGCGCACGTGTTCATTGTTGACGATGACGGTTTGCGTGATGCCAGGCTGGCGCTGATCAGCGCGACGCGTGCTGTGATCGCGAACGGCCTCAGCATCCTCGGCGTTAACGCTCCGGACGCGATGTAAAGCGATGGCCCGAAAAAAGCGCAGGCGCAGTAGTAATGAGGCCTATCCGGGCTGGGTCTGGATGCTGTTCGGCCTGGCCGTCGGGCTCTCTGTTGCCCTGGCACTGTACGTACGTGACGTAATCCCGCCGACAGCGGATTCCGCTACACCGCGCCCTGCCGCGACAACGGCGCAGCCCGCCTCAATGGAAGCGGCGCCGGCCCTGGATAACAACGGTGAAAGCACAGTTGCCGAAGCGCCGGAGCAACGATTCGACTTCTACAACATGCTGCCAAAATTTGAAGTTGTTGTTCCTGAACAGGAACCGGATGTGACGGCGGATACACAGCCGCGTGCAGTCGTTGAACCGGGCCTTTATATTCTTCAGGCAGGTTCGTTCTCGCGCTACGAAGATGCTGACCGGCGCCGCGCACAACTCGCGCTGCAAGGAATCGAGTCAATGATTCAGCGCGTAGCGATTGATGAACGCACATATCATCGTGTTCGGATTGGTCCGATCACGGATCTGAATGAACTGAACGTGCTGCGCAGTCGATTGCGCCAGGCGAATATTGATGTACTACGAATTCGGCTTGAAGATCAGTAACTACCTCACTGGCCTGCTATTGCTTGCGGTGCTAACTGGCTGTGCCGCGCCACAGCATGTTGAAGATGAGCATGGGAATGCGGCGTCAACGCAGGATCCTGCTGCTGAAATCCCGACAACGATATCACCGCCAGCTCCAATGCCGTCGGCGCCTGCAACTGGCGCAGGCCCGACTTCAGCCAGCAAGCCCGATATTCGTCGCGTTTCGATAGCCATGGTCGGGGACATGATGCTCGGCACCGACTACCCGCAGAATCACTTGCCCGACGATGACGGCATTTCATTCCTGGACGCAGTGGCGCCGATACTGCGTTCTGCCGATATCACAATTGGCAACCTTGAAGGCGTCCTGGTTGATGGCGGTACGCCCGCTAAGACCTGCACTAATCCGGCAGCCTGCTATCTGTTTCGCTCGCCATCGCGTTACGCAAAGCACTTAGTGAACGCCGGTTTCGACGTACTGAGTCTTGCCAATAACCATGCACGCGACTTCGGCGAAGATGGCCGCAGTGCGACTATGCAAACCCTGGATGCGAACGGCATCCTGCACTCCGGCCGCGAAGGAGATTTCGCCTCCCTCAGCGTGCATCGATTGCGGGTCGCAGTGCTGGCATTTTCCGTAACTCGCGAATCCAATCTGTTGCATGACTACTCGAAAGCATCCGCTACTATTGCCCATTACGCAGCGAGCCACGACATCGTGATTGTCAGCTTTCATGGCGGCGCCGAAGGCGGCGATGTAGAACATGTGCCTTTCGCCGAAGAAGAACATTATGGCGAACCGCGTGGCGACGTCGCGCGATTTGCCCGCCTGGCAGTGGATTCAGGCGCTGACCTGGTATTCGGCCACGGGCCGCACGTAGTGCGCGCGATGGAGTTGTATAAGGATCGCCTGATCGCTTACAGCCTCGGCAACTTCGCCACGTACTATGGCATCAGTGTTGCCGACCTTAAGGGCGTGGCGCCGATACTTGAGGTCGACCTGGACTACCAGGGTAGATTCGCATCGGGCCAGATTCATTCTACGGTGCAAGTTCGCCCGGGCGGCCCGCAACTGGATCCAACACAGCGGGCCTTGCAGGTAATTCGCGACCTGAGTGCTGCGGACTTCGGCGACAGCGGGCTTGAGTTTGCAGCTGACGGCGCACTTACCCGCCGCTAAGCGCGGCGGCGGGTAGGTTCTGCCAAAACGTTATTCGTCGCTCGTGCTCACCGAGCGAAAGTCCACGCCTAATGAGCGCAGCTTGCGATACAAATGCGTGCGTTCCATCCCGACGCGCTTCGCCAGCTTGCCAACTTTGCCATCACACAGCACCAGCTGCTGTTGCAAATAAGCACGTTCAAATTGCTCACGTGCCTCGCGTAGTGGCAACGCCAGGAGATCCTGTTTGACCAGTGGCTCATCGGCCCGCGAGCTTGCGCTCACTTCACTCTCGATTTCATCAAGAGTAATTTCCTCGCCTGCGCCCGTCATCAGCAGCCGGCGCACCAGGTTTTTCAGTTCACGCACATTGTCCGGCCATGGATAATTGCGCAGGCGATTTTGCGCGGCAACACTGAACCGGCGAAAGGGCAGGCTCTCACCATCAACTAGTTTGTCCACGTAATAGGTCAGAAGCTCCGGAACATCTTCCGAATACTCACGCAGCGGCGGTACCCGCAAGCTCAGTGTGTTCAGGTTTGCGATCAGCTCACGCCGCAGTCGCCCCGACTCGACAGCGCTCTCATACTCGGCGCTTACAGTTGCGAGCACCCTCACTTGCAGCTCGATCGGCTGGTGGCCGCCCTTGCGCATAAAGCGACCTTGCTCGAGAACACCCACTATCAGCTTCTGCGCTGCATCGCTCAGGTCAGTGAGCTCCTCAATGATCAGAGTGCTACCGGCCGCACGTTCGAAAAAGCCGGGATTCACGCCATTTTCGTCTTCGTGACCGAGCAACTGTTCTTCGACATTGCTATCGGTAAGGGAGGCGGCCAGCAATACAACGAGGTCACGCTCAGCACGATTGCTCATCGCATGAATGTAACGGGCGAAGGCACCGCGGCCTGTGCCAGGCTCGCCGATTAACAATACGGGTGACTCGTGGCCGGCAAACTGCTGCACGGTTTCTCGCAGATTTTTCATCAGCGTACTGCGACCAACTGGCGCAAGCAGCGATGGCAGCGTATGCCGCGCACCGCCGGTGCGGCGCCGCGCGTCTTCCAGCGCCCGCTCCACCGTACGTAGTAATTTGGCTATCGACAGCGGCTTCTCAACGAAGTCGAAAGCTCCGAGTCGGGTAGCTTCAACCGCCGTATCCACGGTGCCGTGTCCCGACATGATGACCACCGGGCAATCGAGCGCGCCCTCTTCCGACCATTCGCGCAGCAAACTGATGCCATCTGTGTCCGGCATCCAGATATCCAGCAGGACCAGGTTAAAGCGGTTTGCTGCGCGAGCTTCGCGCGCTGCTGCAGCATCCTGCGCGACCGTGACCTTGTAACCTTCATCTTCAAGGATGTCTGAAATTAGCGCGCGGATATCTGACTCATCATCCACCACCAGCACATGTGACGTGCTCATGCTCTCTCCCTCCGTTTCTCTGCGCGTCCTGGCATTATTGCGATCATCGCTTCGCGAGCGATTTCACTGACTGGCAGGCGGATGCGAATCGCTGCACCACCTTGTTCCCTGTTCTCTGCTTCGATCACTCCGGCGTGCTCCTCAACAAGTTTCTTGACGATCGCAAGGCCGAGGCCAGTGCCTTTTGGTTTCGTCGTGACATAGGGATCAAAGACCTGGCTCAGTGAACCAAGCTTGAACCCTGGTCCATTGTCTTCCACTACAATTTCGATGACTTCAACACCCAGGTAGCGGGCCACCTCCACACTGACGTCAATTTGACCGTTCTCGTCGTTCTCAAGCGCCTCGATCGAGTTACGAATCAGGTTGTGCAATATTTGCCGCATACGCCCCATGTCTGCTTCCACATCCGGAAGTTCATCATCGACGCGTAACAGTATCTTGATGCCGCTTTCCTGCGAGCGATACAACTCGACAACTTCGTGTACCAGCCGGCTGACGCTGAAACGATTGATATCCATATCCGGCGCACGAGCGTATTCGCTGAAGGCATTGACCATCTCCTTCATTGCTTCGACCTGCTGTACGATCGTATGCGTTGCCCGATCGAGTACCTGCGCTTCTTCCGGTGACATCGTCCGCAGGTATTTACGCCGCAGACGTTCTGCAGAAAGCTGAATCGGTGTCAGCGGGTTCTTGATTTCATGCGCTAGTCTGCGTGCAACTTCACCCCAGGCAGCATCGCGTTGCGCTTGCAACAGGGCTGTAATGTCGTCGAAAACAACGACGAAGCCAGGGTCATGATCTTCGTCGCCGGGCAAGCTGGTGCACGCGCAAGTGAGCACGCGGCGGCCAACTTCCCCACGCAACACGATTTGTTCGCGCCAGTCGCGCTCGCCTGCATTCAAATGTACACGTGCAACATCAACAAACTGATCGAGCAAAGGCTCGCCACGGGCAACGTCAGGCAGGAATTCGCCAATCCGGGTTTCGAGGTCGACATTCAAAATAGCGCCCGCCGCCTGATTGGCCGTGCGAATGCGCAAGTCCGACTCGAGCGACACCACACCGGTCGACAAGCGTGCCAGGATTACTTCGAGGTTGGCGCGCTCTGCCTCAACCTGGGCCTGGCTCAGACTCGCCTGGCGCCGCGCGGTCGACAGGCGCTGGGTCATATCGTTGAAAGAGCTGATCAGGAAACCGATTTCGTCTCGCGATGGTGTTGGCAGGCGGGTATCGAAATCACCTTTAGCAACGGCGCGGGTACCGGCGACCAGGTCCTGGATCGGCGCGATAATGCGTCGCGAAAACACGAAGGCGCCGTAAATGGAGGCAAGCAGCGACAACATCAACACCACGGTCAGGGTCATTGTGAAGCTACGCTTCAGTGGCTCGCGCAAATACTCAGCAAGTTTGTAGTCGCTGTACGATGAATCCACGCTATCAGCCATGCGGCTGATCCGGTCTGATACCGGGTACCGTGCCTGCAACAGGCCAAGCAACTCGGGGCGGTTACGGCTGCCAATAGGTACTGCCGTGCGAATTTCGTAGCGACCTTCCTCCAGCGGAAACAGGCGCACGTACGGACGATTCTGCTGAATTTGCATCAGCACCTCGTCCGTCGGCGAGACCGGCACGGTACCGGCCGCCAGATCAGAACTGGTAGCAAGGATTTGCCGATTGCGGCCGAACAAGGTGATCTCGCTCGCGCCACTTTGTCGGCGCAGGTTACTGAGCTCGAAGATAACCTGGTTGGAGTTCACCTGTTCCAGGTGACCTGCAATGCGCGTCGTGCTTTGCAATTGTTCGCGCATCTGCATTTCCAGTGCTGCACGACTCAGTGCCAACGCGTCATCCAGCCCCGCTTCAACGTCAACGCTAAACCATGTGTCGATGCCACGATTAATAAACTGCATCGAAAAATAGAACACGACCAACAGTGGCACAGCGGCAAGCCCGACGAACATGCCAACCATGCGAGCTTTGAGTTTGGAACCCGGAACGTGCGCTCGATAGTCACGAAACAACCGGGCGAGGTTGCCCACCATCAATGCAAATAACACGATTACACCTGCTACGTTGATAAGCAGGATATAAACGTAGAGGCGATCGAATTCCTGGGAGTTCTGCGCCGTGCGACTCAGGAGATACAGCGCACCGAGCGCCAGCCCGAAGCCCAGCACTCCGAGTGAACTGTACACAAAGCGTTTTAGCGTTCGAGTTGCCATTCGAACCAGTCACTCTTGAGTTGCCATTGGTCACGCCAGAAAAACAGTATGCGCAGTGGTGCCGGATACTGGCGGGTGCTGAGCAGTGCTTGCAGGCGCATGCGATAGCGGCCGCCCGGTTCGAGAACAGAATCGTCAACAACCGGCAGGTCGTCGATGCGACCTAGGCTGTTCAACGCGGAGTAGAGTGTTGCAAAAGAATCCTGATCGGCGCTGTTGATGTTGCGCACGATGTAGCGCTGACTGAGTGGCCGATACTCGAGCTCGTAGCGGAGATCCAGTTGCGCGTCGGTCGCATCCGGCATAAAGCGGCGGATGCGCAGTACTTCGAGCGTCAGCTCAATGGTCAGTGGCACACCGTTATTTAGGGCGTTCAGTGCCTCGTCGCTCAATACCAGCTGCAAACGTGCATTCAGGACCTGCACGCCGTCGACCAAACGGGTCTCAGCTGAACGCACGTGGAAGTAGCCCTGTCGGTCGCTGCGATTCTGCGCCATTGCCGCGACCATCGATAAGGTCAGCAACACGGCCAGCACGGCTGCAAAGCGATTTAAGTGGGCTTGGCTCATGCGCTTCTAGACAGTGACCTTGGTCAGACAGGCGTAGTAGAAACCGTCCAGGCACTCCGTTCCCGGCAATATCTGCCAACCTGCGGTCTTGCGATTCATTAGAGCGCGGATGTTGTTATTTGGCAACAAATCTTCCTCTTGAGCGTCGGCATGGCTACCCAGAAATGCCGCCACGACCTCATCATTTTCTTCGGCAAACACGGAACAGGTGATATACAGCAAGCGCCCGCCAGCTGATAGCAGCGGCCACAGTGCTGTGAGCATCTGCAATTGTCGCAGCGCAAGGACCGCAATATCAGAATCGCGGCGCAGCAGGCGAATATCTGGATGCCTTCTTATTACGCCGCTTGCGGAACACGGCGCATCAAGCAGGATACGATCGAACGGCGTGCCGTCCCACCACTCCTCTGGTTTTGATGCATCAGCGTGCAATAGGGTTGCGTTTCCGCCGGTTCTGGCCAGCGTATCGGCAACCCGTTGCAGCCGGCCTGCATCGTTGTCGATTGCGCTTAGAGCCACTTTCGGTCCCGCCAGTTCCAACAGGTGTGCGGTTTTTCCGCCCGGTGCCGCACAGGCGTCCAGAATCCGCTCGCCACCATCGGCCAGCAGCCACGGTGCAGCGAGCTGCGCCGCAGCGTCCTGAACCGAAACGTTGCCCTCCGCGAAACCCGGCAAGGTATCGACTGATTGTGGCTCAGCGAGCCGCAGCGCGGCGTCCAGGCCGAGACTACTCGCCGGCTCCGCACTTTCTTCGAGCAGCTCGGCATACTCCGCGGGCGTTTGTATTTGCGAATTGACGCGCAGCCACATAGGCGCCCGTTCATTGTTGGCAGCAACAATGCGCTCCCAGTCGTCTGGCCAGTCGCGCCGCAAGCGTTGCAACATCCAGGCAGGGTGGTTGTGTTGTGCCTCTTCGCTATCGGCGACCGGCTGCTCACGCTGGAATCTCCGCAACACGGCATTCACCAGACCGGAAAATTTGGGCTTCCGCAGGAGGCGTACTGCCTCGACGGTTTGCGATACGGCAGCGTGCTCTGCAACACGACTGTGCTGAAGCTGGGCAAGACCTACGGCGAGCAGGTCCTCGATCAATGCATCGCGGCGCGCGAGCGGCCGCGCGAGCAGCAACGCGATCTGACCGCGCAACTGCCAGTGATGACGCAAGGTTTCGTAGCAGAGATGGCGCAACAAGGCTTGCTCGGCCGGATCAACCTTACCAGCCGCGAGTGCCAGCGCCTCATCCAGCGACTGGCCATTAGCCCGCACTGCGTGCACTGCCCGTGCCGCTTCGGCTCGCAACACTACGCCGCTCTTGTTCGATGACATCAGTGTTCCCTGTCAGCTTGCTGGCAGTGGCAGTACACGGCCTGCCAGTGACACAGATGCAGCGAGCTCGCCGGCATTAACCCGACGTTTTCCGGCACGCTGAACTTCATGCAAGCGGAGCGCGCCCTCGCCGCAGGCGATGTCGATACCATCGTGACCTGCAGCAAGAACGGTTCCAGCAGGTGCATCGTCAGCATCTATGCTGCTTGCCCGCCAGCACTTGACCAACTCGTCTGCAACGAAGAAGCGAGCGCCAGGTACCGGGTTATACGCCCGTACACGACGGGCAAGGTCGCTGGCCGTGCAGCGCCAGTCGAGCACGCTGTCCGCAGTCTGAATTTTGCCGGCATGTGTTGCCAGCGCTGCATCCTGCGGTACCGCAGGCAGACTCCCGGCAAGAATGCCCGGCAACTGGCTGACCAGCAATTCGCCGCCCAGCGCGGCCAGTCGGTCGTGCAGTTCGCCGGCGGTTTCATCCGCGCCGATCTCGATTGCGGCATCGGCATAAACCGGCCCGCTGTCGAGGCCCGCTTCCATTTGCATCAAGCTGATGCCGGTAGTCGCATCGCCCGCGAGGATTGCGGCCTGGATCGGTGCCGCTCCGCGCCAACGCGGCAACAGCGACGCGTGTACGTTCAGGCAGTGCAGGCGCGGAATGTCGAGTACAGCTTGCGGAAAAATCAATCCGTAAGCAGCAACGATAATAATGTCAGGGCGCAGCGCGGCGAGCTCACGCTGGGCATCGTTGGACTTGAGTGATTGCGGCTGCAGGACGGGCAAACCCTGATCCTCGGCATAGCACTTGACCTCGGATGCCGCTAAAGACCTGCCTCGGCCTTTAGGGCGATCGGGCTGAGTGTAGACGGCCAGCGGCCGTATGCCGCTCGCACACAATGCCTGCAACGAAGCGCGGGCAAACGCCGGGGTGCCGGCGAACACCACTTTGGGATCGGTCATGTCGGGGTCGACTGGCTCTGTGCTGCGAAATTTCAGAGTACAGCAGCCGCGAGCGGCCGGCTGCGTCGATCTTTTTCCAGTCGCTTGCGAATTCGCTGGCGCTTGGCTTCCGACAGGTAGTCGACGAACAATTTGCCCTCGAGGTGATCCATCTCGTGCTGCACACAAACTGCGAGCAAGCCTTCCATATCCTGTTCGGTTTCGTTGCCGTCGCGATCGAGATAACGCACGCGAATGTGTTCGGCGCGTTCGACCTCTTCATAGTAGCCGGGTACAGACAAGCAGCCTTCCTCGGCAATGGCCACGCCATCCATTTCAAGAATCTGCGGGTTGATCAGCACGTAGGGAGCGGTTTTCTCGGCCGAGACATCGGCCACCAGCAGGCGCTGATGCACATCGACCTGGGTTGCTGCCAGACCAATTCCGGGCGCCTGATACATGGTTTCAAACATGTCGTCGATCAGGACGCGCAGTTCATCATTTACCTGCTCGACAGGAACTGCTTTGGTGCGCAGCCGCTGATCTGGAAATTCGAGTATTTTCAGTATCGCCATAGTCGTCGCGGTCAAAACTCGCGTAAGTTACTACAAACTAATGCTAAATTTTTGACTTTATTGAATAAGATAGCGGACAATGCCGCCTGAAATAGCCACTGCCAATGACCCCGTGCGGGGCGGAATTGTGACGCGTTTGGCAGCTTGTAAGGCGTCGACACGACATATTATAGCAACGCCTGTCTGCTGGCAGGCCAGATTTCACAATGGAGCCGCCGTCGATCATGTTCCCTAGCCTTCCCCGTACAATTTCTGGCATCCGCCTGTCGTCGCTCTGTTTGACCGCAGCGTTAGCCGGTTGCTCCCTGAATCCGTTTGCCAGTGATGAGCCCGCACGCAGCACCGCAGGCCCCGCTCCAGTGCAGCAGAGCGCGACTTCCATCGATCCGAATGCCAACCGCACCCCGGTTCGCCAGCCAGCACAACAGAATGTGCAGCAGGTGAGCTCAGTGCCCCTGGCATCCGGTCATCCCGACGAATACGTAGTGCAGCGTGGCGATACCCTGTGGGACATCGCTGGCAAGTTTCTCCAGGACCCCTGGTATTGGCCCGAAGTCTGGTATGTCAATCCACAGGTTGAGAATCCGCACCTTATTTATCCCGGCGACGTGCTGGCACTGGTCATGATTGACGGCCAGCCTCGTATCACCCTGCGTGGTTCGGCCTATCGTTTGTCACCGCAGGCGCGTGCCACCCCGCTGAATGCAGCGGTCAACAGCATCCCTTACGAACAGATTGCGTCGTTCCTGTCGCGCGGCATGGTGTTGGAAGATGAGCAGATCAAGCGTCTGCCGTACATTCTTGCCACTCGCGGCGAGCGCATGATCGCGGCAGCCGGCAACGACGTTTACGTCCGCGGTGGCGAAGCGGCCGCACCGGGCGCTCGTTACAGTGTGGTTCACATCGGCGACGAGCTGGTTGATCCTGACGACAACAAGGTTGTTGGCTTCCAGGGCATTTTTGTCGGCGAAGGCCGCATGAGCCGCGGCGGCGACCCGGCCACGGTGTCGTTGACCGATACCAACCGGGAAGCTCTGACCGGCGACCGCCTCGTTCCTGAATCCGTCGATATTCCGCTGAATTTCTTCCCGAAACCACCAATTAGGGATATCGAAGGCCGGATTATTTCCGTGGTAGATGGTGTATCGCTGATTGGGCAATTCCAGGTCGTGGTCTTGAATCGCGGTGCCCGCGACGAATTGGCACCGGGTGACGTGTTGACAGTGTTCCAGACTGGCGACACCGTACGCGACCGCTTTGGTTCGGGTTCCGCAACGGGCTCTCGTTTTCTGCCGAGCTTTGGCGGCGAGAAGGTCAAACTGCCTGACGAACAGGCTGGCACGCTCATGATCTTCAAGGTATACGATCGCATCAGCTACGCACTGGTCATGGAAGCGACCAGCGACATTCACGTACTCGACGCCGTACGGAGTCCTTTGTAGAAGGGGCGACAACCGCACACGCGGGCCGGCGTACGGGAAACCGACGCCGGCCTTTTTTTATGCGCGTGAAAAAATCAGAAGCAAAGAACACCCCCGATGAGTGCTGAGCAGCGCGCCTGGCTTACGCTGTCGCTGGCCCACCCCGGATCCGCGCAGCTCGAGGCCCTGATCGAAGAATTCGGCGATGCCGCCGGTATTGTTGCGCAGAAGCCGGCGACGCTCGGCCGCTTCGGTCTCGATGAACAACTCGTCGCAGCATTAACCCAACCTGATCAGCAGGCACTGCAGGCGGGGCTCGACTGGATGGCTATCGAGGGCAATCACCTGATTCCCCTCAGCAGCAAGGACTATCCGGAACTGCTGCGGCAAATCCGTGGATGGCCGCCCGTCCTGTACCTGAAGGGCAATCCGGACGCGCTACATCTGCCAACACTCGCCATCGTAGGCAGCCGCAACCCTACGCGCGGAGGTGCTGAGAATGCCGTGCAATTTGCGAAACACCTTGGCCAATGCGGTTTTGCCATCGTCAGCGGCCTTGCCCAGGGTATCGACAGCGCTGCCCATCGCGGAGCGCTCGCCGCAGGTGCGCAAACACTGGCAGTGCTTGGGCATGGCATTGACCGGGTTTATCCGGCAGCCAATCACGACCTCGCACACCACATCGCCGCCAACGGCGCGTTGCTGACGGAATATCCGCTTGGGACGCCGCCGCGGCGCGAGCACTTTCCTGCACGCAACCGCCTGATCAGTGGCCTCGCGCTCGGCACCCTGGTCGTTGAGGCCGCGTATCGCAGTGGCTCGCTGATAACCGCGCGGCTCGCCTCCGAGCAGGGTCGCGAAGTATTCGCAATCCCGGGTTCCATTCATAATCCGCTCGCCAAAGGCTGCCATCGCTTGATTCGTGACGGCGCAAAGCTCGTCGAATGTGCCGCTGACATCATTGACGAGTTACAGCCGCTGGTAGGTCATTTGATGCAACATAACGATGACGAAAAAGGCGCTGAAGCAAGCAGAAACGCTCGTGATCCAGACTATGAACGGCTGTTGGCAAGCATGGGCTTTGATCCCGTAAGTGCCGACGAACTGGCTGCCAAATGCGCATTGACGATCGATCAGGTTTCCTCCATGCTCCTAATTCTGGAGCTCGAGGGACAGGTCGAAGTGCTGCAGGGCGGGAATTTCTCGAGACTGAAACACAGCTGATACAGATTTAAGGAGCCGCTCCAGGCATGAAAGAGAACGTACTCGACGTGCTGATGTATCTCTTCGAGACATACATCGATGCGGATGAGGAGCCCGAGCCAAATCAGAACGTGTTGCGTGGCGAACTGGTCCGCGCAGGATTTGGCAGTACTGAGATTGATCGAGCCCTGGATTGGCTGGACGGCCTCACGGAAAATCACGACAGCCTGGCTCTCCACTCGCGAACTGAACACTGCACCCGCATTTATAACGATGTCGAGAGCGCACGCCTCGATAGTTCCGCGCGCGGTTTCATACTTTACCTTGAACAAATCGGCATCCTGTCGCCGACTCAACGCGAAATCCTGGTTGACCGCCTGCTTGCCCTGGAATCAACCGATATTGATGTTGAACAGATCAAGTGGGTAGTACTAATGGTGCTGTTCAGCCAGCCCGGCCAGGAACTTGCGTACGCGCGCATGGAAGATCTGGTGTTTGAAGAAAACACCGGACTGATACATTAAGAAGCTACTGATTTAAGGGCCTGGCAAGCTCTCGTCCTTGACACGCTCCCATCGAGCAGGTAATTGAACCGCGGCACAGCCAGCGGTTTTTTTTTGATGCGGACTGTATTTAGCCACTTTCACACGGAATCAGCATGTCGCGAAATCTCGTAATCGTCGAATCACCGGCCAAAGCCAAGACCATAAGCAAGTACCTTGGCAAGGACTTCGACGTTCTGGCGTCCTACGGCCATGTCCGCGACCTCGTTCCAAAAGAGGGCGCGGTTAATACAGACGATGATTTCGCGATGAAGTACCAGGTCATCGAACGCAACGAAAAGCATGTAAACGCCATCATCAAGGCACTGAAGAAGGCTGACGCCCTGTACCTCGCGACTGACCCGGATCGCGAAGGCGAAGCGATCTCGTGGCACCTGGTCGAATTGCTGAAAGAGAAAGGCGCACTTAAGGACAAGCCGGTGCACCGTGTCGTTTTCCACGAGATCACCAAAGGCGCGGTAAAAGAAGCTATCGATAACCCGCGGGTCATTTCGGACGATATGGTATGCGCGCAGCAGGCGCGCCGCGCGCTCGACTACCTTGTTGGCTTCAACCTGTCGCCTCTGCTGTGGAAGAAGGTTCAACGCGGCTTGTCTGCCGGACGCGTGCAAAGCCCTGCGCTGCGCATGATTGCCGAGCGTGAAATCGAGATCGAAGCGTTCAAGGCGCGCGAATACTGGACAATCGAGGCGGACGTCAGCAAGGCTTCGCAGCCGTTTGCCGCAAGACTGACTCGCTACCATGGCAAGAAGGTTGAACAGTTTAGTTTCGAGAACGAAACTGCGGCACGCGAAGTTGAGAAAACCCTGCTTGAGGCGTCGAACGGCGTACTGACAGCGGTCAAGATCGATAAGAAGCAACGGCGCCGCAATCCAGCAGCGCCCTTTACGACCTCAACCTTGCAACAGGAAGCGTCGCGGAAGCTGGGGTTCAATACGCAATGGACGATGCGCGTCGCCCAGCGCCTCTATGAAGGCATTGAATTACCGGGCGAGGGCAACGTCGGTCTCATTACCTATATGCGTACCGACTCCGTGACCCTGGCCCAGACGGCCCTCGACGAGATTCGTGAAGTTATTGCGGAGCGCTACGGCGCCAAGAATGTTCCCGAAGAATCTCGCCAGTTCAAAACGAAGGCCAAGAACGCGCAGGAAGCTCACGAAGCCATCCGCCCAACTTCCGTGGCACTGACCCCTGAATTTCTGAAGGGCAAGCTGGACGAAGAACAGCTGAAGCTTTACACGCTGATCTGGCAGCGCACGATGGCCTGTCAGATGGTGCCAGCTATCTTTGACACAGTGGCACTCGACCTGGCCGCCGGAGCGCACACTGAAAAAGGCCACCTGATGCGAGCCAATGGCTCTGTACTGGTGGAACCGGGCTTTATGGCGGTGTACCAGGAAGGCAAGGACGACAGCGAAACCGATGACGGTGACCGGTTGCTGCCCGAAATCAGCCAGGGCGACACCATTTCGCTCGACAAGCTGCGTCCGGAACAGCATTTCACTGAGCCACCACCGCGCTTCACAGAAGCCAGTCTCGTCAAGACACTCGAAGAGTACGGAATCGGTCGACCGTCCACCTACGCCAGCATCATCGCAACGCTCAAGAATCGCGAATACGTCGAGATGGACGGCAAGCGCTTCCTGCCAACCGACATTGGCCGCATCGTGAATGGCTTCCTTACCGAGCACTTCACCCAGTACGTCGACTACGATTTCACGGCGCGTCTTGAAGACGATCTCGACGAGGTCTCACTCGGCAAGAAAGCCTGGATACCGTTGCTGAAAGAGTTCTGGGGGCCTTTCTCGAAACTGGTGATCCACAAGGAAGAGAACGTTACCCGCGAGCAGGTCGCGATGGCGCGCGAGCTCGGAACAGATAAAAAGTCTGGCAAACCGATCACCGTGCGTATGGGCCGTTATGGACCGTTTGTGCAGATCGGCACGAAAGACGACGAAGATAAACCGAAGTTTGCTGGCCTGCGTCCAGGTCAGAAGATGGCCGACATCACGCTTGAAGAAGCGATGGAGCTCTTTAAGTTGCCGCGCAAACTTGGCGAGACGCCTGACGGATTGTCTGTATCGGCAAGTGTTGGCCGTTTCGGACCTTACATCCGCTTTGGCGACAAGTTCGTGTCCATCAAAGGGGAAGACGACCCCTATACCATTGAGCTGCCGCGTGCGCTTGAGCTGGTTGCAGAAAAGAAAAAAGCGGATGCAGAACGCCTGATTCTGGATTTCCCCGAAGACGGAATCCAGGTTCTGAAAGGCCGCTACGGTCCGTACATTACGGATAAAACAAAGAACGCACGGGTTCCCAAAGACCGCGAGCCGAATACTTTGAGCCTCGACGAGTGCAAAGAATTGCTGGCAGCTGCTCCGGTGCGTGGTAAACGCGGCAAAAAGAAAACGACCAAGGCCGCGGACGCTACAAGCAAGAAAAAAGTAACGAAGAAGAAAGCAAAGAAGAAGGCAAAGAAGAAAAAAACTGCCAAGAAAAAAGCGGCTAAGAAAAAAACTGCGAAAAAGAAAACCGTCGCCAAGAAGAAAGCGGCTGGCGGTTCTACTGACGGCAGCGGGGACTGAGCGCATTGATGGCGCTGCACCGTGCCGGTCGTATCGTCCGCGCGGGCGGCGTTGTCGCTTACCCGACAGAGGGCGTGTTCGGCTTTGGTTGCAGGCCGGATGATGTAAGCGCCGTTCTACGAATTCTGGAAATCAAAGACCGCAGCCCGCTGCAGGGCCTGCTCTTGATCGCCGCCGACCTCGAGCAGTTCGACGGTTTGCTGGATCTGCCAGCGGGCACCCCTGACCTTACCTCCACTGCAAACAAACCTGTTACCTGGATTGTTCCAGCAAGCGCTGCCGTTCCAACGTGGATACGTGGCCAGTACGACAGCGTTGGTATTCGAATCACGGCGCATCCGGTTGCCGCAGCATTGTGTAGAGTGGCCGGCATGCCCATCGTATCAACCAGTGCCAATGTTGCCGGCCGACCACCAGCCCGCAATGCATTGGTATTGCGGCGTCAGTTCCGGCAGTTGGTGGACTGCATCGTACCCGGCCGTTGTGGCCCGGCCCGTGGCCCTTCGCAGATTCGCGAATTGGCGACCGGTCGACTACTGAGGCCGGCGTCGGCATGACGGGCACACAGCCAGATGTCCTCGCTGTTGAGGCCTACCTGCGCGGGCTGCAGGACAGCATTTGCTCGGCACTCGAAACGGCCGATGGAAAAAGCCGCTTCCGACGCGACAGCTGGGAACGCCCCGGTGGCGGCGGGGGCGAAAGCCGGATCCTGACCGACGGCGACCTGTTCGAACAGGCGGGCGTGGGCTTCTCGCATGTGTTCGGCGACAAGATGCCGCCGTCCGCAACGAAGAATCGTCCGGAACTCGCCGGTCGCGCGTTCACGGCACTGGGTGTGTCCTTGGTGCTGCACCCGAAGAACCCGTACGTACCAACCACCCACGCAAATTTTCGGTTTTTTACGACTGTCAGCAGCGCCGCGCCATCGGTTTGGTGGTTCGGTGGCGGCTTCGACCTGACACCGTATTACCCGTTCCTCGATGACGTGCAGCACTGGCACCAAACAGCTCACGACGCATGCCTTCCATTTGGCGATGAACTTTACCCGCGCTACAAGCAATGGTGTGACGAGTATTTTTTCCTTAAGCATCGCAATGAGACGCGCGGTGTCGGTGGTCTGTTCTTTGACGATCTCAATGAACCGGGATTCGCCCGCTCGTTCGAATTTGTTCAGGCAGTCAGTGGGCAGTTCCTGCCTGCATACTTGCCGATCGTGGATGCACGCCGGCACACTCCGTTCGGCGAGCACGAGCGCGAGTTTCAACTTTACCGCCGGGGTCGGTATGTCGAATTCAACCTGATCTACGATCGCGGCACACTGTTCGGACTGCAATCCGGTGGGCGCACTGAATCCATCCTGATGTCGCTGCCACCGCGCGTCCGCTGGGAATACGACTGGTCACCCGCTGCCGGTTCGCCGGAAGCCGAGCTGTATGCCGACTACTTGCGACCACGCAACTGGCTGGCTGCTAGTAACGACAAGAGGTAACGCGCATGGCATGGATTAAAGAAGTCAGTGTGGACGATGCGGACGAGAAGCTCGGGCGCATATACGCACAGTTGCTCGAGAAGCGCGGCAAAGTGGCCAACATTCTGCAGGTTCACAGTCTCAATCCGGACGCCATGCAGAATCATCTCGACCTCTACATGACCCTGATGTTCGGCAAGTCCGGACTGTCACGCGCCGAGCGTGAGGCAATCGCAGTGGTGGTTTCCGCGAGCAACGAATGCAGTTACTGCGTTCATCATCACCTCGAAGCGCTCAAACGTTATGTGCAGGACGAGGAAACCTTGCAGACGTTGAGCCAGGCGCAGAACCTGGATGCGTTAGAGCCCCGCCTCGGCAACATCGTCATGCATGCCGAAAAACTGACATCAGTACCCGGTGCGATGACGGAAAGTGATTTGCACGATTTGCGCGCAGTCGACCTGACTGATCGTGACATTCTCGACCTGACCCTGATTGTCGGCTACTTCAACTTCGTGAATCGCATCGCGGTTGGCCTTGGCGTCAGCTTCTCCTCTGATGAGCTGACCGGGTACCACAACGATAATCAGGCCTGAACACAGCCACTTGGCCGGCTTCTCGCAGCGATCAGCGCCAACCGGGACCTCCTGCAGGCGCGCCGTTGCATGCCTGTCGCCCAACAGGCGACTGTGGTAACTTCTTTGCAAAATCAGGCGTTACACCGAACGTCTCACGCTATCTGGTGACCCGCGGGCAGTAGGTCCGGGCACAGGACAATTCGTGCGCATAAAAACTTTTTTCGCCGTCTGCGTTGCCCTGTACGGTTGTTTGCTGACCGCAAGCAACGCTGCGGGCAGCAATAACAAGCTCCGCGAAGGACCACCGCCCTCAGCCTTCGAGTTTGCTGACGAAGACGCGACCAGTAGCAAAGTGTATATCGTCCAGTTGGCCGAACCGGCAGCGGCAAGCCTCTATGCCCGGCCACCGGTGGCCGTCTCCGGCAAACTCTCGACTCCCCAGTCTTTCGACAAAAACAACAGCGCCGTACGCAGCTACACCCAAAAACTCGCCAGCGCGCAGCAAGCCGTTTTGGCCAAGGCCGGCCCCGGCACCGAGCATATCTACAGCTATCGTTACAGCCTCAACGGTTTTGCTGCACGCATGAATCCGGCGCAGGCCAGCAAGCTTCGCAGCCTGCCGGAAGTGACCCATGTCTGGGAAGACGAGATTCGGCCACTGACGACGAACTACAGTGCAGAATTCCTCGGCCTGTTTAATTCGGAAACCGGGCTCCGTGGAAAACCGGGCCTTGATGGTGACGGCATTGTTATTGGCGTAATCGACAGCGGCATCGCGCCCGAACATCCTGCGCTACAGGACACGCGAGAAGCACCACGACCGCGAGTATGTAAATCAACCTGGGGTGAAAGCAGTCTGCTCGGACGCTGGTTGTGTCGACGCTTCCGGCGCATGGACGACGTGGTGTACTTCGAGCCACCCGAAGATTGGAACGGCATCTGTCAGGCCGGCCCGCAGTTTGAAGACACGCTCTGCAATAACAAACTGATTGGTGCGCGGTATTTTTCCGACGGCGCGCAGAACGCCGGACCCATCGACGATGGCGAGATATTCTCCGCGCGCGACGTCGACGGCCACGGGACACACACTGCAACCACGGCTGCCGGCAACCGTGTTGACGCGTCGATCTTTGGCAGCTTTATCGGTCGTGTCGAGGGCATGGCCCCACGAGCGCGGATTGCGGTGTACAAAGCCTGTTGGCTGCGGCCCGGTGCTACCCGTTCGAGTTGTAATACTTCCGACCTGGCGCTCGCAATCGACACCGCCGTCGCAGACGGTGTCGACATCATCAATTACTCCGTTGGCAATTCCTTACGTGAAACGACGGCACCGGATGACCTCGCGCTGATGGCCGCAACCAAGGCCGGCGTATTGACCATAGTCGCAGCGGGCAATGAAGGTCCCAATTTTGCCACGCTGGGTTCGCCGGCCGGCGCGCCGTGGGTCATTACCGCTGCGGCCTCAAGTCGTGACGGCGAACATTCACTTGAAGCGATGCAAGTAGAGTCTCCTGTATCGCTTGCCGGTAAGTTTGCCGTCAGGGAGGCCAACTTCAGCGCTGCACTCGCCGACAATGACCCGATCGAAGAAGACCTGGTCCTGGTCGACGACGATGACAACACGCTCGACGGCGGCACCGCCGGCACAACGTTTGACGCCTGCGAGCCGCTTGTCAACGGCAACGAAGTCAGCGGCAAAATCGCTTACGTGCAGCGTGGCGGCTGTGATTTTCTTGTCAAAGCGCAAAACGCCGAAGACGCCGGTGCGATTGCCGTACTGGTTTTCAATATCGCTGGCGATCCGATCGTCATGACAACGAATACCGGCAGCACGGTCGGTATCCCGGCACTGATGACCGGCCAGGCTGATGGCAATCGCATTCTTGATGAGATCAACGCCGGCGAAACCGTACGGGTAATCCTCGATAAGGGGCTGTTACTTGCCGTCAACGACGACGGTAATGTTATCGGCAATTTTTCATCACGCGGTCCCGGGCCTGCGCAGGACATCCTGAAGCCGGATGTAACCGCGCCGGGCATCAACATCCTCGCAGGGTTCACGCCTGATGCGATCAACTCCGTGCACGGCGAAAACTTTGCCTACCTGACCGGCACCTCAATGGCCACGCCGCACGTAACCGGCGTCGCGGCTTTGCTCCGCCAGGCGCACCCTGAGTGGAGCCCGGCCGCCATCAAGTCTGCGCTGATGACCAGCGCCTACCAGGAAGTTACCCAAACAGATGGTGAGACGCTCGCCATCCCGTTTGACATGGGCTCCGGGCACATCAAACCGAACAGCGCGCTGAATCCCGGCCTCGTCTACGATGCCGGTGCGGACGACTATGACGCATTTGCCTGCGCGATCGGCTCGCCAGCCGTTTCCAGCCAACGTTGCGACGAACTGGCCGCGATCGGTATGTCACTGGATCCCAGCGATCTGAACCAGCCGTCGATCGCCGTGGCCCGCCTGGCTAATTCACAGACTGTCACACGCCGGGTAACTAACGTCAGCGAAGACAGCGCCAACTACAGCGCGAGTATTGAAGCGCCGCCCGGCATCACGACCAGCGTCACGCCGCAATCGTTATCACTGATGCCCGGCGAAACAGCCAGTTTTGACGTGACGTTCACATTCGAGAGTGGCCAGATAAACAGTTGGCGCTTCGGCAGCCTTAGCTGGATAAGTGAGGAGCGAACAGTACGCAGCGTGCTGGCGGTTCGCCCCGTCTCGTTGACCGCTCCGGCAGAAGTTGCATCGTTTGGTGGCACCGGTTCGCTCACCTTCCCTGTCGAGTTTGGCTATAACGGCACGTACAGTGCCCGCGTACACGGCATGGATTCGGCCAGCGGCTACCCTGGCACTGTCGCACCCGACCCGGACAAGACGTTCGATCGCAGCGACGAGGGCAATGGCGCGACAGCGCATTCGTTCCTGGTGCCCGCGGATCAGCTTTATCTGCGCTTTGCGTTATTTGATGAACTGACCGACGGCACTGACGACCTCGACATGTACGTCTACTTTTGCCCCGATGGCGGCAGCTTTTGCAGCCGGATAGGCGAGAGCGGTAACGAAACCTCACGTGAACAGTTCAACCTGGTATTGCCCGGGGCCGGCATCTACATCGTATACGTGCATGGCTTTGAACCCGACAACGTCACCGGCGGGCCAGGTGCAAACTATGACCTGCTCGCATGGCAGCTCGGTATCAATGACGATCCCGGTAACCTGACTGTGGCGGCACCAGCGGTCGTGACATCCGGCGCAACGGAGAACATACAGGTTAACTGGAGCAACCTGGCCTCCGGCACCGTGCATCTCGGGGCGATTTCGCACAATACACCGACGGGGCTTGTTGGTATCACCGTCATTGCGATCCAGAACTGATGGCAACGGTGACGACAATGTCCGGCGTCCTGTCCCCGGTGGTTACTCCATTTCGGGCCGACCTGTCAGTGGATCCTGATGCACTCGTCCGACAGTGTCGCTGGTTGCTGTCGCAGGATACCGGCCTGGCTGTTTTCGGCACCAACAGTGAAGCCAACTCCATGGCCGTCGCCGAAAAGATCGAACTGCTCGAAGCTTTGGTTGCGGGCGGCATTGATACTGCGCGAATGATGCCCGGCACCGGTTGTTGCGCTCTGACGGATACCGTCGAGCTGACCCGGAAAGCCGTCAGTCTCGGCTGTGCGGGAACACTGATGCTGCCGCCCTTTTATTATAAAGGCGTGAGTGATGACGGCCTGTACCGCAGTTATGCCGAAGTGATCGAACGAGTCGGCGATTCCCGCCTGCGAATTTACCTGTACCACATACCGCCTGTTGCCCAGGTGGGTATCAGCCTGGAGCTGATCGAACGACTGCTGCGTGACTACCCCGGCACGATCGCGGGCATCAAAGACAGCTCCGGCGAGTGGGCCAATACAGCTGCAATGCATGAGCGGCAATGGGATGACTTCCAGATATTTGTCGGCAGTGAAACGCTGTTGCTGCAGAACATGCAGGCTGGCGGCGCCGGCTGTATTTCGGCAACCGCGAATGTTAACCCGGCTGCAATCGTCGCCCTCTTCAAAGGCTGGCAGTCAGACAATGCCGCTGACAAGCAGCAGGCCTTGAGCGACTTGCGCAGCGTCGTCATGCGGCAGCCGATGATCCCTGCATTAAAGGCTATCGTTGCTCACTTCAGTGATGCACCGGCGTGGCGAACAGTGCGTCCGCCGCTGCTCGAACTAACGGATAAGCAGGTGAGCGTGTTGTTGGCCGCCCTGGCAGAGCATGATTTCGATATGCCCGGGCTGTCACAGCAAGAGTAACTCGTAGCTACATTTTCCTGGCAAGCGCTGCACATTCCTTGTAACGAAAACAGCCGCTCACATGGTCATTGACCAAGCCGGTGGCCTGCATGTGCGCATACAGGATCGTGCTGCCAACAAACTTGAAACCGCGTTTTTTCATGTCTTTGCTCATGGCATCGGACTCGGCCGAGGTTGCCGGTACATCGGCATCGCGCTTTAGCCTGGTTTGCTTCGGCTTACCTCCCACAAAGTCCCAGATGTAATTTGCGAAGCCGTCGAATTCTTCCTGCACTGACAAAAAGGCGCGTGCGTTGGTCACGGCACTCTGTACTTTCAGCCGGTTTCTGACGATGCCGGGATCGAGCAGAATCTTTTCAATTCGCTTGCTGCTGAAGCGCGCCACTTTCTGCGGGTCAAAGTCGGCGAAGTTCTTGCGATAGCCTTCGCGCTTGTTAAGGATTGTGGACCAACTCAAACCCGCCTGCGCGCCCTCCAGTAGCAGAAACTCGAATTGGGTGCGGTCATCCGTTACCGGCACGCCCCACTCCTTGTCGTGGTACTCGATGTACGTGAGGCTGACGCCTTCCGACCAGCTACAACGCCTGATTTTCTTACTCATGCCGGGTCTTCCTGCCTATTCCAAAGTCACCCGCTGAATCTTAGCAGCGCTCGCAGCATGCGCGCAGCGTGCGAATCTGCCTGCAATCTCGATTAAGACCGGACACAATCGCCGCGCATAAAAAAAGCCCGCGGTCTCCCGCGGGCTTTTTGCATCACACCGTGATCAGGCTGTTATACGGATCCGCCGCATTTGCCTTCACCACATTTGCCTTCAGCGTCTTCTGCTTTGTCGCCGCCGCAGCTGCCTTCAGCACCTTTGGCTTTGTCACCGCCGCAACTGCCTTCAGCGCCTTTCTCTTTGTCGCCGCCGCAACTGCCTTCGGCGCCCTTGGCTTTGTCACCGCCACAGCTGCCCTCAGCACCTTTTTCCTTGTCGCCGCCGCAGCTTCCTTCAGCGCCTTTGTCGCCGCCACAACTACCCTCGGCATTCTTGTCGCCCTTGTCGCCGCCGCAGCTACCTTCGCCGCCTTTACTTTCCTTGTCGCCGCCACACTTGCCTTCGCCACAACTGCCTTCACCGGCGCCCAGCATGTAACCGGCACTCAGCGTCTGCAGGGCAAACGGGCTTGCGCCTGTATCGGCGTTGGCAATGCTGCCGAATGCGAACGTTCCAGCCAGCGCTGCGCCTACTGCCAGTGCTACAGGTTTTGCTATTTGCTTCTCAGACATTTTGATCTCCTAACCTCTGAATTACATGCCCAAGCCGGGCATCAGGTATGCCCACAGTCGGGCAAGTTTTTTTGATTCTCAGTGAAACCTTTGCAATCAGGTGGTCCACTTCACTGAGTCGATAACTCGGTTACTTATTTCTTCAATTTTTTCGTCGCGCTCGCCAATGATCGCAATGCTGCCATGGCCAAGTGGGAGAATGACGCCGTTTACAGAAACCCCCTCAAGCGTGAGCGGACCGTCGACAGGCTCATCCGGCATCAGAAGGAGCGTTACCGGGCCGTTCTTCCCCTGGATGACAAGGTGGGGAATAGCGTTGCCATTTACCACGCAACTTCGAGCATAGGTGATCAGACCGATTCCGGGGTCGATTTCCGCTTCATCTTTACTGACCACGCTCTGCAATGTTCGTTCCGACACGGCCACTTGCGTTACAACCCGCGATCCCAGCTCATGGTCGAGGTGGGCAATGACCTGCTCCGACAGCGACAATTCCGGGGCGTTTGCATTTAGCAGCACTAGGCCGAAATAGGCCGCCAGTGCGAATCCGGCCGCAAGGCCGAACCAGGCCGGCGTGCTGAATTGGCGGCGCGGCGCCAGGGTCACGACATTGTCCGACGGCGCAATCTCTGGCAACTCAGGTACGCGTAAATCGGGGACCGAAATAGTCAGCGCCGCAGCAATTCGGGCATCAAGCTGACGAAGACTGTCGCGCTCGGCGCGGCAAGTCGGACAGACCTGGGCATGCTCAGCACCGCCGGCGAAAGTCTCCGCCGGGTCTGCCGCAATTGCCTCAATGTAGTCTTCGCAGTTCATCGTATTTGTTTGCCTGTTCATGTCCTGACATCCGTGTCGAATTGCTCTCTCAGTTTGTGTCTTGCTCTGTGCAGCCTGGTCAGGACTGCGCCGGGCTTGATTCCCATCAACTCGGCTATCTCATTAGTGCTATGACCCAGCAGCACCTGCAGTACCAACGGTTCCCGATAATCATCGTCGAGCGCATACAACGCTGCGCGCATATCGTCGGTGTCCGTGTCGTGTCCTTCTGCAACCATCGCCGACTGCGCCGGTGTCAGATTGTCGACGTCTACCGTCTCCAGCCTCTTGCGCTCGAACCAGCGTGCATTCTCGCGCCTTACAATCGTCAGAACCCACTGTTTCGCCGCAGCGTCGTCGCGTAATGCATCCAGCGACTTCCATGCACGTAACAGCGCCTCCTGGCACACGTCCTCGGCAATCCCGGGGTCGCGACTGAGCCATGCCGCATAGCGGTACATATCCTTGTGCAATACCGCTACGAGCTGATCAAAGCGCCTCTTGCGCGCCTGGGTGGCCTTGCTTTCCGTCATACAAAAAGACCTGCTTGATTGACTAATTATTACTCTGAGTAGGGTTTTTTCTTATTGGGGCGTAGAAACATTAATGAAATACATGGAAAATCCAAGCTTTATCACTATTTGCGACCCCCTATGAGTTCCTACCTGCAGTCCGGATTTCCGGCGATTCGCATGCGCCGTGGCCGCAAAAGTGCCGCTTTGCGGCGCCTGGTGGCGGAAACCACCCTCAGTCCTGCCGACCTGATCTATCCGCTGTTTGTGCTGCCCGGCGACGGTCGCAGCGAAACCGTAGCATCAATGCCCGGTATCGAGCGGCTTAGTATCGACGGCATTTTGGCAAAGGCCGGGGAAGCGCAGCAATGCGGGATTCCGGCGCTTGCCCTGTTCCCGGTCATAGACCAGGAGCAAAAGTCGCTGCGTGGAGACGAGTCTGCCAATCCTGACGGCTTAGTGCCAAAAGCGGTTCGTGCGCTCAAATCTGCATTCCCGGAGCTTGCCGTCATCACTGATGTCGCGCTCGATCCGTACACGACACATGGTCAGGACGGGATTATTGACGACAACGGATATGTGCTCAATGACGAGACGGTGGCGGTTCTCGCACGCCAGGCCGTTGCCCATGCAGATGCTGGCGCGGATATCGTCGCCCCGTCAGACATGATGGACGGCCGGGTCGGCGTGCTGCGCGATGCGCTGGAAGAAGCGGGCCATGTGAATACCCTGATTCTTGCGTATGCCGCCAAGTACGCCTCCTGTTTCTATGGCCCGTTTCGCGATGCCGTCGGTTCCGCTGGCAACCTGGGCGCCGCTGACAAACACAACTACCAAATGGCTACCGCGAATTCGGACGAGGCTCTGCGGGAGGTCGCGCTCGACCTGGAGGAAGGCGCGGATATCGTCATGGTCAAACCTGCTTTGCCTTATCTTGATATCGTGCGCCGGGTACGCGATACCTTTGCGGTGCCAACGTTCGCATACCAGGTCAGTGGCGAGTACGCGATGATTCGGGCGGCTGCGGCCAACGGCTGGCTGGATGAGAAAAGCGCTGTCCTTGAGTCATTGCTTTCAATCAAGCGGGCCGGTGCAAGCGCGATCATCAGTTATTTCGCACTGGATGCCGCACGCTGGATGCAAGACCAATAAAAAGCCGAGAGGGGCCCACCATCAGAATTAGAAGCAATGGAATATCGCGGCGCGTAAGCAGCAGCGGTGAGCATCTAGCTGGCGCCCACCCCTCAGGTCGCGACGACATGTTGACGAGCCCGGCGCCTTGTCTGTCGATAACGGTTATGCCGCGGTGACCACGCTCGATCGCTACGGCGTAATGGGCTATCCGATATCGCACTCCCGCTCACCGGTTATTCATCGCTTGTTCGCGCTGCAAACAGGGCAGCACATGCAGTACGAGTTGTTGCAGGTCGCGCCGGAGAATCTCGAATCTGCTGTGGAACAGTTTCGCCGTACCGGTGGCCGCGGGCTGAATATCACCGTTCCACACAAGGGCGAAGTATCCCGGCTCGCGGACGAACTTAGCGAGCGGGCGCGCACTGCCGGTGCAGTCAACACCCTTATTTTCCAGGGTGATGCAATATTCGGTGACAATACCGACGGCGTTGGCCTGATTCGCGATCTCACCAATAATCTGTCCCTGAATTTGGAGCGCAAGCGAATACTCATTCTTGGCGCGGGCGGAGCAACCCGCGGCATCGCCGGCCCGCTGTTAGATCAGCATCCGCATTCCTTGCTAATCGCAAATCGTAGCCTCGGCAAAGCGGAAGCGCTCGCCATGCATTTTTCGGAGTACGGCACAGTCCGCGCGTGTCGCTTTGACGACGTGCCAGAGGATGAACGATTCGACCTTGTTATCAATGCGACGTCGGCAGGCTTCAAAGGCGAAACACCGCCCTATCCAGATGCCGCGATCAGCGACGCTACGCTCTGCTACGACCTGTCGTACGGGCTGACGCCAACGCCGTTCAGCGAATGGGCCAGTGCGGCAGGCGCCGCGCGCTCGGTAATGGGATGGGGCATGCTCGTCGAGCAGGCAGCCGAATCATTCCAGCTCTGGCGCGGCGTGCGGCCCGATACCATCACGGTGCTGAAGCAGATATCAATCAACGCATAGTGACCAGCTCTTCCGCGCTGGTCGGATGAATGGCAACCGTGTCATCGAATTGCTGCTTGGTCGCACCCATGCGAATGGCGACTGCGAAACCCTGCAAGATTTCGTCGGCACCGTCACCAATGATGTGGCAGCCCACCACCTTCTCATCGCTGCCAGCGGTGATCAGTTTCATGGTTGTGGCAACTTTTTTCTGGCTTAATGCGTACTGCATTGGATTAAACCGCGACTCATAGACGCATACTGCATCGCCGTACTCAACCCGCGCTTCCGCTTCCGTCATACCCACAGTGCCGATCGGCGGATGGGTGAAGACCACCGTCGGTATGCAGCGGTACTCGAGACGGCGCCCATCCATACCGCCGTAAAGTCGGTCGGCGAGACGACGTCCTGCAGCAATGGCTACCGGGGTAAGGGCCGCGCGACCGGTGACGTCACCGAGTGCGAAAATATGTTCGACATTGCTGACCTGAAAATCATCGACGGGAACGAAGCCCCCCGCGTCCGTCATGATGCCGGCCGCATCGAGGTTTAACCCGGCCACATTGGGTGATCGGCCAATAGCCCAAAGCACTGCGTCAAACGGGCCCTCAGTGCGACCGTCGGCCGATTCCAGGGTCAGGCCAGCGGCCGTTTGCTGCAGCGCCGTTGGCACAAAGCCGGTTTCGAAGCGGACGCCGTCCGCCTCCATCGCCGCGCGAGCTTCCCGCCCAAGCATGGGCTCAAATCCGCGCAACACACTGTCCATTCTGATCAGCTGTGTCGTTTCAGCGCCGAGACCATTGAACACGCCTGCCAGTTCAACCGCGATATAGCCGCTGCCGACGACAGCGACCTTGCGCGGCATTTCGGCGAGTTCGAAAAAGCTGTCGGAGGTCAGGCCATGCTCCGCGCCCGGAATCCGTGGTACCGATGGAAAACCGCCCGTGGCGATGACAATGCGCTCCGCACTGTAGCGCTCGCCGTCGACATCGAGAGTGTGCGCGTCGACGAAGCTGGCTGTGCCGCGCACCAGGGTGACACCACGGCGATCCAGATTGTTCGCATATATGCCGTTCAGGCGCTCAATATAAGCGTCGCGTTGGACCTTCAGTGCATTCCAGTCGTGACCTTTCAGCGAAACATCGAAACCGAAATCGACCGCATGCTCAATCTGGTGGTGGTGGTACGCGGCGTACCACATCACTTTCTTCGGCACGCAGCCGACATTGACACAGGTGCCGCCGAGCGCACCGTTCTCAATGACCGCAGCATTGGCACCGTATTCGGCAGCCCGCTGCGCATGCGCGAGGCCGCCACTGCCGCCACCAATTACCAGAAGATCAAATTGTCTCGTCACAGATACTCCCTGTTACATGTGGTTTGCAGTTGCCATACGCGCATGTGCTAAAATTGCGCGAGCTGAAAATGAATATAAGAAATGATGCTTAATCCACTGCTTGATACTGGTTGTTTGCCGCGATTTCGAGAAATCAAACCCGAACACACTCTGCCAGCGCTACGCGAGCTTATCAGCGCACATCGCCAAAAGCTTGCTGCCCTCACCGCCGCGACAAGTCCGCATACATTTGACTCCTTGATCAAACCGCTGGAGGAAATGCAGCACGAACTACGTCGCGCTTTTTCCCCGGTAACTCACCTGCAGAGCGTGCTGGAGAATCCCGAGTGGCGGGATGCCTACAACGCGGCGCTGCCGTTGCTGACAGAACATGACACCGAAATTTCGCAAAACAAGGCTCTTTTTGAAGCCTACAGCCTCGTTGCCAGGAAACTGGGCGACGACGCCAAACTCACTGAGCGCACGCTGGTCGAGCATGCGCTGAGAGATTTCCGCCTTGGTGGCGTTGCGCTGCCCGACGATCTGAAGAGTGAGTTTCGCGATATTCGCCAGCAACTCGCCAGCCTGCAGGCTGGCTTCGAGCAAAACGTACAGGATTCAACTGATAGTTGGTCACTGGACGTTGCCGACGAACAGCAACTGGTGGGCCTGCCGGGGCCCGTAATTGCGCGGGCCAGGCAAGCGGCTATTGCGCACGGCGCAGATGGCTATCGCATGACCCTCGATTTCCCAACCTGGCACGCGGTGGCCACACATGCCGCAAACCGCGACTTGCGTGCAACGTTTTACCGCGCGTGGACAACGCGCGCGTCCGCTCTGGCCGCCGACAGCCAGTGGGATAACAGCGAGAATATCGAGAACATCCTGAGACTTCGCCATCGGATGTCTGAACTGGTGGGCTTCGCTAATTTCGGCGAGTACTCACTGGCAACCAAAATGGCGGGCAGCACCCAGGAAGTCGTCGACTTCCTTCGCGAACTCGCGAAGAAGACCCGCCCGGCCGCTGAGCGCGAAATGCAGGAACTTGAAGCACTAGCCGGCGAGCCGATCGAAGCATGGGATGTCAGTTACTGGCTGGAAAAACTCAAGCAGGACAAATTCTCGGTCTCCGATGAAATGCTGCGCGAATATTTTCCCGCGAAGCGTGTGAAGTCTGGCTTGTTTTCGTTGGCACAGCGGCTGTACGGGGTGACCCTGCGACGCAATACCGACGTGCAGACCTGGCACGAATCGGTCAGTTACTTTGAAGTACTGGATGAAACGGGCGCAACGCTCGGTGGGTTTTACACCGACCTGTATGCGCGTGCCGGCAAGCGCAACGGTGCCTGGATTGATGAATGCGTCGTGCGCAAGAATCTTGCCGGAGAAAACGTCGTTCCGGTCGGCTACCTGGTTTGCAATTTCGCACCGCCGAACAGCGAAGGTGTGTCATTGCTGGGACACACTGACGTCGTCACACTGTTCCACGAGTTCGGGCATATGTTGCACCACCTGCTGACGCGGGTCGATTATCCGGCGCTGGCCGGGATTAACGGTGTGCCCTGGGATGCGGTCGAGTTACCGAGCCAGTTCATGGAGAATTTTGCCTGGCATAAAGACGTGCTGAAAAGCGCTTCCGGCCATTTCCAGACGGCTGATCCGTTGCCCGACCTGATGTTTGAGCGCCTGCTGGAGAGCCGTCACTGTGGTGCGGCATTGGCCATGCTGCGGCAAATCGAATTCGCCTTGTTCGACTTCAGGCTGCATTCCGAATTTGACCCGGCGTCAGCGCTGGAGCCACTGCAGTTGCTGTCCGAGGTTCGCAACGAAGTGGCGCTGGTCCGGCATCCGGAATTTAACCGCTTTCCGCAGAGCTTTTCGCACATTTTTGCGGGTGGCTATGCCGCCGGCTATTACAGCTACAAGTGGGCGGAAGTACTCGCCGCTGATGCATTTTCTGCTTTCGAAGAGAAAGGTATTTTCGATCCCGGGACCGCGGCCCGCTTCCGCTCCGAAATTCTTGAAGTCGGCGGCAGTCGCGACATCATGCAGGCCTTTGTAGCGTTTCGCGGGCGTAAACCCACGCTGGATGCACTGCTCCGGCAAAGCGGCATCGACAAAGCTGCATGAAAATCGCCACCTGGAACGTTAATTCCCTGAAAGTCCGGCTACCACATGTAACGGAATGGCTCGCGAGCGCTGAGCCTGACGTGCTGGTACTTCAGGAGATCAAACAGGTAACCGAGGTATTTCCGGCTGAGTCCTTTGACGCATTGGGCTATCACTCACTAGCCAGCGGCCAGAAGACCTATAACGGCGTGGCAACCATCGCCCGCAGTGCGCCGAACAACCCGGTCACCGATATTCCTGGCCTGGACGACCCGCAGCGGCGGGTACTTGCTACGACTGTGAACGGGGTCCGCGTCATCAACCTGTACGTGCCCAATGGCCAAAGCGTTGGCTCGGACAAGTACGAGTACAAGCTCCAGTGGCTGGCGGCGTTGCGCGACTGGCTCGCTGACGAGCTCAAAGATCACGAACGCCTGGTGGTGCTTGGGGACTTCAATATTGCGCCCGACGATCGGGATGTTTATGACCCGGAGAAGTGGGGCGAGGGCATACTTTGCAGCCCGGCCGAGCGCGCCGCACTGGGCGAGTTGCAGGCTCTGGGCCTGCACGACGTGTTCCGCCAGTTCGACCAGGCCGAATCCAGCTTTAGCTGGTGGGACTACCGCGCCGCGGGCTTTCGGCGCAATGCCGGCCTGCGCATCGACCTGATCCTCGCCAGCCAGGCGCTGGCCGACAATTGCGACCAGAGCTATATCGACCGCGAGCCGCGGACCTGGGAGCGCCCGTCCGATCACACGCCGGTAATTGCCGAATTTCGAGTGTGACAGGCTGCCTGCCGATGTGACATATTGCGGGATTATGATCGCCTACTTCCCGCTCACCCGTTGTATCATTCTCTCCCCGACCGGCGTTTCGCCGTTTGGCGTGTGCGCTGTTCAATCAGGAGTTTGCAGTTTTGCTCGGTTCAGCGGCACTGACTATGCAACCCGATAGCTCGCCCAATAACAAAAATAACAAGAGGCGGATCTTGTCCCAGGACAGACGCAACGACTACGACGTCACCAACACCGTGCAGGTCAGCAACCCGCAGGCGGTGCGCAATGCTGTACGCGAACTGTTCGCGACCAGTTTCCCGGGCGCACAGTTTGATAAGTTGTGGCTCGCCTTCTATGACTTTGAGCGTCTGTTCACCGGCCAGTTTCCTGGCTACCTCGGCTGCGATACGACCTACCATGACATGCAACACACGCTGGACATGACGCTTGCCCTGGCGCGACTGGTTGCTGGTTACGAGCAATCGGCGGAAGAGGAAGACAAACTCGGAGCAGACCGCGCACAGATGGCGATCATCACGTCCCTGTTTCACGACTCCGGCTACATTCGCCATGTGAAACGCGACAAGGAATTTAAGAACGGCGCAGAATTGACCCAGCAACACGTATCGCGCAGCGCTGATTTCCTGCGGCGCTATTTGCCGGATCTCGGCTTGGGTAAAGACGCTGCCGTCGCCAGCATGATCGTGCATTTCACAGGCTATGAAATCGACCTCGATAAAATTGAGCTCGATGACCCCCGTGATGCCATTTGCGGTCACCTGCTTGGCACCGCTGACCTGATCGCACAGATGGCGGATCGCTGTTATCTCGAGAAATGTCGTGATCGGCTCTACAAGGAATTTGTTCTCGGCGGCATCGCGGTCGAAAATTCCCGTCCAGGACATTTTTCCGTTCGCTACGAATCTGGCGTCGATCTACTTAAGAAGACGCCGGACTTTTATCAGCACATTCTGAAAACGCGCCTGCAATCCAAGTTCAATCGTGCCTATCGCTACATTGAAGTCTTGTTCGGCGGTCAGAATCCGTATGTAGAAGCCATACGAATCAACATGGAACACCTGGTAAAAGTCCTGAGATCGGGCGACTGGATGCTGCTGCGGCGCACACCTCCAACTTTCGTGGCTGACAGTCGGTCGCCCGAGCATATGCAGGAGCTCGTCGATATACAGCTCGCGCAGATTCCAATTCAGCACGAAAACAGCGAAGGCTATGTCACCGCCTGATCCGCTCAGCCCGCTGGTGCCTGCATCGCAACGAACGCAGGTCGCGCGCGAATACGCTCCATCCATGTGTTGATCGCTGTATAGCTAGCGAGGTCGAAGCCACCTTCATCGGCGACGTGGGTATACGCGAACAGAGCAATATCTGCGAGCGTAAAGGCATCTCCAGCAAAGTATTCGGTCTCCGCAAGCCGCTGCTCCATGATATTCAGCGCCCGGTAGCCGCCTTGTTGTTTCTCTTCAAGGACGGCACGACGATCTGGCGGATTGCCGAGATACTTAATAATAAAGCGGGCAGTGGCTACATACGGCTCATGGCTGTATTGCTCGAAGAACATCCAACTCAGCACATCGGCGCGTGAACGGCGTTCATTGCCCGTCAATTCGTGGCCGTCGGCGAGGTAACACATGATCGCGTTCGACTCCGGCAAGCAATAGTTGCCATTCACAATCAACAAGGGAATTTTGCCGTTCGGGTTCATCCCCAGAAATTCGGGGGTGTGGGTCTCACCCTTCAGGATATTGACCTCTCGCCACTCGTATTGCAGCTCCAGTTCGGCGCAAAGCATCTGTAGCTTGTAGCAATTACCGGAACGCGAATCCCCGTATATCAGCAGCTGTTCCGACATCGATTCATCCTCTTTCAGTCATCCGCAGCCGTCGCAATGCAATTGCTTCATTGCGATGCAGGCGGCGATTTGCATAAAACGCCGCAAGTGCCGCGGCGAAGCACATGTAGATCACACCGATAATGCCGAACTCGCGGGTATAGAAAATACCCACAGTGTGAGCGGATATTTCACTGACCAGTTCGAGTGCACCGGTACCGAATTCGCGCCCAGTCAGGAATAACGCTACGAGGAAACTGCCAAGCGCAGCTGCGAACAGCGTTACGACTGCGGCAACCAGTGGGAACCGCCAGTCGAGACCGCGACCAAAGCGACGCATGACCAATCCGATGACGATGCCCTGCACGACGGACACCCAGGGAAAATACCGATCCAGCAGCATTGCGCTGTACACCCACAACGCCATGAGCAGGAAGGCTGCAAATATTGTGTAAAGAAAACCAGCGCGAAATTGCTGCTCGGCGAGTAACGAATTCGCATCGACGTTCCGTGGCGCGGGCTTTTCTCTGCGCATCCAGCGCAACAGGCTCAAAAACATATGGCGCGGCCTTTACAGCTAACTCGTCGTGCGAGCAAATAGTGAGAAGAACAGGCGCTGTATGGTAGGCGAAATGGCTGCGGGGCGCGATGTGAACGCGCGACCAAACTTATCCGGCTGGCTGATTTTGTTGCACCAGGCGCGCGGCAACCAAATCTTCAATCGCACTGCCTACCGACTTGAATAAGGTAATTTCTGCCGAATTCTGCCGCCCCGGTACGCGTACGCGCGCCAGATCTGCAAGCTCGCCTATAAGGCTATCCCGTCGAATAGCACCTGCGGCAATACCCTGGACAATCTCGCCTGCTTCTGCGCAAGCGCCACTGAACGTGTCGACGAAAATCCTCGACCGTTGCAGCGCGACGTCATCGGCCTCGCGCATCCGGGGTGTGAATGCGCCAACGAGATCCAGGTGCTGCCCATCCCTCAACCAGGCACCTTTTATCAGCGGATGCTCGCTGAGCGTTGCGCAACTGATCACATCGGCCTCGCCGATGGATTGCTGCAACGAGGTTGCAGGCTCCGCTTCGATACCAGCACCGGCAAGCCGCGCGATCGTTTCCTTGATGGCCTCCGGGCGCCGGCCCCAGACAATGACACGCTGAAATGACCGTACACTGCAGTGTGCGGCGACAAGATGTGGCGCCAGCTTGCCGGTGCCGATCATCAACATGACGGCGGAATCCGCGCGCGACAGATAGCGCGATGCCAACGCTGACGCTGCTGCAGTACGTCGCAAAGTTAGCTCGGCACCGTCCATGATTGCGATAGGTGCACCGCTGGTTGCATCGAGTAACAAATAGCTCGCGTTAACGGAAGGAAGACTGCGGCGCGCATTATCGGGAAATACGCTGGCAATCTTGACACCCAATGCCGTACCAGACTGCCACGCCGGCATCAGCAACAACGTCGCATCCGCCTGTCCCGGCACAGGCACACAATGGTGTGCGCGCACTGGCGTTTCAAAGTCAGCAGCGAACGCCGCAGCGAGTGCATCGATCAGCTCGAGGTAGGGCAGGGCTACAGCAACAGCATCCCGGTCAAGAGTCAGCATGGAAGAGTAGCCAGCAAGGAGAAGTCAGGATCAGGCATCGCGCCCGATTATAGAACAGCCCGCGGCTTGATGACGCTAGCCGCATGCAACCTGACCAGCGAGGTGGCCAGCGAGGTGGCCAGCAAATGAACACCGGTAGCAAATTGCTTGCGAGTGAGCCAGCATAGGTGTATTCAGCGCCACTGTAGTGATTTGTCCAGGAGACAAATGTGAAAAAGATCATAGTGCTTTGCCTGTTATTCGCTGGGACCGGGGTCCAGGCGCAGGACAGCATCAACGCCGAACGGCCCGGATTCAGCTCGTCGCCGCTGACCCTGGATCAGGGTCGCTGGCAACTTGAGGGTGGCTACCAGTACCAGCGATTCGGCAGCGGCGTTGACGCACAAACGCTACCCCTAATGCTGCTGCGCTACGGTGCCGGTGAACGAGCGGAGGTCCAGTTCAACTGGTCCGGCTTCAATCGCGTTGATACTGGCCCGCAGACCATCGACGGCAGCACGGATGCCAGTGTTGGTGTCAAATGGCAGCTGACTGACGATGCGGCGACGACGCCTGTCGGCGTGTTTGCCTCGCTGTCGCTGCCGGTCGGCGACAATGCCTTCAGCAGTGACGAAATAGACCCGACCATAGGCCTGTTCTGGGCGCACAACGGTCGCTTGAACCTGTTCGGCACAGTGCTGCTTAGTGAGTTTGACAAGGAAACTTCCATTGGCAACGCCGTTGGCATCAGCCTGCCAATGAGCGGACGCTGCGGCAATTGCGGTGCCTACATCGAATACTTCGGCAATTACCCTGAAGACGGCGGGCCGCAGCACAATTTGAACGGCGGCATCACGTTCCTGCAATCCATGGATCTGCAACTTGATGTGCACATCGGTTTTGGTCTGAACGACCGCGCGCCCGACAGCTTTGTTGGCCTCGGCGCAGCGTATCGGTTCTAGCCTCTCACCGTTGGCTGACGGCGCGCGACCTGTCGCTGCAGCAATAAACCCTGAACAATGTCGCGGCAAGCGAGTCCTAGCACAGTGGGTTAAGCGTAGCGGGCGAGAGGAGATAACGATGCGAATTGTGGCTTTTTTATTGGCACTGTCTTGCACAGCACAAGTGGCAGCAGAAGCGCGCGAAGTGCGTTTCGAAGCCAGTGACGGGGTAAGCGTTTTTGCCGACATCTACCTCGCTGAGAATCAGGACAACGATGCGCCGTTAATCCTCCTTTTCCATCAGGGCGGTGGTGACGCGCGCGGCGAGTACGGACCGTTGGTTGGGCGGCTGAATGATGCCGGCTATCACGCACTGGCAGTGGATCAGCGAAGTGGCGGTGATCGCTTCGGCCAAAAAAATCGCACTGCCAGCGCGTTCGGAGATCAGGAAATTTCCTACTGCGACGCGTATCCGGATCTGGAAGCGGCACTCCGCTATGCGGATGAGTACGGCTTCAATGGCCCGCGCGTTGCGTGGGGCAGCAGTTACTCGGCAGCACTGGTTATAAAGCTCGCGGCCGAGCACGCCGATGATATCGATGTAGTGCTCGCGTTTTCACCAGCGTCGGGCGATGCGATGGCTGGTTGCCGGCCGGACCAATACAGCGCCAACGTTTCGCAGCCGCTCCTGGCGTTACGGCCAATCGGCGAAATGGAAGTGCCCAGCGTACCGCCGCAACTGCAGGCGTTTCGCGATCAGGGCCACCAGACGTACGTCGCTGACCCGGGCGTACACGGTTCCTCAATGTTAAATGCTGAACGCGTCGGTGCAGATACTGGCGAGACCTGGGATGTCGTGTTGGGTTTCATAGAACGAGGCCTGGCCGACTAAAACAACGACACAGTTTTAGGCGACGGCTTAGAGCAGAACTTACGCGTAGCCAACCCGATCCGTTTGCAACTATCGGTCGGCAACTCAGTTGTTGCACACTCGCCATTGTGATGTGACTATTTGCAGCATGCTTCCTCTCAGGCTGGCGTATCGTGCTGGCCAAACCCGGAGAGTCTGTTGTGGATCTGACTGCTCATTGGACAGGCATTACCGCGCTCGCGGTCTTCATTATTGCCTACGTATTTGTCGTCACCGAAGAATTCACCCATCTGCGGAAATCGAAACCGGTCATGCTTGCCGCCGGCATTATTTGGGCCGTTATCGGTATCCACTACGCTCAGATCGGCGAACACGAGGCACTCGACGAGGCGGTTCGTGAGTACCTGACCGAGTTCGCGGAATTATTCCTGTTCCTGTTGTCAGCCATGACCTACGTCAACTCAATGAGCGACCGGGGCGTGTTTGATGCGTTGCGTAGCAAGTTGCTGTCACACGGCTTCAGCTATCGCAGCCTGTTCTGGATCACTGGAGTAATCAGCTTTTTCCTTTCGGCGCTGATCGACAATCTCACCACCGCACTGGTGATGTGCGCGGTCATTCTGGCTGTCGGCCGGGACAGCCCGCGCTTCATTGCCATTGGCTGCGTCAACATCGTGGTCGCGGCCAATGCGGGGGGTGCGTTCAGTCCATTTGGTGACATTACGACGCTAATGGTATGGCAGGCCGGCATAGTCCACTTCACCGAGTTCCTGCAGTTGTTCCTGCCGTCGACCGTCAATTATCTGATTCCTGCAGTGTTTATGTCGCTGGCGATTCGCAATGAAGCGCAGAGCGCGGACAGCGAGGTGGTCGTCATGCGGCGCGGCGCAAAGCGCGTCATTCTCTTGTTTGCACTGACTATTACGACTGCAGTTTGTTTCCACAACTTCCTGCACCTGCCACCCTTCCTCGGCATGGTGACGGGTCTTGCCTACCTGAAGTTATTTGGCTACTACCTGCGAGTCACACACGACAAAGAAATTGCCGCGCGCGAAGACAATGGCTCGGCAGGAGAGATCGTGCCGTTTGACAGTTTTCGTGAAGTCGCCAGAGCCGAGTGGGACACATTATTGTTTTTCTTTGGCGTCATCATGAGCGTTGGCGGCTTGTCATTTGTTGGTTACCTGGCGCACTTGTCCGGCTACTTTTATATCGAGCTCGGCCCAACTACAGCCAACATTCTTGTGGGTATCGTTTCCGCGATCGTAGATAACATTCCGGTCATGGTGGCCGTATTGCACATGCAGCCGACGATGGGCCTCGACCAGTGGCTACTCGTAACCCTGACAGCGGGTGTCGGCGGCAGTTTGCTGTCGATAGGCTCCGCGGCTGGCGTCGCACTGATGGGCCAGGCGCGTGGCCAGTACACGTTCTTTAGTCACCTGCGCTGGACACCCGCAATCGCGCTGGGTTACGCCGCCAGTATCGCGGTGCATCTCTGGCTACAGTAAGAGTGGTTTGAATCCATATCTGTTGCGTTTAAAGATATGGCGAGAACAGAGCTGCGGCTGAGTCCCGCAAGCGTACCGGCAGTGAGCGATTCGCGAGTTCCTGGTAAGTAATTCGGCGCCCGGCCGCGATGACCCGGTGGAAGTACGCACTTAGCTCGGCATTGAGATCCTCAGAGATTACTTCGACGCCGAGTTCGAAATTCAAACGCAGGCTGCGCGCGTCCAGATTGGCAGAACCGATCAGGGTGTAATCACCATCAATACAAATCAGTTTTGAGTGACTGAATGGCGCCGCCTGGTACCACAGTTCGATATCCCAGCGCAGCAATTCCGACAAGGTATTCTGGTGAGCCCAGTGCACGTAGAACAGGTTATTCTTTTCAGGCAGCACCAGCCGGACGCGTACGCCGCGCAATGCAGCGGACTCCAG
>JBBKWB010000118.1:0-52442 GCA_037968755.1 Woeseia sp.
CTAACCGGTCGGCAGCGTCTCCCGGGACCTCTTTATAGGGATGGCTCCCTGCGGTCCGCTTTATTCCCTCTAAAGAGGTCCCGGGACACACTGCCTTAGTCAGGCGCGAAATTTCAGGACGGAGATTTCGTTCGCCGCGATTGGACACTGAGCGCAAGGACAAATCGCGATCGTCACAGATGATGCAAGACTTCGATATCCTGCGGCGTCCAGAAATGCGTCCTGCAATTCTGTTGAACCGGAGGCTCTCTCCATGAACCCAAACTAGACAAATAAAAAAGGCCCACGTAGTGGGCCTTTTTTATTTGTTTGGCTGGGGGACAAGGACTCGAACCTTGATTGGCGGAGTCAGAGTCCGCTGTCCTACCATTAGACGATCCCCCAAATACTTCCGCGTGACCGGCGGTTACGGCGGCGGCATTCGCGGTTGGTCTTTGGTGCTTCCGGCCAGGCAGAGGCCCGGCCGGAAGCAAGATCCGGTTAGCGTTTCGAGAACTGCGTTGCGCGGCGAGCTTTGCGCAGGCCGACTTTCTTACGCTCGACTGAACGTGCATCGCGGGTTACGAAACCCGCGCGGCGCAGCTCGGGGCGCAATGATGCATCGTATTCCATCAACGCACGGGTCAAACCGTGGCGAATCGCGCCAGCCTGGCCCGTTGTACCACCGCCAGCAACGCTGACATTGATATCGAACGCGTCGTTCAGTTTCATCAGGTCAAGCGGCTGACGAACGATCATGCGCGCCGTCTGGCGACCAAAGAAAAGGTCCAGCGGACGGTTATTCACCGTGATATCGCCTTTGCCCTTAGTCAAATAAACGCGTGCGGTCGATGTCTTGCGTCGGCCGGTACCGTAGAACTGTGTTTCACTCATTCTTATTGCCTCTGTCCCAATGCCAACCGGCCTCAGGCGTTAATGTCCAGTTGAATCGGCTGCTGTGCCTGGTGGCTGTGTTCTGGCCCTGCGAATACCCGCAGTTTGGAAAACATCTGCCGACCGAGCGGGTTGCGCGGCATCATGCCTTTGACAGCAAACTGCAACGCACGCTCCGGCGCTTCGGCCAACAGCTTCTCAAGTGGCACGGATTTCAGGTTGCCAATGTAGCCGGTATGGCGGTGATACATCTTGTCTTTGAGCTTGTTGCCGGTAACGCGAATTTTCTCCGCATTTACGACGACGATGTAATCGCCTGTGTCGACATGCGGCGTATATTCCGGCTTGTGCTTGCCACGCAGGCGGCGCGCGATCTCGGTTGACAGGCGACCCAGGGTCTTGCCGGTCGCATCAACAACGAACCAGTCGCGGCGTACTTCTTCCGACTTGGCAGAAAACGTCTTCATTTATCTATATCCAGTTTTAGGAGTTCGGGCGTCCAAAACGCCTGTTTTGGACGCTACACCCGGGCAGGGCTAAGCACGTGCCGCACTGCCCCGGCGAAAGGCGCGAAATACTACTGTAGGCAGTACTGCAATGCAATCCAGACGGAGTACTTTCTGGACACTTTCAGTGACTGATTTTTGCTCTCAGAAACTCTTTTACTATCAGTAACATAGAGCAGGGCAATTGGCGGCACCCTGCTCCTCCGCCAGTCCTGTGCGCCGTTAGAACGCGTATTCGATGGACAATGCGGTATAGGTATCCGACTTTTCAATCCCAATCGGCACGTCACTGTTGTTCTTAATGGTGTAAGACGCCACTAACGCAAACTCCCCCAATAGCCGGGTTCGAATTGAGCTGACCGACTCGGAATAGGTGTTGGTACTGCCGGATTCGACGGTCAGGTTCTGGCTGAATTGCGATGTGTCAGTTAGCTTCCAGAGATACGAAACACCGCCACGCATGATCGTATCGTTCTCGGTCGTGCCGTCACGCAATGTTGACTGCCGCGCACCAGCGCCGATTTCAGCGCTTAGCATGTGCTTTGGCGTGTCGATCAGGCGTCGACCGTAGCCGACAGTTTGCGAGAATTGCTGGTCATACCCACTAAAGCGGTCTTTTCTCCAGATTGCGCGACCAAACAGGTAGTCATGCTCAGTGACGCTGAACTCGGATTTCCAGCCAAGCTTGTACGCTTCGGCGGTAGAAACGTCGTTTTCATTGGAGCTGATCGCCGTCGCATCGAGCATATGCAGCCATTTGCCCTGCGTGTAGCCCATTTCAAACTGGGAATTGAGGCTGGAGCTGTCTGTATTGCCGCCGGTCGCGAGATAGCCCAGCGCCGCTTTGCCCGACCATGGGCTTTCTTCCTCAGCAGGGGCCGTGCCCTGTGCAATGACAGTTGCTGGCAAGATCGCCGCCAGCAGCGCAATAAAACGCCGTTTCATGATACCGCTCCGTTATCCAGGAAATGAATTGCAAGCTAGCAATTGGACTGCCGCTACCGAATGGCGGGCGCTGTCCTCAAGTTTGCGAGCGCGCGGCAGTATACTGAGCCGACATACGGATCGGTACCCTCTGTAACGTATTGTTACAGTTTGGGTAACTTGTGTACGCCAGTGGTAATTGCCGACTGCACGCTAGCGGCGGCGTGGTTATAATGCAGCGCATGAGTCAACGCAGCCTGTCACCACTGGATCGCCTGTTATCGGGCGTCGACAACGCATTGCGGACGATCGCCGCCCCAACAGGCGGCCATGCTCGGCCCAATCCGGCAGCCGATACGCTTCATGGTGAGTTATCTGAGCCTGAAAGAAAGCACTCGGCCGGCCTTATGCGCGTCAATCACGCCGGCGAAGTGGCGGCGCAAGCGCTGTACCAGGGTCATGCCGCCGTCGCCAGGGATGCCGCTACCGCTCAACACATGCGCCAGGCGGCGAGCGAGGAACGTGATCACCTGCACTGGTGCGAACAACGTATTACCGAACTGGGGGCAAAACCCAGCCGCCTGAGCCCCGTTTGGTATGCCGGCGCATTCGCCATTGGAGCGGCCAGCGGCGTGCTGGGGGATCGTTGGTCCCTGGGATTCGTTGCCGAGACCGAGCGCCAGGTCGCCGCCCACCTGGATGAACACCTGGACAAGCTGCCGGCAGACGATCACCGCAGTCGGGCTATCGTCCGGCAAATGCGGGATGAAGAAATGCAGCACGGCGAGGACGCCAAACAACGCGGCGCGGCCGATTTGCCGCTGCCAGTGCAAAATTTGATGCGCGCAACGGCAAAAATCATGAAACGAACAGCGTATCGATGGTAATGCCGCTGGTCTCGGCGTATTTAGTTAAATATACTTACAGCTCGAAAATAAAATTCAATAAAACACACACTTAGCTTAACCTCCGCGGTGGGCTATATTAAGGGGAAAGGCGCTGCGTCGCCGAGGACATAACTGATGCAAACAACCGCAAAGAATCTGAGCGATGTACCGGCGATTAATCGTTTCCTGAGCTATTGCCGGGTGCGAACCGTGCCCTCGAAGACCGTGATGATCCACGCTGGCGACCTTCCTGATGTCCTTTACTACATTGTAGATGGCTCGGTAGAAGTCATGATCGAGGATGAAGACGGCAACGAAATGGTTCTTGCCTACCTCAACAAAGGTCAGTTCTTTGGCGAAATGGGACTATTTTACGAGCAGCCAACCCGCAGCGCGTGGGTCCGTACTCGCACCGAATGCGAGATTGCCGAAATGACCTATCCACGGTTTCGCCAGATTGCCAGCGAAAGCCCGGGCCTCGTGTTTGAACTTGCAACGCAGCTTGCTACCCGACTTGACCGCACCAATCGCAAACTCGGCGACCTGGCATTTGTGGACGTCACCGGCCGCGTTGCACACGCGATTATGGATCTTTGCAATGAACCCGATGCGATGACCCACCCGGATGGCATGCAAATCAAAGTCAGTCGCCAGGAATTGAGTCGCCTGGTCGGCTGCTCACGAGAAATGGCCGGACGTGTCTTGAAGGTTCTTGAAGAACAAGGCCTGGTTACAGCCAGCGGCAAAACTATTGTGGTCTACGGCGCACGCCCTAACCGCTAGGTGGTGGGCGGCACTCGGCCGCTCTTTCCAATCTCAGCCTTCATTGAAGAGATAGTGGCCGCGTAGTCCGGGCTGCCAAAAATCGCTGAACCTGCGACGAACGTATCCGCACCGGCCGCCGCGATTGCGCCGATATTGTCGACTTTGACGCCACCATCAATCTCAAGGCGGATGTCCTTACCACTTTCGTCAATGATTCGGCGCGCAGCGCGCAGCTTGCGGAGCGAGTCGGGTATGAACTTCTGGCCGCCGAAGCCAGGATTCACAGACATGATCAGGATCATGTCCAGATCGTCGATCACGTGTTCGAGCCAACTCAACGGCGTAGCAGGATTGAAGACAAGCCCGGCCTTGCAGCCTTGCTCACGAATCAACCCCAGGCTGCGGTGCACGTGATGGCTGGCTTCCGGATGAAACGTAATGTAGTTCGCGCCGGCTTTCGCGAAGTCGGGAATCAGCCGGTCGACTGGTTCAACCATCAGATGGACATCGATCGGCGCTTGAATTCCATAATTGCGCAGCGCTTCGCACACCATCGGCCCAATAGTCAGATTAGGGACAAAGTGGTTGTCCATCACGTCGAAATGCACGATATCGGCACCAGCAGCCAGCACGGCACTGACTTCTTCGCCCAGACGAGCAAAATCGGCCGACAAAATGGAAGGGGCTATTTGCGGTTCCACGGAAATCCTCAGACAGAGCGTAACGATGCAGCGCACTTTACCCCGTGTAGGCTGCTATTTCACTTCAACTCGCAGCAGCCTATCCAGGCTATCTAATCGTGCGCCGGGCCTTCAGCATTTCATAAGCGCTGCGAATATCGCGGGTACGCTTTTCTGCATCGGCTATAGCGCCCGCACCCGCATTACTTCCGGAAAGTTTGTCCGGGTGACTGCGATTGATCATTCGACGGTAGGCGGTCTTGATTTCATCGTTGCTCGCCGACTGTGGCAAGCCCAAGGTTGCGTAGGCGCTCGCAAGACGTTCTGCATCGACGTTGCCCTCAGGCGAGCGGCGAAAACCACGTTGCGCCCGCAGCATTGCCTCCAGCTGCGCCAGTTCCACCCGACCTATGCCCAACTCACCGCAAACAGTCCACAACAGTGCCCGCTCGCGCTGGTGCAGGCCGCCTTTCGAAAGCGACGTTTCCATGAGCAAGTGCATAAACAAGCGCCGCGAGTCGGCCGATCTGCCGCCATTGCGACGCAAGTTTCGAGCCGTCGACTGCAAGGGGAATGTCGGATTCTTGCCGGAATCGAACCAGCCGATCGCCTGGCGAATTTCTTTCGAACCAAGACCAAGCCGATGCATCAGCGCTCGCGCCGCGCGAATCTCGTCTTCGCTGACGCGACCGTCTGCTTTCGCGAGATGCCCCATGATCTGGAACAAGGGTTGTATGAACGCGGCAGGCAGCTTTCCGAGGTTTGCCTGGCCGCTCGCCATGCGCGCAAAGCGATCGGCGAAACCGCGGTCAAACTGGTGGCCGAGCAGTAGGCCGAGCAAGCCCAGCCACGGCCTGCCAGTGGCCAGACCGGCCACTGTTCCAATCACTTTTCCCCAATACGGCATGCGCTTACTTTTTCTCCTCGGTATTGCTGCCCATGCTAACGTCAGCACGGCGTGATTCCTATACGCACGGCTTGCTCCGCTGACTTTGACGCGCCATCATGCGGCCAAAGCAAGCGCATGCGCAGGATACTCATGAAGCCATCGGACCACGCCGTATTCGAATCTGTCGTTCCTTCTCTGGCGCATATCGCGCGCGGCAAGGTTCGCGATATCTATGCAGTCGGTAGCGATCATTTGCTGATCGTGACCTCGGATCGATTGTCAGCATATGACGTCGTGCTGCCTGACCCGATTCCAGGCAAAGGCATTGTGCTCACCCGCTTGTCCAATTTCTGGTTCGAGAAAATGGCGGACGTCGTGCCAAACCATTTGACCGATATACGGCTGGCCGACGTGATAGATGATCAGGCGATCCGCGCGCCGCTCGAGGGACGCGCTGTCGTCGTCAAACGCTTGCAACCGCTGCCCATCGAATCCATCGTGCGTGGTTACCTGATTGGCTCGGGCTGGCGTGACTACAATGAGAGTGGCGCTGTCTGCGGCATCCCATTGCCTGCTGGCTTGCCACAAGCTGCACACTTGCCGGAGCCGCTGTTCACGCCAGCCACCAAGGCCGCGGTCGGCGATCACGACGAGAATATTGATTTCGCTACGACCTGCTCGCTGATCGGCACTGAACTTGCAGAAAAGGTTCGCGATGTTTCCATCGAACTGTACCAGCGGGCCAGTGACTATGCAGCGACCCGCGGGGTAATCGTTGCGGATACCAAATTCGAATTCGGCCTTGATGCGGATGGCGTTTTACACGTCATAGATGAAATGTTGACGCCGGATTCATCGCGATTCTGGCCAGCCAGCGAGTATCGAACGGGCATCAGCCCGCCCAGCTACGACAAGCAATTCGTACGCGACTACCTCGACACGCTGGACTGGAACAAGACAGCGCCGGGGCCCACGCTCCCCGCAGACGTGCTCGAGCGCACTGCCAGCAAGTACCAAGAAGTACTGAGACTACTAACCGCTACCTGACATCGCCACGGCCCCGGTCAGTGTTGCGCTCTGTCCCAGGCCGCAATGATACGACTAAGTTCAGCCAGTCCATCGCTGAGTGCTGCAGGCCCTGGTTGCAAGATCAATGCTGATTTTACTTCGTGCAACGCGCCGTTCTTGACCGCCGGGACATCGCTCCATCCCGGACGTTCGGCGACCCGTTCCGGACGAAATTTCTTGCCGCACCAGGAACCGATGATGATGTCCGGTTGCCGCCGTACAACTTCCAGCGGATCGGCAATGATTCGGTTCTTACCAAGTGATTCCACCGCCAGTTCCGGAAAGCAATCATCGCCACCCGCGATGGCCAGTAGTTCCGAGACCCAGCGGATAGCGCTAATCTGCGGCTCGTCCCACTCCTCGAAATACACCCTTGGCCGCCGCGGCAGTGTCGCCGCCTGCTGCCTCGCGGCCTCGAGATTGGCCGACAGCTCGTCCGCGAGCTCTGCTGCGCCGACCTGCTGACCAACGAGCCCGCCCAACACACCGATCATGCTGAAAATTTCTGCCACCGAGCGCTGGTTGAAAACATGCACAGCAATACCCAGCCGAATAAGTTCTGCAGCGATATCCGCCTGTAAATCGGAAAAGCCGAGCACGAGATCCGGCTCAAGGATCAGGATCTTGTCAATTTTGGCACTGGTGAATGCAGACACTTTGGGCTTTTCGCGTCGCGCCCGAGGTGGCCGCACCGTAAAACCGGATATACCCACAATCCGCCAGTCCTCGCCAAGGCAGTACAGAGTCTCCGTGGTTTCTTCGGTCAGGCAGACAATTCGTTCGGGATAGGGAATTTTCATCGGGAAAACGTGACGACTTGTTGGCTATTTTGTCTGGCGAGACAGTACCATGTTGCCGCACAGGGTTTTTAAGGAGCACAGGTGCTTCAGATTATAAGCGACAGCATCGAGAAAATTGTCTGGGGCAGCCGCCTGCAGAACAGCGGTCGCGTCGGACGCGTGGTCGCGACCTTGCTTCGCTACCTGTACGGGCTGTCACGCGACATTATCTACGGCCAGCTGACCCTGAGATCGATGAGCCTCGTTTATACGACGCTGCTCTCGGTCGTACCCCTGATCGCGTTCAGTTTTTCGGTTCTCAAGGGATTCGGTGTGCATCAACAGCTTGAGCCGCTGTTGTACGAATTTCTGTTGCCCCTCGGCGCCCAGGGTGAACGCATTGGCAGCGAGATCATGCAACTGGTCGATAATGTCAAAGGCGGCTTGTTGGGCGGCGTAAGTCTCGCGTTCTTCATATACACGGCCATCTCGATGGTGCAAAAAGTTGAAGAGAGTTTTAATTACGTCTGGTATGTGAGCAAACCGCGTAGTTTTGCAAAGCGCTTTACCGAATACACAATTGTTCTCCTGATTGGTCCGGTCGCAATTGTAGTCGCGCTCGGTATTCTTGCATCAATTCAGAGCAATGATTTCACGCAATACCTGCTGAGCAGCAAGGCAGTAGGTCCATTGGTTGTCGCCTTCGGCAAGCTGACGCCATACTTAATTATCAGCGGCGTCTTCAGTTTTCTTTACAAGTTCATGCCAAACACCAGGGTAACGGTGAGTGCCGCGCTGCTTGGCGGACTGGCCGGCGGTTTCCTTTGGGTAAGCATGGGCGCGTTCTTTACCTCGTTCGTTGTCGAGGCTGCGCGTATTCCGAATGTTTATCGCGGTTTCGCAGTCGCCATCATGGCGCTGATCTGGCTATACCTGAACTGGCTGGTATTACTGATCGGCGCACAGATCGCCTTCTACTTTCAGAAACCCGCGTTTCTGCGCCTGGGGCGGCGCGAACCGCATTTGTCCAACGCCGTGCGCGAGCGCCTGGCGTTAAGCATCATGATTGCAGTCGGCAAGGCATTCAGAAATCCCGGGAAGAACTTAACGCTCGAAGAAATCAGTGCGGACCTTAAGATTCCGACTATCGCAATCGCTCCAACGATCACCCACCTCGAACGCGAAGGCCTGATCCTGACTACGGAGAAAGAAACCCTGATCCCGGCACGCGATCTCTCGCAAATCAGCTTGCACGACATAGTTGACGTCGTGCGCTCAGGTGGCGTAACCGGCTCTTACCGTGACCCGAACTGGAGCCCGCAAGTCGATGAACTTGCCGGTCGAATCGACAAAGCGATCGTCGAATCGCTCAGCGACACGACGCTTGCCAACATACTCGAAGGAAAACCCAGCGCAGATCCCGCCTAGGCGCCGGCTATGGTCATGTCGTCGACCAGCAACGAGCCACAGCGAATACCACCGCGCAAATCCTGGTCGTTACCAATGGCCGTGATGCGGCCGTACAGGTCGCGCAGATTGCCTGCAATCGTGACCTCGTGGACAGGATGGCTGACAACGCCGTTCTCGATCCAGAAGCCAACTGCACCACGCGAATAGTCGCCGGTTACACCATTTACGCCCTGTCCGATTAACTCTGTTACCAGCAAGCCACGTTGCATTGACTTGATCAACTCGTCTTTGTCGCCGGCATTGCCGGGTACCAGCAGGTTGTGAATGCCGCCTGCGTTGCCAGTCGTCTCGAGCCCAAGTCGCCGCGCTGAATACGAACTCAGCACGTAGCCTTGCAACACACCGTCAATGACGATATCGCGATTCGCCGTTGCAACACCTTCCGCATCGTAGGCGGCACTGGCTAGCCCACCTGCGATATGCGGCCGCTCCTGCAATTGCACGAAGTCCGGAAACAATTTCTCACCTTTTGCCTCCAGCAGAAACGACGCGCGACGATACTGAGCGCCACCACTGATTGCGCCAAGCGCATGACCGATGAAACCGCGAGCCAGTTCAGGAGCAAACAGCACCGGCGCGTGAGTGGTTGCGATCTTACGAGCGCCAAGGCGCTGTACCGTGCGGCGCGCCGCTGCTACGCCGATCGCTGCGGGCGACTCCAGTTCATTCGCGTCACGCGCCGTGCTGTACCAGTAATCGCGCTGCATGTCGCCATCGACCTCGCCAATCACAACGCAGCTGATGCTGTGACTGGACTTGCGATAGCTGCCCAGGAATCCGTGCGAGTTGCCGTATGCACGCGCACCACCCGAACTGCCAACGGTCGCGCCTTCTGAGTTGCTTATACGTTTGTCGTAGTCGCGCGCCGCGGTTTCGCATTCGATCGCAATGCGAATTGCTTCATCGGTGCCAAGCGACCAGGGATGAAAAAGTTTCAGATCGACAGGTGCAACGGCCATGCGCTCCGCATCCGCGAGTCCGGAATGCGGGTCTGCCGCTGTGCTTTGCGCGAATGAGCAGGCTTTGGCTACGGCTTCGCGCAGAGCCGAATCAGAAAAGTCGGACGTACTCGCGCTGCCTTTGCAAGATTTCATATACACCGTAACGCCGACGCCGCGATCATTGGTGTACTCAATATTTTCTACGTCGCCGAGGCGAGCAGTAACGCTCAGTCCGACATCGTGGCTCGCGGCTGCTTCTGCCTGGTCGGCGCCACGAGCACGAGCCTCATCCAGCAGAATTTGTACAACACGTTCCAGTTTTTCCGGGTCTGCTGCGATGCGTTCGGTCACTTCAGTCATAATCCGCTGTTTTCCTCAGATCCATTGCGAGCCTGCTCGCTCGACAAACTAGCGGCGTGCTAGTATCCCCGCTCACCGTACGCGGGTCGAAAGCCTGCGCAGCCAATCACTCGCCACCGCTGCCAAAGCGGCGACAGCTTAGCCGTAGATGAACTCAAAGCCCAGCAAAAGCGCGAAAAAACGCGAGGCACAAAATGTTCAGTCCCTCGGCGAACGCTTGCTGAGCCTGTCCGAAGAACAACTCGCCAGCATGCCGCTGGATGACGAACTTCGCAGTGTCGTTGTAGCCACACGCAATATGACTTCCCGTTCGGCGCTACGTCGCCAGCGCCTTTATCTCGCGAAGGTATTGCGCGCGTCTGATAACAGCGCATTGCAGGCAGCCATCGCGGCGCTTGAACAGGACCAGAGTCATTTGCGTCGCGTTTTTCACCAGGCCGAGCGCTGGCGGGACAGGATCATGCAGGACGGCAAATCGGCAATTGCCGAATTAGCGGTGCTTGCCGGCGACGATCTTGGCGACATTGAAAAGCTGGCTGGTGAGCTCCACCCGAACCTGCCACAAGCGGTGCAGCGCAAACTGAGCCGGGAAATCTTCCGGAAAGTGCATGAGAAATTGTCCGTGCCAATACAAAAAGCCGGAATCTGACTATAGAATCGCGGCTTGTTTTTCGCCGCTATTCGCCTGCTATGAAGATCAGGAATATGGATGTAAAAATCGGAATCATTATGGGCTCGCAGTCTGACTGGGAGACCATGCGACATGCGGCGAAAATTCTGGAACAACTCGGCATCGAACATGATGTGCAGGTTATTTCGGCACACCGCACTCCTGACTTGTTGTTCGACTACGCAGAGTCTGCGGTTGAACGCGGCTTGCACGTCATCATCGCCGGCGCCGGCGGTGCCGCACACTTGCCGGGCATGGCCGCTGCCAAGACCCGGCTGCCGGTCATTGGCGTACCCGTGCAATCCAAGGCGTTAAACGGAATGGATTCGCTGTTGTCCATCGCACAGATGCCAGGCGGAATACCGGTTGCGAGCATGGCCATCGGCAAAGCCGGCGCTACCAATGCAGCGCTGATGGCGGCAGCAATACTTGCGCTGGGCGACACGAAGATTGCCGCGGCGCTCGATGACTTTCGCGCACGACAAACCCAGAAGGTACTTGCCGATCGCGATCCGCGCGGTCAGGACTAGGCTGTGCCGCGCGTTGGCATTATTGGCGCCGGGCAACTCGGCATGATGCTGGGCAATGCTGCAAAAGCCTTAGGTATTGACTGCGTATTCCTGGACCCGTCAGCGCAACCGCCAGCTACAGGTTGTGGCGAGATCATCAAGGCCCGGTTTGACGACGCCAGGGCCCTTGCGGAGCTGGCGTCCCAGGTCGACGTCATTACCTATGAGTTCGAGAACGTGGCCGTGGAAGCACTTTCGCCCATCGCGGAAAAAGTTGCCGTGTACCCGCCGCTGAGGGCACTTCAACAAGCGCAGGATCGATTGCTTGAGAAGCAGCAGTTTGCCGAGCTCGGCATTCCACTTCCGGCCTGGCGAACTGTCGACAGTGAGGCTGATTTGCGCGCTGCCGCAGAGGACATCGGCTTGCCATTGGTGGTTAAGACCCGCCGTTTCGGTTACGACGGCAAAGGCCAATATACGGTCAAAGTCCCAGGCGATATTGGCAAGGCCTTGCGAACACTACCCAACAAACCGCTCATTGCCGAGCAATGGATAGCCTTCGACCGTGAGGTGTCTGCGATAGGCGTATGCGGTCGCGACGGAGCTCAGTCGTTTTATCCGCTCACAGAGAATCAGCATCGCAATGGAATCCTGCGACGCTCAACCGCGCCATCCGGGCCCGCAGCCCTGCAAGCCCTGGCCGATGAATATCTGGGCAAACTCATGCGGCATCTGGATTACGTCGGCGTCCTTGCGCTGGAACTGTTCGTCGTCGGTGAGCAATTGCTGGCAAACGAATATGCGCCGCGCGTGCACAACTCCGGCCACTGGACGATTGAAGGAGCGGCCACCAGCCAGTTTGAGAATCATCTTCGAGCCGTCTGCAACCTGCCGTTAGGGCCAACAATCACACTCGGCCACGCTGGCATGCTGAATCTGATAGGCAGCATGCCCAGTAGTCCGGAAGTATTGCAGGCTACTGGCATCCACCTGCACGACTACGGCAAGGAGCCCCGCAGTGGCCGCAAACTCGGGCATCTGACCCTGCTCGATGCCGACGCGGCCAACCGGGACCGGCGGCTACAGAAGCTCGAAATCATGCTGGGCAGCTAGCGTGCACGGTTTGCGGCGCGACCTGGAGCACGGCCCGGGTTATGTTTGCAGGGTAGAATCCGGGTACACTCAGATGCAGAAATATTGCTAACACTCAGAATCACGACGATTTTTTGCCCATGTCCTACCTGGAACACTTCAATCTGAGCGAACAACCATTCCGGCTCACACCGGATCCGGAGTTCGTGTACTGGAGCAAGCAGCACGCTCGCGCCAAGGCCTACATGGAGTCGACGATCTGGCTCGCCGATGGCTTCGTCGTCATTACCGGCGAAATCGGTTCCGGCAAGACCACCCTGCTGCAGGCCTTTCTGAGCGAATTGCAGGACGACGTGGTGTATGCGGTGGTCTCGCAAACGCAGCTGACGCCCACCCAGTTTCTGCAGGCGGTTCTTGCTGAATTTGGCTTTGAGCCGTTTAAGAAGCGCAAGGTCGAGTTGCTCGACATGCTGAATATGTTTCTTATCGAGCAATATTCAAACGGCAAGAAAGTGGTGCTGATCGTCGACGAGGCGCAGAACCTCAGCAAGAAGGTCCTTGAAGAGATTCGCATGCTCTCCGGCATTGAAACTCACAAGGAAAAAGTGCTGCGTATCATACTCGCCGGGCAACCCGAATTGCGCGAGAAACTCGAATCACCGCGCCTTAAACAGCTAATTCAACGGGTGCGGCTGCGCTTCCATATCGGCCCTCTGGATGCGCGCGAAATGCGCGAGTACATTGAACATCGTCTTGAAATTGCGGGGCACAGTGCGCATGACCTGTTCGCCGACGACTGCTATGCAAGAATTCACCTGTATACCGGTGGCGTGCCGCGACTGATTAATACGCTTTGCGATACCGCCTTGTTGTGCGCGTATGCGGAACAGAAAACAGCTCTGGAGGGTAGCGATATTCTTGCTGCCGTCGACGAGTTGGGCTGGCACGAACACGGTGGCGATGACGAAAACTCAGCCAATCTGCCGCACTTGAAGCCGCATAAGCGTTCAAGCACGCGCTGCAAGGTGCAAATTCGCACTGATGGCAGAATTATTTCAGAACACCAGCTCAAGCCGGGACGCGTTGTGATCGGTCGTGCGCCGGACAATGAAATTTACATCAAGAGTAAATTCGTCAGTCGGCACCATGCCCAAATTATTTGTGACGACGACGACTGCACAATTGAAGACCTGAACAGCACTAACGGCGTCTTCGTCGGTAACCAACGCGTAAAGAAACACGCTCTCAGTAACGGGGATGTGGTCTCCCTGGGCGTGCACGACCTTATCTTCTCTGAATTATCGAAAGACACGGATACCGAAAGTGACGTCGCTGATTTAGAAGAAGATACGGAGTTTGACGGAGACGACGATTACAACGACGAAGACAGGGCCGCAAACGACAGCAGCGTCTAGCGAAGTACCTTGCCGGGGCTGACAGTCCTGCAAGTAATTTCTGTCAGATTTCGTGATCGTTTTTCGCGCGCCGATCGTGCTCACGACTGTCCCGTCGCTTCAGCCAGACGACCAGGCCGGCGACCAGGCAAAACAGCCCCACAGAAAAACAGATGGTCGGCCAATACCAGTGGTTCAGATACAGAGATGCGCCCAGCGCAATCGCGCCAACCAGCAGGTAAAAATACGGCAAACTTTCGTAGATCGGTTTGGACACCCACATATCGGGCCCCGTCGCTTATGATTTTATTGAATTGTGACGCGCGCGGCTGATTGAGTCCAGCCGCCCGCAGTATACCGGCGCGGCGCCCAAGCTATCAAGTTAAGCCAATGATATTTTTGATTTTTTCTGCGGAGCGCAGAGGGCAAATCGAGACTATTTGCCGCGAAACATAAAGAGTCCGAACAGACGGGACATCAGTGAGTCCGACAAGCCATCGACTGACAGATCGTTTTCGATATCAATATTTTCCTTGCGCAGGCTCTGTACAAACGTCAATGCCGAAGCATCCAAGTCCTGCTCTGTAATTGTGCTGTCCAAAACGGTGCCCTCATTGATGTACGTCTGAAAGCACTGTATCGCGCCGCACCTGGAGACACAGTGAAATGATTCACAAAGCGCTGCCTCATTCTGACTAATTCCGGGCTTATGTAAGATAGCCGCGGTAAATCACTCAAAGCAGGTTTGTCAGCCTGTACCGCCCACCGTAATCTCGTCGATCTTAAGCGTAGGCTGGCCGACACCAACTGGCACGGACTGCCCTTCTTTGCCGCAGGTTCCAACACCGCGATCGAGTCGCAGGTCGTTACCCACCATCGAGATACGTTGCAACACGTCCGGCCCGTCACCTATCAACATCGCGCCTTTCACCGGAGTCGTTACTTTGCCCTTTTCTATCAGGTAGGCCTCACTCGCGGAAAACACGAACTTGCCGGACGTGATATCAACTTGCCCGCCACCGAAATTTGGCGCGTACAAGCCTTTTTCGACAGACTCAATAATTTCGCCGGGATCACGTGAACCAGCCAGCATGTAGGTATTGGTCATTCGCGGCATCGGAATATGCGCGAACGACTCACGACGCCCGTTGCCCGTCGGGGCGACGCCCATCAAGCGCGCATTCAGGCGATCCTGCATATAGCCCTTCAGGATGCCGTTTTCAATCAGAACATTGTATTGACCGGGGGTACCCTCATCGTCCACCGCCAGCGAACCCCGACGATCAGGCAAGGTGCCATCGTCGACGATCGTGACCTCGTCAGCCGCAACCCGCTGGCCAAGCTTGCCACTGAAGGCTGAGGTGCCCTTACGGTTGAAATCGCCTTCAAGGCCGTGTCCCACGGCTTCATGCAGCAAGATACCCGGCCAGCCTGCACCCAACACAACCGGCATAGCGCCCGCAGGTGCCGGCACGGCTTCCATCTGAATTGATGCCTGGCGTACCGCTTCTCGCGCCAGCGACATAGGCAAGTCATCGTCTTGCAGAAAATATTCGAGGCCTGTGCGCGCGCCACCGCCGGAATAGCCCTGCTCACGGCGACCGTTCGACTCCATGATCACGCTGACATTCAATCGCACAAGTGGTCGTACGTCGGTTGCCAGTGTGCCGTCCGCCGCTGCAATCAGCACCAGGTCCTGGCTACTGCCAAGGCTGACCATAACCTGCACGATGCGCTTGTCGAGTTTGCGCGTCTCAAGGTCGATTCGCGTGAGTAACGCCGTTTTTTCCGTGTCACTGATGCTGGTGATGGGATCAACTGCAGAATACAAGCTGGGAATGCGCATTGCGGGCGCGATCTGCACCGCTTTCGACTGCCCTTGACGGGAAATCGCGCGCGCGGCCCTTGCAGCATGCTGCAACGCCGGCAGTGCCAGCTCATCCGAATAGGCGAAGCCGGTTTTCTCACCGCTAACGGCGCGCACGCCGACGCCTCGATCGACGCTAAAACTGCCTTCACGAATGATGCCGTCTTCCAGCGACCAGTTTTCCTGGCGGCTGACCTGGAAGTACAAGTCAGCGGCATCAACATCGCCGCCATTGATAATGCCAAGCGCGCTCGCCAGGTGCCGCTCTTCCAGGCCCGCTGGCGCCAACAGGGTGTCTTTGACCGTAGCAAGCGAATTGTCAGTCATGATGCTCAAGCAATGTTCCTTGGTATTCAAAAGTGGCGTTGCAGCCGACGATATTCAAGATCCGTGAAGTGCTGACGCAATGGCCTCATCTAATCGGGCCACCGTCGCCTGCACGATACCATCAGCTATCTCGAGCTCCGCAGCCTAGCAGGTATCCTGCTGCATATTCAGCCGCCGTTTTGCAGGCAACCGGCCAAGCGGCCTGCATCTGCGAAGCGCGCTGCGTTTGCGGAGTCGACAGTCGGTTCCTGCCAGCTACCGTCAATAGCGTAGTAGACCTGGCCCATCTCCTGCAGCGGTTTCTTGAATATTTGCGAAAATATCAATAGCGCGGCGGCAACCTGCGGTCCGGCGACCACTGCGCCTACCACCGGCAATGTGTTGCCAACGTTCGCACTGACGATCGCCGCCTGAGTGTAGTCCTGCTCGAACAGGCCGGCACGCCCAACAATGCCGATGTCGGCGGCCGGGCCCTTCAACGACAGGTCACAGGTAAACGCGTCGCCCTCCAGCAGCCGAAACGTCCCGGTAATCTCATCAAACAGAAAGCCCTTATCGAAGACGTCACGAAAATCCAGCCCCAGCCGGCGCGGCAACGCAACGACACTCATCAGGCCAAACATCCGCGCGGCACCTGGCTCTACTTCGTCGAGCCGCCCGGTTCCGACGCGCACGGTGAAATCGCCGCTGAGATCGCTGACGAAGTCCTCACGCGGGCCGCCGCCCCAACTGACATCGAAGCCGATTTCCATGTCATCGCCTTCAATACCCGGCTTCGAATCCAGGCGTTGCATCGTCGCCGCAATGTTGTCGCTGCGTAAGGTAGCGCGCACCCAGGTACGCTGCCCGCTGGGTTCCGCGGTGTCAATTATCCAGCCCGCTGCGCCGTCGATCTGATAGCTGCCATCTTTCGTTTGAATTTGCTCTGCTACCAGACCGTCTGCAGTAGGAGTAAATTCAGCCGTTATCTGGCCGAGGTAGCGCTTTCCGAAAGCGAACTCATCGGCGCGTATGGAAATTGCTGGGATCGTGCGCGGGTCAGTACTGATAGACGACTCTGCACCGTGATCATCACTACCGGGCAAATACAGTCGCTGCATGTCGAGTGTTAGCGTGCGATCTCCCGTGAACTGGTACGGAATATTCACTGTGCCAATCGCCTGTTCGCCTTGCAGCTTCGCTATCCAGTCAGTGCCACTGCGACCAAGTTGCACGCGGTGTTCCTTGAAGTGCTGGCCGAATACATACAGGTTTTCGACTTCCACATCCGCCGCACGAATGCGATCGGCCAGTCCGGCTCCACCACCACCTCCGCTGCCGACAGCCAGCCATTCCCGCAATCGAAATACGGGCGTCGAGCCAACGATATACAAACCGCGGTTTTCGGCCTCGCCGGGCTCGATACCGCCTGCAGCAAGCACGCCGCGCTCAAAATCCCAACCAATATCATTGCGCGCGAAGCCCAGTGACCAGCGCAAATCATCGCCCAGACTACCGTCGGTCTCGATCCGGGTTGCCGCTGGAAAGCGGATTTGTGCCACCAACTCCCGGACTGCATTGCGTTCTTTCGCCAAAGGCTCTGGCAAATCGATCGTCATGCCATCCAATGTCGACTCAATATCGATCCGCAGGTCACCCGTGACGTCACTCTCCACGCGTGGAAAATGAATTCGCCCAATGTATTCGGTTGAGCCGTCAAAAATTCTGTTCAACGCAGGCCCGAATGCCGCACTTAAACCATCCGCTGTAGCGCGGCCATTAATTTCCGCAACGACACTGTATCCAGGGAGTTCCGGACCGGCTTGGCGTAAGTCGATGGACACGGGCTCGCCAAGAAAGTGGCCGAATAATTCTTCCGCCTCGATATTGTCGCGACTGATACTGACTACGCCATTGAGCTCGGTAATCGGTGGCTCGAATCCGTCAACACGCAACTCGCCGTTGCTGCTGCGCACTTTGGTTACGAAACTGAAATCCTCGCGTCGCAAAATTGGATAGTTCAGTTGCAACGTAAAAGACGCATCGCCCGCGACGCTGACACGCTGCAAGTGGCCGCCAAAAATTGCCGCGATCGGACTGCGCTGCGCAAACTGCCGGATCGACGACAAGGTCCCCGTTGCAAACGCGTCAATCGTCAACACAGGTTTGCGTAAGTCCGCGATCTCGATTTTTGCATCGACGACGGAGTTGCCTGCGTTTACTGCGGTGTTGTTCTGTGAATACAAGCGGGTTCGATCTACGACCAACTGCAAACTTTCGATTTCCGCATCCGGCCACTGCTCCGAATAGCGCAATGTGGCGTCGCGCAGTTCGGCATCAATGCGGAATTCGCCTTCGTCGTTGTCGAATGGAAATTTATCCAGTGGGCCGCTGAATCGCGTTGTGCCCGCAGACACTTTGCCCGCCACCAGCGCGCTGCTGAGCCAGCGATAAAGACCAGGCTCAATCAATGTTGCTGGCAAGTAGCGGCGCGCAACGCCTATATCGGTGATATCCCATCGGCTTTCAAGGTCAAGAACCGGGGAGCTGTCGTCGGCAGGCAGACTGAGCTGCACGTTGCTGCGACTCGTCATGTCGCTGTTCTGCAGTTGAATACTGTCCGAAAGAACAATCGTGCCACTCGCGTTACGGCGCCAGATTACCGTAGCTTGTGCACTGTCGAGCTGCACAGGCGCCTGCAGCCAGCGCGGCATATCGAGTTCTACATTGGATGAGTCGATCTCCAATCTGCCGCCGGATCGGTTGGCACGGATGCTGCCAGTGAAACCACGAATGCCCGGATACGCGTCGCGCGGCTTTACGCCACCGTTTGCCAGTTCCATGGCGACATCAAAGCGTCGCGACTCGGCCTGCATATCTGCAATGCTGAAGGTAAGGTTGGCAACTTTGCCGCTCGGCGCATAGGCACGCCACTCGCTTGCGTACTTCTCTGGCACCCACGGCAAAATCAGCGCCAGATCATCGAGGTCCAGGAAACTGGCCGCAGCAGACAAGGAGTTCAGGCTGCCATCATTGGCCTGCCCTCCCTGTACATTAAAACTGGATTGTGGCCAAACCCCGCGTTCACTACGCAACTGCAGCTCGTCGGCAACCAGCAACCAGCCGGTATCATCGTGCTGATACTCAAGTTGCCCCTCGGCACCAAACTGTACAGCGCCACCAGACGCCTGCAGCTCCCGAAATTCGAACTCGACGACTGCATTTCGCAGCCTGTCGCCTACCTGTTCGAGGGAAATGCTTAGATCGGCGACACCACCAAGTAACTCTGGCAGTCCGTCCGGCTGCAGCCCGGACCAACCAGCCAGATTGAGATCGCGTGTATCGATGCCGTACTGCCAGACGGTGCCGTCTCCGCCCGCATGCGGTCGTCCGCTGATGTTCGCACTCAGTTTGCCGCCCAGTTCTTCCGGCAACTGCAATAGCGTTTCAATCAGAGTTAGTTGCTGGGTACGCGTCATGCGCAGACTATTGATCGCAAAATTGATCGTCTGACCGTTGGCAGGATGCCGGTAGCTGACATCGAAGTCCTCGGCGATTACGGTCACGGCGCCGTCACTACCCTCATTCGCAAATCGCGACCCAAGAGTGTCCAACGCGATGTCCTGAACCCGCCATTTGCCTTCGTCATCTTTACGCACGGCAACTGCCGAATTTCGAATCAATACACGGTCGACTACCAAGCGACGGTCAAGCAGCAGGCGCATTAGCTCAACGCCGATGCTCACTTCATCGGCCGCAAACGCACCGCCGTCATCGCCCGCCAGCAACAATTCGGCGTTGTAAAAGTTGAGCTCAGGACCACTAAGTCGCCAGCGCGCGTTCATCCCGCTGAATTCCACGTCCATACCGATAGCGGCGCTGGCCCAATCCTTTATCTCTTCCTGGTACTCCGGCAAGCGCGGCAACATGAGTCGAAACAGGCCAACTGCGACAGCCAGCAGGATGACAACCGCAGCTGCCATGTATGCCATCACCTTTACCAGCCGTGTAAACAGTTGCTTCATGTAGTCCTTATTAAGCCTTTGTTGCTTTCTGCGCCGTGATCCGTGCTTAGCTGCTTGTGTAGTCTTTACGTGTTACTGCGCGATGCCGTACTCGAGCAACGGCCGACAAAGTTCAATCCGGCAAGCGTCGGGCGCGCAACTTTCCAGCAAACGAATCGTCCAATACGCTGACTCATCAGATCAGAACAACGTCAAACTGGTCCTGCAGGTATAGCGATTCCGGCTGCAGCCGTACCGACTTACCAGTCTGCTGTTCGATCTCCGCCAAACCGCCGGCTTCTTCATCAAGCAACAATTCGATGACATCCTGGTGAGCCAGCACCAGGATTTCATCAAACGTAAACTGTCGGTGCTGACGGATAATCTCGCGGAAAATATCGAAACACACCGTCGCCGCTGTATTGACGAAACCACGCCCGCTACAGCTTGGACACTCCTCGCACAGTATATGTTGCAAGCTTTCGCGTGTACGTTTGCGGGTCATCTCGACCAGGCCCAATGGCGATACCGGGGTCATCTGGTGGCGCGCATGATCATTCGCCATGGCCTCATCCAACGCCTCCAACACCCGCTGCCGGTGGTCCGGTATTTCCATATCAATGAAATCGATAATGATAATGCCGCCGAGGTTGCGCAAGCGCAGTTGCCGGGCGATGGCGACCGCTGCTTCAAGGTTGGTGCGGAAAATGGTCTCTTCAAGGTTACGGTGGCCAACGTAACCGCCCGTATTGACGTCGACCGTCGTCATTGCTTCGGTCTGGTCGAAGATCACGTAACCGCCGGACTTCAAAGGAATACTTCGATCCAGCGCCTTGCGAATTTCATCTTCCGTACCGTGCAGGTCGAAGATCGGCCGACGGCGCGTGTACAGCTCCAGCTTTGATTCCACTTCCGGCAGGAAGTTCGCGGTGAACTGCTGCAGCTTCTCAAAATCCGGCTTCGAGTCGATCAGGATTTTTTCGACATCGGTACTGACGAGATCGCGAAGAATGCGCATTGGCAGTTGCAGATCTTCGTGTATCAGGCTGCGCACGCTGCCCTGCCGCGCCTGGGTCTGCACAGACGACCACAATCTTTGCAGAAACTCGAGATCGGCGCTTAGCGACTCGGAGCTAGCGCCTTCCGCTGCCGTGCGCGCGATAATGCCGTACTGGGGATCATCGCCGAGCAACTCTGTCATCAGGCTGCGTAAACGATCACGCTCAGCATCATTCTCGATTCGCGAGGACACGCCTACGCCACTGCCGCTTGGAAGCAAGACAAGATAGCGCGACGGCAACGTGATGAACGTCGACAGGCGCGCGCCTTTGTTTCCCAGTGGGTCCTTGACGACCTGCACCAGCACTTCCGCGCCCTCGCGTACCAGGTCACGAATATCCGGCGCAGTCGGGGCTGTTTGTTCAGCATCCTGTGGCACCTTCTTCGCGATGTCCGATGCGTGCAAGAACGCCGTGCGCTCCAGTCCAATATCTACGAACGCCGCTTGCATGCCTGGCAATACGCGCGAGACACGGCCTTTGTAAATATTGCTTATCACGCCGCGACGCGTATCACGTTCGATATACACTTCCTGCAGAATTCCATTCTCAAGAAGTGCAGCACGCACCTCGCGCGGTGTCACGTTGATGAGAATTTCTTCTTTGGGTTGTTCGTCAGTCAAGGCAGGAGCTCCGCTGTTATTTTTTTAGTACGTCGATGCCGGCCGCACCCAGCAACGCTGCGGTTTCGAAGACAGGTAAGCCGACAACACCGCTGTAGCTACCTTGCAAACCTTCCACAAACACGCCGCCGCGGCCCTGGATTGCATAGCCGCCGGCTTTGTCGCAGGGCTCGCCGCATTCCCAGTAGGCTTTTGCCTCTGCTGCGGAAACGCGCCTGAAAGTAACCCGGGTACAACTCAATACAGATTGCTCTACTTCGCTATACAGTAGTGCGACTGCAGTCAAAACTTCGTGAGTACGCCCTGACAATGCCGCCAGCATTTCCTGCGCCTGCTGTTCCGATTGCGGTTTGCCGAATATGCGCTCGCCCAATACAACTATGGTGTCGGCACCCAGCACTGTCGCGCCCGGCCGCGATCCCAGCGCCGCGCGCGCTTTGTCCTTCGCAAGCCGAACAACCAGGTCGGTCGCCTGCTCGTCGGGACGTGGCCGTTCATCGACGTCTTCGCCAGCGTAACTGAAGCGCACGCCCAGCGTAGTAAGGATTTCGCGGCGTCGCGGTGAAGCAGACGCCAGGTGCAACTCAACGTCTGTCATGCCAGTAAATCGCCATTTGTTGGCACGTCAGGCACGGTGATAGGGATGGCCGTCGATGACCGTGCAGGCGCGATAGAGCTGCTCTGCGCACAGCACACGGGCAAGGCCATGTGGCAACGTCAGACGCGACAGCGACCAGGTGAAATCGGCACGCTCCTGGGCATGCGAGTCGATACCGTCGGGTCCACCGATGACAAAGCAGACATCACGTCCGTCGATCTGCCAGTCACGGATTGCGTCAGCGAGCTCGATACTGCTGAGCTGCTTACCGCCTTCGTCGAGCATGACTACGCGTTCATTTGCCGCGCACTTCGCGAGTATGTGTTCACTTTCCTCGCGGCGAGCGCCGTCGCTATCGCCATGCTTACGCTTGCGACTCGTAGTAATTGTCTGTGTGTCGAATTTCCAGGCGCGTGGCAACCGCCCGGCATAGTCGGAGAACGCGGTGTCGACCCAGCCCGGCTGGCGGTCACCGACCGCGATCAGGCGCATGTGCATGATTCAGCCGTCTGTTGCCACGGCATCAGTCGCCGGGCTCAATGACCAAAGTTTCTCGAGATTGTAGAAATCGCGTACCCGCGGCAACATCACGTGCACCAGCAAGTCCTGCAAGTCCAGCAGTACCCATTCGCCGCCTTCTTCACCTTCTATGCCAGCCGCCTTGTGGCCAGCCTCGCGGGCTCTGTCGGCAACATTGTCAGCCAGCGCCTTAATGTGCCGACTGGAGGTACCGCTCGCAACAATCATATAGTCGGTCACCGCCGTCATCTTGCGGACGTCAAGCATGACGATATCTTTTGCTTTGACCTCCTCCAATGCATCGATGACCAGTTGACTGAGTTGTTCGCTATTCATTCAGTGTTCCGCTTACTGCTTTTGTTTCTGCCATTGTTTACTCCGCTTTATCCGTAGTTTTTGCGCGATAGACGCCGCTTTTTTCTATAACGGCACGCACCGAGTCCGGCATCAGGAAGCGCGGATCACGCCCTGCTGCCACCAGCTCGCGAATCTCCGTCGATGAGATTTCAAGTTGCGTGACGTCGTGTATGTATATGTGCCCGGAGCGGGCCTGGTGCAGATCCCCGATCCGGTGCGTTCCGCGGTCCGCCAGCAACGATCCCAGCGGCCCCATGTCCGGCGCGCGCCAGCCAGGTCGATGTGCGACGACGACATGCGCGAGCTGCAGAATTTCCCGCCACTGGTACCACTTGGTGAGATTCAGGAACGCGTCCATGCCAATAATCAGACCAAGTGGGCGCAGTGGAAACTCTGCCCGCAGCGCACTCAGGGTATCGACCGAGTACGACGGTCCGTCCCGTTGCAGTTCGCGATCGTCAACCACGAAGCCAGGCTGCCCCTCTGTCGCTGCCTGCACCATAGCCAGGCGCAACGCTGCATTCGCGAACGGCTGGCCGCGATGTGGTGGTACGCCGCATGGCATGAACCGCACTTCATCGAAGCGCAGTGCCTGCAGCATTTCAAATGCAGTACGCAAGTGTCCAAAATGAATCGGATCAAAGGTCCCGCCGAAAACTCCCATCGGGCTCAATATGCCCCTCCAGATAATAATTGCATAAGCGAATTCACGCGGCTCTCGCCTGACCACTCGCCAGGGCCACGACAATTTCCGTAGCTTGCTGCCAGGGATCGCCCGCTCGCTGGCCTTTTGCGGACGCGTCCGCATTCCGCAAAGCCTGCATCAGCCGGTAGAAAGCGCCGCGTCGATGGCGACCAACGCAAGCGCGCACCAGACTCTGACGGTTTTGCCACACACCGCACTTTTGCATAGCCGAGCCCAACTCGACGCCGCCGGCCAGGTGTTCGGTGAGCCGCGCCAGCACCCGCACTTCGCGGGTAAGCGCCCACATCACAATGACGGCCTCCACGCCTTCAGCGCGCACACCGCCAAGTATTCGTAAGGCGCGTTGGCTGTCGCCTGCGACCGCCGCATCCACCAGTTTGTATACGTCGTAGCGCGAGCTGTCGGCAACCGCCCGATTCACTTGATCGGCAGTCACCGGGCCTTCGCCGAGCAACAGCCGTAACTTTTCAATTTCCTGTTGCGCGGCCAGCAGATTGCCCTCTACCCGGTCGGCTACCAGGCGCACCGCGTCGCGCTCCGGTCGCAGGCCCAGCGCTTTCATGCGCGCATTGATCCAGCTCGGCAACTCACGCCGGTCTATCGGCCACACCGGCACATGAGCACCCGCTGCTGTCAGTGCTTTAACCCACTTCGCGGACGTCGAATTACGGTCAAGCTTGGGACCACTGACAATGAGCAACAGGTCATCAGCAAGCTGCGCCGTCATATCCGCGATAGCAGCTGAACCCTGCCGGCCTGGCTTACCCGTGGGCAGCCGCAACTCAATGATCCGCTTGTCCGAAAACAGTGACAGATTGCCGCCGGCGGCACTGAATTCGTGCCAGTCGAATCCTTTGGTTGCCACAAACAGGTCACGCGTTGCGAAACCCGCGGCACGTGCCGTTGCGCGCACGTCATCCAACGCTTCCTGAACGAGCAATGGCTCGTCTCCGGTAACCAGGTAACAGGGCAACAGGGATTTCTGGAGGTAGGACTTAAGCTGATTCGCCGGTATTTTCACACAAGGCAGCGCAAGGGAAATTCACTGTCGATAATACCCGGCATTGTGCATGCCAACCAGTCGCAAACCCGCTTATCCATTCGCAAGCTGATCCAGCACAACCGCTTCGCCTTCCAGAAGCACTGGAATGCCGTCATTGACCGGATACAAGACCTTGCCATCGTCCGTGACCAGCGCCTCTTTCAGCACCTCGGCGAGCGCCTCGCCGTCGCGATTGCGGACGGTTCCCAGCTGAATCCGCTCGTTTACGGACAGCAGCAGGTCACCGCCCGCCAGCGAAAGCCCCCGATGCGTGACCGGGCAGCAAAGAATTGATAGCAATTTCTTGTCCATATCGTCCTTAACCATCACTTGCGGTCAATATTGTTATGTTATACCATTTTAAAATCATTGTCGGCAATCCGCCGATTAGAAGCGTAGCCCAGCCATGAACCAGTCAGCCAACCCATCAGCACCCGACCTCGATCGCGTCGCCGTGGTCCTGTCTGGCCTGTGCCTGCTGCACTGCCTGGCGCTGCCTGTCGTTATCGTCTCGCTGCCTTTTGTGGCCCAATTTGCCGAGACTCACTGGCATACACCGATGCTGCTATTCGCAGTGCCCATCAGCACCCTGGCTATTGTCATCGGATACCGTCGGCACGGCAACCGCCAGATCGTCGCCGCCGGCGCGCTTGGCCTTGGCTTGTTGATTGTTGGCGCGACCATCGCGCACGCACACTACGGAGCTATGGCAGACCGCCTCCTGACGGTGAGCGGCTCGCTGCTATTGGCAGCCGTCCACTGGAAGAACAGTCGGCAGCTTCGCCTGCATCCGCGCGACGTCGACGCGGCACTCGCCAAGACCTGAGATCAACCGCCGCGCTACCTCACCGATTCGTTAGCCCGCCAACGCGCGCAGCACATCCTGCTGCCTGCTTTGCTCGGCAAGCGCGCGCAATCGCGGCACGTCTTCGGCACGCGGTCGAAACCGTTCATTGCGGTGCAGGCACTGCACCAGGACTTTCATTGCCATCGCATGCTGGCCCGCGTCGAGCAGTGCCGGCAACAGGGATTGCGCGTAAAACAGTGGAACGTCGGCAAGGTCCCAGCGCAACATCGCATTGAAAAAATCGTATTGCGTCAGTAGTGGCTCGCTGGTGTTATCGGCATGCGCATCCAGGTGGGCGAAACCACCTTCGCGATTGCCGCGACTAAGCAACGCATAGGCGTGATTCAGTGCAGCTTGCCGCTCAAGCACACTGAGCCGAGCTTGTTTTTCATCGTCTGCGGTCGATGACATCGGAATCACCGTTTCAGCGGCAACGTCGATACGCGCCGCCAATATGCCGCAAACATTGGCGAACGCGATCAGCCAGTAAAGTCCGAGCAACGTTAGCCAGTAACCTGCTGTGTCGTGACTGGCCAGCCACTGCCAGCTGAGCACAACCAGCAGGCCGAGAGGCAGCAGCCACAACCACGCTGGCAGCAGTCGCCCCAGCAAGCGCCACATGGCCAGCGGATTGATGCTTTGCAAGGGTGAATCCGTCAGGGCGAGCAACACGGCGTGCAATGGCATGCCGACCAGAGCCAGCGTAAAAACCGTAACCGTCGCCGTTAGCGGCGCACCCGGACGCAGCACAATGTAAAGAGCCAACAGCGCGGTCGCCGGTACCAGCGCGAACAGGCGTCGCGGCGAATTGGCCACGCCGAACAAGCCCAGATCCAGGAGCGGCAAGGAGCGACGACATGCGCGCTCTTCGATAACCAACAACAAGTAACGCACCAGTGCCGGAAGCAGAAAAACGGCAATGATTGTCATGCCGATTGTGCCTAGCAGTCCTGCACCTGAGTCTGATGCGGCGAACCAATGCCATTGCGCCAGGGCAATTGCGGCCAGGACCCAGAACAGCACCAGCGCAGGCAGCATAACCGCATTGCTTACCGGCTCAATGAGCGCGCGGGCTAGTCTATTCAGCGTCATCTATAGCACTCGGTTCGCTGTCCGGTACCGGGTCGTAACCACTGCCGCCCCATGGCTGACAACGGAGGATGCGTCGACCTATCAGATAGCTGCCACGCCACGCGCCGTGTTGCAGTAGTGCTTGTCGTGCATACTGCGAACAGCTTGGCTCGAAGCGGCAGTTGGCGCCCAACAGCGGTGAAATCAGCGTGCTATAGAGCCACACCAGCGCGAGCAAGGGCTGGCTCAGGAGGCGACTTAAGCGCCCGCCGCTCATGCCGTCTGCACAGCATCCTCGGCAAAGTGGCGAATAGCATCCAGCATCGCCGCCAGGCCATTGCTGCGGGTCGGGCTCAAGTGCTGTTCAAGCTCAAGCGCCTGAACAAAATCCGCTGAAGACTCAAGAATTTCGGTGGCCGGCTTGTCACTGTAGATACGCAACAACATCGCAATCAGCCCGGAAACGATTGCGGCGTCACTGATCGCCCGGAAATGCAGCCTGTCCGCCCGCTGCTCAGCGACGAACCACACCTGCGACTGACAGCCGCGAATCTTGTTTGCGTCAATTTTTTCGTCTGCGCGCAGATCCGGAAGTCGCTTGCCAAGATCGATCAGATACTGATACCGGTCCATCCAGTTGTCGAAAAAACTGAACTCTTCAACAACTTCTTGCTGAGCAGCGGCAACTTCGTTCATGTCGACTTACCCATTGCGCCGCCAGCGCGTTCCATCCGCACTGTCTTCAATGCTGATGCCGGCAGCAGTCAGCCGCTCGCGAATGGCATCTGCGGCGGCGAAGTCTTTTCCGGCACGGGCATCACGCCGTTGCTGCAACAGGTTTTCAATATCGGCGGATGACAATTCGTCGGCCGCCAGATCACCTGCTTCAGCGCCGCCAAACCAGGCTTCCGGGTCACTGGACAGGAGGCCGGTCAGATCACCACAGGCGTACAACTCGGCGGCCAGACGCGCGCGCGCAGTGGCGTCAGTTTGCTTATTCAACTGACGCGCAATATTGAACATTTCGGCAATCGCCTTGGGCGTATTGAGATCGTCCTCCAGTGCTGCGACCACTGCGGCGTTTGGTACAGCCGAGTTGCGCGCGGCCGCCGGTACGTCGATACCGCGCAAGGCACCGTAAAAACGGTCCAGCATGCGTTTCGCCCCGGCAATGGTGTCATCCGACCAGTCGAGCGGCTGCCGATACTGCGCACTCAGTAGCGCCAGGCGTATCACCTCGCCGGGTATCGACTTGATCATGTTGTGGACCAGCAAGACATTGCCCAGCGATTTGGACATCTTCGTGCTGTCGATACTCAGGAAGCCATTGTGCAGCCAGTAGCGGGCAAACGGCTCGCCGCCGTGCGCACAGGTGCTTTGCGCCAATTCGTTCTCGTGATGCGGGAATACCAGATCCTGGCCCCCGCCATGAATATCGATAGTGCGACCGAGGTGCTTCTCGGCCATCGCCGAGCACTCGATATGCCAGCCAGGACGGCCCCGACCCCATGGCGATTCCCAGCCAGGCAGTTCGGGTGTCGACGGTTTCCACAGCACGAAATCCTGCGCCGCCCGCTTGTACGGCGCGACTTCGACACGCGCACCCGCGATCATTTCACGCAGGTCACGTTTCGACAGCTGCCCATAGTCCATGCAGGTTGCCACATCAAACAGTACGTGGCCGTCAGCCTCATAGGCATTGCCACTTTCAATCAGCAACCCGATCATCGCGACCATCTCCGCGATATGCTCGGTTGCGCGCGGCTCAATATCCGGCGGCAACACACCTAGCGCCGCCATATCATCGTTGTAGGCCTTGATGAAACGTTCGGTTATCGCATTGATCGGTTTGCCGGTCTCAATCGATGCCGCATTGATCTTGTCGTCGACATCGGTAATGTTGCGCGCGAAGGTCAGCGCATAACTGCGTCGTAGCAGCCTGGCCAACAAGTCGAACACGACCGCGGGGCGGGCATTGCCGATGTGTGCGTAGTTGTAAACGGTCGGGCCACAGAGGTACATCGTCACCTTGCCCGGCTCCAGTGGTGCAAACGGAATTTTCTTGCCTTGCAGGGTGTCGTGAAGATGTAACGTCATGCGGCGCTGGGATCCTGTGTAGTGGGTGGCGTAACGCTCGGCGGCGGACGGGCATGATAACAACATCCCCGCGACGAGACCGCATCGCGCCGACCTCGACGACAGTCGCGGAATCGCTGAAATTCCGTATAATTGCCCGCCCGGCCCTGCCGAGACCCCGGATTCTCAGGAGCAACAATGTCTTACCGACCCATCGCCTTCAAAGGTCGCACCAGCATCGAACAGGTGGAAGAAGGTACCGACCTGGCCCCGAAGTTCGATGAGCGCGGCCTGATCACGGTGGTAACCACCGACGCCGACAGCGGCGAACTCCTGATGCAGGGCTACATGAACGCAGAAGCACTGCAGCTCACGATTCGCAGCGGCGAAGCGCACTACTTCAGCCGCAGTCGGCAGGTCTTGTGGCACAAGGGCGCTACCAGCGGGCTCACCCAGAAAGTGCAGGAACTGCTGATCGACGACGATCAGGACTGCGTCTGGCTACGAGTGCAGGTCAGCGGCGGTGCCAGCTGCCATGTTGGCTATCGCTCGTGCTTTTATCGCCGTGTACCGGTTGGCGAACAAAATGCCGCAAGTGACAATGTGGCGCTCGAATTCACCGATACAGAGAAAGTCTTCGACCCCGAAGACGTGTACGGCGACGCCCCGAACCCGACGATCCTCTGAGAGCTAGAAACGGCCCTCACCATCGCGTTTGCGACCCCTGCGGCGGCGCTCGGCGGCAGGCTTTGGCTCGCGAACGGCAATCGCGCGTGCCTGGAACCAGTATTCGGCAGTCCCGATCAACCATAGAAAATACCCGATCAGCTCTACGAATTCCTCGACCGCGAGCTTCACAATTCGCCGATAGTCATCACCCAACACCGCCTGCCAGAGTGGTTCATGGCCAATGAACGGTGCGAACGCAAATTGCACCAGCGCGCCGGCGAATAGCAGGGTCAAACCGGGTGACGGCCACATGCGCAGCCATGCTATGCGAAAGCGACGGGCATTGCGCCAGCAATAAACAATAACAAGCGCCGCAATTATCACCACGGGCACTTGCCAGAAATTATCGGCGACGTAGCGATCGAGAAAAAAATCCAGCTCGCGAATAAAGAAAATAATCGCTAACCCACCGAAGGTCAGCGCGATCGGTCGTTGCGGGGGACAGTACTGAGCGATCCACGCGTACAACAATCCGCAAATTGTGAGTATGCCGGGCTGCAGAAACTCGATGGGCGAATACTCGCTTGTGCCAAGCGTGTCATCTAGATAGGTAAAAACCTGTAGACGCAGACCACCCGGCGACAGTATCTCGAGTTGCGTCAACGCCCACGTAGCTAACGCAACACCGATGAAATATAACAAGTAGCGCAGTAGTACCATTGCCGCAGGCATCTTCTTGTCGACCGGGTCGATCACTATAGGTCAGTTGCAGACACAATCGCCAGTTGCATAGCCAGCAGATTCGCTGACGTCAGGAGCGCAGGCGCCAACAGGGCTTGCCGCTATCGTCCAGGATACCTTCAGCGCGCAACCAGTTGGCGGAATCGACGGCGTCGTCTTTAAACCAGCTACGCGTTGACCCAAGACGAAAACTGTAGCCCCAGGCGTCCATATCCTGCATCAGACGATCACGACCCACATCGACGAGCTGATCTGCCAGCAGAATTTGCAGATAACAGACGGCGCACTCCTCTGCATCGTCGCCGCCCGCATCTCGCTCAAGTGCTGCGCGGCGAGCACTGGTCATGCAAACAAGGTGTGAGAATTCATGCAGGGCCGAATGCACGGGTGTGTCGTCGCGAACGTAGAGTGTTGCGGCGATAATGCCGGCTTCCGGCTCACCCCAGAAACTGCCGGGTATTGACGCGCTGTCGGCTACTGCCTTGACAGTCAGTCCGTAACGCTCGGCGAGCACAGTCATGGCATCTGCTCGCAGTTCAGCGACCCGCATTACGCATTGCTGGGAGCTATTGCTTGCAGCGCTCAAGACTATGTCGGAAGTGAGTTAAAGCGACGAAAGCTGGATAAGCACGATGCGCACGAGATCGTCGACAATCGCATCGCGCAGCAGGTCTTCTTCCCGTGACTTGCCCAACACCCGGGTCTCATCGTATGTGTAGTCGCGAGTAGCATTTTGCAGCTGCGGCTCGAGCAGTGTCTCGCTGCCGGAACGCAGCATGTATTCAACGGTGTAGTAGACCTCGTACTCACGTGGCACGTTGCGCGCTGATACGGACAGTACGCGTTGATCCGTTTCATCACTGAGTATCGAGAATGTAGCCGTTGCATCACTACTGTTGTCGACTACGCTGACGCCTGCCGCCTGCAACTCGCGGCGCAGTTTTCGGTAGAACGTACTGTAGTGATCACTCGACTCGATGTAAGTACGCTGCATTTGCGGCGGCACTGTCGGCGTCGAACGCATTTGAAAACCACAGGCCGACAACGTCAACAGCAGGCAGGAAAACAGAGTCGACCTAAACAACGACGTTCACCAGGCGTCCTGGAACAACGATGGTCTTGCGTATCGTCTTGTCCGCAACAAACCGTTGTACGTTCTCGTCAGCGAGCGCCAGCTCTGCAATTGCATCTTTGCCCGCATCAGACGCAACCGAGATGCGGCCACGCAACTTGCCGTTAACCTGCACTACGATCTCGATAAGATCCTGCGCCAGTGCGGCTTCATCGACCTGCGGCCAACGCTCGTCAACCGCTGCGGACTCGTGTCCCAGCTGCTGCCAGAGCTCGTGACAGATATGCGGTACGATCGGTGCCAGCAACAAGACACAGGATTCCAACGACTCCTGGACCACCGCACGACCGGCCTCGCTGCGATCGTCAAAACGGTTAATTGCATTGAGCAACTCCATCACTGCGGCAATCGCTGTATTGAACTTGTAACGCCTGCCCGTATCGTCACTGACCTTGGCGATGGTTTGGTGCGTCTTGCGCCGCAGTTCTTTCTGATCATCATCGAGCGAGGAAATTTGGAGTGCAGCAGTCACTCCCGCCTCGCGATGCGTCTGCACCGCGTGCCAGAATCGTTTCAGGAAACGATACGCACCTTGCACGCCGTCATCTGACCATTCGAGTGCCAGTTCGGGCGGAGCAGTGGACATCATGAACAGGCGCACCGTATCCGCCCCATAGCGCTCAATCAGTTCTTGCGGATCGACCGTATTACCCTTGGCTTTGGACATCTTCGCGCCGTCTTTAAGCACCATGCCCTGGGTCAACAAATTGGTGAACGGCTCATCTGCGGCTGACAGACCCTCGTCGCGCATGACTTTCTGGAAGAAGCGCGCATACAGCAAGTGTAAAATCGCATGCTCAATTCCGCCCGTGTACTGATCAACCGGCATCCAGTAACTCTCGCGTTCGTCCAGCATTGCGTTGTCACTATCGGGTGACGCATAGCGCGAAAAATACCAGGACGATTCCACGAACGTATCGAAGGTATCCGTTTCGCGTCGTGCAGCCTTGCCGCATTGGGGGCAATCAACGTCGACGAACTCAGGCATGTCCCGCAAGGGTGAGCCGACGCCGGTGACTTTGACATCTTCCGGCAGCACGACGGGCAGATCCGCCTCCGGCACCGGTACTGCACCGCAATCGTCGCAGTAGATTATCGGTATCGGCGTGCCCCAGTAGCGCTGCCGCGATACGCCCCAGTCGCGCAAACGGTAATTCACTGTGCGCCGGCCGCGGCCGTCCGCTTCGAAGCGTTTGGCTATTGCATCGAATGCCTCGGCTGAGGTCATGCCGTCGAATTCTCCGGAATTGACCAGGGTGCCGCGCTCCGTGAACGCTGCAGCGTTGACGTCGACTTCGCTGCCGTCCCCGGCTGCTATGACCTGGGTAATGGGTAAACCGTGTTTCGTTGCAAACTCCCAGTCCCGTTCATCGTGACCCGGTACGGCCATGACGGCGCCCGTTCCATAGCTCATCAGCACGAAATTGGCAACCCATAAAGGCACTTTCTCGCCACTGATCGGATGCGTTGCGAACACGCCCAGCGGTTTGCCTTTTTTCTCCATGGTTTCGAGTGCAGCTTCCGCCGCTTGCATGGTTTTGCATTCCTCGACGAAGGTTGCGATCTCGGCATTCTTCGCCGCCGCTTTCTGCGCGATAGGATGCTCTGCCGCGACGGCCATGTAGGTTACGCCGAGCAAGGTATCCGGGCGAGTGGTGAATACCGTTAACGGTTCCTCTTCACCGTCCACGTCGAACGACAACTCCACTCCTTCGGAGCGTCCAATCCAGTTGCGCTGCATCGTCTTGACCGAATCCGGCCAACCGTCCATCGAGTCGAGCTGATCCAGCAGCTCATCGGCATACGCGGTTATTTTCATGAACCACTGCGGAATCTCACGTCGCTCAACCAGCGCGTCGGAACGCCAGCCGCGGCCGTCAATGACCTGTTCGTTGGCCAATACGGTCTGGTCAACAGGATCCCAGTTGACCACTGAATTCTTGCGATAAACGAGGCCCTTCTTGAACAACCGGACGAACAACCACTGTTCCCAGCGATAATATTCCGGGCGACATGTCGTGACTTCGCGAGACCAGTCGTAGCCATAGCCCAGGCGTTTCAGCTGGCCACGCATGTAGTCGATATTCTTGTAGGTCCACTCTGCCGGCGGCACACCACGTTTGATCGCCGCGTTCTCCGCTGGCATCCCGAACGCATCCCAGCCCATCGGCTGCAGAACGTGCTTCCCTTGCATACGCTGGTAGCGCGCGATGACATCGCTGATTGTGAACACCCGCACGTGCCCCATGTGCAACTGACCGCTGGGGTACGGAAACATGGTCAGGCAATAGAACTTGTCTTTCCCGGGGTCTTCATCCACTTCAAAACAGCGCTCTCCGTCCCAGTAGTCGCGGGCACGCTGTTCAATCTCATCGGGTGTATATAGGGCGTCGGTGCTCATCGTTCTCAGTCGTCTTGCGGGTCGGCACGTGTGCCGGGCCGGGGAAATCGGCAAGCTTACTTGGAATTCCCGCCCTGCGCAGCCCGCAGCGCTTGCTGGCTCCAGGCCTGGCCGCCGCATTGCCGCGAGCAGGCCCTGTCAGAGTCGCGGCTTACGCTCGCGCAGCCAGCACACGGCCACCACGAACAGTACCAGGCTGACAATCGGCGTATTGCCCAGACGGGCGTACGGAGTGACGCCCTGCATGGGCACGACCGTTACGGTAGTGGCGGCGAACTCGAACTGCGGCGCTGTGCTGAGGATCCCACCATCGGGGCCGATCAGGGCGCTGATGCCATTGTTAGTGGTACGCATGACATAGCGCCCGACCTCGGCCGCACGAACCCTGGCAATCTGCAAATGCTGGTGTGGCGCAATGGAGTCACCAAACCAGGCATCGTTGCTGATGTTCACCAGCAGACTTGCCTCCGGCAGCGCGTACAGCTGTTCAGCACCGTAGGCGTCTTCGTAGCAAATGGCGACCGCAAGCTTCTGTCCAGCGGCCGTCACCAGCAAGGGCTGGCGATCTGCGCCTGCAGTCAGATCACTGTTTGGCAGACTCATGAGCCGCATCCACTCACGGACGACGTCGGGTACCGGAAAATATTCGCCGAAAGGCACGAGATGTCGTTTGCGGTAGCGCTGTTCACTCGCGCCATCCAGCAACAACACGCTGTTGTAGATTTGCTCGCCGAATTCATCAGCATCGCGTTCAAGGATGCCAAGGAGCAGAGACTGGCCCGGCTGCAAATCCTCCTGCAAGAGCTCGAGATACGGCTGCACGCGGTCATTGGTTGAAGGAATAGCCACTTCAGGCCAGATGACGATGTCGCTTTCTGCCGCCGTGAGCAGTGCGTTCCGATATAGCTCGAGCGTCGGGCGAAACTGCTCTGGCAACCATTTCTGATCCTGCGGCACCCCGCCCTGCACCATCGTTGCAGTTATTTCATCACCGGCCGTCCAGGTGAAATCGTGCTGCTGCAGCCATGCTCCTGTTATCCACGGTAACGCCGCGATCAACAGCGCCTGCCAGCGCGCGCGCGGAAAAAACAATAGCAGCAGGGCCGCACTCGTCAGCACCACCAGAAACGAAACGCCGTACACGCCAAGCACCGGCAACCAACCCGCCAAGGGCGAATCGATTTGGCTGTAACCGAGCGTAAGCCAGGGAAATCCGGAAAGAACCCAACCGCGCAGCCATTCCACCAGGACCCAGGCCGCCGGCGCGACGCTGACCAGGCGCCAGGGGCGACCTGCAATCAAGGTCGCGAACAGCCAGCCGCACAAGGCGTACCAAGCGGCCATAATCAACGCAACGCCCAGCATCAGCACGACCGCAAGCCACAGGGGTGCACGCCCGAATTCGTGGATCGATATGTAGATCCAGTAGGTGCCGGAAAGAAACAGGCCCGCGCCAAAGCAAAAGCCCAGTGCGGCTGCAACCCGCGGGGCCGCGTACAGGCCGACCAGCAGCATCGGCAACAGTAACAGCGGCGCGAGCAGCCAGAAGCCGAACGGCGCGAACGCCAGCGGCAACAGGCAGCCCGCCAGCAGCAGCACGATCCGGGTTACTGCAGGCCGCGTGGGCAGCAGCAGCTGCAATACGTTGTTACCGGGCATCCGCGTTAGTCTTCGTCGGTTGCGGTAGCCCGCTGGACCTGCACAATATCGATGCGTCGCCGATCTGCCTTGACGACGCGAAACTCGAAGCCATCGAACTGCAGGGTTTCACCGCGCCGTGGCAGCCGTCCGAGTTCATGCATAACCAGGCCACCTATCGTGTCGTAAACCTCGTCGTCCAGGTCGCAGTCGAAGTGCTCGTTGAAGTCTTCTATCCGCATCAGTGCTTGCACGGACCAGCTTGGCCTGCCGTCGCGATTAACATCTTCCTGGATCAGGTCCGCTTCTTCAGGATCATGTTCATCGTCGATCTCACCGACAATCTCTTCCAGCACATCCTCAATTGTCAGCAAGCCGGACACGCCGCCATACTCATCCACGACGATCGCCATGTGATTGTGGCTGTCGCGAAACTCTTTCAGCAGTGCATTAAGACGTTTCGATTCAGGAATAACGGATAAGGGTCGAAGATACTCGTCAATTTTCAGCTCGCCGGACTCATTGCTGAAGTGCCGTAACAAGTCTTTGGCAAGCAATACGCCAATGACTTCGTCACGATCTTCACCAATTACGGGGAAGCGCGAATGGCCAGACTCGATAATGGTCGACAGCATGTCATCGAAGCTTTGACCCCGCTCGATCACCACCATCTGTGAGCGCGGCACCATGACTTCGCGAACCTGGGTTTCGGCAACTTCGAGAACACCGGTAAGCATATTCTGCTCGTCCGGGTCGAAGACGCTTTCCGCCTGCTGCAAGAGATCCTGTATTTCTTCGCGGCTCCAGGGCTCACCTTTGATTGCACGCATTACGCGCGTAATCAGGCCGGAGCTCCCGGGGCCGTTGGTACTGGGAGGTTTGTCACTCATGCGCTGTCAGTTCAGTCCTGCGTGGTATTGCCTAAGCCGGCGGGCGGGCATTGTAGCATCAGCTGTCAGCCGCTGACCCGCTCTAGATAGGGATTTGGCACGCCTTTTGCGGCCAGAATTTCAATTTCCAGCCGCTCCATGGCCGCGGCATCGGTGTCCGCTTCGTGGTCGTAGCCGAGTAAATGCAGGGTTCCGTGCACGAGCAGGTGCGCCCAGTGATCGGCCACTGGCTTGTTCTGTGCACTGGCTTCGCTGTGGACAACAGGCGCACACAGCACGAGATCGCCGAGCGGCACCGGCTCATCGTCGGGCAGAACAGCATCCTCACCGACGGGAAACGATAATACGTTGGTTGCAGAGTCGCGCTCCCGATAACGCCGGTTCAGTTCGCGTCCTTCGTCCTCAGTGACGAGCCGAACAGCAATCTCGCAGCCTTGTTCGGCAACATAGCCCGTGCGTGCGAGAGTGGCCAGCAGCCACTGGTGTACGACGGCCTCGTCCGGAAGATTTTCACCTTCGCAAACAGTTTGTAGTTGCAGGCTGAGTCGGGTGCTCAGGAGCGACCATCCCCGCCGCTGGTGTCGGCTTCATAGGCCTCAACAATACGCTGCACCAACTCGTGGCGAACGACATCGCCCGGCGTAAAATAGGTAAAACCAATGCCTTCGACATTCGCCAGAATTTCTATCGCGTTCTTCAGCCCGGAGAGCTGGCCGGCAGGCAAATCGATCTGCGTAACGTCACCCGTAACCACGGCGCGCGAGCCGAAACCGATACGCGTCAGGAACATTTTCATCTGCGCAACACTGGTGTTCTGTGCTTCGTCCAGAATGACGAATGCTTCGTTCAATGAGCGGCCGCGCATAAACGCCAGCGGTGCTATTTCAATCACGTTGCGTTCAATCAACTTCGCGACCTGCTCGGATCCAAGCATGTCGTAGAGCGCGTCGTACATGGGCCGTAAATACGGATCCACTTTCTGCGACATGTCACCTGGCAGGAAGCCAAGTCGTTCACCCGCTTCAACCGCGGGCCTCACCAGCACGATTCGCCGTACGAATTCATTCTCAAGTGCATCGATAGCGCCGGCAATTGCAAGGTAGGTCTTGCCGGTCCCTGCAGGTCCGATACCGAAGGCCAGATCGTGCTCGTGAATGCTTTTCAGATAGCTGCGCTGATTGGCACCGCGAGCGCGAATTAACTTACGGCGCGTTTGAATTTCAAACGTAGCGGACTCGTCGTCGTCGAGCTCAAGCTCCGCGACATTCGCTTCTTTCATAACGGATTCCTGCAAACAGATATGCACGCGTTCCGGATCGAGATTCTCACTACCGGTCAGCTTGAATAGGGATTGAATGACATTGCTGCCGATTTGCGCGTCGCCAGCATTGCCGGTAACCCGGAAGCGGTTGCCCCGGCTGGAAATATCAACATTCAGGCGGCGTTCAATTTGCCGCAGATGCTCGTCGAACTGTCCGCAAAGATTCGCGAGACGGCTGTTGTCAGCGGGCTCCAGGACGAAGTCCCGGGATATTTGTGCAGCGTTCAATGGTGGAGAATGCGCCCTCAAAACGAGTTAGTGCCTGACCCTAAGCCTACCGCGATACGCCGCCACTGGGAATAGTGAATTCCGGGCTGAGTTGCACGCTATGAATAAGCCCACCGGCACACGCTATCGGGGGGGTTACGAAGCGCGATCAGGCCACGGCCTGTTGTGGCGCGAGTCGCCCACGCAGGGAATTTGGCAACGCTTCTGTAATGATCACATCAACAAACTGCCCGATTGCGGACGTTGGCGCGTCAAAATTCACCCAGCGCATATTTTCCGTACGGCCGCACATCTGCCGGGGATCTTTCTTCGATGGCTTTTCGACCAGCACCCGTTGCGTCGTGCCGACCATTGCCTCGCTGATCGCGAACGCCTGCTTGCTGATCTGCGCCTGCAAGCGCTGCAAACGCTCTTTCTTGACCGCCATCGGCGTGTCATCGGCAAACGTGCCGGCGGGCGTCCCGGGACGCGCACTGTAAATAAAGCTAAAGGATTGATCGAAACCGATGTCGGTCACCATTTTCATGGTTTGCTCGAAATCAGCATCAGTCTCTCCCGGAAAGCCGACAATGATGTCAGTTGACAAAGAAATTCCGGGGCGCGCCTCACGCAGCTTGCGAATCTTTTGTTTGTATTCGAGCCCGGTGTGACCGCGTTTCATGCGCATCAATATACGATCCGCACCGCTTTGAATGGGCAGGTGCAGATAGTTCGCAAGTTGCGGCACTTCGGCGTAGGCCTGAATCAGGCTGTCGGTGAATTCGACCGGGTGCGAAGTCGTAAAACGTATGCGGTCGATGCCATCAACCGCTGCGACGTAATAGATCAACGTCGCCAGATCCGCGATCTGGCCATCGTGCATCGGACCCTGGAAGGCATTCACATTTTGTCCGAGCAAGTTGATCTCGCGGACGCCCTGTTCTGCAAGGCTGACGATTTCGACAATCACGTCTTCCAGCGGACGACTGATCTCGTCACCGCGCGTGTAGGGCACTACGCAAAACGTGCAGTACTTGCTGCAGCCTTCCATGACAGAAACAAACGCGGTCGGGCCCTCTGCGCGCGGCGCCGGCAAGCAATCGAATTTTTCGATTTCCGGAAAGCTCACGTCAACAACTGGCTTGCCGTTGGCGCGCACGTCATCCAGCATTTGCGGCAGGCGATGCAAGGTCTGCGGACCAAAAACCATGTCGACGAACGGCGCACGACGGGTGATGCCCTCGCCTTCCTGGCTCGCAACACAGCCAGCAACGCCGATCATCATTTCAGGCCGCTTCTCTTTCAGAGCTCGCCAGCGGCCAAGCTCGGAGAACACTTTCTCCTGTGCTTTTTCGCGAATGGAACAGGTATTGACCAGCAACAAGTCCGCCTTATCGGGCGCATCCGTTAACTCGAAGCCATGCGACTCGCGCAGCACGTCGGCCATCTTCTCCGAGTCGTACTCGTTCATCTGGCAGCCGTAGGTTTTGATGTAGAGCTTTGAGGTCAATGGACTTATGTCGCTAGTAGTGTCGAGTTTCTGGTGTTCAGGCGGGTTGTCGATTTCAATCGTCGTGCTGCGCCCGGAGTCTGTGCTTTGCGAACCAGCAGTTCAGCGGCTGATGATACCGGCAGGTGCGGCCCGATACAGCTTTGTCGCCCGACCCTTGCTGCAGGCCAGACAGCCGCTAGCGGGGCCACGCGCCAGGCGGGCTTGCTTGCGCGGAATCACTGGCCTGTCGGGCAAGCCGGATCCCGCGCAACAGGCCGATTCGGGTTAAAACGGGATGTCGTCGTCGAAGTCGTCGCCAGATGGCGCCGGTGCCGGACCGGATGGCGTTGAGCTGCCACCGCCCCCACCGCCCATTGACGACGATCCACCGCCGGAGCGGCCGCCCAGCATCTGCATTTCGTCTGCAATGACTTCAGTGGTATAGCGGTCTGCGCCGGACTTGTCCTGCCATTTGCGGGTGCGCAATTTGCCCTCGATGTAGACCTGCGAACCCTTCTTAAGATACTCGGCAGCGATTTCCGCCAGCTTTCCAAACATTGCGACGCGGTGCCATTCAGTGCGGTCTTTCTGCTCACCGGTCTGCTTGTCTTTCCACGACTCACTGGTCGCTATGGACATGTTGGTGACGGCAGAGCCGCTCGGCATGTAACGGGTTTCCGGATCCTGCCCGAGATTTCCTACGATGATGACTTTGTTGATTCCACGGGCCATAGCGGTTCCTGTTTTGAGTCGTTGCTGAGTTCGATGCGGCTGCCCCTGCAGCACACCGGGCATCGAGCGGGCTGCCTATTGTAGTGCCTCGGACCTCAAATGCCAGTCCGATTTCCGGCGGTTTCGTGGTCTTTTTCGCCGCGCCGCGCTACGAACAGCAACGCGAGCCAGGCGGCCGCCAGCAGTGCACACAAGGCGAAAACACGCCCGAACTGGCCACCGCCAAGCAGACTGCCTCCCAGCAGGCCGCCGACGAAAGCGCCGCTGAACTGGCAGCTTGCGAACAGTCCCAGTGATGCGCCGCGCAATTCGCCCGCCGCGAGTATGGACAAGCGCGCCGGCAACGCCGCTTCGAGAAAATTGAATCCGGCAAAGAACAGCGCCAACGCGAACAGGACACTCAACTTACTGGCGGCCAACAACAGCAGCGCAAGTTGCCCGAACAACAACAGCGATACAGCAATCCCCAGCGTTGCCTGCTTGCCACGCCGGTCATCGACGATAATCAAAGGTACCGTACCGACCAGCGAGAGCAGCAATGCGCCGACGTAAATCGGCCATTCCTCGCCGAGAGGGATGCTGAGTTTTTCGCTCAGCAAGAATGGCAGCGCCACGAACATGGCCGTCAACATCGCATGCGACAGGAAGACGTACAGGTCGAGGCGCAACAAATCAGGCCGCAATGCGGCCGATAGCGGCGCAGCGCCCTGGTGCCGCGTTCGGCCCAGATTCTTCGGCAGCAGCAACAGCAATAGTGCTGCCACTCCGGCCAGCGCCGCTGCCAGCCAAAACAGCAGGCGTACGCCGCCGGCCGCAGCAATAACCGGACCGAACACCAGTGCGAGCAGGAACGAGCTGCCGATGCTGATTCCCAGCAATGCCATGCTGCGCGTGCGTATCTGTTCACGGGTGGCATCCGCCAGCAGTGCGGTCAAGGTGGCTGAGATTGCGCCAGCGCCCTGCAGCAGGCGGCCTGCAATGACGCCCCAGATTGTCTGGCTCTCTGCGGCCAGCACGCTGCCCGCCGCGAACAACAACAGCCCGCCAACGATTACCGGTACACGTCCGATTCGGTCCGACGCCATCCCGAATGGAATCTGCAGGAATGCCTGAGTCAGCCCGTACCCGCCCACCGCCAGGCCAATCAGCACCGGTGTCGCACCAGCAAGGCCGGACGCGTACATCGCCAGTACGGGCAATAACGCAAACAGGCCAAACATGCGACACATCGCAATTAGCGCGACAACTCCGATAGCGCGTTGCTCACCCGGCAGCAGCGCGCCTGTTATTCCTGGCTTCGGTTCTGGCATGAGGTCCTGGTTCACTTGTAAACGGCTGATATGGCAAAGGATCACGCTGCCATCAGTACGGCATTGCGGGAGCCGGGTCACGGCAACAGCAGTAGCTGTATTGGCCGTCGCTTTGCGCCTGACTTGCGCGGCGGCGTATATTAGCAGGTTGTTCCGCGATGTCTTCGTCGGCCAATCCTCACCGAAAATCAAATACCCTTAAAAGTTGAATAACCTTTGCTGAAAGCCATCAATATCCGCGGCGCCCGCACGCACAACCTCAAGAACGTTGATTTGAGTCTGCCGCGCGACCAACTGATTGTCCTGACCGGCCTGTCCGGTTCCGGCAAGTCATCGCTCGCCTTCGATACTATTTACGCCGAGGGTCAACGGCGCTACGTCGAATCGCTGTCCGCGTATGCCCGCCAGTTCCTGTCCATGATGGAAAAGCCGGACGTCGACCACATTGATGGTTTATCCCCCGCGATCTCGATCGAGCAGAAATCGACATCGCACAATCCGCGCTCGACGGTCGGCACCGTCACCGAGATTTACGATTACCTGCGCCTGTTGTATGCACGAGCCGGAATACCGCGTTGCCCCGATCACCATGTAACGCTCGAAGCACAAACGGTCAGCCAGATGGTCGACATGGTTCTGGCGCTGCCGGAGGGCACGCGGTTAATGCTACTGGCACCTGTTGTGGTCAATCGCAAGGGCGAACACCTGCAACTGATGCGCGACTTGCAGGCGCAAGGTTTCATTCGTGCCCGCATTAACGGCGAGGTTTACGAACTCGACGAGCCACCGAAACTGGATTTGCGACGCAAACACTCTATTGAAGCCGTGATTGATCGTTTCAAGGTCAAGGCGGATCTCAAGCAGCGCCTCGCAGAATCTTTCGAAACCGCGTTGCGCCTTGCCGATGGCACCGCGCGTGTTGCATTCATGAAAGATCCCGAGCGCGAAGAACTCGTGTTCTCCGATCGCTTCGCCTGCAACATCTGCGGGTACAGCCTGACCGAACTCGAACCACGGCTGTTTTCGTTCAACAACCCGAATGGCGCCTGCCCGACTTGCGACGGACTGGGCGTGAAGCAATTTTTCGATCCGGCGCGCGTCGTTGTCAATTCCGACCTGTCACTGGCGGGCGGTGCGATACGCGGCTGGGATCGCAAGACGACCTATTATTTCCAGATGATCCAGAGCCTCGCGGATCACTATAAATTCGACATCGAAACGCCGTTCTCAGAGCTCGATGAGAAATTGCGTGACGTTGTGTTGTTCGGCAGCGGCAAAGAAAAGATCGAGTTTCACTACGCTAATTCCCGCGGCATGCAGATTCGCCAGAACCACCGCTTCGAAGGTGTTATTCCCAATCTCGACAGGCGCTATCGCGAAACCGAATCCTCAGCCGTACGCGAGGAACTCAGCCGCTTCCTCAACAGCCAGCCCTGCCCCGATTGCAATGGCACGCGTTTGAATCGTTCGGCGCGCAACGTATTCATTCTTGATCGCTCACTCCCCGAAATTTCCGATCTGTCTGTCGGCCACGCGCGCGAGTTTTTCAAGGGACTGAAACTGGAAGGCTGGCGACAGACCATCGCCGACAAGATCGTCAAGGAGATCGGTGAGCGGCTCGGCTTCCTCAGTGACGTGGGACTCGACTACCTGTCACTCAATCGCAGTGCCGACACCCTGTCCGGCGGTGAAGCACAACGCATCCGCCTGGCCAGCCAGATCGGGTCCGGGCTGGTTGGTGTCATGTACATTCTCGATGAGCCATCGATTGGCCTGCACCAGCGCGACAATAAGCGGCTACTTGGCACGTTGATTCACCTTCGCGACATCGGCAATACGGTTATCGTCGTCGAACACGACGAAGAAGCCATACTGGCAGCCGACTACGTTGTCGATCTCGGCCCCGGCGCCGGCGTTCACGGCGGCCAGGTTGTTGCGCAAGGAACGCCCGACGATATCAAACACAATGCGCAATCGCTGACCGGGCAATACCTGTCCGGGCGTCGCGCTATTGCCCTGCCTGACAAACGGCATACTCCCGATAGTAAGCGGCAAATCACCATCAAGAATGCGCGCGGCAATAACCTGAAAAATGTCGATGCCGCGATCCCGGTGGGCCTAATGACCTGCATAACGGGCGTATCAGGTTCCGGCAAATCCACTTTGATCAACGACACCCTGTACAAAGCCGTCGCCGAAGACCTGAATCGCTCCAGCAAGAATGCAGCGCCGCATGACTCGGTACAGGGGCTCGAGCACATTGACCGGGTCATCGATATCAGCCAAAGCCCGATTGGCCGCACGCCACGCTCGAATCCGGCGACTTACAGCGGCCTGTTCACACCGATCCGCGAATTATTTGCCGGCACCCAGGAAGCACGTTCACGCGGCTATATGCCGGGGCGCTTCAGTTTCAACGTCAAAGGCGGACGTTGCGAGACGTGCCAGGGCGACGGTGTAATCAAAGTGGAAATGCATTTCCTGCCGGACGTGTACGTGCCCTGCGATCTTTGCCGCGGCAAGCGCTACAACCGTGAGACGCTGGAGATTCGCTACAAGGGCAGCAACATACACGAAGTGTTGGATATGACCGTCGAGGATGCGCTCGAATTTTTCCGCAACGTGCCTGTGGTCGCGAAGAAGTTACAGACCCTGCTGGACGTTGGCCTGTCGTACATTCGTCTTGGCCAGAACGCGACGACCCTGTCGGGCGGCGAGGCTCAGCGCGTCAAGCTTGCCAAGGAGCTTTCCAAGCGCGACACCGGCAGTACCTTGTACATCCTAGATGAACCGACTACCGGTCTGCACTTTCATGACATCGAGCAATTGCTCGTGGTACTGCATCGTTTGCGTGATCGCGGTAACACTGTCGTTGTTATTGAGCACAACCTTGACGTGGTGAAAACCGCAGACTGGATCATTGACCTCGGTCCCGAAGGTGGCGACGGTGGTGGCGAAATCATCGCGTTCGGGACACCAGAACAGGTTGCCGCAAACAAGAAGTCATTCACTGGCGACTACCTGCGGCCACTTCTGAATGGCGTCAGTGAAAAGCAGCCGGCGAAAAAACGCCGCTAGCGGTTACTCGCCGCGGTCAACCCGAGTCACCGACGTAATACGCGCGGGTTCGCTTAGAATCTGCCCTGCCGTGTAAGCCGAATCGGATACACCATCGGCTTTCGCCTTGTGAATACGTCGGACAGCGTCCATACCGCGCGTCACCTTTCCGAACGCAGCAAATCCCTGTCCGTCCGGATTCCGCGGTGCGCCATGATCCAGACCCGGTTGCTCACCGATACAGATAAAAAACTCTGCCGCGGCCGTGCCAACATCGCCGCGCGCCATCGAGATCGTGCCATCTTCGTGACTGAGCCCGGTTTTTGCTGTCGACTCGTGAGCGATCGGTGGAAATGCCGGCGTAGCGTCGCCAATACCGCCCTGAATCACTTCAATCCAGGGTTTGCCTTTGTCGTTTTCGAACGTCACTGTGCGATAGAAACTGGCATCGGTGTAATGACCGCCATCAACATAGCGCAGGAAATTGGCAACGGTGAGCGGTGCGCGATCGGCGAACAACTCAATTTCGACAGGGCCTTCTGAGGTCTGCATCATGACCAGCACGCGCTCATCAGCCGCTTGCGCCGCAAAACTTCCCAGCGCAAGAGTCGCGATGACAATGCACTTCAAGTAAATCTGGCCCACGTTCTTCATTTCGAGCTCCTGGCGGATACGTATTCATCAAAGGCCTGCGCAAAGCGCTGCGGCGCGGCATCGTGCATTCGAAGATACAGTGACGGCTCGATCAATTCGAGCTCCATCAACAGAAAACGACCCGCGGCACCGCGAACAAAGTCAGCGCGTGCATATAACGGCTGCGGTTGCACCAGCGCGAGCAACTCATCCGAGGTTTGTCGAAGCAGCAATTCCGGCTCAACAGAACGAATACTGGCACCATGTTCTTCCTGCACACGAAAGTCCCGCGCTTTCGGCACTTTCTGGATCGTGTGGCTCAACTGACCGCCAATGTAAAACAGGGAAAACTCACCCTCGTCCTGAATTGCGCTGATGAATGGTTGCACCATGCAGGCACGTGCCGCAAACGTCCCGAGCAAGCTATCGCGCACGTCCGCATCCAATGCACGATCCAACAAATAGGTATCGGTAGCGTTAGTGCTGATCACCGGCTTGATAACAATTCGATCCGTTTCGCAGCGCTCATGCAGGGTGTTGAGGTCCGCCGACACCAGTTTGTCCAGCCAGAGCGTTGGCACAATTTCGGCACCGCGCTCCTGCAAGTCGCGCAGATACGTTTTCTCGAGGTTCCAGCGCACCAGCGCCAGCGGGTTGGCGAGCACAGCGCCCGCCTCTTCAATGTTCTGCATTGCGCGCAGAAACTCGGCGGGTGCCTCCGGATAGTCCCAGGGCGTGCCGACGTACACTGCATCGTAGTGATTCCAATCGGTATTCGGTAAACGCCAGGGTACGACAGACACTTGCCAGCCCAACGCCTGCAACGGCGGAATGGCGAGATCGGCATCGATAGACCAGCCTGCCGTATTTTCCATAGTCAGGAATGCGCAGTGGCGGTCGGCGGTCATGCGCTTTTGCCACCCTCTTCAGGTGGAAACCGACCGCTTGCCAGAAACGTCTTGGTCAATTCGATTACTTCCTTGTTACGCATCATGAACGCGTGACTCGTGTGCAGAATTCGAAAATCGCGCATGCCATCCAGTCGCGTCTCTGCCACGGTGACCCGACCGTCATCCGGACCGCTCAGCAGCAGTGAGGTAACGGGATCAATGCTCCGATCGCCCGCAATGACGGCAAACTCGAAGGCGGGCGTGCCGAGCTTGCGCGGCACGCTATCCTCGCCCGTGCCCAGTTCGTAACCCGCTGGCCCATTGATCCAGCCGAAACCCGGGATCTTGCGCCACTTGTCTGCGGCCTTGCTGCCCTGGTTGGGCGGTCCCAGCATGACGACCCGCCCGAGATCAGCGACCGCGTGCCGGGCGACGTAATAACGCAGCAGGATGCCGCCGAGTGAATGCGTTACGAAATGAATTCGCCCATTGGGGCGCAGTCGGCGACATTCCTCCAGGCCCCTTTCGACCGCCAACGGCGCGAGCGACGCGATGTCGTGGTCGCGCGACGGATAACCGCTATTGACGACAGCGTAGCCCTCCGCCGCCATCGCGTCGGCCATCACTCGCATGGAACGCGCAGTGCGCGCCATGCCATGCAACAGCACAACGCAGTCCACTTCCGCGGCGTATTGCGTATCGGTCACCGCCGCGTCACTCGCGAGCAATCCGATGAGCATTAGCGACGCAAGCAATCCGCTCATCTCGCATCGAGCTGTCGATCGTGTATCCGTCCAAGCAGCAACAAGGCCAAAATGGCGCCGACTAACGCAAATGCCATATCCGACTGCGTGTCCCAGGCGTAACCCTGGGTGCCAAGAAACGATTCGGCGGCTTCGGTCGATAGCAGTGCAACCCACCATTCGATCAACTCGTAGAAGGCGCTGAAGCCAAGGCAAAAACAGACGATGAAGAAATTCCGCCAGGCAACGGAATTAAACACCCCTTTCACAATTACGAGCTCACGCGCGACGATGGCGGGAACGAAACCCTGCGCGAAGTGGCCGAGCTTGTCGTAGTTGTTGCGCGATTGATCGAACGCCTCCTGAATCCAGTCAAACAGCGGCACTTCAGCGTAGGTGTAGTGGCCACCGACGATCAGAATGATGCAATGCAGAAGTATAAGTACGTAGCTCAGGCGGGTCAGTGGAAAACTGTTGCGAGTAAACCAAAGCACCACAGCGCCGATCAGCGCCGGCACAACCTCAAGAAACCAGGTGGGATAATCGTGCGGCTTGACCGCCGACCAGGCCAACACGGCAACGAATACGCCAGCCCATACCACTAACGATACGGACGTCTTTTTTTGCCTTGCTGTCATTTCGGTCACTACCTGTTCAGGCGTCAAACCAGAATTCAATTTCCGAGGTTGGCACATCGAATCGTGCCGCGTGCGATTCTTCTGGCTCAAGCTGATACCAATCGCCCACCCCGTAGTGCTCTTCCTTGCCAGCACGAATCAGTACCAGCTCACCTTCCGTAATAATCCCGACATTGCGGCTCGGATGGGTATGCGCATCGATGGCCGTGCCTGCAGGATAGGATGCGAACAACACCTCGCAGTTATCGGCCCCGAGTCGAAATGCATCGAATGGACCAGCAAACTCCGGGAGGTCGCGGATCAAGTCTGGAAAATGCGTTCTATTCATATATCACCGTCGTCGTATCCAGTGGGCGAAAACAAGCTCCTTTGCGAAGCCTCAGTCGATCAATAATGTGGCGGCCGCTCGTCGGCCGGGCTTTCGCCGCCTTCGCCTGCATTGCCAAGCGATTCAAGGCGTTCGACCAGGCGGCGGGAAATTCGCTCAAGGCTGGTGAGCTGCATTTGCTGATCCGTCAGTACCTGGTTCAGCTCGGTGAGCATCTCTTCCTGGTAGGCAAGCTTGGTTTCAATTTCGATAATGCGTTGTTCGTCCATAGCCCTCACCTGTATCCTGCGCGCAGGCAGCGTCCCATCCGCTGCGCCGATGTGTGACAGTACGGTGCCAGCCCCGATTGTTCAATCCCGTGGCAGCCAGGCCTGACGCTATCAACAACCACGAAACCAGAACACATGTCCCTGATCCGATTTGACGATGTGTCGCTCGACTTTGGCGACCAGAAAATTCTCGATGCAGCCAGCTTTGCCATCGAAACGGGCGAACGTGTCTGCCTGATCGGCCGCAATGGCGCTGGCAAGTCCACCACGCTGAAGCTGATCAGCGGCGAAATAGAGGCGGATCGCGGGGAGATCGTGCGGATGGACAATCTCGTTGTCAGCCAGCTTGCACAAGCATTGCCCGATGCGGGTGACACAACAGTCAGCGACATGGTTCGTTCGGGGCTGGGCAAAGTGCAAACGCTACTCGACGACTACCAGTGGCGCTCAGCATCCAAACTCGACGACGCCGGTCTGCAGGAACTCGAAAGCCTGCATCGGCAGATCGACGCCCTTGGCGGCTGGCATATCGAGCAACGCGTCGAGAGCACGATCACTGAGCTGAACCTGCCTGCGCACAAGCGCATGAATGAATTGTCCGGCGGCTGGCGGCGGCGCGTCGCGCTGGCCCGTGCGCTGGTACGCAAACCTGACCTGTTACTGCTCGATGAGCCGACCAACCATCTCGACATTGTCACGATTGAGTGGCTGGAGCATGTCATTCTTGGCTTCCGGGGCGCTGTGTTGTTCATCACCCATGACCGGGCGTTCCTGCAAAAGCTGGCGACACGCATTGTGGAGATCGACCGCACCCGGCTTACCAGCTGGCCAGGCGACTTCGCGAATTTTCAGCGCCGCAAAGAAAAGGCCCTCGAAGATGAGGCCGTCGAGAATGCGCGCTTTGACAAGAAACTGGAGCAGGAAGAAATCTGGATCCGGCAGGGCATCAAGGCCCGGCGAACGCGTAACGAAGGCCGTGCCCGCGCGCTGAAAGCCATGCGCTCGGAGCGCGCAAAGCGCCTCAGCCATGACGGCAATGCGCGCATGCATATTGAAGAAGCAGAGGGATCTGGCCGCAAAGTTGTCCGCGCGACCAATGTCAGCTATCGCTACGACGAACAAGTTCTGCTTGAAAACTTTTCCATCAAGATCATGCGCGGCGACCGCATTGGTATTCTCGGCAATAACGGCGTTGGCAAAACAACCCTGTTGCGTCTGCTGCTTGGCAAAATCACGCCGCAAACCGGCACGGTCAAGCACGGCACCAATCTGATTATTGGCTACTTTGACCAACTGCGTGAATCGCTGGAGGAAGACAAGTCCGTCGCCGAGAACGTCGGTGAGGGCCGAACCTATATAAATATGGGTGGCAAAGACCGCCATATCATCGGTTACCTGAAGGGTTTTTTGTTTAGCCCGAAGCGAGCTCAGACACCGGTTAAAGCGCTATCGGGCGGCGAACGCAACCGGGTAATCCTGGCCAAGCTGTTCACCCGGCCCGCGAACCTGCTGGTTCTCGACGAACCTACCAACGACCTCGATATGGAAACGCTGGAAGTACTCGAAGATAAACTCACCCAGTTTAGTGGCACCTTGCTCGTCGTCAGTCACGATCGGCAGTTCCTCGACAACGTGGTGACCAGCACGATCGTATTCGAGAACGACGGAGTGGTGCAGGAGTATGTCGGTGGCTACAGCGACTGGCTGCGCCAGGGGCGCGAGCTGGCCGAGCAGGAAAATCCGCAGGCAGCGATTCCAAGCAAGCGGCAACAACAGAAAGCGGTTCAAGCGTCGGCGAGCGTAGAGAAACTCAAGTACCACGAGCAGCGGGAGCTCGACGCACTGCCAGACGAGATCGCTACACTGGAACTGCGGCTGAAAAAATTGCAGGAACGGATGGCGGCTGCAGATTTCTACGCTGGCTCACAGAAAAGCATCAAAGAGGTAGTGGATGAATTGGCCACTTCGCAGGCAACACTCGACGAGCGGGTCGAACGCTGGTCCGCTCTCGAAGAAAAGCAACAAGCCTGGCAAGAAGCGCGCGACCGCAGCAAATAAACCTCAGCCCGCCCGGACAACTGGTCCGGGCGGGCTAGACATGGTTCAGAGTAAAGCGACAGCCAGCGCCATCTGGCAGCCAAAACCCACAGCAAAGGCGACAGTCCGCGCCCATGGAATCGCAAACGTGTAAGACAACACGTGCGCCAGTCGCGCCCAGAAATACACTGAGCATGCCATCACCGTCGTATCATTACTGACACCGGCCGCGTTCGCGATCAATACCAGTGCGGCAAATACAACCAGGTTTTCGATCGCATTGGCGTGCGCGGCTTTCATCTTTTGCGCCCAGGCGGACAAGGGCTTGGGGTTTTCCGGATAACCGACCGCATCAGTCAAGCCGCGTACGGCGACCAGGTTCAATATGTACGGCACCCACAGCAACGCGGTTAAAGTCGTCACCCACGTCAGGCTCATCAGTTCACTGCTCATATCAATCTCCCCAGGTGACCTGTGCCACCATTATTATTGTCGTTACAGCGATAAACAGGTTATCACCAAGTCAACTCGCGGCGGGCATGTCATCGCCTTGCTCTGCCCCGAATTGTCGCATCCTTGCGGTAACAATCCCGTAGTTTGCAAGCAGCCAGAATCAATTCTGCCGGCATTCAGCCACAGGCCCGAATCATGTAGTAACAATTGGCATAGGCGTCCTCAAGCTCAGGCGGATCGACCGTTACAAAGCCGAGTGAGCGATACAGTGCGACAGCCGGCAAATTGTCTTTGTAAACAAACAGCGCGAACTCCGTCAGTTCGGCAACATCGTCCGCCGCTTGCAACAGCTGCGTGACCAGTATCTTGCCGTATCCGCGACCCTGTTGCTGCGGATGGATACCAATACGCGACAAATGAACGCGTTGCCAACGAGGATAAAACTGTCCGAAGCCGACGATATCGGACTGCGTATTGCGCAGTACGTAACTGCGTTGTTGTCGGTGCAAGAGGTCTTCGCGAAAGCTGTCAGTACTGAACGGAAAACGGAACGTCGGCCCACCCCAGCGCCGCAAACTGACTGCATCTGCAAACCAGGTCGACAAGGTGATGAAATCGGCTTCCTGCGCAGCGTCGAGTCGCAGGTCCGGTATGCGCACGTCAGATTTCATTTTCCTCAAACAAAAAAAGCCCGAAGCGCGACTATTTTGCCGCACTTCAGGCTTTTCAGCACTGTACAATCCTGCGCCAGTTGAAGCGCAGCAAATCGATTATCAGCGCTGGGACATCAGTCGCTCAGCGCTCCCTGCTGGCAGGGAACTTACTAATCAGACCGGTGTTACGTTCTCGGCCTGTGGGCCCTTCTGGCCCTGCGTTACCTGCATCGACACGCGCTGACCTTCATGGAGGGTCTTGCGGCCGTCGCCGGCAATGGCACTGTAATGGACAAAAACGTCTTTGCCGCCTTCACGTTCAATGAATCCAAAACCCTTTTCATCATTGAACCACTTCACGGTCCCTTCTACTTGCTCTGACATATCGTTCGTTAACTCTTTCTAACGCCACGTTCGTGGCTCGACAAAAAACTGGCTGACGCCAGCGGTTGAATCGCAACTCTGTAAACCAAAAAAATCAGCAACGATCGCTGACAGTCCGGGCAGATTTGTGATGCCTATATGGTACGCCTGTCGATAAATAGTGCAAATAATTGAATCGCACGTAGGCGCCTGATTTGAAACGCATTTCTGAAGCCACCGCCGGGCCCGGACGGACCGATCAGTCCTGTTGATTCTGTAAATAAGAGAGCCATGGTGCGAAGTAGCGTGAATCCCAGCCGCCGGTGACGCCCTGGTAGTCATTCTCGGGTACGTCAAGATGCACGAGGTCGATCCGGCCGTCGTCGTCCTCGGGAGAGAACGACAGAATCAAAGTTGAGTCCGGTGCATCGTCCGCGAAATTGACTGAGCGCCAGGACTGCACGATCAGACGCGGCTTGATTACGGTAAGCATCGTGCCCTTCAACAAACCGCCGAATGCTTCGAAGACCGAGCCCGGAACATCGCTGACTTTGGCGGGCGCGCCGGTAAACGCGCCGTGCAACTCCGAATCCATATACATGCGAAATAATTCTTCTGCACTGGCTGGCAGAGTAACCGTCTTGGTAATAGTACTGCGCATTGAAAAATCTCCCAGGGTCAGGCTATGCGAAGCGGCATAAAGCTTGCCACGCAATGGTGCCACATCCGGTAACAGCAACGTACGAGCACGTGGCTATCCCGGATACTTGCTTTCCATATAACGAACGGATTCGGTAATCAGAGTTTGCAGCACGCTTTGATCAACTTCAGCGAGCGATTTGATATAGAGGCAGGACTTTCCGGTCTTGTACTTGCCCAACTTTTTCATCAATGCGTCGAATTTTGCAAATCCCGGCATGATGTACAGCGTCAGCGCCTGTTTGCGCGCCGAGAATCCGCACAC